>NZ_BAIZ01000050.1 GCF_000613445.1 Hoylesella shahii DSM 15611 = JCM 12083
AAACAAAAAAGGCCGTGTTGGGCGTGTGATACGTAGCCCAGCACGGCCCTTTTTGGGGCTAGCGATGAGGCACATCAAGGTAGTTGAGCCTAGTTGTGATGTGTATTGGGGTTGGTGCATTGCCAAAGTAAAGTCAAAGACCATGTGTTATAACCCTTTAGCCCCTCTGCATAGAGCGGTAATCTAGCCCGTGAACTTATTGCTGCTTAGCCGCATAGCCCAAGGCGTAGGCCTTAATTTGCTTCACCATTGAGAGCAAACCATTTGAGCGCGTGGGCGACAGATGGTCTTTCAAGCCGATGGCATCAATAAAATGCAGGTTGGATGCCACAATTTCGGCAGGTGTGTGATTGCTCAGCACCCTGATAAGCAGGGCAATAATGCCTTTAGTGATGAGCGCATCGCTGTCGGCAGTGAACACCAAAAGGCCGTCTTGCAGGTCGCATTGTAGCCAAACACGACTTTGGCAGCCTTCAATAAGGTTGCTTTCTACTTTGTACTTGGCATCGAGAGGAGGGAGTTCGTTGCCCAAGTCAATGAGCATTTGGTATTTATCCATCCAGTCGTCGAATGCCGAAAACTCTTCAATCACTTCTTCTTGAAGTGCGTTTATTGAGGATGTTGACATGTTGTGGTGATAGTTTTGTCTAGCAAAGCTAGTTGTTTTATTGGGTTTAAGGGCCTTATAAGAGGTTAAAACAACCGCTTATTTAGCCGTTTTTTCTTTGTCTATATCGTTTTTTACAAGCTTAAATACCTTGTCGTTGGGTCGCACCTTGTCGGGCACGGGTATCGATACGCGTGTGCCTTTGTTGGCTTTTTCAACGGGGTTAAGTTCGTAACGTATCTCTTTAGCATCAAAATACATCACGCCCGTTGTGGTTCCAGTTATCAAAACATGGTCGCCCAGTTGCAGTTCACTAGCCTCAACGGCAATCTCGGCCACGCCCAACTTCGAGAAATGTTTGATAACCTTGCCCACAAGCACCTTCTTTTCGGTGGCTTTGTTGCCGTAGTGTTTGGTCCATTCGCCCAGGGTTTGGCCTTGATAATAGCCATCCCAGAAGCCGCGATTAAACACCGAAGAGAGTCTTTCGTCCCATTCGTCTTTCTTTTCTTCGGTAAATGCGCCTTCTAACACGCTGGCAATAGCCTCTTTATAGCAGCGCACCACGGTGTAAACATATTCTGGTCCGCGTGCTCGTCCTTCTATTTTAAACACCCTAACGCCGGCATTCATCATTTGGTCGATAAATCTCACCGTCTTTAAGTCTTTCGGACTCATGATGTATTCGTTGTCAATGTCGAGCTGTGTACCCGTTTCTTTATCGGTAACGGTGTACGAACGCCGACACAACTGCACGCATTGGCCACGGTTGGCCGACCTGTTGGCATCGTGCAAACTTAGATAGCACTTGCCACTTACGGCCATACATAGTGCGCCATGGCAAAACATTTCGATGCGAACAAGTTCGCCATTGGGGCCAAGAATGCGTTGTTGGGCAATTTGTCGATGAATGTCGGCCACCTGTTCCATGTTTAATTCGCGGGCCAACACGGCCACATCGGCAAACTGAGCGTAAAACTTTAGTGCGTCGATGTTCGAGATATTAAGCTGCGTTGACAAGTGAACCTCCACGCCCACCTGCCTACAATACATCATTACGGCCACATCGCTGGCGATAACTGCTGTTACTTGCGCTTCTTTAGCGGCGTCGATGATGGTGTGCATCGTGCCAAGGTCTTCGCCATAGATAACGGTGTTCACCGTTAAATAGCTTTTCATGCCATGCTCTTTACAGGTGGCGGCAATGTCGCGAAGGTCGTCTATGGTGAATTGATTGGCCGAATGCGACCTCATATTTAACTGTCCAATGCCGAAATACACTGAGTCGGCACCTGCTTGAATGGCTGCCACGAGACTCTCGCGCGACCCTACGGGCGCCATTATTTCATATTCTTTTATCTTGTTATTATCCATTTATTCTATGTTACTTTTGCAAAGTTACGAAAAAATGGTATCTTTGCCCCCCATGAACAGAATTATTATCACGCTCGTGGCATTGGCATTGCTGAGCGCTTGCACCACGAAAGACGAACGAAGGGCTAGTGTTAAGCGCCCTATAATAGACCTAAAGCTGAAAACAACGCCCGTGAAAGACCAAGGAAGAAGCTCGCTTTGCTGGGTGTTTGGTATGCTGGCTACTATCGAAACCGAACATCTCATGCAGGGCGACTCGGTAAATCTCTCCGTGGCCTACGTGGCTCGCATGGCTTTGCGCCAACGCATGCAAGACGCTTACCTCTCTAGAGGCACGCGCCCACAACACTTGCGCGGCATGGCTTCCAACGCTTTGGCACTTATTGCACAGCACGGACTGTTGGCTTACGACACTTATCACGTGGAAAACAACAGCATCTTTGCTTCGCTGGTTAATAAAACCTACAACCTTTGCCGGGTTACCATGGCCCACAGAGAAGGACTTGCACGTCTGCACGAACGCTTTAACGACCTCATGGATAATGCAATTGGGTCGCTGCCTAAAACGCAATATCTATATGGCGCCGGATATACCTTTGGCGAATTTGGACGAAGCGTGTGCCGAAAAGATGAGTATGTGGCGCTAACAAGCTTTACTCACCATCCTTTTAACTCGGCTTTCGTGCTGGAAGTGAACGACAATGTTAATCGAGACTATTTTTATAACCTCCCCATCGACACGCTAGTGGCCATCACCGAACGCTCGTTGAAGGCGGGCCATCCCGTTTGTTGGGAGGGCGATACATCCGAAGAGGGATTTGACTTTGTGGAAGGTTATGCTCGTTTGCCACTGCATAGCACTGCTCCAACCCAAGAAATGAGACAAATGGCCTTTGAAACGCTGCGCACAACCGACGACCATTGCATGGCTATCGTGGGCTTGGCGCACGACTCGCAAGGCAAACGCTACTTTATTATGAAAAACTCGTGGGGCACAGACAATGCCTTTAAGGGTTTTATGTTTATGTCGATAGACTATTTTAAACTCAAAACCATTGCGCTCTGGGCACA
Source organism: Hoylesella shahii DSM 15611 = JCM 12083 (assembly GCF_000613445.1). GTDB lineage: Bacteria > Bacteroidota > Bacteroidia > Bacteroidales > Bacteroidaceae > Prevotella > Prevotella shahii. The sequence goes on from NZ_BAIZ01000050.1 coordinate 3,053, forward strand.
ACAAGACTGTGTGTGAGATTGCTGCGCGAGGCTTCTGTTCAGGCTTCAAACAGCCTTAATGCACATTGCTAATAACGAAAATCGGAACAACCGAGGTGTAAACATCGCCTCGATTGTTCCGATTATTTGTTGATGCAGGTTTGTTTGCATGTGCAAGCCAAACTGCTGTGTGGGGTTTTTACTTCTTAATGGTGGTGCTCCATCGGCCGTTGGCCCATCTTACGCGCACCATAAACACGCCCTTGGGAAGGCCTTGCACCTGTAAGCTGGTGGCATTTGCTGGTAACACATGGTGCGAAAGCAGCGCACCCGTCACCGAGAACACTTCTATTTGCGCGCCTTGAGGCACATGGGTAAAGTTCAACGCACCGTTTTCAACCTGCAAAACAATGTTGGCCGAAGTGTTTGCAGCAGTGGTTATGCCCGTAGGAGTGGGTTGCCATGCTTGCTCGTAAGCACCAATAAGGGGCGTTGAGGCGCTTCGTGTCACACCAAGAAGGTCTGTTGCGATTGTGCTAATAGGTTTGCCGTGGCGCAAATCGTCTTCGGTAAGCGGCTGTAACAACACGTCGGTGGCAAAGTCCACCTTCTTGTTGTAAGCAAATTTCTCGCCTGCGAGCGTGCGCCATTCGTTAAAGTCGGCAAACGACGATTGCACTTTGGCCAGTTGGTTGCCATTGGTAAAGAGGTTGTTGTGGCTTGGTGCAAGACTGTCGACAAACTCTTTGCGTGTGGTTTGGTAAACCAGTCCCTTGCCATTGTTTTGCAAAATGTTGTTTACCATCTGCACCTTGCCGTTCATGGCGCCCATAACAGCCACCGTGATGTCGTTTTCTTTACCCTCCACGCATAGTGTGTTGTGGGCGATGAGCAAGTTTTCCGATCCGCCTTTGAGTGATAACACCTTCGAACCGTAGCTTCTTGAGCTGCTTTCGGCATGCTTAACGCTCACCGCATTATTGGCAATGAGGGCCAAAGAAGCGGGAGTGCCCGACACGTTGCGCACGAAAACGGCCGTGCAATACTCCTTCGTGTTGAGCGAAATGCGATTGTTAACAACCCTAACATCGCCTTTAGCGTCGATGTCGATGGCGTTAAAGTCTTTATGGGTAGACAATTCGTTCTCTATGGTGTTGCCTTCAACACGTGCATCCACTTCTCTTGCCACGTAGATAGCCTTTGTTCCTTGGTTGCGAAGCACGTTGTTAACGATGCGTCCGCCTATCTCTGCTGGCAGCGACACAAAGCCCGTGCCACCTAATCTCACACCATTATAACCACCTTCGAGTAGCGAATGTTGCAGCGAGAAGTGGTCGTTGTTGGCGTTAGCCTCGTTTTTGGCATAGAGATTAACGAGAGTCACCTTCTGTTGGATGCTGGTTGAGAGTGGTGCGTGTATGTAACAGTTGTCTATTGTGATGTTTCGGCTCTTGTTACGAAGGTGTACCACGCCTGGGTAAGTGGGGTCTTGGGTGCTTATTTCCAAGGCTTGCAGGGTGGTGTGAGTGGCACCATCGATGGTTACAACGCCGTAATCGTTGGCCATTTGGTCGGGGTCATAACCATTTTTTGTGAAGTTATTGTGGAAGATATGCACATCGCCACGCTTGCCCGAAGCCGCTTTAAGGGTGAGGGTATTGGTAGACGAAAGCCCTGGAAGATGCGGAATGTTCACCCTTTCGTTGTATTCGCCTTTCTCAATGCTAAGCGTAACTGGTCCGTCGATACCCGTTTTTAGATGTTCGATGGCACTTTGAATGGTGGTGTATGTGGCACTTGGGCCTACATTGATGGTTCCGCTGATGCCTTGTGCCACGTTAGTGGAGGCCGTTTGAAGTGTTATTGGCTGCACAGCAGTGGCGTTTGCGGTTACATCGGTGAGCGCAACGCTCAGCGTTTGACCAATAGTGGCCGTGGGCGCAACATTCATAGCCACCCAAAAATGGTATTCGCCAGCCTTCTCAATGGTGTAATTCATGGCAAAAACACCATCGTTGGCATTGGTGCTACCCACGTTTGTGGTGGTGGCAAAGCCATTATTAAGTGCTGTTGCAAAGACATTGGCTTGCGCCACGGGCGATGTTGATGGCCATGGAGCACGCATCTGGGTGAGTTGCAATTGGCCTTTGTCGCCTGTAACGGTTACTTCAACGTGCAGCATGGGCACATTTTCTTGTGCCTTAAACACCTGTTCGGGGGCAACAGCCGTAACATTCACCTTACTAATGGACAGCGATTGGGGCGTAATGGCCGATACTTCGAGGGCAAAACCCTCAGAAACAGCATACTTACCCGTGGTGTAGCGCAAGGTGATAGCACCATCGGGCGCAGTAGAAAGCAGCTTTTCAAGCTTTTTATACCTATCGAAAACAAGGTCGGGTTTGTCTTTTCGTGCTGTTCCGAAGTACACTTCAAGCTTGTCGGGCGCAGCCAAAGTCCATGTGTTTGCTTTGATGGCGATAATCGTTCCAGGCGTTTTAGGCACGAAAGTGATGATGCCATCAAAGTTTTTGCTTTCATTTTTGTCTTTTCCGCCATCGTCGTAGAGGGTGAAAGTGGCATTCTCGGGTACATCGATGCGTCCATTATCGCCCTTGACGAGCGAGCGTTCGTATTCCACATGGCGTTCGCCGATGGGGTCGCCAGCTTGTACTTGCGTTTCGCCTAGCGAGGTGTTCACCTTTAAAAGGGCTGCATCGAGGGCCTTTTTAGCTTGTGCCTCGGCGGCCACATCGGCACAAATCATTAACCAGTTGTCGCCTTCGTCGAGCGTCAGTGGCTGTGTTAGGGCGATGTGTTGTTGCGCTTGCAATAGTGACTGGGGCACAATGGCTAACGTGTCGGTGCTTGGCGCAACGCCAGGGTTGGCAGCGGGTTGTTTAAACAGCTGCAAAGCCGACATCGCGGGCATCGAGTTTTTAAGGTCGAGCAGTAGCGATTGCAGGGTGATGGGCTGCAAATCGCCCTCGGTTTTAAGGTTAACAAGCAGCAGAGGTTGTTGTTTTGCGCCTGGAGCAACGCCCTCTGTTGAGGCCTGTTGCACCACAACATCGGTTAGAGTCATGTGCTTGGGTTGGTATTCGCTCACCTTAGCCTCGAAGCCTTTGGCCGAATAGTGCGAGTCTTTGGGATTGAACACGATGGTGAGTGCACCATCGGGCGATTTCGAACGCAACGTTTTACCCGGTCCACGCTGTCTGTCGGCACTAGAATTAAGTTCCCACAGCTTGCGTCCAGTGGTACCTACACCCTCGTAAACCACGAAATGGGCGCGTACACCATAAGCCGTTGAACTAGAATATTGCACATCAAACTTACTGAAATCTATCTGCACCACGCGTCCTTGGTGTAAAGGCTTGAAGCTAACGATGCGGTTTTGGTTTCCGCCTTCGTAGTTATCGTTATACGTATTGCTTTTTGATTTAAGCGTAAGTTCGCCATTAACGCGCTTTATCTGTGTGCCTTCGGTGGCGTAAATGATGTTTTCCACCAGTCGGTCGCCCGTTAGCAGCGTGGCATTAAGGGCATGTTGGGCATCAGAAAGGGCCACCTGGGTGAGCGAAACACTTACCGTGTTGCCGTTTTCGGCCTCTTCGCTCACGTCGCAAGCAATGAAATAAAAGTTGTTGCCCATGCGAAGTGCAGGTTTATTGGTCACGTTGAGCACCGTTTGTTGGCTGCTAACCTTGGCTTTGGCAATGCAATGGGCGGTGGAAAGGTCGTTTTCTGAAGTGCTTTGATAGAGTCTTAAACCCGTGATGGGTCCGCTATTGTTCACCGTTAATGCGTGAAGTGCAAGCGCAGGCTCGGTCTCGGTGGTGCGAATGCTAAACGCAAGCAGCGGTTGAAGCGAGTCGCCAGCCGCTAGCGTGTGGTCTTGCATAGACGAAGTAACCACTTCGCTGAACTGCATTGCTTGTGGAACGAAGAGACTAACCACGGCTTGAAAACCATTAGAGGGAAAAGCAGTGGTACTACCAAACACCACGGTGAGTGCGCCTTCGGCGTTGGTGGCTTTCAAAAGGGGCGTTGTGCCCTTACGAACAGTAGCCAAAAGGCGGTCGGCGCGCACCTCTGTGCCATCGTAAACCTCGATAAACTGTTTGTATTGGCTACCTTCGAAGATGTCTACCTTACTAAAATCTACTTGCACTTTCTTACCCGTAATGGTGGGAACAAACGTAACACTACTGGTTTTACCCTCCTTAAATTCGGGCGAAGTTTGGCCATTGGGCCCGCCATCGTCGTAAAAGTTGATGGGTGTTTCGCCCACTTCCACGCGCTTAGGCGTAAGTTCCATGAGCACATCCTCATTATTTGCTAAGGCCATTAGTGGCGAAATAGCGAATAAGATGAGTGCACACAGAAGCACATTGAGTTGATGTTGCTTCATGTTTTTATTGTGTTGATGATTTTGATTGATGCTTTAGTGTAGGGTGCTTTTGCCCAAACACCAATGCCTTAAAAGGCACTTTGAGGGCTGTGCACAACGTGTAGGGGAAATAAAAAGAAACCTTGCACGCTGCTAGGAGCGTGCGTTGGGCGTAAGGTCTAACCCTGGAAACCGTGTAAACGCAAGCAAAGGCAGGTATTCTGACTTATTGCCGGGCGGTAAACGTCTTCCCAAACGCATGTTCAGTGACAGGTGTTTACGCCTCCAAGGGCAATTCACAGCAGCCGGACTGTACGGGATTTTCGCCCGTTTCCCTATTAAACGCCGTGCATGGCGTACCAATTGCTGCTGCAAAGTTACGAAAAATATATGGGTTAAACATGGCATAGATTATTCGTTGCCTATTTTTTTCGCCCCACGGTTAGTGCCATAACAAAAACTCAATCAATTGTTTTGCTATCTGATTTAATTTTCGGATATTTGCAAATTAATAACAGAAGCAGGAACATTATCGAGTGGTTTGGGGCAAAACAGTGAAGCAGCGCGCATCGTTGCTATGTGGCAGCGCGCAAAAAACATTCGTTAGCCCTGCTATTGGCTAAGCATGGCCTTGCCTTATTTGCCCTTTACACCCCCTAATGTTGCTTGCGGGACAGGCTTGGCGAAAGGCAAACATGTGGCTTAAGCCCTAGCAAAGAAGGCTCGATAGCGGCTTTAACAAACAACAATCATTCATCAACCATTGTATGCGCAAAGTAATTGGAGTAGGCGAAACAGTTTTAGACATCGTTTTTAAGCACGAACAGCCCATGGGAGCATTGCCCGGAGGGTCGGTTTTCAACACCATTGTGTCGCTAGGACGCGTTGGAGCCGACGCCACTTTTATCTCTGCTGTAGGCAACGACCGCGTTGGAACTAACGTTATCAGCTTTCTGAAAGACAATGGCGTGCATGCCGACTACGTAACGAAGTATGCCGAGGGGCAAACGCCTATCTCGTTGGCTTTCTTAAACGAACAAAACGATGCCGATTATCTGTTTTATCACGATAACAAACAACACTCGCCCGACTTTACTTACCCCGATGTTCAGCCCGATGATATTGTTATCTTTGGTTCGTTCTACGCTGTTAGCGCGGCCACAAGGCCACAGGTGGTGTCGTTTTTAGAGTTCGCACACAGCAGAGGAGCCATTATTTACTACGATGTTAACTTTCGTTCGGGACACCGAAACGATGTGATGCGCATCACCCCTAACCTACTAGAAAACTACGAATATGCCGATGTGGTGAGGGGAAGTAGGGAAGATTTCGAGGTGCTTTATCGACAATCCGACCCCGCTAGAGTGTATTCGGCCGAGATTTCGTTCTATTGTAAGCGCTTTGTTTATACCGATGGCGTGAACCCTGTGCAGCTAAGAGCCGACGGTGCACTGTGCGAAAGCTATACCGTAAGCACCATTCAACCCGTGAGTACCATTGGGGCTGGCGACAATTTTAATGCTGGTTTTATCTTTGGATTGCTCAAATTGGGCATCACTAGGCAACAACTTCTCGACGGATTGACTAAAGAACAATGGGACAAGATAATGAGTTACGCCCTGGCGTTCTCGACTGAAAGCTGCAAAGGCACACAAAACTATGTGCCAAAAGGATGGAAACCTGAGTGAATACGCATAAGCCCACCCAACTTATATACTCATAAACTCACAAACTTATATACTCATAAACTCCCAAACTTATATACTCATAAACTCATAAACTTATATACTCATAAACTCACAAACTTATATACTCATAAACTCATAAACTCTCATAAACTCACAAACTTATATACTCATAAACTTACAAACTCAGAATATGATAGAAATAGTAAAAGACCTCTATTACGTGGGGGTGAACGACCGCAAGAAAGAGAAATTTGAAGGCCTTTGGCCACTTCCAAATGGCGTTTCGTACAACTCGTACCTCATCGTTGATGAGAAAGTGTGTCTTATCGACACTGTGGAAGCCGACTTTTTCTCGCAGTTTATTGAGAATTTACGCGAAGTTCTTGGCGACCGACCCATTGATTATGTGGTAACCAACCACATGGAACCCGACCATAGCGGCTCTTTCGCACTGCTTCGTCAATATTATCCCAACCTTAAAGTGGTGGGAAATAAAAAGTCGTTCGACCTACTTAAAGGCTTTTATGGTCTTTCGGGATGCGAACACGAGGTGAAACATGGCGACGAACTCTCGCTGGGTAAGCACACGTTGAGGTTCTATCTCACCCCAATGGTGCACTGGCCCGAAACAATGATGACGCTCGACCTCTCTAACCACGTGCTCTTTACTGGCGATGCCTTTGGCTGCTTCGGCGCACTTAACGGCGGATTGCTTGATACCGAAATCAATTGCGAACCCTTCTGGCTCGAAATGGTGCGCTATTACTCGAACATCGTGGGCAAGTATGGCACACCTGTGCAAAACGCATTGAAGAAATTGGCCAACGAAAAGTTTGAATATCTGTGCTCTACTCACGGACCAGTGTGGCACGAACACCTCGAAAAAGTGGTGGGAATGTACGACCGTATGAGCAAATACGAAGCCGAAGACGGACTCGTTATATGCTATGGCACGATGTATGGCAACACCGAACGCATGGCAGAAGTGATTGCTAGGGCTGCTAGTCAGGCTGGAGTGAAAAACATTGTGGTGCACAACGTGTCGAAAACACATCACTCGTACATTATTCAAGACGTGTTCCGCTATCGTGCACTCATCGTGGGAGCACCCACTTACAACACAGGACTGTATCACGAAATGGACGTGTTGCTCAGCGAACTGGCCAACCGAGACATCAAAAACCACCTCATTGGATGGTTTGGAAGCTATGGATGGGCTGGCAAAGCAGTGCAGAAAATTGGCGAATGGAACGAAAACGGATTGCATTTCGAACCTGTGGGCACACCCGTTGAAATGAAACAAGCACTCTCTGCTGAGGTGGCCGAACAGTGTAGAGCACTGGGACGCGCCATGGCCGAACGCCTTGCGCAGGGCTAAACCCATAATAAGGCAACTTGCGCTATGCGCTTTGCTGGCTATTGCCTGGCGATGACCAACAAAGACACGCTAAAGACATAGGCAAGGGGGAAGGTATTAACTTTCAATCGCATTTATTATTGCTCGTATATGCAACGCGCGAGCGCTGCTGAGTGATGTAAATGTTTATATAAAATTTAGTAGAAATAGCCAAGAGAGGCTTAATATATCGAGAGCATTGGGCGAGAGCCCGTAATGACTAGATAATGTTTAATTTTAGATGCGTAAGTATACGTATCGTTATTCATAACGAATGACTATTTTAGGCGTGAGCTTGTTAGTTTTGATATTCTCTCTTCCCCCTTGCTTTTCTTTGTTTGTGGCGCATCTGTCCTCTCCTTTTGACATTTATTTCACATCAAGCACCGCCAAGGCTGCTTATCTAAAAAAACAATATTTACCAATGAAAATCGGATTATTAGGGCGTATTCTCATCGCCATTGCCCTCGGCGTAGTGTTAGGCAATATATTTACACTGCAGTGGGTGCGCTTATTTGCTACTTTTAACAGTATCTTCGGACAATTCTTAGGTTTTATTATCCCGCTAATTATTGTGGGATTGGTTACGCCTGCAATAGCCGACATCGGCAAAGGTGCAGGCAAACTGCTGCTCATTACCGTGGGCATTGCTTACGCCGACACCGTTATTGCGGCTATTTTGAGCTACACCACGGGGGCTGCTTTCTTTCCTTCGCTTATCGGTAATGGGGCACAAACACTTACGGTTGTAGATAAACCAGCCGATATCTTACCCTATTTCACCGTTAATATTCCTGCACCGATAGATGTGATGAGTGCACTGGTGCTATCGTTTATCATGGGCTTGGGCATAGCTTATGGCGAACATAAGGTGCTGCGCGGTGCCACAAACGAGATGAAGACCATCATCGTAGGCGTTATCGAGCGCGTTATCATCCCGCTCTTGCCACTCTATATCTTTGGTATTTTCCTCTCGATGACTTTCAGTGGCGATGTAATGCGTATCATGTCGGTGTTTGCAAAGATTATCGTTGTTATCTTTGCGCTACACATTTTTGTGCTCATCTATCAATATCTTATAGCGGGGGCCATCGTAAAGAAAAATCCTTTCCGCCTGTTGGCCAACATGTTTCCTGCCTATCTCACGGCCTTGGGCACATCGTCGTCGGCTGCCACCATCCCCGTATCACTCAAACAGACTGTTAAGAATGGCGTTTCAGAGGATATAGCAGGCTTTGTAATACCCCTTTGTGCCACTGTTCACCTCTCGGGTTCGGCCATGAAGATAACAGCTTGTGCCTTTACCATTGCCCTCCTTGAGGGTTTGCCCACCCATTTTCCCCTGTTTTTGCATTTCATGATGGTGCTGGCCATCTTCATGGTGGCGGCTCCGGGCGTTCCAGGTGGCGCTATTATGGCCGCCTTAGCGCCCTTGGGCAGCATCTTAGGCTTTGGAGAAAACGAACAAGCACTGATGATAGCCTCTATATCGCTATGGATAGTTTTGGCACAGCATGTAATGTAACGGGCGATGGAGCCATTGCGCTGGTGGTGGATAAGCTTTATCGCAAAAAACTAGACGCCACACCCGAGGCGGCTTAACAGACTTTAATTTGTTTTTAAACGTTGAGGACATGGCAGGCCGATGCTTTTTGCACCGCGCTCACTGTCCTTGCAATGGCGAAATAGTGTTTTGGCCGTGCATTTCTTTACGCCCTATGATGTGTGGGGATGAAGAAATGCACGGCCATTGTGTTTAATGCTCGCGCATGTGTTCAAAACACAAAGGATAGTAAGTGTCTGTGCAGCTTTAGTTTTGAAATTAATCACGCGATTTGTAATTGTTAGGCTTCTTCTTCCTATTATCTTTAGTTTAAACATACTTCAATTGTATCTTGTTTTAAAGGCCACGTCTTGTTATGTTGTACGTTTGTTTGCTAAACGCCAATGCAGGCTTTGTCATGCCTCGTTGATATTATTAGAGTAGGATATTTTTGCCAATTTATTTGTTACTTTTATGATTAATTCGTAATTTTGGGGCAAGCAGTCCTTGACATTTTAGCATGCCAAAACGAAAAAAGGCAGGATTATATCTCTTTGCTTTTACCTAAACAGATTTCTGTAGTGCAATTCAAACTATAAGTGGATTGTGAATGCATTTGCCAACACCTGAAAGTGTTTAATAAAGTATTCGCAATATCTAAGATAAAAGAGCTAACCAATTAAAGATTCAGTTTTATGGCTAACCGACAACGAACAATTACAGGAGTGCTAATGGCGCTAGCATTAGCATTTGTATCTGGAGTCAGAGCCCAAGAGCATGTGCAACAAGATGTAGGTGCATTTCAGAATGGGCAATTTTCAAGACGAATATTAAACTATTTTAGCCCTGGCGAGCGAGGTGAACATTGTGTTTGGGATTTTTCTAAGCTTCAATTTGTAAATGGAGAACAAACCGTTTGTCAAAAAGTCGATAGTTTAGGTCGGCTGTCTGTAACCGACGATAAGCAGATAACCTATTATGTTATGCGTCGTGATAGTATATTTGAAATAAGCAATGAGGCACCTCTTACACGTACATTCTATTATCAACCCATCTGTCATGCAGTGCTTCCTATGTCTTTAGGCGATTCTATCTCTACTTCCTTTTCTGGGTTTGGTATTTATTGCAACGACCATTATTATAAGGAGAGTGGTTTTAATTATGTTGTGGTAGATGGTTTGGGTAGCATTGTACTTGCAGAGGGTGACACCCTACGCAATGTGCTGCGTGTATACAAGTATAAATCTTATTTTGTGGCGATGGATGTAAACCCTATCAAGCTAGATTCTACACATTTAAAACAAGTTATAGAAGAACGTTATGAATGGTATGTCAAGGGACTGGTTAGGCCAGTCTTCGAAACCATGACTAGCACAAGCTACGATAACCTTACACCCTTAGGAACCACTAAGCGAGCTTATTGCGCATTGGCTGCTGATATACACGCCGTAATAGATGAACAGATACGCCCTAAGCTAGGCAATGCTGATACAGATACGCCTATTGTATCACAGAACATTATACACTATAAGGTAAACGTAACTGAGGGTGCAGCATGGTAAACTATACATTAGACAAGCGCGCCAACATCACAATGTTACTTTGTGACAACATGGGCATGGTGTATGGCAGCAAGCGATTTGTGCAAGAAGCAGGAGAAGGCTATCAGTCGCAGTTCGACCTTCGCAGCCTTCGCCATGGGGTCTACATTCTCTACATTAATGTAAACGGGAAGGTGTACAGCGAAAAGGTGAGGAAATAGTTGTCATAACATGTACTGGTTCAAACTTGAAAAGCTGCGCATACGCACCAATCAACTCTCAAAAACGAACAATTTATGAATACATTTACCAATTTTATCGTCAAACACAACCATATCAGGGTCGTACTGATTATGTTATATATAACAGTAGCAAAACCTATTTTAGGGCAAGTGAAGGAGGTGCACAACGTGCCATCGCCCGAAGTTGCAAACTTAGGTACGTTTGGAGCTATACCCATAGGGCACTATACTGGCACACCCAATATTTCTATTCCCTTGTATTCCATTAAGGTGGGTAAACTTAGCATTCCCATCCAAGCTATATATCACCCTGCAAATGTAAAGCCTCATATACCGCCATCTTGTCTTGGAATAGGTTGGGCATTATCGGCTGGTGGGTATATAGCGAGAAGTATAAAAGTTAACCAAGACGAGAAAGAAATTGTGAATACTAAACCAGGATACTATTTCAATCATGAGAAGATAAAGGAATTAGATAATGCCTCAGAGAAAGGGAAAACACAGAAGTTGAAGGAACTAACCTATCTAGAAGGCAATGAATGGTTTGAGTTGGGTGCTGATGCGTTTTATTTTACCTTCAATGGGTATAGTGGCTCGTTCTTTATGGATAAGGAAGGTCAATGGCGAGTAATTTCCGATGAAAATATAAAGGTGGAATTCCATGAGCAATCAGGTTTTAAGACTATTAACGAATTAAAGAAAAGATTCTCGTTGGGATATTATAATGTGGGAAACAATAAGCGTTTTTTCGACAAGTTTACATTAATAACGCCAGATGGAACGCGCTATGAGTTTGGAGGTGATAATGCTACAGAGTATAGCGTACCCTATTATAATCAGGTGTATGGAGACCTTGTGGCAACTTGTTGGCGACTATCAAAGATTACAACAGTAGATAGGCGAGTAGTGAAATTCCTTTACAAGGCAGATAGTTACATGTGCGACATACACTATGCTCCCCAAGCAATGTACTACTTTGAGAATAATAGAGGAGTGGGTATGCATCTTGACAATGGTCGTGCAGGGTATTCGGGATTTTTAACTATGCCTGCCCGGCTTATGGAAATAAGTGCAGATAATGAAACCGTGTCTTTTAGCTACGAACGTGATGCATACTACGGCAGTCTGTTCTTGAAAAACTCAGGATGCTTGTATTGGTCTGATAGAGAGTTCGCTGGTCCAATGCGATACGGTTATGGGGCTTTATCCCAGGAAATGAGCGCGCACCGATTTATGCTTTTTATGGGTGTACAGCCCTTGTCTAGCGAAAGAGCTACACGAGATGCCATAGCCCAAAAAATAACCCACGACTATTTGTCATGCATATCTGTACAAAAACAAAATAGTTGGGTAGTTGATATTATTACCAAGTTTCAAGAGATACGTGGAAGACGATTACTTAGTAGCTTAAAATTTGAAGTGCCAAAGACGTGGCCTTCTGACGAACGTCGTAATTTAAGCCCTGGCTTTGTTTCGACAAGAAGGGGTTCAAAAGCTGCCTCAATAGAAGATGCGATAGATGAAGAAGATGAGGGGATTAATACACGTATAGAATCTGATGATGAAAATAGTGGTTCGAGGGGAAGCGGGTTGGGTTCCTTAACGGAATATATGTATAAGTTTGAATATTATCTTGATAGTAACCAAGAACGGCTATGGCCAGTAAGAAATCCATTGACTTATACCGACTCGTGGGGTTATTATTCAAGGCTTAGTTCCAACCAATCCAATAGTGGAGAATGGAGAATTTCTGCTGTATATACCAATGAAGACTTTCGCACAAGAACACCATCGCTTCAGTCTACGAAGATGTTCGTACTCAAGAGTATCACCTATCCCACTGGCGGAATAACTGAATTGGAATACGAACAGCACGATTATTCTAAGGAGTTCGACCGCCAAAGCTTTTCTGTCAAAGACGCTATGGGAACTGTTGGCGGTTTACGTGTTAGTGCTATGGCCAATTATGATGTGTCGGGAAGATTGTTGTACACCAAGGATTATATATATAAGCATTCGCTCAATGGGCAGAGCAGTGGCATATCGAAAGGCAGGCCTTGTTATTACGACCGAATTTATCTGAATGACGACAGAAGTGATTATATCGATATGTATTCTTTTGACCCCATCGAACCCTATCCCTTAAACTTCAATACGCCCGATGTAGGCTATTCTACGGTATTCGAAGATGTTAAGAGTGCGAATGGCAAACTTCTGAAACGAACAAAATTTCAATATACAAATTATGATGCAGACGTGTATGGTGAGATGCATGGGGATAAACCTGCTGTTTGTGGGGCAAACGTTTTTGGAACGTATGCCAGCGCATCTTTTACAAGTATGGCTTTCGAAAGGGGTAAATTGTTTTCTAAGGAGGTGATGAATGGCGATGGGAATGTTTTGGAGAAAATTATGTATAAGTATGTCCGTACTTCGGGCGTTCCATATTCTACAATTTCACAAGAGTGTCATCGTACGCGTAGTAACGAATTGTTTGGCTTTTCATATCTCTATAACACTTTTACCAATAAGTATTTGGTGGGAGTGCAAAAACGGGAAGAGAAAATGAACAATGGTAGTTTTGTTTCCGAAATGAGATATAAATACACGGATTATGGAATGCCAAAGGAGAAAATAATGATGTCTAACGACAATGAAAAGCTTATTACTAAATATACTTATAGTTTTGATAGCCCACAATATTCGTGGCTGCTTAATAAGCATATATTATTGCCCATAAGTGTAACCGAGAGTAGAGGTGAGGCAACGAGTGAAACCTTCCAAGTCTATTCGCAAAGCAGCTGGGGGGTGCCCTATGTTTTGAGGCAAGAGACAAGTTGGCGTGTTGAGGGCGTAGGTAACGTTTCACATTCGCGTATTGATTACACTGTGGAACGAGCCGACCAGTATGGTAACCCCATCGTTATAGACGAGCGTGGTGCTAAAACTATTATGGTTTGGTGTCAACGTGGAGAAAAATTGGTGGCAACTATTCAAAATGCTTCCTACGAAGAAGTTAAAGCTTCACTAGGAAAGGCACCTGATAGCTATTCAGAATCAGACTTTTTAAGTTCGACTTATGATGACGTAAATAAATTGCGCTCCAAACTTCCTCGTGCCCTTATATATTCATACCTATATAATGATCTTTTGTTGTTAAGAAGTAAGATGGAACCCAACGGTATGGAATACAGTTACGACTATGATAGCCAAGGACGAGTTATTGCTGTTTTTCGTAGAAAAGGAAAAGGAAAGTTTGAGAGAATTAATGCCTATAAGTATCATTATCAAAGCACAGAACAATGAAACAATTAAGAATACTATCTAACTTGGTGCATCGTTACCATTTCGGTATTATGTTTTTAAGTGTGTTGCCTTTTCATGTGATAGCGCAGAGGCCAGTAAATTATGTGCTTACTGAGAAGCGTATATCAACTAATAAAACAAACATATTGGAATATCATATCTTCGATGGTTTAGGTAGGCCCACGATAAAGGCTACAAATAATGTAGGCAATGACAATATGTTTGTCTATTCGTGTGACGAAATAGTTGGTGAAGACCAGGTGGAGAGGTGTTGGCTGCCTATAGTAGGCGACACTGAAGCACTTGACATAGATGTCAATTGGCTAGAGAAGTCTGCTGCACAATATGGCGATGATTTTGCCTATGAAAGCTTAGAATACAATGGCTTAGGAAAAATTAAAAGGCACATCCGACCTGGCAGAGAATGGCAGAACAAGTCAACTAATATCACATATGTTACAAACGGCAGAAAGGATGTAAAACGATATGTCACTCTTTCGCTTATGGACAATGTGCCTGTTGAGAAGGGATATTATGACATAGGTACACTTACTGGTGTTTGTGAGGTAAATGAAGATGGCATAAAAATGACCACCTACACTAACGCTTTCGGGCAGAAGGTGTTGGAAAGAAGAGGTAACGATAACGATATTTATTATGTGTACGATTATTGTAATAGACTGAAATTTGTGCTAATGCCTTTTTTCCAAAGCAACAACAATTTAGACAAGTATGCCTACCAGTATCGTTACTCCCTAGACGGCAACCTTATCTATAAGAAACTGCCTGGATGCGAACCTATAGAATATGTGTACGATAAAAACGACCATTGCTTAGCTGTTCAAGATGGTGAGCTGAAGAAAAAGGGTCTTTATCGCTTTATGCTTTACGATGCGGTGGGACGGATGGTGCTGCAAGGCTTGTCGACAACTAAGCCGGATGGTACTGGTGAAGCAACTGTTACCCTTGACGAAAACGAAGAAGGAATCGAGGAAACGGGCTACCACATACTTAACGATGCCAACCTCAACCTTACAATTAAAGACATTGAGGTGGTGAACTATTACGACAACTATCGTTTTACAGAGGGATGGTATGCTGACTTCTTCTTGGGTCTAAACCCGCCCACCACAGACAATGCACGAGGTAGGCTTTCGGGTAGTGCAGTCTTGACCTCAAATGGCGGGCGATTGGGCTGCATTATCTCGTACGACCAGCAGGGAAACGTTCTTGAAATACAGAAAAAAGGGTTAGATGGAAGCGTTGACTTGGTGACTAATACTTACACCTATACCAATCAATTGGAATCGTCGAAAAGCATGGTTAAAATTGAAAAAGGCGACACATTAAAATTTGAGGAACATAACACTTATAGCGCCACTACAGACCGCTTAGTGGCGATTACTCGACAAGCCTTCTTAAACGCCTTTCCTTCTAAGATGAACAAGTGTACTTATACTTATGATAGGCTAGGGCGATTGGTTGCCATCGATAGACCTATAAATAGAAATAAAGGTAAGATTAACTACGAATATAATATACAAAGTTGGACTCAGAAAATAAACAGCGACTCGTTCAACGAAAGCATTCATTACGTAGATGGGCAAGGTAAACCCATGTATAGTGGCAATATCAGCAGCATTACATGGCGTGATTCCAACTCTGGTCAAACAAACCGTGGCTACCGTTACACCTACGACGACCTGAACCGGCTGGTGAAAGCTGAGTATGGTGAAAACAACTTCTCAACGGGCATCGGGCGTTACAACGAAGGCCTGGGGTATGATGGTAATAGTAATGTTACTTCGCTGCAGCGCAAAGGAATGACGCAAGAAGGCAGCTACGGACTGATAGACGACTTGCGACTCGGCTACGACGGCAACCAACTGAGCAAAGTGGAGGAGAATGCG
>NZ_BAIZ01000049.1 GCF_000613445.1 Hoylesella shahii DSM 15611 = JCM 12083
TGAATTACCCTAAGTACTCATTTGTATCAGGAACTTTCTTTAGCTTTCTTAGGCCTTCCAGAGAGTAGTTGGCTTGTTGTTTCATTGCCGATGCACGCTTCAAGCTGTGGTTTATAGAGCTTTAAGGCGACATCAGTGTGTGGTTCAACAGAATTATTAGCCTGCGTTTTCCAAGCAAATCAACAAAAAGCGGACGAGCATTTGGCTCGTCCGCACTCTTTTTCACAACTTATTTACAAACTGCATGGCATATAACTTGTTAATCTTATTTGCTCAATCAGGCTTTTACGCCCTTACCTGATTGTCACCTATTGTCTAACTGTTTCTGGCTGAGGGTTATTTTGTGGTTGTGGTATCTGTAAGCTCCGACAGGTCTACCAAACCTTTCTTCGCCAATGTATATCTTCTGAAGTTAAATTCGTCTGTTTCGTTTGTTCCTCGCATAGTTCCAATGAATTGGTTATCGTTGAGGCTAAGCTCGCTATACGCGATGGTCATTGTGTAATTGTTATCGTAGGTGATAACGATGGCACGTGTGCGGTTGTCTATATGCCATGAAAAGCTGCGGGTAAACGGGTTGCGGTCGTTACGTCCTTCGAAGTCTCTCTGTCTACCACGTCCGTAAATGGCATTCGAATTGTATTGGTCGAATTCAATATCTGTATAATATGATTTTACGCCTGCATAGCCATTGGCGTCCACTCCTCTAGCAACTAGCTGCCCATCCCAGTGTCCGCGAAGTGTTTGAGCCATTAAAACGAGGTCGGAAGAGGGGTAGTTATAACTATCGTCCCACCAACTATAGCGTTGGTAGTAGTTGTCTTCGTAATAGTTGGTATCCACTTGGCAACTCGAAACGAATATCGTGGCAATGGCGATAAAGGCCATCATACCTGTTGTCTTTAAACTCTTCATAATCGTAATGTTATTTATTTCTGATGCAAAGATAGTTATAAGTATGCTATTTAGCATGGGAGGATAATCTATTTCAATGTAGGCTTCGCCTATTGTTGGGAGGAAAATCCCCCTAAGTGTGTTGGAAATCGTTGACTAGCACGTTGTTCTCGATGGCAAAGAGAATAAGCTACAAACCCAATAATGTTAATCTACAAGCATTAAAATGGCGTTTTCAATAATATTTGTTATCTTTGTAGACGCGCAAAATGCGCTAACTAGAATAACATTAAACATAATATTGGAAATGAAAACAGTATACGATTTCGCTGTTAAAGACAGAAAAGGCGGAGAAGTATCTTTGAGGGAGTATGCCAATGAGGTTATCCTCATCGTAAACACGGCAACTAAGTGTGGCTTTACACCGCAGTACGAAGAATTGGAGGCTATCTACGAAAAATACCACGCAAAGGGTTTCACCATTCTAGACTTCCCTTGCAACCAGTTTGGACAGCAAGCACCAGGTACCGACGAGAGTATTCACGAGTTTTGCAAACTTACTTATGGCACCGAATTCCCACGTTTCAAGAAAATAAAGGTTAATGGCGATGATGCCGAACCACTGTATAAGTATCTTAAAGAACAAAAGGGCTTTGCTGGTTGGGACCCCAATCATAAGTTAACACCCATCCTTGAGGAGATGCTTTCTAAAGAAGACCCCGACTATAAGGATAAAGCCGACATCAAATGGAACTTTACAAAGTTTCTGGTTAACAAGCTTGGTTTGGTGGTTGCTCGTTTCGAACCCACAGAAAGCCTTGAAAACGTAAGCAAAAAAATTGAAGAATTGCTCTAAATCTTAATATCCGAGCGAGTGGAGGAGTTAAAGAGAGTCGCCTTAGCAGCTGTCGTCACACCTTATATATAATAAGCGTTTATTTGTGATTTAATGTTTACACAAACACATGAAGCTGGTTTTAAAAAGTTGTTTTTGTTAGTGACGATTACACAGCAGGCATCCTCTTTAATTCCTTTTCGCAATTTTAACCATTTGGCAAGCCCTTAAACACCTTTTGGCACATTGTTTGTGCGAAAATATGCAGAATGGGTTCGCCCCTTATTATAAACAAATCAGTTATGGACAAAAGAGAATATACACGCTGCCTTATCGTGGGTAGCGGTCCGGCCGGATACACTGCGGCCATCTATGCGGGAAGAGCTAACCTTAGCCCAGTGCTATATTGCGGAATGCAAACAGGTGGACAGCTTACCCAAACCACAGAGATAGAAAACTTCCCAGGTTATCCAAAGGGAGTGGACGGTAATCAAATGATGCTCGAATTTCGCGAGCAAGCTGCGCGTTTTGGTGCTGATATTCGCGATGGAGTGATTGTTAAGGCCGATTTTAGTAGTAAACCTTATGTGCTTACCACAGACCGAGGTGTGGAAATTGAGGCCGAAACGGTGATTATTTCTACAGGTGCATCTGCCAAATACCTTGGATTATCCGACGAAGAGAAATATAACGGACAAGGTGTCAGTGCCTGTGCACTTGTGATGGCTTCTTTTATCGCAAAAAAGTGGTGGCTGTTGTGGGTGGTGGCGACACTGCTTGCGAAGAAGCTAGCTACCTTGCCGGTCTTTGTTCTAAAGTCTACATGATTGTACGCAAGCCTTTCTTGCGCGCTTCTGATGTGATGAAAAAGCGTGTGGAGAGTAATCCTAAAATAGAAATCCTTTACGAACACAACACGCTTGGCCTTTATGGCGAAGGCGGATTGCAAGGCGCGCACCTTGTAAAGCGCATGGGCGAGGCCGACGAAGAACGTTATGATTTGCCTCTTGATGGCTTTTTCCTTGCTATTGGACACAAACCTAACACCGATGTGTTTAAAGAGTGGCTCGAATTGGATGAAATTGGTTATATCAAAACGCAAGGTGCAACATGTAAGACCAATGTAGAGGGTGTTTTCGCTGCAGGCGATTGTGCCGACCTGTATACCGTCAGGCTGTTGTTGCAGCAGGTTCTGGATGCAAGGCTGCATTGGAAGCCGAACGCTATCTGGCGAACTAGAAGCCAAAAAATAATGCGTTTTTCTCGAAAATGATGGCTCCATGATGGGCAAACAAATAAAAAGGCTTCTTGCTTTAAGCAGGAAGCCTTTTTAATTCTTTAGTGCAATCGCCTCTTATCGTGTTCTTTTGCTTGGTCTATGCTTGGCGCGTGTATACCCTAATGTTTGTTTACACCAGTTTGTCGAGTTTTTAATCAACTCGCCAAATCGTATCACACCAGTCCATCGAGCTCTTTTTTGAGCGCGCGCAAATCGTCCCTAACCGCGAGAAGCGTATTAAGCACATGTGTACTTCTGTTGGCACCTTCGCGATTTTCGTTAATCATCTTACGTGCGGCAGCAATTTTAAATCCTCTTACCTTAACCAGCGTGTAGATGTTTTTTAGCAGGTCGATGTCTCTGTCTGTGTACTGGCGCACCTTCGACCCAGTAGCGGTGCGCGGTTTAAGCTGCGGTAGTTCGGTTTCCCAATACCGCAACGTACTCTCGTTTACACCTATAATGTCGCTTACTTCCTTAATGGAGTAGTACAACTTTAGGTTTCTGTCAGTCTTCAATACCATGTTGGGTTAGCTTTTGGCCCTTTTTAGGGGATAATTTGGGAATGGTCCTTCGTTCGTTTTACACCGTTCCAAGTGCGGAACAACGTGCCACAAACTTTCTTGTGCACATTTTATGCCTATTATGGCAACTAAGTTATCCTGAGCGAAGCTACATTTAAGTACTCTCGTGATGCAAAATTACTACATTTCTTTGATTTTTCCAATCTTTGGAAAAAATAAAATCTTTGCTTAAACCAAGATTAACACCACGGCATAATATAACCCCTTGGCTACGCATGTTTGAAAAAAATGTTGTAAATTTGCAACTTAAACCAAAGGGCTCTTTACCAAGCGGCATTTTAATGCTTTGTAGAAGTGCATTTGTTTGGTGCTGATTAACAGGAATAAAATAAAAAATCAAGATAATAAACGATGATGACAGCGAACGAAATACGCGAGTCCTTCAAACAGTTTTTTGAGGGTAAAGGGCATAAGATAGAGGCTTCGGCCCCAATGGTGATTAAAGACGACCCAACATTGATGTTCACTAATGCCGGCATGAACCAATGGAAAGACATTATTTTGGGTACACGCGACCCCGAACCTCGTCGCAGAGCCGACTCGCAGAAGTGTCTTCGCGTAAGCGGAAAGCATAACGATTTGGAAGAAGTGGGCCACGATACCTATCATCACACCATGTTCGAAATGCTGGGAAACTGGAGCTTTGGCGATTATTTTAAACGCGAAGCCATTGATTACGCTTGGGAATACCTCGTGGATGTGCTGCACCTTAACCCGCAAGACTTATATGTTACGGTGTTTGAAGGTAGTGACGAAGAAGGTATTGCACGCGACGACGAAGCCGCAGAATATTGGTCTAAACACCTGCCTGCCGACCATATCATCAACGGAAACAAACACGACAACTTCTGGGAGATGGGCGAAACTGGACCTTGTGGCCCTTGTTCGGAAATTCATCTCGATTCGCGTTCGGCCGAAGAAAAAGCAAAAGTGCCTGGCGCTAGTCTTGTTAACCAAGACAACCCACAGGTTATTGAAATATGGAACATCGTGTTTATGCAGTTTAATCGCAAGGCCGACGGGTCGTTGCAGCCTCTGCCAATGCACGTAATTGATACGGGTATGGGCTTCGAACGCCTTGTGCGCTCGCTGCAAGGTAAGACCTCGAACTATGATACCGATGTGTTCCAACCCGTAATACAAGAGATTTCTCGCCTCTCGGGCATGCAATATGGTGCCGATGAGAAAGTGGATGTGGCCATGCGCGTTATTGCCGACCACCTTAGAGCTGTGGCTTTCTCCATCGCCGACGGACAGTTGCCTGGTAATGCTAAGGCTGGATATGTTATTCGCCGCATTCTTCGCCGTGCCGTTCGTTATGCTTACACCTTCTTGGGGCAGCGTTCTGCATTTATGTTTAAGCTGTTGCCCACATTTATTAACGAAATGGGCGATGCTTATCCTGAACTGAAAGCCCAACGCGAACTCATCGGACGCGTGATGAAAGAAGAGGAAGACTCTTTCTTGCGTACGCTTGAAAAGGGTATTTCGATGCTTAACGATGAGATGGAAAGCCTTAAAGCCGAAGGCAAAGACACGCTTGATGGGTCGCATGCTTTCCGCTTGTTCGATACTTATGGTTTCCCTCTCGACCTTACCGAGCTTATCTGCCGTGAAAATGGGCTGCAAGTAGACGCTGCCCAGTTTGATGTGGAGATGCAAAAGCAAAAAGAACGCGCTCGTAATGCGGCTGTTGTGGAAAACTCTGATTGGGTTGTGTTGCGCGAAGGCGAACAAACCTTTGTGGGTTATGACTATACAGAGTACGAATGCCATATTCTTCGTTATCGACAAGTTACACAAAAGAAGAATACATACTTTGAGTTGGTGCTCGATTACACGCCTTTCTATGGCGAAATGGGCGGACAAGTGGGCGATTGTGGCGTGCTTGTTAATGGCGAAGAGACAGTAGAAATCATTGATACAAAACGCGAAAACAACCAAAGTATACATATTGTGAAGGAGTTGCCCAAAGCTCCTGAGGCCGACTTTATGGCTTGTGTGGATACGGATAAGCGCGAAGCAAGTGCTGCTAACCACACTGCAACCCACCTTCTTGACTATGCTTTGAAGGCAGTGCTTGGCGAACACGTTGAACAAAAAGGCTCGTTGGTGGCTCCCGACACGCTACGCTTTGACTTTTCGCACTTCCAAAAGGTTACGGATGAGGAACTTCGCGAGGTGGAACGCCTTGTAAACGACCTTATTCGCCAAGACTTACCACTCGACGAACACCGCAATACTCCACTTGAAGAGGCTAAAGCCATGGGAGCTGTGGCCTTGTTTGGTGAGAAATATGGCGACACGGTGCGCGTTGTGCGCTTCGGACCCAGCTGTGAGTTCTGTGGTGGCATCCATGCACGTAGCACAGGGCGTATTGGTAT
Source organism: Hoylesella shahii DSM 15611 = JCM 12083 (assembly GCF_000613445.1). Taxonomy (GTDB): domain Bacteria; phylum Bacteroidota; class Bacteroidia; order Bacteroidales; family Bacteroidaceae; genus Prevotella; species Prevotella shahii. The sequence goes on from NZ_BAIZ01000049.1 coordinate 5,977, forward strand.
GTTCAAAATTGTTAGCGAAAGCAGTGTTGCAGCAGGTATACGCCGTGTAGAAGCCTTCACCGGTAAACGCTGTGAAGAGGCTATGTACGTGTTGGAAGATACGCTTCGTGGCATTCGCAATCTCTTTAACAATGCTAAAGACCTGCAGGGGGTTATCACTAAGTTCATGGAAGAGCACGATGTAATGCGCAAGGAAATTGAGAAATTCTCGGCTCAAGCCGTTGAAAGACTTAAAGAAAGCCTTGTGGCAAATGCCAAAGAAGTGAACGGATTAACGGTGGTTAAGGCAATCTTGCCCATCAATGCCGAGCAAGCTAAGAACCTGGTGTTTAAAGTTCGTGAGGTGATACCTCAACACTTGGTGTGCGTTGTCGGCTCAACAGCCAACGACAAACCATTGCTTAGCATTATGTTTAGCGATGATGTGGTGAGCGAACACGGGCTGAACGCAGGCCAAATTATCCGCGAGGCCGCCAAGCTTATCCAAGGTGGCGGCGGCGGACAGCCCCATTATGCGTCGGCTGGTGGTAAAAACCTCGATGGTTTATCGGTTGCCGTAGACAAAGCTGTGGAACTAGCGTGTCAATAAACCTCTATATTCAACCCCTCTCCATGATGAGAGGGGTTGTTTTTTTGTCTTTTACTAGCTATATGCAGCCATTGCTGTTGGGCATGGTGCATCATTGCTATGTTATTAATCGGCGATAATTTGTGATGCTCTGTACTTTATGGTATGTATGGTGGTGTAAGAGACTGGTAAATACACATGTAGGAGGTAAACACCTACGAAAAGTATTTACCTCCTACTAGATGATTCACTCGTATGAGCGAAAACACTGCTCTTTTATTGAGTCCTAATGATGTTGCATGCAGTGTTACTCTGTAAGTCCAAATTCATCAAACTCTACTGATATTTTAGATGGTTTGACCATTTAAGGCTTAAGTGTCCAACTCAAAAAACCATTCAATAAATGCGTTGAAGTTGCTCCATTGCGGACTAAGTTTACCATTACGAAAGTCAATGAGCTTTTGTCCCACTTCTATTTCTAGCACTTCGCCAGTTTTTCGATTGTAGAAAAATCCCCCTTCTGCTTCAAAGCTGTCTAGCGGGATATATTCTTCGGGCAGTTCTAAAGCCGCGTGAGTAAATGAAAGACTTATGTCGTAGGGCGTGTTTATTACAAACCAGCATATTTGATACAACGCTTGATGCCTGCTATAAAAGGTGGGACTGTCTTCAACATGCAAATAGAATGTTGCAAAATCACTGTTCAAATCTATGTCCAAGCTCTTTAGTGCTTCGGCATATTCAGGCAGAAGCTCGTCGTACCACCAGCCTTTCTCCTTACAAAAAGCGATTATTTTTTCTGAAAGCATAAGCATTAATGTTTTAGAAGAGGTGTAAACAACATTCCCAAGTACGAGTGTGTAGTTAGCGTTTAGCTTTTAGCAATAGGCTATTTGATGCCTAATGACACAGGGATATGTGCTGCGTGCAGCTCGTTAGCGTTTAAAGAGGCGGTGAGTATGCACTTGATTGTTGGCCATTACCTGCACAATATATACGCCTGGCACAAGATGAGCGAGCGATAGGTTTACTTCATCGAGGTGCGTTGCAGCTTGTTCGTTAATTAATAGGCCGTTAATGGTGTATAATCTAACGCGTTGCAAACCTTTGCCATGTACAGTTACCAGCTGTTGGTTGTGAGTTAGGCTGTAATTGATTGCGTTTTGAGTATCAATACCAGTGGGTTGTGCTGATACAAAGAACACTGTTTCGTCTTTGTTATAAAGCTTTTCCACAATAAAACGTTCGGCTTCAGGGTCGTCGATGCCTGTTCCCGTTTCCTTAATCAGCATCAACTTCATTTTGTAGTTGCCTTCTTTTAAGTTGTTGGGTACATTGATATTAAAGGGCATCCATGTAGTTCTAAATCCTTCTAGCTCCATTGCGCTGGTGCGTTGCGCTTCAAAGGCCACGTTGCCCTTATCATCTAGAAGTTGCAATTTAGCAAAATAGCCAAAGCCCAGTCCGCCTTTATTCCTTACAGGCACATATACGGTCTCTTCTTTTCCTGGTTTTAGCCATAGTTTAGAGGGCTGTTCTGTTAATTGAAATCCAGCAGTGATAGAGTCTTCTTCCAATATACGCACCTTACCTTTTCCAATTTCAATCACCATTCGAGGTGCTTGGCGCATGTTAATCCATTTATCCCAGCTACCATCTTCTTTAAGTGGTGCGCAGATGGGTAGCAGTTGGTAGTAGCCATCGGCAAGATTATTAAGGTTTACCTTTATTTTTTGTGCTTGCACAATGCTGTAATCGCGCCCCATAACCCCATTAGTATATTCGCCATAGATGTGTTGTGTGAACCCACCTTTAGCGTGATAGTCTGAGGGGCAGGCCGTAATCAGTTTACCATCCATATCAAAGACGCCCACACCTATGTCTCCTTTGAAGGGTCTACCGTAGTTAACAAACTCGTTCATCTCAACGATAGGCATCGTTGAAGTGCTAAATGTGTCGCCATTTCTTTGAGCCATTCTTAAACTTCCGCCAATGTTGAACTTCAATTTGGGCGTTTTGGCCATCAATGCATTGTCTATCGGCAGCGTGTTGGGTTTGTTGGGATGAGCCAAAATAGCAATCAGTGCGTAGCGATAAGTCATAGGACGTCCGCCAAACTCGTTTCCTGTTTGCTCAACACTTAGCGTTGCAAGCGAGAAATAACCGTTGCTCTGTCCGCCCCAGCCAAAATTCATGTGGAAAAGTCCTTTATCGTCCAGACCATCTGTTACCCAAGCGTGCCCAGCTCCGCCTCCTTTAGAATTTCCCGAAAGGTAAACGGGGAAGCCGTTGGTAAGTTCTTGTCGCACGATGTCTACAAAGGCCGGCATGCCTTCGTCGCTTCTGGCAACAAAAGCCGTGGTATAGTCAAAGTTGTTTTTTAGAGCAGCTTCGGCTGCCTCGTTCTGTGCACCACTTTGAGAGGGGGTGTATTGCATGTAAGTGGCAGTACCCACATCGCTCATCAATAGGGCAACGGCATCTTCTTCTTCGACAGTTCCAGGCGAACCATAAGTGTATTCGTCTTTCATCTGTGCCCAATCATAGCGCGATTTGCTAAAATCGGCATGCCTTTCGTGCTTGTAGTAGACCACGGTGTATGAGTTTTTACCTTTTCCTTTTGTAGGCCATTTATGATAATACATGAGCTGTGCCACAGCTGTAGCCACACATCCCGTGTAAGGATAAACCAGTTTTTTGTTGTAAGGATAGTCTTGGCTCCAGTTACAAGTGAGCAAAGGCTGCACCACCTTATATGTTGGCATGACTCTTGTGGTTGGTTTTGCGTTGCTAGGAGTTTGTTGCAGCTGGTTGAAACTCTCGCGATAGGTTTGTAAAAGAAATTTTATGCCAGGGTGAGCGTTTAGTGTATCGAGTGTGCCATGGTGGCCATAGGCCAGTATTTCGCCCATGGCATCGTCTCCAGCAACCACCACAAAGCCTTTGCCTTGCAGGTCGTTAAAAACATAATAGGGCTTAATTGATATTTGCTCACCAGCACGAGTTTGTGCAGATGCTATTGATTCTCTGTTGGGTGAGACGTATTTTCGGGCGATGTTTAGCGCTTGCTTACCTGTAACCACTTTGGCTTCTACTTGCAAAGCCACACAAAGAGTAAGTGCAATAAGCATCATTGCTCCAATAATTGGTTTTTGGGCATTAACCCATTTGCTTTTAGGGTACAGCCTATTTTTTGTTTTGTTTTGGTTCATTGCTTTTGTTAATTAGTTTTGTTTGTCTTTGTTTGTGTTTTAAAATATATTGCTTTGGTATTAATTGGCTGGCATTAAACATTCCATGCTGCGGGTTGTGGTTCATTTCCTAGCAGATATTTAGTGCTTTTAAGTCTACCTTTGCTGCTTACCCATGCTTTTTTTGTTCGTGTTAGGCTATGTATTCTTAGGTGTTAAGTAAAACGTGCTAAGGCCAAGTCTACGAGTTAAGGCGCGTAATGTTATATATCAGCCGTTAAGGTGCAATAAACGCGCTCCCCATGGGTTGGGAAACGCGTACAAAGTTACATAAAAAGAACGAAAATAGTTTTGTTTCTTAATGTTTTAACGTTACTGTTTGGGCATATTTCCCTTTTGTTAATTTAGGGCAATGTAACCTTAAACAAATTGCTTTCGGTGTGTTCTTTCTTGATGATGTCTACCATTTTAGCCACGATTTCTGGGTGCTGAGCAGCCACATTGTGGTCTTCGTGCAAGTCGGTTTCTAGGTTGTAGAGTGCTGGAACCCCTTTTCTAACCACCAATTTCCAGTCGCCCATGCGCACGCCAATTTGGTTTGTTTCGTGAAATTCCCAGTACAGGTAGGGGTGTTTATGTTGTACTCCCTTGCCCGTGAGTGTGGGAACGAACGAAATACCATCGAAGTAATCGTTTTTTAGTCGTGGGTTGCGGTATCGTTTGGCAACATCTTTCACGCCAGCCAATTCGGCAAAGGTGGGCATTATGTCGTAAAAAGCCAGTTGGTGGTCGTTGGTTGAGCCAGCAGGCACTTGTCCTTTCCATCGTGCGATGAATGGAACACGGATGCCACCTTCTAAGCATTGGCGTTTAAGCCCTTGTAGTTTACCATCGCGTCCAAAGAATGTGGGGTCGGCACCTCCCTCTTCGTGCGGGCCGTTATCGCTGGTAAATATTACCAATGTGTTTTCTTCTAGTCCCTTCTCCTTCAGCTTTCGCATTACGTCTCCTACATATTGGTCAAGTCTACTAATCATTGCAGCAAACTGTGCATGCGTGTGTACGGTGGCGTTATATCGCGAACCAGGTTGCCCGCCCCATGTTTTGTCTACAAAAAATTTCTTTTTATAGCCTTCGAGTAGCGAGTCTTCGGGTTGCACTAGTTCGGCGTGGGGTAGGGTATAGGTAAGAAATCCCACAAAGGGTTTGCCTGCTTGCTGTTGGTCTAGCCATTGCATGGCCTTTTGATGTATAAGGTCGGCCGAGTATTGTGTGCGCTTTTCGTACCCCTTACCTGTCATTGGATGTTTGATATTTTCTTCTAAAACCACCCTGTGTACTGCCTTATCGCCTCGTTTGCGACTATATTCGTTTAAGAAGTTAGGGTAGTATAAGTGGGCTTGAAATTGGCAAATGTAACCATAAAACTCGTCGATGCCACGCTTATCTGGCGTAGATACCGAGCCTTCATATCCTCCAGCCCATTTACCAAATAGGCCAGTGGTATATCCATTGTTGCGAAGCACCTCTGGAAGGATGATGTGATCGGGCGAGTAAGGGTGTTGTCCCACCACGCTAAAGTCGGTGTTGTCGCCGTATTTAATGGGTGCTGAGTCGGTCCAATATTCTTTGTTGCCTCGCACTTCGGTGTGCCCACTGTGCTGTCCTGTCATCAAACACGCCCTTGATGGTGCGCTAACAGGCGACCCAGCATAGGCTTGTGTAAAGCGCATGCCCTCTTGTGCCAGCTTGTCGATGTTGGGTGTGTGGATAAAAGGTTGTCCATAACAACCCAAGTCGCCGTAGCCCATATCGTCGCACATGATGAAGATGATGTTGGGACGTTGCACTTGCTTGGCCCATGCTGCGGGGGCAAGGAACAAAAGGGTTGGGAATAGAGAAATGTTTGGCTTCATTTGTATTCTTATTTATGATTTTACAAGTTTATGATTTTATTCGTTTGTGGGTTTATCTGTAGTGGCTAACTTATTTTTGGCTTAGGAGTGCGCTGTTAACTCTTGGCATGTTGATGGTGTTTACGTCTTTATTGGTTCATTAAGCTTTTCAAGAAACAGCTCGAAGAGTCGGGGAATGGCGTAATGGCTTAGGCTGTTTTCGGCAACCCATATATATTCAGCTGGTAAAGACGGCTTAACCACTGTTTCCATAACTACAAATTGCGCTTTGATGATGCGATGTGTAAGCACATGTTTAAAGGCGAAATTCCCTATTATTGTGGGTGAAGTGGCGTTCTGAATACCCCGTTTCGATGGCGAAGATGGGGCTGAAGGGTTGTCTAACTGGCCTTCAGCAAGCAGGTCGAGATAGGTAAGCAACTGCGAAGAGGGGAATTGTTTCACACTGTTTTTGGCTCGTTTGCTGTGCTTTTTCTCGCCTTTGTTATCTTCAATAACCTCGTCTTGAAACAGCAATGGTTCCCACAAACCTTGCCAAATGTCGCCAGCGGGCCGTTTGCGTATAGCAACATCGCCCCCATACCTTATATATAGGTAACTCATTTGTCGTTTTTTGGGGGTAACCAACTTGGTTTTAACAGGCAGCGAGCGCACCAAACCTTGGGCAAAGGCCACGCATTGGCTGTTTAGCGGACAGCTGTTGCAGAATGCTGGTGCGAGGTCTGAAACGTGATTACATTTGTTGGCCTTACCTGTTTTGTTGTTTAGCTTGCTTGTTTCTCCCTTTACGGGTAAGCATTGCAAGGCTCCAAAATCCATAATGGCCTCGTTGTAGCGTGCTGGCTCGTGTTGCGGAAGGAGCGATTGGGCCAAAGCGGCAAACTGCTTTTTGCCCTCGGTGGAGTTGATTGGCGTGTCGATGCCAAAGAAACGTGCCAGAACGCGATATACATTGCCATCCACCACAGCCACAGGAATGTTGAATGCGATGGATGCAATGGCTGCGGCGGTGTACGTTCCCACACCTTTCAGGGTAGAGATGGTTTCATGTGTGTTTGGGAAATGCCCCAGTTGAACTATCTGTTTAGCAGCGTGGTGCAGGTTGCGGGCCCGCGAATAATAGCCCAAACCTTGCCAAAGTAGCAACACTTCGTCTTCGGTGGCTTTGGCTAGAGCCTCCACAGTGGGAAAACGGTTCATAAATCGCACCCAATAATCCATGCCTTGGCTCACTCTTGTTTGTTGCAATATCACCTCGCTAAGCCATATTGCATAGGGCTCTTTTGTTTCGCGCCACGGCAACTGTCGGCCGTGCTGGCGAAACCAATCGAGCAATGCGGATGAAAAGGGATGAATAGTGGTCACGATGAGGCTTTAATATTGGGTGAATAGCCTGCTTTGATCAGCACGCGTTGGATTCTAATCATGATTGTGCATAGACCTTCTTTATCTTGCCTATGGCACGGAGAAACCTAGGTGTGGTTATTTCTTCTTCTTTTTATCTTTTGTATCGCCTTTAGGGAAGTTCTTACGTATTAAATCGAACATCTTTTGCTTATCCTTATTGTAAAGGCTAAGATATTTTTCGAGTACTTTTACCTCGCCAGTAAGCTTTTTATTGCTGATATAATGGTTGAGCATTACCACAACAGCAGTTTCATACAAATCTTCTTCAGTCTTGATTTCGTTGTTCTCGAGCGCGTAAAGCGTATAGCCAGCAAAGTAGCTATAAATGTAGGGGCGCGACTTTTCTGAAGAGATTAGCTCCAATTCCACCTTGCCAATAGGTATTGTTACTTGGTCGGATGTTTCCGTCCAGGCTATAATATATTTGGCGGCGTCATCGATGTCGTGGGCTGTAAATAGATGGTTTATATAGAAGCGGCAACATTTCAGCATGTCTTCGGTGTGCTTTTTGCAGTCTTCAGGTGTTTCAAATTTCACCAGTTTGGGCAGGTCGCCATAGCCTTCTTTCTTCTCTTTCTCCAGTTTTTCCACTTCCTCGTTCAAGCTTTTAGCCTTGTCTTCCTGTCCGTTTCCGCTGTAATATCCAACTAGATATTTCGCTTCTTCGATATATTGTTCAGAATGTATGCCCTGCAAGTCTTTCATTATGGCCAGTGCACGAAGTTGATACTTAATGGCAGCTTCCTTTTCTTCAGCGAAAAACGAGTTTTCGGCCGCATGAATAAGTATTGAAGCCATGTCTCTATCGTGGACATAAAGGTTTTCGTAAATCTCCAAAGCTTTCTTGCTGCATGCTAAAGCCTCCTTGGATTTGTTGTTAGAGGCAAGGTATAGCGACAGATTGTCTAAGTACCACGCATACCGTTTGTCGTTGGTACTTACGTGTTTGCCATATAGGTCTACCACCTTTTGCGCTGTTTCAACGGCTTTATTAATGCGTTTAGCTCTAAAGTATGCTTTTCCAAGAAACACCAAACCTTCAATGTAAGTGGTGTCGGATTCACCTTTAATAGATTTAAGTTTCGCGGTATAGTTGGTGTAAGCCTCCACTGCTTGTTCGTATTTTTCTTCTCCTAGGAGTTTTAGCGCAGCATCATTCATTTTTTTTTAGTTGCTCGTCTTCTCCTGTTTTCTGTGCAAAAGTGGCATTTGTGCTTAACAATAGCACAGCCATAAGTAATAATTTTTTCATGACAGAAATGTTTTATATTAGTTAGTGTAGGGCAATATCCTTTTAGTGGATAAGGTTTTTATATTTAGTTATTGTTCAGGATACTGTTGATAAATTGTTAAACCGAATGCATGCGTATAGGCATAAAGATGCTCAATGATGTCGGCAAGGGTGTGTTCGTAATGAATGTCGGGCGAATTTTTGATGAAGAACACAAACTCGATGGGCAATCCTGCCTGTGTAGCCTCAACTTGTCGCACCACCAAAGTTAGCTTTTCGTTTACTTCGGGGCGATTTTTGAGGTATTGTTCAACAAATTTTCTGAAGAGCGAAACGTTCACTTCTTGTCCCTTCATTTGTTCTTCAGAGAGTAATTTGTTGGTAAGCAGCGACGTTTTCAATGCTTCGTCGGCCAGCTTAACACTTCTAAAGTCTACGTAAAGCAAGCGCTTAACGCGTCGTCCTTCACCATTTTGCATGCTTCGCCAGTTTTGAAACGAACCGCTAACCAGTGTCAAAGGTGTGACAGTGACGGTGGTGTTGTCGAAATTTCTTACCTTAACGGTGGTTAGACTGATGTCTTCTACCACACCATCGGCTAATGTTGAGGGCACTGTTATCCAGTCGCCCTTTCTCACCATGTCGTTACTTGTGAGTCTAATACCAGCAACAAGGCCTTGGATGGTGTCTTGAAATACCAGCATCATGATGGCCGATGTGGCTCCAAGACCAGCAAAGATCGACATGGGGTTTTTGTTAAACAATATGGCCACCATCACAATGGCTGTGATGAGAATGAGAATAACCTTTAGCACCCCACAGAATGTGCGGATGTATTGGCGCATTGCCGGACTGGAAGAGAGCTTAAGCTGATTGAGCGAGTTGATAAGTGCGATGAAAAGGCGAGCAGACATCACCACGATATACAATGCCGTGAGCTTTTCTAAGATGGTGTGCACAGTGGGATATTGGAAAAACACCAAGGGCAAGAGCCATGCTATCACTATGGCAGGCATAATTCTGCTGGCTGTTATCAGCACATTATCGTTGAAAATGATTTCGTCCCAATTGCTTTTTGTCTTTTTAGTTATGTGGCGTACAATAGGATGATGAGTTTTTTGCATAAAGCACCAGCAGCCCAAGCCAATAATATGGCAATAAGCACCAACGATATGTGGCGTACAATGGGCACGGCATTGCCCGAAATGCCTGTAAGGCGTATAAAACCTTCTACATAGTTTTTTATCGATTCCATTGTTATGGTGGTTTAGAGTTAGTTATTATCTTGATTTTTACGTATTAGGGCTGACATAGTGCAGTGCAAACCTTGTCTTGAAATGCACGTGCATTGCGACCATGCATCACGCCTTGGTTGATAATGGAAAAGCAAAGGCGATGCCCATTGGCAGCAGTGCAATAGCCAGTCAGCGAGAAAACACCTGTTACACTACCCGTTTTGGCACGCACGTTGCCACGGGTAAACACGCCTTTCATTCTGCTTTTCAGAGTGCCATCTATGCCAGCAATTGGCAAAGAGGGCGAAAGGTGCAGGTGGATATTGGCATTGCGGTAGGCATAGCGCAGCATGGCCACTTCCAATTCGGCCGAGACATAGTTGTAAAGCGATAGGCCCGACCCATCGGCTACCTTGTAAGCAGAGGCGTTAAGACCAAGTTTAGAAATGAGTTTTTTCACCACTTGCGCCGCATGTTTGGCTGTTGCCGGTTGGTTTCCTGTTGAAGCTGCTATCTGGTAAAACATTGCTTCGGCGTAAAGGTTGTCGCTTTCTTTCATCATACGCATCAACACTTGGTCCATTGTGTGAAATCTGGTGCAGATACAGATGGCATTTTGCGGGCGTTGTCCTGTTGCCGAGAAGGCATCGAGCACAATACCAGCCTTACGAAGTTCTTGCATAAAGCGGTCGATGAACACATCTTTACGAGCAAATACCAATGCCGAGAGCGCGGGGTTGTCGTCGTCCCAACACCAACCCTTACCCAATAGGTCGGCGTTCTTCATCGTCTTATCGGCATAGAGCGTTCCGCGAATGGTGTCGACACCCATTTTTGCAGACTTTCCACGAAGGCATGCATGTCGTCTGTGTTAAATCGGGGGTCGAATCCCCCAACACAATACACGTTACCAATGAGTGTGCGGTTTTCTATTGTACCCGTGTAGCACAGCTCTGTTTTAAATTGGTGCGAACCGCCCAGCTTGTCAAGGGCTGTAACGGCTGTTATCACCTTCATGGTAGAGGCTGGGCGCATGGTTTGGCGCTCGTTAAAGCAGTATATAGCCGAATCGGCATCGAGGTCGTAAACCATCAATGCCAACTGCGATGTGCGCAAAAGGTCGGCTTTCAACAACTTGTCTAAGCGCATCTTTACCGATTGAGGCCAAGGCAACAGACTGTCTGTAACCAATGTGTCGACCGAAATCGAGTCGGTATTTAGTGTGTCGGCTACAGCAACTGTTTCGTCCTCGTCGTCGTTAGTGTCTTTTTCCACTTGTCCCATCATAGGCAAGGCCATGAGCCAGGCCATCAGTAAGGCAATAATATATCTGTTTTTTACATTCATCATTCTTGTGTTGCTTGCCTTTTCTTTATCTCAGCGATAAAGCGTCGGCGTTATTTGGTTGCACACTCACCAATGTTTTGTGGCCACATTGCAGCAGTATGTATTGCGACAAGCCAAACCCTGTAGACATCTTATGGCATTTCACGATGTCGTTAATGCGTATGTGTTTTGTTTTCGAAAATCGGCCTTTGTTTATAACAAGCATCTCTTCGTTGCCATTGTGGCTAAACACATAGGTGGTGTGTATTATTCGTTCTATCATCACTACCACCACGGCAGCCAAGCAACAGCCTGCAAGGGCGTTTTTCACCCAAAATAGGTATAGCGCAAGCAGCGCAAAGGCAAGTATGCCGCAGGCCGAGGCTGGGGAAAAGCGTTGGTGGAAGGTTCTGTCCATAGTGGGGTAGGTGCTTTTGTTGTGGTGTTGGCGTTTGTGTGGGTGCTTGTTTACCGCTCCGCCCCATTTGCACAAGGGCGTTGTTTGGGCAACAACGCGGTATAGGCATCCTTTACCAACCTTCATTTCACAATCTACAAAGTTACAAAAATAATTGTTCTTATCGCGCCTTTGCCGCCTTGTTTATTATTTTTTTAGTATAAAGGGGGAGGGCGTATAGTATAAATGGATGGGGAGTATAGTATAAATGGGTAGAGCGCGTGGTATAAAGGAGTAGGACGTATGGTATAAAGGAGTAGGGCGTGTGGTATAAAGGAGTAGGGCGTATAGTATACAGAGGTGGGGAGTATAGCGTAAATGGGTTCGGGCGAAGAGCCAACAAACGAGTGCAAAACCATTATGTTCCTTTGCGTTACTCGCAGTTTAGGGGTTAAAAATGGAGCGTTTGTCTTGGATTGAAGTTTATAATCAACCATAAGAGCTACTTAATCTGGTTTCTTTTTTGTGTCTTTATATTTTACAAAATACACCCTTCTCGCCCCTCCATTCTAGCGAAAATTTAGGTTAAAAAGTAGGTAAATAGTCCCAGTTTTCACTCTTACACACCTTTCTATTTGTCTGTTTTTAAGAAAACAACTTGCATTTTGCACCATTTTGCCTTTCTAGTTGCTTGCCAACTCGTAATTTTTTCACCCCCAATTATCTGCATTTAGCCACTAAAACCCCACTTTTTAGTGGCTGTTTTGCCCCTTTTGAGCCATGTTTTAGTGGTTCAAAGCGGTTTTGTATGAACCATTGCAGTGAATATTTATGCTTTTCGTCTTGCATTTAGCAACATTTTGCCTTGCATTTTGCACCAAAACACCTTGCATTTTGCACCAAAACGCAGTGCGTTTAGCACCAAAATACACTGCGTTTAGCACCAAAATGCACTTTATTTAGCACCAAATAGCTCAAAGTCTGGCGCCAATTGCAGTTTTATGCAATGCGTATTCATTTTGCTTGCATTTACCACTAACCTCTTTTTGCATCAGAACAAACCTTCGCAAGAATCGATTTTTTGCGGTCGGGTGGACGTTTGGTGGATTACAAGGGCACTCATAATGTTAAAATCCTTACTGAAAAATAGACAAAAACTGGTGGATGGACGAGGTGATAAGGAGGTTAGATGGGCAGTTGACAAGTTGACGATTTAATAAGAACACCGGTTGACGAGTAGATAAGTTTGTGAGTAGACAAGTTGGCGAGTAGACAAGTTGGTGAGTGAACAAGCTAATGAGTAGACAAGTTAATGATAGCCGCCGAACTCTTCACAGCGAAGTGCAGCGGTGTGCTTGCTGGCCATGCGCACGCAGTACATGCCTAATGAAGACTTGTAACGCCCCCAAGCGTATGCTCATAACTTTCCCTTTCGGCGTTCATCGTTGTTCATAAACCACTCCTTTAAAAACATAACCGCATTTTGTAGGCGGTAAATGGGTGAGAGTTTTAAATTTTATTGTATATTTGTCCAATACTTCACACATGAGAGGCGTGTTTATTTTGGTTGTTGTGCCAAAAGATAATAAGAACTTCTCAATGTATAGGGAGCTTAAAAGACAAGACGACTTCGTTAATAATATAGTGTTAGATTATGGTAGCTGTTAATAATGCGTGCCGAGCGTTATTTATTTTCATCGCATTCACATTAATGGGTTGTCAATCCAATGTGGAGTTACCTGCCCAATTAGTGGCAGTGGTGGACAATTATCCCCCTAATTATATTCCTGATTATTA
>NZ_BAIZ01000048.1 GCF_000613445.1 Hoylesella shahii DSM 15611 = JCM 12083
TTAGTGCCTCCCTCTTTCCCAAAATTAATTTTCGAGGGATAACCATAGTTATCAGTAGGACCACAAGCCACCAATAAGAGCAGCAACAAAAGTGCTACAAGTCCATGTTTCTTTTCCATAATTCACCAGTTCTATTAGTTATTTGTAAGTGATTATACGCATATGATGGTTATAGTTTGTGTCTTTTTTTCTTAACCAAGGACGATCATAATCATTCTTATCGCTATCTAGCTTAAATATTCCATCAACATAATATCCATTACAAGGACCACCCCAGCCGAAATCGCAATGTACCATACGGCATGTTTCGGTAGTTGTACTGCTATCAATTAGTTTTCCATTTTTATATAGTTTTGTCTCCTTTTGCCTTGATTTTATTTTATAGCCGTCAATAATCCAGGCATGGCTGTTCCAAACCCTAATGCCAGGTATAGCATAAATAATCACTGGGCGACCATTATCTATCATCGACGAAACCCTATCGTAGCTATAGTTACATCTGTGTACATCATTATATCCCATATCTTTTAAAAAAGAAGAAGCCTTTGATGGGAAAGTAAAAGTTCCTGCGTAGAAATACATAGAACCACACCATTCAGAAATGCCTTTTAGTAAAACTGCTGCAGATACCCGACCTGATGCTGAGTAAGGATTGTTCATTGCACCCCAATCAACTACATAGCCATTGTACGAGAAACTAGCTGGCTGCCTAAAATGGGTCATTATTTTTGCTAACGATAAGGGGAAACATCCAGCAGGTGCTTTTCTCTTTTTTCCAAAGATGAGGAATTTCCGTCTATTAGGATATAAGTCGTTAAAAGGATAGTCTTGATCCCAATGATCATACGCACTTAAGATATTATTGGTTTGTTTAATGTCTTTCCAATCAGAGATTGTAGTGTTTCTAGTGTATGAATCATTTGGGTCTGAACCACTACCATTCCCATTATGTACTTCGTCTCTAGCATAATATGCACAATATGTTAGAATTGATTTCCTACTATCATCCTCGGGACGACCTGCTCTAGTAACAGACTGATTGTCTTCCTCACGAAAGTTTCCAACCCAATTATCATCCATTGAAGCGTCATAGGTGGAAAAAGTGTTCGGATTAAGAAAAGACTCATCAGGATAATCTTTTACTGTAAAGAGTCCGTCGCCAGTGGTGGGATAGACCTTGTTTATGTAATTCTCATTGTTCTTAAAGAAGGAAGCTACGGCATCAACGTCTTCTTTCGTTAGATTACTTTTATCAGCCACAGCTATCACCTTTTCTTGAATTCTATCGTCTCCTGCTAAAATAGCAAAGCCTTTGTTGTCTGCGAAATTTGCAACATATAAAATGTTGTTCGCATTAGAGGTGGCCACCCGTGTAGTGACCTCATCCATTTTCATTGGAATTACACTAACAATCTTTGGGTGAGAGTCCCCCCTCTTGTTGAGCCATCCATAAGGAAGTTGTCTAGGTTAGATAATGCCTTATCGGTAGAAATGGCATGCAATTGAGTAGTTTCTTCAGGAAGAGGATTTTTTGAAACCTCTGTCTCTGCATCCTGACAAGCACTCAAACTAATAGAAAAGACTATCACCAACGATAGAAGTAAAAAACTTTTTGTACTCATAATAGTTCCTTTCTGTTGATAATTAGGTTCGTTATAAATATTACATAAGGCTTACTAAATATTTAGTAAGATAATATATTACAAAGTTAGAATTTTTTCTCCAAATCGGCAATACAAATAATGGAATTTTTTCTGCTTGGAAAAACGTTTTCTATATATAAAAGTTTGGGGTTAAAACCTCGTTTGGATTTCAATCCTTTTTGTTGCATCTATTTTAAGTAAAAAACTTCGATAATAGGAGTTAATGTGCACATTCAACTAGGTTGCAGTAGGTTTATGCTAAATTGCATGATAGACGTAAAAAACAAATATTGTGTAAAGAAGCTGCTGTGTGCCAACAAGCATGAAATGCGGCTACAAGTGGTTTGTAGTGTCACTACGAGTGGGTTGTAGTGTGAGTACAAACACCTTTGTACACTGTTTTTTATGTGTAGTGAAAGTTGATGTATGCTATTGTGCTTACATGCAGCTTTGGAAAACAAGTTAAAGTCTGATGTTGGTTTTCGGTGGTTGCGACTTTTAGAATTATTACTGTCCGCTAAAGATTACAAGTTGACGAGAAAAAGATTTAAAAGGATGATGGCGTAATCATTTTTTTCTCGCCTTTTCCCCTTAAAATGCCCTTCTTACTTTAGTAGGTAACGTTGGCGCGACTCAATAATTTCGCCCATGTGTTCGGTTGCCCACGCAAGTAGATTGCTAATATGTGGAAGTAGGCTCTTGCCTTTGGCAGATAACGAGTACTCTACGCGTGGCGGAACTTCGGGAAAAGCAACGCGGGTAATAAGTGCATCGCCTTCGAGCATCTTTAAAGTAGCCGTGAGCATCTTTTGAGATATGTCTGGAATGTTGCGTTGCAACTCCTTGAAACGCAAGTTTCCATTTGTTTCTAAGGTGAAAAGCACCAACATCGACCACTTATCACCCACTCGCGATAGTATATTTCGGATGGGGCAATCGGGATAAAGGGCGTCACGTACTTCTGTTCTGTTCATTTTAATAGGGTTTTTAAGTTGCTTTACTGCACAAAAGTAACTATTATCCTTTGCAATGCTTGTCTGTTTATTGTTAAACAGTGCTAAAACTTAAAGGCGCAACTCACTTGCTCTCAGCATTACTTACTCTAAGGTAACTGGCTCACCTTATTGTGCCTACTTGTGCGAGCCATTGATTATGAATACCTTTGCATCGTCAGAACAATGACGATTAAACACAAAATTAATTATACAATAAAGATTATGAAGACTGTAAAGACAACAACAGAAGGTAAGAATTTCACAGCTGTGAATATCGGTAAGTTAAGCGAAGTGAAGGATTATGTACTGCCTTTGGGCGACATTGAAATACCTGGAAAGGTGTTTGTGGGCCAGGCATTGCAAGCAACAGGTAGCGAAGTGTCGTTCCAAACGCTGGTTCTTGGTCAGGATAGTGGTTTTCTTCATACGCATAAAACTCACGAAGAACTGTACTTTATTCTTAAAGGCGAGGGCGAGTATCAGGTTGATGGCGAGGTGTTCCCCGTGTCGGAAGGTAGCATCGTACGAGTTGCTCCAGCGGGTAAGCGCGCCTTGAAGAACACCGGAGAGGGCGAGATGCTGATGCTTTGCATACAATACAAGGCCGATAGCTTTGGCGAGAACGATTCTCCTGCTGGGGATGGTGTGATACTTGGCGATAAGCTAACATGGTAATCGACCCGCAATTTCCTACATGTCCAATCCGCAATGTCCTTTCAAGGCTTTGCGGATTAGATGCTTTATGGGTGATACTTGTTCTAGCAGAGCGCGTGTCGGGTTCAATGGAGCAACTTTGTTGGGGGATAGTAGGGATGAAGTATCAACAGGTTGTATCTGCCGTTCGTATCTTGATGGAAGACCATCTTGTTGAGCATTCAAGCGGTGTGTATCGCTTATCGCCATTAGGGCAATCGGTATTGCCTTATGTTAAAGAACTTGTGGGTTGGTGTGAGATGCAAATTAAGTGTTGACGAAGTGCAGTGCCATTGCGCATTAGGAGTTGTGGATGGGCATGTGTTATCTAGTAATGCCCGCGTTTAACGAGAAAAAGCCCCGAAAGCTTTATGCTTTCGGGGCTTTATTACTTGTGTGCCCTTGGGAAATAAGTGTCTTATTCTCGTGGGCAAGATGGTTCGTGAGGGTTACAGGGCGGCGAAAATCCAGTCGTACACGTAGCTGCAAACACCGAAGAGTGCAACGCCTAGGGTGCAGATGGCTAAGGCCAAGCGCGTGTTGCAGTCGCTTTTGAAGGCAGGCAAGGGGTTTTCGCTCTTATTGATGTACATCGCCTTAACGATGAGCAAGTAGTAGTAAAGGCTGATAACGGTGTTGATCAAGGCGATGAACACAATTAAATAAGCCCAAGCACTGCCCTGTTCGAGAGCGGCCATAAACACGAAGAACTTGCTAAACATACCTGCAAAGGGCGGAATGCCACCAAGCGAGAAGAGGGCCAACGTCATGAGGAAGGCCAACTTGGGGTTGGTGGAGTAGAGTCCGTTGTATGCATCCATGTCGGTTACGCCGTTGTTGCGCTCTTCGATGGCACTGATGATGGTGAAAACACTCATGTTGGCCACCACATACACCAATATGTAATAGGTGAGAGCGGTTACACCCATGCCCGAATTACCCATCACTGCCAGCATGATATATCCTGCTTGCGAAATAGAACTGAAGGCCATGAAACGCTTCAATTCGGTTTGGCGAATGGCGAAGAGGTTGGCAATGGTGATACTCAACACAATGACGATACCTAAAAGGTATTGCCATTGCTGCATCAGCGCACCGAAAACGTGCATCAGGATGGTGCAGAGCGTAAAGGCTGCAGCACCCTTTGACACTACAGACAGATAGCCTGTGATGGTGGTTGGTGCACCTTGATAGGTGTCGGCAGTCCAAAAGTGGAAGGGTACAAGCGAAATCTTAAAGCCCAATCCGCTAAAGAAGAACACCATACCCATCAATGTCATCGGCGTTGCCGATAGGTTTTTTGCCACTTCGTTGAAGTAAAGCGAACCAGCGTCAGCATAGATGAAGGTGAGTCCATAGAGCATCACACCGCTAGAAAAGGTTGCTGTGAGGATGAATTTGGCACCTGCTTCGGCCGAATTGTGGCGGTATTTGTCGAACGCCACCAAGCAAGCCATGGGCACAGAAGCCATTTCGAGCCCTAAGAAGAAGAGCAAGAAGTGGTTGGCACTTACCATCATGTTCATGCCAAGCAGCGTTGAAATGATGAGCATGTAGAACTCACCTTCTTTAAATGTGCTATCGGGACGCGAAAGCCACGTGCGTGCTTGTATGAAAACAATGAGCGTACCAAAGGCTAGGATGGTTTTAACCACGCCAATCATGGGCGAAGTGACATACATTTCACCAAATACTGAAGCCGACTCGGTGGGACAAATGTTCACAAGAATGTGAGCAAGCATGAAGATACACACCAGAGGGTTGAACCAGGGGCGTGGTGAAGGACCCGTCTTTTCGTCGGTTAACACGATGGGAGCCTTGTGAGCAGTGACGAAATCTACGATGAAGACAATCACCAACAAAGCCATCAAGGTAACCTCGGGCATCATATGGAAAAACTGACTATAATCTAAATTCATTGTAGGAAGCGTTTAAAGTGATGCTATTGCGGTTACATTGTTGATGTGTTCGATAATTGGGCCCAGCGTGTCGCTGATGATGTTGCTCGCCCAAAGCGGAGCAATACCAAGTCCAGCAACACAGAAGATTAGACAGCCAACGGCAAAACGCTCATCCCAAGTGGCGTCGGTGAGTTCCTCGAAATGAGGATCGGCAACCTTGCCATAGAGAATTTTGCCCACAACACGCAAGATGTAGACTGCTGTAATAACGATTGCCGTACAAGCAATGATAGTGGCCGAGCGATGGAATACGTCGTTGTTTTGAAATGAACCAACGAAGATGGTCATTTCTGCAACGAAACCCGAGAAGCCTGGAAGACCCAAGTTGGCCAAACCAGCAATTACATAACCCACACTAAGGAAGGGCATAATCTTCATTAAACCACCCAATTGACGAATGTCGCGCGTGTGTGTACGGCCGTAAATCATACCGATGAGGGCAAAGAATAGGGCCGTCATCAAGCCGTGAGAGAGCATCTGAAGCACAGCACCCGTGCAAGACGTCTGTGTCATCATGAGCAATGCGAAGAGCACCAATCCACAGTGCGACACAGAAGAGTAGGCGTTAATGTACTTCAAGTCGGTTTGAACGCAAGCTGAGAACGCACCATAAACCACCGAGATTGTGGTGAGAATGATGAATATCCATGAAAGCTGATGAGCTGCTTCGGGTAAAAGCACGATGGCAATGCGGAAACAGCCATAGCCTCCTAGCTTCATTAGTACGCCAGCATGGAGCATTGATACAGCCGTTGGGGCCGATGCGTGACCGTCGGGAGACCATGTATGGAAGGGGAAAAGCGCGCCAAGCACACCGAAACCAATAAATACAAAGGGGAAAAGTACCTTTTGTACGCTCTCGGGAATATTGTGCAGGGCTTGCAATTCGAGGATGTTCATCGTGGTACCACCACTAAAGAAGTAGATGCCAATGATGCCAATGATAAGCAAAGCCGAACCACCCATGAGCATAAGTGTAAGCTTCATGGCCGAATATTCCTTTTTGCCACTACCCCAAACGCCAATAAGCAGGTACATGGGGATTAGCGCCACCTCGTAGAACATGAACATAGTGAAGAGGTCTATCGAAATAAAGAAACCATAAACACCAATGCTAAGCAGGGTGAACCAAAGGAAATATTCTTTTGTTAGGGGCTTTAGTTGCATGATGCGAAGGTTCCGGTGAACACAATGATGCTCGACAAGAGCAACATTACCACCGAGATGCCATCTACACCTATGGCGTAGGCTATGTGAAGGGGTTTAAACCAATCCACAGTGTATTGAAACAGCATGGCATCGGTGTCGCCCGCATCGCGCATTTGAAGGAAAGCGAAGGTGAGCCAAACCGACAGTGCCAGCAGGCACGTAGAGCGACAACCATCACACCACGCACTTGATTGAGGCTGCGAGAGAGCCAAAGGCCCAGCAACATCAGTACGGGGATTACTACGAATAATGTTAATATACTCATTTTGTTTTTCTTTTATCTGGTTGTTACCTCATATTATAACATGTATAGCAAAACCAAGGTAAGTGCAACGGCTCCCGAAAGGAACCAGATGGCGTAATGGCGCACGTCGCCGCTTTGCCATGGACGTATGCTTTCGCCTGCTTCGTTCGAGCCCCAAGCCAGGAAGTCGAATGTTCCATCAATAACATGGCGGTCGAACCACGCAATGGGTTTTGATATTAGGCGGAAGATGATGCGGTGCGTTACGTATTGCCAAACCTCGTCCATATAGAAACGCTTGTAGGCTGCACGGTGAAGTGTGGGGAAGGTCTTAGCCAACTTGTCGGCTACTGGTGTCTCCTCATTCTTGTACATAAGCGTTGCTGCTACGATACCGATAATAGCTAAGGCCACACTGGTGCCTGCAACGGTCCAGTTGATATGGGTATGGAAACCTATACCGTTGGCCGAAATAAGCTCGCCGAATGGCAAGAAGCCACATGTAATTGTAATGATAGACAGGAATATTAAGGGGAACGTCATCGTGAGCGGTGCCTCGTGGGGCTTATGCGCTCCTTCGTTGATGTGCGTTTCGTAGTAGCTCTTGCCCCAGAATATCACATAATAGAGTCGGAACATGTAGAAAGCCGTCATCATAGCAATGCCACTCATTACAGCGCCCATTACAGGACTGAAATTGTAGCAAGCAACTAGTATCTCATCTTTCGAGAAGAATCCTGAGAATGGGGGGATACCAGCGATGGCGAGACACGAAATGAGGAATGTAATATGGGTGATAGGCATGTATTTACGTAGCCCACCCATGTATTCTTTCTCATTTGAGTGTACGGCATGTATGATACAGCCTGCACCTAGGAAGAGACAAGCTTTGAACATGGCGTGAGTGAAGAGGTGGAACATACCAGCCATGTAACCAAGTCCTTGCACATCAGCGTACTCTTCGGTCATGGCAACAGCTCCAGTGTGCGGATCGGGTAAGCAAACACCCAAAGCCACGAGCATAAATCCAATCTGCGAGATGGTAGAGAAAGCCAAAACGCGCTTGATGTCGCTTTGAACACAAGCCACAGCAGCGGCATAGAAGGCCGTGAAAGCTGCGATGTAAGCAATCCAGTGCAGTTGTTCGGGGGCAAATTCTACAAAGATGGGGAAGAGACTAGCCACGAGGAACACACCTGCAACAACCATTGTGGCGGCATGGATAAGTGCAGATACTGGCGTTGGACCCTCCATTGCGTCGGGCAACCAAATATGCAAGGGGAACATAGCACTCTTACCAGCACCACCAATGAACATGAAGAACAGCGCAACGGGCAACATTACAGCAGCTCCAGCCACTTGCTCGTGAAGTGTGGGCATAGCGTGGAGGTCGTAATTGAATGTTCCAACGTAGAAACTGTAAATCAAAATACCGATGAGGAAGAACAAGTCGGCGAAACGTGTAACGATAAAAGCCTTCTTAGATGCAGCAACGGCAGCCCCTTGGGGATAGTAGAAGCCAATGAGAAGGTAAGACGACACGCCCACAAGTTCCCAAAAAAGATACATTTGGAAAATGTTTGTGGCCACTACAAGGCCCAACATCGACATGGTGAAGAGCGATAGGTAAGCGTAATAACGCTGGAAACCCTTTTCGCCGTGCATATAACCAAACGAGTAGATGTGCACCATAAGGCTCACAGTGGTGATAACCACTAGCATCATCACCGAAATAGGCGAGAGACGGAAGCCCAAGTTAAAGGTAAGAAGCTCGGAGAACTTCAACCAAGTGAGGTTAAATGCTGTGACGTGCGGATATAAACCGTCGGCACCGCGACCTTGTCCGATGAAGTATTCGTATGCCGTGTAGATGGAAAGACAGAAGATAGTGCCCAAAACCACCGTACCAATGGCACCCGCCACCTTATGCGGCATCTTCATACCTGCTAGTCCTAAGACGAGGAACGACAGTGCAGGCAGAAGTAGTATTAAAAATACAAAATTGTATTCCATTGTTTTTTATAGTTTCATGTTTTCAATACTGTTCACCTGATCACTGTGGAACCTGCGGTAAACGTTAAGGATGATAGCGATGGCAACAGCTGTTTCGGCAGCATTGATGCCAATAGAGAACAAGGAAAAGTAGAAACCTTCGAGTTCTCCAGGGTGGAGTATGCGGTTGAAAACAGCAAAGTTGATGTCAACCGAATTGAGTACCAGCTCGATGGAGATGAGCATCGCGATAAGGTTGCGACGTGTAACAAATCCGAAAAAGCCGATAAAGAAGAGCACAGTGCTCAGTCCCAATAATAATTCTACAGGTATCATTTCTTATCCTCCTTTCTTGCAATCATAATTCCACCGATAATACAAGCCAAGAGGAATACAGAAATAAACTCGAAAGGCAACACATACTGATACTTGCCTGCACCAACGAGTTTCTCTCCGATAACCGACATGGGTACTTCGGCGTCGACCATGCTGGCCGACATGTCTATAAATTCGTTCTTAAGCAGCACCAAACCAACGGTAACCAGTCCAAGAAGGGCTACCAATGCGCCAGCAACAACGGTTTTTCCGCGTTGTCTTTCTTGCAAACCTTGCAATGTGCGCTTCGACACCAGTTGGATCGCGAAGATGTAAAGCATCGTCAATCCACCAGCATAGATAGCTATTTGCGCTGTTCCTAAGAATGTGTAGTCTAACAGGAAGTAAACACCTGCTACGCCAAAGAGCACGAACAGCAAGAAAGTAGCCGCCCGCATAATTCTCTTTGTGAATACGCATACGATGGCCGAACCAATGATAATAACGGCCAAGATGCAAAACATGATGATATTTGCCATATAGTTGTCTACTCCTATTATTTTGTTTTTGTGTTGAAAGTTCCGATTTCGCTTTCCGCACCGCCGTCGATGATGTTAGGCAAAGAGCTTTGGTAGTGTTCTTTGTCTAGTTCGAGCACCAGTTTGTCGCGGTTGAATACGGCATTTTCAAAGTCGTTGGTGAACTCGATGGCATCGAAGTTGCAGGCGTTGGTGCATAGTTCACAGAACATGCAGTCGCCCAAGTCGTAGTCGTACTTCACAAGTTGACGTTTCTTCTTGCCTTCCTCGTTGGTCACCATTTCAGAAACGATGCGTATTGTGCCATTAGGACAAGCCTTTTCGCACATCAAGCAAGCCACACATTTTACAACATCGTTCTCGTCGCGCTTCATAACGAGCCTACCGCGCGAGCGTTTTGCCACGTGCAAAGTGGTCTTTCTGTTTTCGGGGTATTGCTCCGTTACCTTGGGCGTGAAGTATTCGCGCAACGTAACACGTAAGCCAGTGGCTAGCGATTTGATGCCATCTCGTATACCACCAAAATATGATTTATTATTATCTTCCATGTCGTTTTCGTTATTTAATGTACCAACCAAAGGCCACAATTATAGTCATGAGCACCAGGTTGAGTAAGGACAGGGGCATCAGGTATTTCCATTCAAGCTTCAAAATTTGGTCGATGCGCAGACGTGGGAAGGTCCAACGTATCCACATCAATACCCAAACCAAAGCAAATGCTTTACCAATGAACCACACGATGCCTGGAATATAATCCATCACCTTATCAAATCCCTCTACACCAATGTGGATTGGCATCCAGCCACCAAGAAAAACCATGGAGGCAACACCAGCAACAATGAAGAGATTGAGGTATTCGGCCAAGTAGAAGAATCCAAAGCCCATACCTGAATATTCGGTGTGATAACCTGCAGTAAGTTCGCTTTCTGCCTCGGCTAAGTCGAACGGACCGCGGTTTGCTTCGGCATTACCTGTAACGAGGAACACCAAGAAGGCGATGATTGCTGGGATATGGCCTTGGAATATGAGCCAACCGAAGGGGCCGCTCTGTGCTTCAACAATGCCGCTAACCTGCATTGTGCCTGTAAGAATCACGGCAGTGATGAGGCAAAGACCCAATGACATCTCGTAAGAAATCATCTGCACTGCGCCACGCATGGCCGAAATAACGCTATACTTGTTGTTCGAACTCCATCCAGCGATGAATATACCGATGACACCGATACTTGAAATAGCTGTCATGAGGAAGATACCAACGTTGAAATCTAGGATTGTAGCGCCGTTGTTCCAAGGCATGAACGAGAAAGCACCTACCGAACCCACCAACACCAATATGGGTGCGATGGCGTAAAGCAGCTTGTCGGCCTTGTCTACAGCAAAGATTTCTTTGATAAGCATCTTGAGAACGTCGGCGATAACTTGGAAAATTCCCCACGGTCCAACACGCATCGGACCGAGACGACATTGGAAAGCTGCACACACCTTGCGTTCCATAAATATGAGCAAGATTGCCAATATGGCGTAGGCTGCCAGTATAAATACACCCACGAGCACACATTCGATGAGTATTGCCCAAAAGCTACTCAGTCCGCAAGTGTCTCGCAGCAGACTGTCAAACCACGTTGTTACGATTGAAAAGTCAAACATAATTATCTGTCAATATCGGGTATAACATAATCTAATGATGCGCCGACAGCGATAAGGTCGGCTATCTTCTCGCCTTTAAGCATGGTATCCAAGGCCGAAACCAAAGGAAGACCCATGGGGCGGAACTTCAAACGATAGGGACTCTTGTCGCCTTTGCTGTCTAGGAACACGCCAATCTCTCCGCGCGAGCCTTCGCAAGAGAAGTACCATTGGCCTTCGGGCACTTTGATAATGGGCTTCTGCTTGATATAGAAGTCGCCTTCGGGTATGTTGTCGATAAGCGTTTCCATGATATGAACGCTCTGTTCCATTTCCTTCATGCGCACCATGTAGCGGTCGTAGCTGTCACCGTTCTCGTAGGTAATCTCTTTAAAGTCGATCTTGTCGTACACACCGTAGCTGTGGTGTTTACGAACATCGTTTTTCCAGCCTGTTGCACGGCCTGTGCCGCCTGTACATCCATAGCTGATTGCGTCTTCGCGCGATAGTACTCCCACGTTTTTGAAACGGTTTTCCATGATAACGTTGCCTGTGAATACATCTTGATATTCTTTGAACATCGGCTTCATGTAGGCGCAAAGTTTCTTCACGTTTTGCACAAAGTTGGGGTCGATGTCGGCTTGGCAACCACCAATGCGATAATAGTTTTGGATAAGTCGTCCACCAGTGGTTTCTTCCATCACATTGATAACCTGTTCGCGGTCGCGCATTCCATAAATAAAGGCTGTTAATGCGCCAACGTCTTGCGCACAACAGCTATAGAACAGCAGGTGCGAGTTAAGGCGTTGCAACTCGTCCATGATGGTACGGATATACTTAATGCGGTCGGTTAGTTCCACTTCCATGGCCTCTTCAATCACGCCCACCAGTGCATGGCGGTTCATTGTAGCGCTAAGATAGTCCAAGCGGTCGGTAAAAGCCAGCGTTTGTGGATAAGTATAACCTTCCGAAATTTTCTCAACACCGCGGTGAATGTATCCCAGGTGTGGGTAAATCTTTCTGATTACCTCACCATCTAGTATTGTTTGTAGGCGCAACACACCATGTGTGGCAGGGTGCTGTGGTCCGATGTTCACCACATAGTCGTCTTCTCCAAACAATTTATGTCGATTTTCCACCAGGTTACCATCCTTGTCAAGGCTATATTGCAAGGTGTAGTCTGGTTCTGGGTCGTCAAACATGTTAGGTTTGTTCTTCTCGGGATCCATGTCGTAGTCTTTTCTCAGGGGGTATCCTTTGAAATCGCTACGCAGGTATAGCCTTCTCATGTCGGGATGGCCCACGAACTTAATGCCGAAGAAATCGTAAACTTCGCGTTCCATCAAGTCGGCAGCCTTCCAAAGATGGGTTACCGATGGCAGGAATGGGTTGTTGCGGTCGGCAGCAACGACTTTAACCGAGATGCGTTCATAGGTTTGAGTGTTCTCCAAAATATAGATACACCCGAACCCTTCTTCCCCAAAGTCTTCGCCAACGATGGTAACGAGGAAGTCGAAATGTTTTTCATTTCTTAATTTTGCCATCTCGTTGGCAAAATCGTTCGCGTTTAGTACAATGTTATTTAGTTTCATAATAGCGTCTCATTCCTTGTCTTTATCGAAATCCTTTGGTACATCTGTGATAACAATGGGTTTCTTTTCTTTGCGGTTAGCACCACCAAAGAATTTTTCCACCTTCACTTTGCGTTGCAGCTGCATCATTCCGTAGAGGATAGCTTCTGGTCTGGGAGGGCATCCAGGAATGAAAACGTCTACGGGAACAATCTCCTCTATACCGCGTACAACGTGGTAGCTCGACTTAAATGGGCCTCCGCTGATGGCGCATCCGCCAACGGCGATAACGTATTTTGGGTCGGCCATTTCATCGTAAAGGCGTCTCATAACCGGCGCCATCTTGTTGGTGATGGTGCCAGCGCACATGATGAGGTCGGCTTGACGTGGTGAGTTACGTGTTACTTCAAATCCAAAGCGAGCGAAGTCGTAGCGAGCACAGCCCACCGACATGAACTCGATGCCACAACAGCTTGTTGCAAAGGTTAGCGACCACAACGAATTGCTGCGTCCCCAGTTGATGGCTTGGTCTAACGAGCCAACAACAACGTTTACACCGCCTTCGTTCAGCTCTTTCATTATTTGTTCGAGCGTGTCGTTGTCTTTAAATTCCGCGTAAGGAATACTCTTGATATGGGGTTGTTTTACTTCCATTCCAATGCTCCTTTCCGCCAGGCATAGGCCAGGCCAAATACAAGTACCACTAAAAAGAACCCAATGCTAGCCAGAGCCATGGCTCCAAACTGCTTGACAACTACTGCCCATGGGTACAAGAACACAGTTTCTACGTCGAACATCAGGAAAAGGATGGCGAAAAGATAGTAACCGATATGCACGGGAATCCACGAGGAACCGCGCGTCGGGATACCACTTTCGAAGGGTTCACCCTTAACCGCATTGTACGACCTAGGCCCTAATGCCTTGGCTATGGCGTATGCAGCCACTACCAAAAGGACAGCCGTTATCAGAACGGTAATAAATAAAATAAAAGACATATAACGTTATTATATAATTGTTTGTATTCAGCCAAATATGGTGCAAAGGTAATAATAAATATGAAAATGATTACATGTTTTCTTCAAAAAATGCTATCTCCATATTGCAAAGTGTGGGTATTTTGGGTGTCATCAATGTTTATTAGCAGGTTTTGTGTGTCTTTTTGCATTTCTTCTTGATGGGTTCAAGGTTTGGTTTTGCTTTTTTACATGAAGAAACGCTATCGGCTACTTGTTTGCGTGGTGGCCGATGGCGTTTCTATTGTTGGTTGACATTTTGTTTGAATAATCTCTGGGATGGCATGCTGGTTAGCTTCCCACTATTAAACTGCCCACTTGATAAACCAAGGCGCTAGCCACCCAAGCTAGCAGTGTGGTATATGCTGCTGCGAATAAGGCCCAACGCCACGAACCACTTTCGTTGCGAATGGCGGCAACTGTGGCAATACAGGGAAAGTAGAGTAGCACAAAAATGAGGTAGGCATAGGCCGAAATGGGCGAAATGCCGTCGGTTATCATTTGTTTTCTCAGGCGTGTGTATTTTTCGGTGTCGTCACTGAAACTGTCATCGTCACCAAAACTGTTGTCATTGGCATAGAGCACGCCCATGGTAGAGGCCACAATCTCTTTGGCGCCCACGCCTGCCAGCAAACTCACATCCAGTTTCCAGTCGAACCCTTGAACCCTAAACAATGGCTCGATGGTTTTTCCTACGCGTCCTATAATGCTTTGCTCTTGCTGCTGTTGTTTGTTTAGTGCTTCGTTATGGGGGAAATAGCCCAAGGCCCAAACAATGATACTGGCCACCAAGATGATGCCCCCCATCTTTTGTAAATATTGTTTTCCCTTCTCCCAGGTATGGCGTGCGATGGCTTTTTTCGTTGGAAAGCGATAGGGAGGAAGTTCCATTACGAAGGGTGTGTCTTCGCCTTTGACCAAAAATTTACTGAAAATTTTGCTCATTATCACGGCCATGAGTATGCCCACTACATAAAGCGAAATCATAATGGCCGAGCGATATTTCAGCGCAAAGAATGTTCCCGTTATCATGATGTATATGGGTAGACGAGCCGAACAGCTCATCATGGGTAGGATAAGCATTGTAATCAGGCGGCTGCGTCGGCTTTCAATGGTGCGTGTGGCCATCACTGCAGGCACATTGCAGCCAAAACCCATGATGAGAGGAATAAACGACTTGCCATGTAAGCCCATCTTATGCATCAGTTTGTCCATGATAAAGGCTGCGCGAGCCATGTAGCCACTGTCTTCCATGAACGAGATGAAAAAGTAAAGGATAAGAATTTGTGGCAAAAACACCACAACTGCGCCCACACCAGCAATAATTCCCTCAACCAGGAGGTCTTTAACTGCACCATCGGCAAAGTTGCTGTTTACCCATTCTCCTAGCCAATTAACGCTTTGATCTATCCAATCCATTGGATATTGGCCCACGGTAAACGTCACTTGAAACATCACATAAAGCAAGAAAAAGAAGATGGGGAAGCCCCAAAACTTATGGGTGATGATGGCATCCAGTTTATGTGTAAGTTTATATGTGTCGTTTTCTTTGCCCTCTTTGTAGTTGGCTTTGGCCAAAACGCCATGTATAAAGGCATATTTGGCATCCATAATAGCCGTTTCGCAATCTTGATTTAATTGCTTTTGTATGCTTTGAACTTCGTTTTCGCGCGTTTCTAATATTGTTTTGATATTGCTTAATTGCGCCACTTCGCGTTCGGTGTCGGCATCGTTCTCAAGAAGTTTGATGGCCAAGTATCGGGTATGGAACTTGTGTCTCACCTCTGGGTTCTGCTCAATTTGCAATTTCAGTCGGTTGATACATAGTTCGAGCCGTGGCCCATGGTTGATGTGTATGTGCCTCGACACCTTGTTATGTGGTCGCGCATCGGCAGTGGCAAAGTCTTCTTGATGCTCTTCGGACACATCTCCCTGATAGTTTTCGTGCCATTTTTGTAGTTCGGCAGCCACTTCGGGGTTGATGTTACCATCCTTATCCAGGAAGTCAACACCCTCGTACATGTTGATGATGATGTGAAAAAGCAATTGCACTCCTCGTCCCGTTTTAAAAACAGTGGGTATCATGGGCACGCCAAACTGTTTTCCCAGTGCCTCCAGGTCCACGCTGTCTCCACGTTTCTCAAACTCGTCGTACATATTTAAGGCACACACCATGCGCAAATTCATGTCAACCAACTGTGTGGTGAGGTAGAGATTGCGTTCTAGATTGCTGGCATCGAGCACGTTTATCACCACGTCGGGTGTTTTTTCGATGATTTGTTTGCGCACATACAGCTCTTCGGGACTATAAGCCGACAGCGAATAGGTGCCAGGTAGATCTACCAAGTGAAATTCATAACCTTCGAAATGCGCAACACCTTCTTTGGCATCAACAGTAACACCCGAGTAGTTTCCCACTTTTTCGTGTGCGCCCGATGCAAAATTAAACAACGAAGTCTTACCGCAATTGGGGTTACCCACTAACGCCACGTTAATGATACGACGTTTTTGTCGTGCCACCTTCTGCATCTTTTCTTCGCTGTTTGTCGCTTCATCACCCGTTTTGGCGGGCATATATTCAGCTTCACTATTAAGCAATGGGGGGTAATCCTGCCCTTGAGTATCGGTATTGTGATTATCAATGCTTTTTGCCTCCTCTTCAGACACCACCTCAATCATTTGCGCTTCGTCGCGACGTAACGATATTTCGTAACCCAAAATTTTGTATTTCACGGGATCTTGCAGAGGAGCGTTGAGCAATACCTCCACGGTTTTGCCCTTAATAAAGCCCATTTCAACAATACGTTTTCTAAAACCGCCGTGGCCCAAAACTTTCACCACAACGGCCTTTTCTCCCGTCTTTAGTTCCGATAATCTCATTTAGTTTTATCTTTGTTATGTGTTTACATTTACACAAAGTTATAACTTTTCTATTTGAAGGCTCGTAATTGGTGTGTTATCCTTTTTTAAAATACCTATAAATGGGTATTGTGGTGCTGTGAGTTAGCCTTTTGTTTTACCTATTATTGATGATTGTTTAAGGGTTATATGTTGCTTTTCTTTGTGTTAAATATTGAGATTGATGCCGTTCTGGTGCGGCATATAAGGGTGTTTTTGCTTGGAATGCAATCTTCCCAATCGCATTTTCTTTTATGTTTTGTCTATGTTTTTGAGTGTTATTTTCTATATTCTTGTAAATAAGAATTGGCTTGGAGGATGGAAGGGGAGAGTGCTATTATTCCAATTTTGGCCAAAACTGCACGAGAACTCCAATAATATAATAGCGATTCGACACATATCATTTAGCAAAATTATATGAACTAGTTTCTGCTAAACTGTGTGTTAGCGCGCTGGGGGTTCTCTAAACAAATGCCAAATATCTCTTTTTGTCGCATCTGAGTGCATTACTCTGATTTGTTAAATAAGTAATTATAATTTACAAAATGCACTTGTCCCAACTCCTCCTTCTAGACGAAAAAGGAGTAAAAATGGCCATAAATAGTATGGAAAATAAGAATTTTGTACTTTGCTCTGATGTGAATTTTGAGCCGTTTTTTGCAATCTCTTATGACTTTGTCTTTCTCTTTCCCCAAAATTATCGCGCATTTTCCATCCTTAAAATCATGAAACAGTATGAATATTTCTTGCTGGTTGGCTGAATGTATGCAGCAAAACTGGTGGTAATATGCATCAAAACACATCGCGTTTATCACCAAAACACACTGCGTTTAGCACCAAAACGCAACGCTATTTGCTGCAAAACGCAGGTCAATTTGCTGCAAAATACACGCTCTTGACGATGTTTTATGGTCTAAACAGCAAATAGAGTGGTTAATAAACGTGATTTTTCGATGAAATACGAACAACAAATAAATAATGGTAGAGGAGTGGTTGGCCGGCGTAAAAAGTGTATAAATATCCTTTTAGTTGAGAGTAAAATGGGTGTTTTTGCCTAATAATGTTATAACTTATAATGTATCAGACTGTTATAACTTTTGAATTACGCGCAAAAAATCGTCCTAGGCTCGGGATTTTTGCAGCGATGGCACTCATAATGTTAAATTTTAGTGCAAATATTTTACAATGCATACTTGGTTAACAAACACTATTAAACTGTTGCTAATAGTTGGTTAGCAAGCATTGTTTAACTGGAAAAGTTTGGATTAGTGGCCATTAATTTTAGATTGCCCCACTAATACACCTTTTAAAGTTGCAATGCTAGGTTGACGAGACTTAGTGATGCCAAGTATTTAGGAAGGTTTATTTTGGATAGAACATATTCTGTGGAGTGGCCGAAGTGGGCAGTTTTAGCTTTGCAGCATGCAGTTACTATCTCCAAAGTATTTGAACAATTTCGGCTTCAGTATATTCAAAGTATTCACCTTTATCGTTTATATTCCTTTGAAAGAGTTTAGGTACGGGGCATAAAACGAAACGTACATAACACGAGGATGCCGTAAAATCGTGATTGGCGTTGATTGATAGAGGGTTAGGGACGTAAAAGGACGTTGGGCGAAAAAAAACGAAGCGTATATAATGTAACATTGATGCGACATTCGTGTTACATGCGAGGGGTGGATGACAAGGTTTGATGGGTCGAAATGTTACATGGGGATGGTTTAGGGGCGTTTTTGGGCTGTTTTTAGGGTGATTGGGGCGTTTTCTTAATGGCTTGGGGATGGTGATAGGGCGGTTGGGAATGGATGCAAGAGTGAAGGCGGATGGTGCTTTTTCACTCTTTTTTTATTGGTTATTTGCGTTTTTATTTTGTTGAAATGTTCTATATAAGCATTATTTGGTATATTTGCATTGAAAGATGCCGTTATAAGGCAAAGGTTAAACGAAAGGAATAAGAGACAATATGGCAAAGGTTATACATGTGCACTTGTTGCAACAGATTGATGGCGTAAAGCGGCGTGACTGGTATTTCAGCAGCTTATCGGCCGTGTTCACCGTATTCACCCCTGAACAAGTGGGTGTGACAAAGAATTATCTGCTGCACGCGGGGTTGTCGGGAGGTGGCGTAATCATCAATAAACGCGCTGTTATACGGCAATCTACGCTTATCGGGCGCAGTCGTGGGGTGAGTGGTTAGGAGGGTATTTTTAGGGCATTAGAACGCCATTAGAGGGGTGTTTTGGTGTATGTGGTTATCGGGCGGCCTTCGGGCCGCCTTTTTTGTGCCTTTTCGGGTCGATTTTGGCTTAGGAGTGACATTAGGAGTGACAGTTAGGAGTGACAAAACTAAAAGTTAGGAGTGACAAAAGTGGGATTTTAGGGGGGTGTATTGATAATATGCTAGATACCCACTTTCCCACTTTCGCGGCAAAATATGTTAGATTGGTGGTTAGTTAGATACCCTCGTTTTTTATGCCTGTAATTTTTCAAGGGTTGATTATCAAGTACTTAGCAAAAAACCACTCCGATTTTGTAGAGGGGTGCATAAAAAGGGGGCGTCGGGGTGGTAGGGAGGGGCGTCGGGATAGGTTGTTTAATGGGGGGTAAGTACTTAAAAGAATTTCGCAACACCACCGAGAACTTCGAATATATTTATAATATCTGTGATGGGGAATTCTTGCTCATCAAATTCTTTATCGTTAATGGGCACATAGCGCAACATCTGTGGGTTATTCGATTTCCGTAATATCTTAACCGTGCGTTTGGTCTTCAATACCACGGCGTATATCTTTCCGAACTGAATATCCTGAACTAGGCATTGGCGCAGCCCTATAATGTCCTGATGTCCTATGCGAGGTTCCATTGAGTGCCCAGAAATGTTACACCACACCTGCACACGTTCGAACCCTGGTATATATATGTGTCGGTCAGGATAGATGGTTTGGTCATTAAAAGAGTCTGTGAATCCACCTTGGAATTCAACATCGTAATAGGGCGCGCCTTCGTTAGAAGAACTGGGCTGCTCAGTGGACGAAACTAACTCATGTGTATCAGATTCTGATTTGAGCATATTGCCCTCGCCAGTAAGAAGCCACCCTACATTTACATCTGGGGCATAAGCGAGAAATCTTGAAATATTATCCTCACTTATGCCATTATTCTGGCCTAATATGCTCGAGTTGTACCCGATTCTTTGTAAAATTCATAGGGAGTGATACCCTTAGAAGACAAATAAAGCGAGATATTTCGCTTTACAAGTGATTTTTCTTGCTTATTTTCTTGCATAGTCGAGAAATCTTGTTTATCTTTGCAACGTGTTCAAGATAGAACACGCGCCAAAGATACGAAAAAGGGCGTGAATGTACAAATTTTAAAACTTAAAGAAGATGAACAACAATATAGAGATAAAGGAAT
>NZ_BAIZ01000047.1 GCF_000613445.1 Hoylesella shahii DSM 15611 = JCM 12083
ATGGACCTCTATACGTCGTTCCAACGCGCACAGGCGATGCAAGGCAAGGAGGTGACATACCGCAAGAGCCTGAGCGGACTGTCGGAAATCGGCTTCCGCAAGACGGCGGCCACGGCGGCGAAAGAGCCCATGTTCCTCTCCATATATAACCTTATCAACAACAAGTACAGCGCATCGTTCATGGGCTTCCCGAAGAAAGACCACACCAAGGCGCAGGTGTGGGAGATAGACGAGAACGTGAACTTCTTCAACCGCGAGATGACGCTGCATGAGCTGCTGGCCGACGGCACGGTGCGGCAGAGCAACGGAACGGACAGCGCGGGTCCGATGTACTATGCCCGTGTGTCGAAGAAGTCGCCGACAAACAAGAAGAACAAACTGGGGCAGGTGAAGTCTGCCACCGACGACATCGAGGCCGCTAACAGGGAGTTGGCTGTCATCCGCCGATTCCATAACTGGGTGGTGAGCTGTAACCCCCACCTACCTGAGCGGTATAAGGCCGAACACGGCGAATACAGGCAGCTCGACCTGCCAGTGACGTATAATGGTGTGAAATACGACCGCGACACGCCCGCATATCGTCGCGCGCGCTTCGTCAACACCTACCGCGATTACCTCGTGAAGACTGACGTGCTCTTCTACATCGTCTTCTGCGTGTTCTTCCTCGGCATGGACTCGCTCGACAAGAACATGAGCATCGCCTTTGACGACATCGAGCTCAATCCCGACGGCAGCGTTAAGACTGCGCACGCACGCCTCTTCTTGCGCGATACCGACACGCAGAGCCTCTTCAACAATTCGGGTGCGCTGATGTACAAGTACTGGGCCGAGTGGAACGATGCCTTTAACCCCACCACGGGCAAGACGCAGCCCATAGCA
The DNA here is from genome assembly GCF_000613445.1 of Hoylesella shahii DSM 15611 = JCM 12083. Lineage (GTDB taxonomy): Bacteria > Bacteroidota > Bacteroidia > Bacteroidales > Bacteroidaceae > Prevotella > Prevotella shahii. Next base: position 880 of record NZ_BAIZ01000047.1, read on the forward strand.
GGTGAGATCTACGACAACGACAACCACGCATGGTTGCCCAAGATGGACGAGGGATATTCGCCCGTGTTCAACGGTCGCCTATCGGGACTTGTCGACCTGGTGTGGCAGTGCTGGAGCGACGACCTGGCAGCCATGTATAAGAGCATGCGCGACAACGGACTGGTGGCCGACAACATATTCCGCCGCTACACCGACTTCTGGCGACAATGGTGCGAGAATCTCTACAATGCCGATGCGATGGGCTACGCCAACACTGGGCATTTTACCAAGCCTACGGCGACAAACTCAATCTCATGCAATACTTCCTGGAGAAGCGCAGCCGATACATGGATAGCAAGTTCTGCTGTGGCGCAAGCGTGGTGAACAACCTGCGCATGCGCCTGTACGAGCAGGGCAAGGGGCTGGCCATCAAGCACTATTCGCCCTTGTATGCCAGCGTACAGTGGGGTGCGAACAACTTCTCGACCGTAAGAAACATCGACGGTGGCTATGCCCTGATCCCCTTCGGGTTCACTAATCCCCAGAACGCCACCTTCGACATTGACGACGCCGACATGATTACCGACATCAAGACGTTCACGCGCCGCGTGGGCGGGCAAGTAACGTATTCGGGCCTCGAAGGGCTTGGAGACTTCGAGTTCGATGCCAACATGCCGCTATTACGCCGCCTTGAGGAACTGGTGATGGACTATACTGCGCAGCGACCCAACACGCGCGAACGCGGCACAGCCTTCGACCTGTCGAAGAGCGTGATGCTCCAGCGCGTCATCGTCCGCAACGTGAAGAACCTCGCCAAGGTCATTCAGTTGGGAAGTGGCGTATTGCAAGAGGTGGACTTCTCTGGTACGCCCATTAAGGGTGTGGTGATGCCCGAGAATGGCACGCTCACGCGCCTGGTTCTGCCCGACACCATCGAGGAACTGACGCTGCGTGGATTGGATGCGCTTGAGCCAGGCGGACTGAATTTGGGCGGGCTGGCCAATGTGAAGAAGTTCCGCTATTCTGCCTGTCGTAAGCTTAATGGATTCGACATCTTGCAGCGTATCTATACTGCCGGTGCAAAGCCCACCGATATAGAGATGGACGGATTGAACGAAACGCTCACGTCGCTTGACACGCTTGACCTGCTGGCCGAGGCTGGAGCCAAACTTAGTGGGCGAATAACACTGCATGAGGTCACGCCAGACTTCCGCGCAAAGCTGCGTTACGTGCAGGCCTGGGGCGACGTGGACAACCCCCGCAACCCGCTGCACATTGTGTATGAGCGAATACTTGTGAACTCGGTGACCATTTCGGGCGACATATATGTGCAAGAGGCGGGTGTTGCTTGGCTGAACATCTCGCCCGACAACGTACGTGCCAACAGTGTGCGCGCCGTTGAATGGAGCATGGTGGCTAACCCCTACGCCACCATCGACGCGCGTACGGGTCGAATGGCAGTGACACGTGTCGGCGCAGACGAAACTGCCAATGCACAAGTGGCGGTAACGGTAACCGTGGACGACGGCCGACAGCTCACCGCTACCGAGACGGTGTATTTCTACAAGCGAGCTCCGCAGATTGGAGACATCATCTACACGGACGGTTCGTGGAGCGATAAGAACAATAAGAACAAGACGCCAATTGGTGTGTGTTTCTATATTTCGGCTGACGGCAAGGATCGGAGGATGATGGGGCTGACAAGGGTGAATTCGTTGGCCCAAAGTTGGGGATTATCTTCCAATATTTTTGGACAGTTGGCCAGATTGGCTAGCGAACCATCTCGTGATCTTTCATTGGTGAGAGGCTTGACACGCGATTATCCTAAAGATATTGCAGATGACTGGATGACACTTAGCGAAAGTATCTTAGGTTATTCTCGCAATGTCAAGGTGCCATATGGATTGTATAATACATTGTGTATAATTCGCCAACGTAACGATATTCTCCAGGACGACAATTATAAGTTGGAAATTCCAAGAATGTCTGAAGAGAATACTGAATATTCTTCCATAAAACAATTGGCTATGAAGTATCATGGAACGTTGCAAATAAATGTATATTATGTATCAGCCAGTCTGTGCTACGCATATAGCCCTGCGGTTCTCAAGAATGAAACTCTCTCAGACAAGTTTGGTCCTCACAAATGGTATCTACCATCCGCAGCTGAAACGAAGGTAATACTTGATAGTCTTTCAAAGGACTATACTTCTTCAGAGAATTTTCTTGCAAAGGCCTATTCTTATGGCCTAGTAGAACTGGTTCGAATTGAAGGTAGCGGATATCAGTATTCATTTGAGTGTTCCCAAGAAATATCGCCCACTGAACGATTGGCAGGAGTAAATGGGAAACTGATTTCATGGCCAAAGTGGAATCCTGCTCCTTTCGTATTTCCTGTCTGTCAATTTTAAAACAACAATAATGGAAATAGTAATAAGAAGAATTGAACAGGGAGTTGTGAAGATGCTTCTCTTCCCTTTCGACAGGGAAGAGCCACTGGAACTGCTCGCCTGCGGCCTTTGCAAGGGCAAGGTCATTGGCTCACTTGTTCGGCTGAAATACAGCCAAGAGGAGGTGGAGGCGTTGCTGTGCGAATACATGGCATGTCCCACAGACAAGGCTGCCAAGCAAGCGTTCGACGCTGATGGCTTATCGGCGCGAATGCGAGGTGGAAGCTGAAAAACTGATGGAAGAATACAAGAAACTGCAGACTTAGTTCTGCATGGGTTGGGGACAAAAAGCCCCCGACCATTGTTAAAGTAACGCCAATCACTTATAACAAACCGCAGGAGCGTGTGGTCGGGGGTATATCCTCGTCCACGCTCCTGCGGTTATATGTTTATAAGTGATTGGCAATACAAAGGTAATAATAAAATTCAGGATAACAAAAATGACACACACAATTTATCAACAAGCACCCCTGCCGTTTATGGGGCAAAAAAGAAAGTTCGTTAAGGCATTCCGCCAGATTTTGAGGGGCTACCCCGATGACGTGACGATAGTCGACCTGTTCGGCGGTTCTGGCCTGCTCTCGCATGTTGCCAAGCGTGAGAAGCCGAACGCCACGGTTGTCTATAATGATTTCGACAACTACCAGTGGCGCATTGCCACCATTCCGCGTACCAATGCGCTGCTGGCTCGCATTCGTGAAGTCACAGACAGCTTACCCCGTGGTAAGGTGATACGACATCCTCACCGCGACCGGATATTGGAAATCATCGCAGAAGAGGAGCAATGTGGCTTTGTCGACTACATCACGCTGTCACCGTCGCTCCTCTTCTCAATGAAATACGCCAACAATATGGACGAACTCGTCAAGCAAACGTTCTATAACACCGTACGGCGAAACGACTATTGTGCAGACGGCTATCTCGACGGCCTGACCATCGTGCACAAGGACTACAAGGCCCTCTTCGCTGAATACCGCGACAAACCCAATGTCCTCTTCCTCGTTGACCCGCCCTACCTCTCCACCGAGGTCGGCACGTACACTATGTCGTGGCGGTTGGCCGACTACCTCGACGTGCTCACCGTTCTGCAAGGCCACGACTACGTGTACTTCACTTCGAACAAGTCGCAGATAATCGAGCTGTGCGAATGGATAGGGCGGAGCCGCATCAACCGCAACCCGTTCGAATGCGCGCACCGCGTGGAAGTGAACACCACGATGAACTACAACAGCAATTACACAGACATCATGTTATATAGGAAAAATGAAAACGATGAACAAATACTACAGCCTGCTGGATAAGATATTGTCTGACGGCCACAACCAGACAAACAAGAAGGGCAACATCACATATTTGCTCAACCAGCAGTTGACACTCACCCCAGCCGACCTGCTAGACATATTCGAAAGCCGCAGCATCGCACGGCGCAAGCTGCGCAACGAACTCAACCAGTTCATGCAGGGCGAGCGCGATGTGGCGAAATATCGCGAAGCCGGCATAACGTGGTGGGACTATTGCGGAAGCATCCTTGTGAACAGCTACCCGACATATTTCGAGAAGCTGCCCGCTCTCATCGCGCGCATCAACCGCGAGAAGCGAACCAGCAAGAACTACGTCCTCTTCCTGGGTTCAACCGATGCAGAGAGCAACCAAGCACCCTGCCTGAGCCTCGTGCAGTTCCAAATTGACGATGGGCAGCTGGTAATATCCGCCTACCAGCGCAGCTCCGATGCCAACCTCGGCCTGCCCTCTGACATCTACCACCTCTACCTGATGTCGCGCCAGATAGATTTGCCCCTGAAGTCCATCTCCCTCTTCCTTGGCAACGTCCATGTCTACGAGAACAACATCGGCCGCACCCGCGCCCTGCTCGATGGTGACGAAGGCGTGAAGTTCGATCTGAACGTATAGTGGCCTACACGTGGAAACATGATAAAACGGCATCCGAATACCATTCTAATGGTGTCCGAATGCCGTTTTTTTGTATCACCCCAAGAGCATTTTCTTGGTACGCTTCGTTTTATTTTTGCATACGCTTCGTTTCCAAATTCAGTAACGCTTCGTTTTGCGGATTATATAGGGGTGTACGAATTAAAGTTCCTTTCCAAGAACAACTTATAATAATGGTCTAGATGATATTTAAAAAGCTCTTTCAACGAACCGTCTTCGGGGGAGGTGTAGATGTCGGTTTTAAGCCTTTTTACAATCTCATGCACTTCGTCCATAGTGATATTGTGTACGCGTTGAGGTTCGGGTAGCACAATTTTGAAGGCCAAAACCTCTGCACCTTCTTCTTCCCACCATTCCCAAAGATTAAATTGCGCCATGTCTTTCCCCGTAAGCTGATGAAGAAAGTTGGCCAATTTGTTATATTCCACCAAGTCTTCGTCCCCGTTTTCATCGCAATACTCAGTATAGCGCATTATAGCTCTAAGGACAATGGGGTAGTGTCTCTCTACCGTTTCGAAGTCGGGTTCAATCTCTTTTCTTAGTTGCATATCCGCAATGTTGTTGATGTATCTTCTTTTAAATTGGCACGACTATTACATGAAGACGCATACAGATAAACAAAGTATGGTTAAGACCATTTTATAGTGACTATTGGGCAGCGAAATAATTTTCTAGTTCGCTAATTGAAGCGGAGTCTACCGTTTTGAAATCGTGGATAATGCACCCCTTTTCAAGTAAGATAATGCGACTAGAAATATCGATGGTGTGTTGCAAGTTGTGGCTAGAAACGATAATTGTGGTGCCTTCGCGTTTTCCAAACTTAGTGAGTATAGCCTTTAATGCATTCTGACTGCTTGGGTCGAGAAAGTTAAAAGGCTCGTCGAGAATAATAAAACGAGGTTGAGAGAGCATTGCAGCAATGATGCCCACCTTTTGTTTGTTGCCCGCCGAGAGGTCGCGTATCAACTTTTTTTGGCCAAGAATTTCACCACCCATGAAGTTTTCAAACTGTTGAAGTGTTTGTTGAACGGTGTCGTTGTCGATATTAGAGATGCTAGCAATAAAGTCGAAATATTCTTCGGGTGTGAGATAGTCTATCAAGAAACCCTCATCGATGTACACACCTGTGTGTTTTTTCCATTCTTCGTTTAGTGCTGGGTTCACTCCTTCTAGGCTCACCTCACCCTCATCAGCCTTTACCAAATCGGTAAGCAGTCTAAAGAGTGTTGTTTTACCTGAGCCGTTATTACCCACCAGTCCTACAACTTCGTTGTGAGACAATGACATTTCGGGGATGGAAACAGCCGTTTTAGCCCCGTAAGATTTGATAAGGTTATTGATGTTAACTTCCATTTTGAGTATTTTATTAAATTATTTCTCCTCCCCGCAACTATTTATGCGAGGAGGAGAATATGTAGGCAAGAGGCGTGTAGCCTTTATTGGGTTATACGATGCCTCTGCCGTGGCAGTCTTTAAATTTCTTTCCGCTACCGCAAGGACAAGGATCGTTTCTTCTTGGCATTTGATCTTTCATCACAGGCGTGCGTCTTTGTTGCGTTTGATTTTCGCGTGTGTCGCGCTCTCTAGCTGCTCTTTGAGCCTGTTCGTCGAGGTCGACTTTTGTTTCCGTGTACTGTTGTTGTTGTGGAAGTTCGGGAGCGGCCTCTTGAACTTGATGTTCAACGTGCAGTTGTGCACGCATCAACATGCTTGTTATGCGGTCGTTCATTTCGTTAACCATGTTGTCGAACAGTTTCACACTTTCGAGTTTAAATACCAATAGCGGGTCTTTTTGTTCGTACGAAGCATTTTGCACGCTGTGGCGTAGTTCGTCAAGCTGTCGCAAGTTTTCCTTCCAACAGTCGTCGATGATGTGCAACATGATGTTCTTTTCAAACTGCTTGATAACCGATTTAGCTTCCGTTTCGTAAGCCTCTTTCAGGTCGCACACAATCTGTACGATGCGTTTGCCGTCGGTTATGGGCACAACGATGCGTTCGTATCTTTCGCCTTCCAGTTCGTAGACATCCTTGATGGTGGGGTAGGTCATCTTTTGCAGGTTGTCGGTCTTGCGTTTAAAGGTTTCCATAGCCGTTTGGAAAGTCTTCTCTTGCAATTCTTCGTGAGGTGTGCTGTTGAATTCTTCTTCGGTGAAGGGGCACTCCATGGCGAAAATTTTGATGAAAGCTTCCTTGCAACCTTCGTAATCGTTGGTTTGTATGATGTTGATAACGCGGTCCCAGATAACGTTGGTGATGTCCATGCCAATGCGTTCGCCCATCAAGGCGTGTCGACGTTTCTCGTAAATCACGGTACGTTGCTTGTTCATCACGTCGTCGTATTCAAGCAAGTGCTTACGAACACCGAAGTTGTTTTCTTCAACTTTCTTCTGTGCGCGCTCGATACTCTTCGATATCATAGGGCTTTCGATACGTTCGCCCTCTTTAAATCCGAGTTTATCCATGATGCTTGCGATACGCTCAGATGCGAAAAGACGCATTAGTTTGTCTTCGAGCGAAACGTAGAATACAGAAGAGCCGGGGTCGCCTTGACGGCCGGCACGTCCGCGCAACTGTCTGTCAACGCGACGGCTTTCGTGTCTTTCAGTACCGATAATAGCCAAACCGCCAGCAGCTTTAACTTCGGGCGACAGTTTAATGTCGGTTCCACGACCAGCCATGTTGGTGGCAATGGTCACAGCACCCAGTCCGTTGGTAGACTGTCCGGCCTTTGCCACGATGGAAGCCTCCTTTTGGTGTTGCTTGGCATTAAGCACTTCGTGGTCTATCTTGCGCATGTTGAGCATCTTGCTAAGCAACTCGGATATTTCAACCGACGTTGTACCAACTAGCACAGGTCGTCCTTGTTTGCGCAATTCGTCGATTTCGTCAATCACGGCAGCGTATTTCTCTCTAGCCGTTTTGTACACACGGTCGTCCATATCATGGCGAGCGATGGGTCGGTTGGTAGGAATTTCCACCACATCCAGTTTGTAGATGTCCCAAAATTCTCCAGCTTCGGTAGAGGCAGTACCCGTCATACCCGAGAGTTTGTGGTACATACGGAAATAGTTTTGCAGGGTAATGGTGGCAAAGGTTTGTGTAGCGGCTTCCACTTTCACATGTTCTTTAGCCTCAACAGCCTGATGTAGTCCGTCGCTCCAACGGCGACCCTCCATGATACGTCCCGTTTGTTCGTCGACAATCTTCACTTCGCCATCAATAACCACATATTCGTCATCCTTATTAAACATGGTGTAGGCCTTAAGCAGCTGTTGCAGGGTGTGCACACGTTCGCTTTGGATGGCGTAGTAGCCCAACATTTCGTCTTTAACATTAACCTTTTCTTCATCGCTAAGAGTTTTATTGGCTTCTAGATCCGAAAGTTGGCTAGCGATGTCGGGCAAAACGAAGAGCTCGGCGTCGTTAACCTGCTTGGCCAACCATTCTGTACCCTTGTCGGTAAGGTCGCACGAGTTTTGTTTTTCGTCAACAACGAAGTACAACGGTGCAACGGCTTCTGGCATTTTGCGGTTGTTGTTCTCCATGTAAATCTCTTCGGTCTTAAGCATTCCTGCCTTGATACCTTCTTCAGAGAGATATTTGATGAGCGGTTTGTTCTTAGGTAGCGACTTGAACGAACGATAGAGCGAGAGGAAACCCTCGTCTAGTTTCTTTTGGTCGTTTTGTTCCTGTCCTTCAGAAATAAGTTGTTTAGCCTCTGCCAAGTATTGCGTAGCTAGCTTGCGCTGAACATCTACGAGGCGTTCAACCAGCGGTTGGTATTCTTCAAACATCTGGTCGTCGCCCTTGGGGATAGGACCAGAGATGATAAGCGGCGTACGGGCATCGTCTATAAGCACAGAGTCGACCTCGTCGACGATGGCGTAATTATGTGCCCTTTGCACCAAGTCTTCGGGCGAGTTCGACATATTGTCGCGCAGATAGTCGAAACCAAATTCGTTGTTAGTACCAAACGTAATGTCGGCTAGGTAGGCTTTGCGACGTTCGGGCGAGTTGGGGCGATGTTTATCGATACAATCCACCGACAAACCATGGAATTCGTAGAGCGGGCCCATCCACTCCGAGTCTCGCTTAGCCAAGTAGTCGTTCACCGTAACCACGTGTACGCCATTGCCAGTGAGCGCGTTTAGGAATACGGGAAGCGTAGCCACGAGTGTCTTACCCTCACCAGTAGCCATCTCAGCAATCTTTCCTTGGTGCAGAGCAATACCGCCAAAGATTTGCACGTCATAGTGAATCATTTCCCACTTGGTTTCGTTTCCGCCAGCAACCCAGTGGTTAGCGTATATCGCTTTGTCGCCTTCGATGCGCACAAAGTCTTTAGTTATAGCCAGTTCGCGGTCGAAATCGGTAGCCGTAACCACAATTTCTTCGTTCTCGGTAAAACGTCTGGCGGTGTCGTGCATAATGCCGAACGCCACGGGCATCACCTCGTTGAGAGCCACTTCGTACACTTCGAGAGCCTCTTTCTCCAATTTGTCAATCTGATTGAACAGCGACTCGCGCTCGTCGATGGGCGTTTCTTCAATCTGTGCTTTCAGTTCGGCAATCTTTTCTTTTTGTTCTTTAGCCGAATTTTGCACATGCGCCTGTATCTCTTTCGTTTTGGCGCGTAGCTGGTCGTTGCTAAGAGCCTTCAATTCATCGTAAGTGGCCTTCACTTTTTCGACAAGCGGTTGGATGAGTTTCATGTCGCGCGACGACTTATTGCCGAAGAGCGCTTGGAGGATTTTATTAAAATTCATTTTCGTTGTATTATCTGTGTTGTGTGATGAATGTTTGCATTTCAGGCGATAGCTAACGAAGAGCTGTACCACATGTGCTTTTGGCATTGCGCCTTAATGTCTGCAAAATTACAAATAAATTGTTTTATATGATGCGATGTTGAGCAACAATTGGCCTACATCGTTGATTTATTTGAGCGGAAGAGCCGGCACAACACAGGCATTCGGCGCTCTTATGCGAATAAAACGCGCAATAGTGGGCGCAATGCTATTGGTGGAAACAGGCGTAGAAATGGCTTTTGGTTTTACGCCAGCTCCGTAAATAATGATGGGGAAGGGCATGTTGGCCAGGCTGGGCAACTGTTCTTCCTTTGTCTCTTCGTTATAAATTCTCCATCCTGGAGTAATTTTTACGATAATATCTCCGCTAACGGCATGGTTAAAAGCGTTGCGTGTTTTGGTGGAAACGCTATTGTCGAGCAGCAATTGGTCGGCTGTGTACACCTCTTTAACGCCTGCAATCTGCACCAAAAACTCGCGTGCGTGGCGCAACACTTCGCTAATATTAATGCGTTTTTGCTCGAGTATGGTTTTGTTAATGTAGATTTCGTTGTTCAGAACGCCATCCACTAGTCGGTTAATACCATAGATGGCATTGAGATACATGTTAAGAAGGTTGGCCGTTCGGTTGATATAGAACGTGCCAGTGGGTATGTTATATTTGGCGTAATCTTCAATGTTGCTTTGCGAACGACCTGTGGATGTTAGCACAAAGAGCACATTGTCCTTGCCCACCTTTTGTTCGATGTTTAGTATCAGGTCGGCTAATGTGCGGTCTAATTCTCTATAAGCAGCCTCTCTCGCTAGCATGGCATTTGTTTCGGTAGCGACATTTCCAGCCGAAAGCGTAACAAAAAGCAGGTCGGCATAGGCATCACGCCCCATAGCGTGGTCGTTAATGCAATCTAAAGCTAGCTGACAGGTGGTTTGGTTGTCGTTTTTCTTGGCTGTTCCTTGTTTAGGTATGCGCAGATAAGCATCGAGCCAGGTTTGCGCATTGCGAGGATAGAAGGCCGAAGTCTTCCAAGTTCGGGAGGATTCGTCCATCCAAAACACCCCATCGGCAGCGTGTCCGCCGTGCAAAACGGCAGCATCTTGGTTTGCGGCCACCGAGAAAACGAGGGCGTTTCCATTGCTAGCCATTTTCATTTCGTCGCCAATGGTCGAAGCCATCACGTTGTTTGGCGATACCATCAATTTCTTGTCGAAGGTGCAACCCACAGGGCGAAGTGTTTCGCGACTAATCCATCGTTCAGCAGTTATGCCGTTGTCGGTGGGCGAAGCGCCAGTGGCAATGGCCGTAGAGGCCGACGCAAGGTTTACAGGAGCAAAGTCGTATTGGGCATTTTCGTACACCACACCTTCGTTAAGCAACTTTTTAAAACCGCCATTGCCGTAAAGTGCGGCAAAGTGTTCCATGTCGTTGCTGTTCAGTTGGTCGATGGTGATGCCCACAACAAGTCGGGGGACGGCCGTGTTAGGCTGTGCCTCGCATTCAATGTTGGCAAGTGCGGCCAACGCAAAGAGGGTTATGTATTTGTTCATGCCCTATGATGTCTATACAATAAATATAAGTATCTAATGAGCAAAGATAGTGCCAAAAATACGATTCCTTCGGCATAGTGCTGGAAAAAGCCCCCAATAAAGAAAAGAACGATTAGTATGCACCATATTTTTATGCCCTTGAAAAATTGCTTTTCTTTGTCTTTTTTCAGTGCCTTATATATATATAATAAGGTGTAAGGGCAGAAAAACAATATTTGGAAGTTAATTCTTACGGTGGGATGTTGTGAAAAAATCATCACAAAAAGCAGCAAACCAACCAGTCCACAGAGCAAAAGCCACAATGCATCAAACCATGCGAAGCGAGTGTTTAGTTTTGCTTCGATGGCCGTAGTGCCTAGGATGATGGCTGCAAGAACCAACATCAATGCTGTGGGCGACAAAGGAAAGGCAGAACTTGTGGTTTGAACCCCAGGTTTAACCACCCATCCCGACGATAAAACCAGTTTTCGTTTGGTGTTTGTTCCGTTGCTTAGCATAGCCCCCTCAAAATCTCTCATGAGGTTGGCTGGTAAGAATTGGCGTTGCGATCGGTTGATAATCAAATCGGCTTGTACCCCCAAAAGCATATCGTTTCCAAACCTAATCCACGGCGTTTGGCTTGCGCATTGGTGTACAATCTGCCTATACGATGTGCCTTTAATTTTTTCTGGGGTATAGTTCACGTGAGCTTGCAGATGGTTCACAATCATTTCGCGTGCTCGTGTGGTGCAATTATCATAGAAGTAATTGTATCGGTAAACGCGATTTTGTGGCTCGTAGTTGGTGTCAATGGCCTTAACGATGGCTAATTTCTCTTCGGGAGTAAGGTTAAGCTCCTGCTCGTACACGCCACTTCCATACGATGCATATTGCGCACAGAAAGCATCGAATGGTTCAATGCCCATCTCGTAGTCGGTAAGTCCAAACACAAAGCGCAATATAAAATAGGGCTTGTTAAACGAGAACATGCCATAGTTGATGGCCAAGTCGATTCCGCGCGCCGCATCTTGATATCTAATAGCGGTGTGTCCATATATGCTATATACCTCATCATGTGGCTGACAGGTGAGCAAAGATATGCGAACATTGTCCATATCTTTTAAGTTTAATGAACTCTGAGCCAGTGTTGCAAGTTGAAAAACAAAGATTGCAACAGCCACTAAAAGCGGTCTTAAAAGTAATATTATTGGTTTCACGATGCAAAAATAACCTTATTTTTGAACATTTGATGCGATTATATCGTTTTTTTTCGATAATTTTGCCCCTAATTTGGTGTGCCATATCAAGTCGATATGTTTTTCGTCACATTTTAAAAGGACAAAAGGGGCTTTGCGCTCCACAATAAATATATAATTCAGAATGAAGAAAGTAATTGGCATTGTCTTAGCATCTACCGCATGTTTAGCGGCTTTTGCACAGAGTGGAACTAATTCTCCCTACAGTCAGTTTGGGTTAGGAACATTGTCCGAGCAGTCAAGTGGTTTTAATCGAGGCATGAACGGGTTGGGTTTAGGCTTCCATGAAGGCAATCAAGTGAACTATCTTAACCCAGCATCTTATTCGCGTCTAGACTCGCTTACGTTTCTATTCGATGCTGGTTTGTCGTTGCATCTCACCAATTTCGCTGAAAATGGTGTGAGACGTAACGCCAAAAACGCCAATATAGAATATGTGGTGGCAGGCTTTAAGGTTGGTAAACGTCTAGGTTTTAGCTTTGGTTTGATACCTTTTACGAATGTGGGTTACGACTATTCGTCGACAAATACGCTCACTAGTACGTCGGGAAATACCACGCTTACCAATACTTATAACGGTACAGGATCACTTAGACAAGCTTACTTAGGTGCAGGATGGGAACCGATTAAAGGTTTAGCAGTTGGTGCTAACGTGTCTTATATGTGGGGAGACATCGACCGTAAGTTTGTTAATAGCTACAGTGATGCCAGTGTTAATACGCTAACACAACAGTTTACGGCAGACATACGCACTTTTAAGCTGGATTTTGGTGCACAATATACTGCCAAATTGTCGGCTCAAGAGAATGTTACCCTGGGTGTAACCTTTAGTCCTGCACATAAGATTGGTGGCCATCCAGAGTTGAAAAAGATATTAACCAATTCGCAAACTAGCGTGTCGGACACCACGTCTTATGGGGGTGGTTTCGATTTAAGCCTGCCTAATACCTTTGGAGTAGGTGTTATGTGGAGTCACAACGATAAGCTAAAGTTGGGTGCTGATTATACATTGCAGCAGTGGGCAAACGTGCAGTTTCCCACATTCGAAACCGTTTCGGGCTCTTCAACCTTTGCACTTCGTGACAATCAGTTTAGTGACAGGCATAAAATTACACTCGGAGGAGAGTATTGCCCATCAGCATTTAGTCGCAAATTCTTCAATCGCATTCATTATAGAGCAGGTGTTTCTTACGCCACTCCTTATATAAAGGTGAACGGAAACGATGGCCCAACTGAGATAAGTGCTAGCGTGGGCTTCGGTGTGCCCATTATCAACGTGTTCAATAATCGTTCGTTCCTTAATGTAAGTGCGCAGTGGGCACACTCTTCGGCCAAGAACTTTATCAGTGAAAACGTGTTCCGCATTAGCGTTGGACTAACCTTCAACGAATTGTGGTTCAGCAAATGGAAGTTGGAATAAACCCAAAACTATCCCTTACACCCATCGCATGTACACCTTGTTCAGAACTTCGGGCCTAGCGTTTGTGCTTTGTTGCTTCGTGGCTTTCACCTCTTGCGAGCAGGCTGTGGAACATACTGCACCCGCAGTTAACCCCAAAGACTCTGCTGCAACGATGATTAGCTACGGCGTCAACACGCTTATCTCTGATTCGGGTGTGGTGAAATATCGACTTGTTACCGAACGCTACGAGGTGAACCAAGTAAAAAATCCCTCGAGATGGATCTTTGATAAGGGCGTATTTCTTGAAGAGTTTGATGAAAACTTTCATGTGCAACTCTATATACAATGCGACACAGCTTACTACTATGACCAAAAACGCTTGTGGGAATTGCGAGGAAGGGTGCGCGTGAAAACTAAAGATGGCGTGCGTTTTTATAGTGAAGAACTCTTTAGAGACGAAAACCAACGCGAACTCTACTCCAATAAGTTCTCACGACTCATCACTCCCGACCGCCAGTTGCAAGGCAATTACTTTCGAAGTGACGAACGCATGACGCGCTATTACGTATCAAATTCAAAGGGTTCGTTTGCTAGAACCGACATCGCAGGTAAAAACGATACGCTCAGCTCGGCCCCCGATACTCTCAAAGAGGCCGTTCGCCCATCGGCAACACCTCAACGCCGGTCTGTACAATGATTCTAACCGCTGGTGCTAAGGCTATGCCCTGCACTTCAGCCCATAACAAAAGACAACTCTAAGTTCGCTATGGACGACCCTATTAGTATAAGCCTTGTTCTCGGAATACTTGTAACAATGGTGTTCTCAGCTTTTTTCTCGGGCATGGAAATAGCTTTGTAACAAGCAATCGCATGCTCGTTGAGATGGACAAGGAACGCAATGGCCTTTCGCAAAAGGTGCAGGCGGTGTTCTATAAAAACCCTAATAACTTTGTTAGCACAATGCTCGTGGGCAACAATATTGCACTTGTTGTCTACGGAATTCTTATTGCCAAACTTTTCGATAACACCATTTTTCGAGAGATGGAAGCCAGTTTCACCGTGCCGGCAGATACCATTCTCTCAACGCTTATTGTGCTTTTCACAGGCGAATTTTTACCCAAGACGTTCTTTAAGAGCAATCCAAATCGCCTGTTCGCGTTCTTTGCCGTGCCCGCTTATTTGTGTTATCTGTTGCTTTGGCCCTTTAGTCGCTTCTCTACGCTGCTTGCGCGTTTGCTGTTACGTCTTTTTGGCATCAAGGTAGAGAAAGAAAACGAAAATATTCTCTTCTCAAAAACCGATTTAGATTATCTTGTTCAGGTCAGTCTTGATAGTGCCAAGAACGATGATGACATCGACGACGAAGTGAAAATCTTTCAAAACGCACTGGATTTTAAGGATACAAAGGTGCGCGATTGTATGGTGCCACGTACCGAAATTAATTCGGTTGACCTTAACGACTGTAGTATCGACGAGCTAACACAGAAGTTTATCGAAAGCGGAAACTCAAAAATTATCGTCTATCAAGATGATATCGACCATATTGTGGGCTATATTCACTCTTCAGAGTTGTTTAGAAACCCCAAACAATGGAAACAACAAATACGCAAAATGCCTTTTGTACCTGAGACAATGGCTGCGCAAAAACTGATGCAAACATTCCTTGTGCAGAAAAGAAGCCTTGGGGTGGTGATTGATGAATTTGGTGGAACCAGTGGAATTGTGTCGCTCGAAGATATTGTTGAAGAGATATTCGGCGATATTGAAGACGAACACGATAGCCAAAAATATGTGGCTAAGCAAACTGCTGATGACGAATACGTGCTCTCGGCACGCTTAGAGATAGACAAAGCCAATAATATGTTCGACTTAGACCTGCCTGAAAGTGATGATTATATGACCATCGGCGGCCTAATTTTGCAGCATTACCAAAGTTTCCCAAAAGTGAATGAAGAGGTGAACATCGGCCCTTATCAATTCAGAATTCTTAAAAATGCAACCAACAAAATAGAACTCGTAAAGCTAAAAGTAAAGCATTAACACCACTTTTTACGCGAAACGTTAAAGAATATCATAACTTTTTCGTATTTTTGTGCGCATTTTAAAGGCATCAGCCCTTGTTAATCGTTTTTTACAGCGATGGCGATGGCGATGAAACAACATACCGGGGCATACCCAAACAAAGCTTGAATAAATAAATTAAATAACTAAAATAATAATGGCAGTATTAGGAAAAATTAGAAGCCGTGGCATGATTCTCATCGGAATCATTGGTTTAGGCTTGTTGGCATTTATTGCCGAAGAGGCTTTCCGCTCTTGCGAGGCCACTCGAAACAACCAGCGACAGCAGGTTGGCGAAGTGTATGGCGAGAAAATCAGCGTTCAAGAATTCCAAAGAATGGTGGACGAATACGCTGAAGCTATCAAAATGCAACAAGGACAAGAAAACCTGAACGACGAGCAGCTTAACCAAGTGAAGGACATGGTTTGGAATAGCTATGTGCAAAACAAACTTGTGGAGAAAGAAGCCAATGAGTTGGGACTTACTGTTACCGACCAGGAAATGCAAAACATCCTGAACCAAGGCACAAATCCCATGCTGATGCAAACGCCTTTCGTAAACCAACAGACTGGACGTTTTGATGCTAGTTCGCTCAAGAAGTTCTTGGCCGAATACAAAAATTCTAAAACAACAAACCCACAGATGGCTCAACAATACGAGTCGATTTATAAATATTGGACGTTTGTTGAAAAACAATTGCGTACACAACTGCTTGCGCAAAAATACCAAAGTCTGCTGGCTCACTGTTTTGTTTCTAATTCTGTTGAAGCTAAAATGGCCTTCAAGGAAGAAAACGAAGAAAGCCAAATCCAATTGGCTGCCTTCCCTTACACTAGCATCGAAGATAGCAAGGTGCAAGTGAGTGAATCAGACCTTAAAGCTAAATACGATGAACTGAAACCTCGCTTCAAACAATATGTTGAATCACGCGATGTGAAGTACGTTGATATCTTAGTTGAACCCTCTGCTGCAGACAAAAACGCTCTTAAAAAACAGTTTGCTGAGTACACAAAGAGTCTTACCGAAGCTGCCGACCCCAGTGAAGTGGTGCGTAGAAGCACATCTCTGGTTAGCTACTTAGGCTTGCCCGTTGATAAAGAGGCTTATCCTGGAGATGTTGCCATGCGTCTCGACTCAATGGCTGTTGGTTCTGTTTATGGTCCTTTTGAAAATGCACAAGACAATACTTTGAACCTTATTAAGCTTGTTGCTAAGGTTCAGTTGCCCGACTCGGTTGAATATCGTCAAATTCAAGTGGGTGGCGCAACGCCCGAAGCTGCCAATAAAACAGCCGACTCTATCTATGCAGCGCTTAACAGCGGTGCCGACTTTGAAGCTTTAGCTAAGAAATACGGTCAAACTGGCGAAAAAACATGGATGACCACTAGCCAATACCAGATGGCTCCATCATTGGATAAAGACACCAAAGACTATATCAACAGCCTCAACACCATGGGTGTAAACGAGCTGAAGAATATCAAATTGCCTCAAGGAAACATCATCGTACAGGTGCTTAACCGCAAAGGTATGGTAACAAAATACCAAGCTGCTGTGGTAAAACGCACTATCGATTTCTCTAAAGAAACTTATCGTGCGGCTTACAACAAATTTAGCTCTTTTGTTAGCGCTAACCAAACAGCTGCCGACGTAGAGAAAAATGCCGCAAAGAGTGGCTATCGTGTACAGGAAGCAAAAGAAATTACCACCTCGCAACACTACTTGGCTGGCATTCACAGCACGCGCGAGGCTCTTAAATGGCTCTTCGATGCTAAGCAAGGCGACGTTTCTCCCCTCTATGAGTGTGGCGATAACAATCACTTGCTGCTTGTAGTACTCGATCGCATCAACCCCGTGGGCTATCGTAGCCTTAACGACCCTCAAGTAAAAGAGATGGTTAAGGCCGAAGTGATTAGAGATAAGAAAGCCGAACAAATCGTAGCCAAACTAAATGGTGTAACAAGCATCGCTGCAGCTAAGACTAAGGGCGGTGTGGTAACGCCTGTTAACCAAGTTACTTTCGCTTCGCCTGTGTTCCTAACAGCAACTGGTGCTAGCGAACCTGCACTTAGTGGCGCGGTTGCTGCTACTGCTAAAGGTGCATTCTCTAAGACTCCTGTTAAGGGCAACGCTGGTGTTTACATGTTTCAAGTAACAGGTCGCAGCATGCGCCCAGTGAAGTTCGATGCTAAAGAAATCGAACAACGCTTACGCCAACGTGCTATGCAGTATGCTGGTAACTTTATGAACCAGTTATACATCAACGCTAAAGTGGTAGACAACCGCTACTTGTTCTTCTAAATCATTGCTACAACACGGCGCTTAAAAGTTGCTTCGATTGTTGCTCAACATCTAATTGCTTTTAACGCCATGAAATAACAACATTGTTTGCATCGTGTATATGATGCATACAGTAACTATTTACCATCAACGTTATGGCTCCGAATTAATTTCGGAGCCATTTTTTTATTTTATAACATGAATACAAAAGAAATGTACCCCTGGCGCACGTTCGCCTCGTTCTTAGTTGTGCTATTCTCTATGCCTTTAGGTCATGCGCTTATGATTCTTATGGAGCACTACCTACAAGGCTCTCTCCTTCATTATTGTGGTTTTCTTCTAGGCTTTATTGGGCTTGTAATGGTTATCGTTGGCGTCTTTGTAAAGGGCGACACGCGTCAAACCATTTGGGGCTTGCTCGGCGGTCTGCTCTTTTGGACAGGTTGGGTAGAGTTTCTTTTCCTTTATTACGCTCGCCGTTATGGTGTTCAGCCCGAGATAGAGAATGGCGAAGTGGTTACCAAACCCGAATATCTCATCATGCCCGCATCCTTTGGATTGTGGATGATGGTGATGGTGATGTACACCTTCAGCACACGCAACGGCTGTGATTTTATTACTTGGATACAAAAAGTTTGTTTCCGCGACCAACGCAAAGTTATCGTGGCACAGCCCATGACACGCCACACCAGCATTGTTACCTTTATGGAAGTGAACATGATGCTGTGGGGTTGTTATTTGCTTTTGATGTTTTGTTACGACAAGAATTTCCTTGGCGACCACCATCGTTACCTTCCTCATTGGTCTAGGTTGCTTTGTTGGCTCGATTTTCATGTTCAAGCGCCAGTTGTATTTGGCCTCTTGGGGAGCCAATATCCGCATGGCCATCGCCACAGTTATCGTCTTTTGGACGCCCGTTGAGATATTAGGCCGCATCAACTTCTTTAAGGAGTTTTGGACCGAACCCCAGCATTACGTCTTCGAGTTGTCTTCCATCCTCGTCGTTTTCATTGCCCTGCTGCTGTATCTTTGGATGAAAGGGGCAAAGAAAAAAAAGGTATAACATGCCGCTTGCCTTGCTCTATGCTGCCTAGGCATTGCAAAACGATATTAACGATAAGTGCGTTACACACTTGCTTGTTGGGTGCAGTTAGTGTGTAAACGCACTTATCATATTCAATTTACAGATAGCTGTGATAAAATGCAATCGATTTATACAGCCCTTGTAAGTGTTCTTTCACAGCTTATGCCAAGTTACTTACGTCACAATAATACATGCTTGCGTGATAAAGGTTTTGCAATAAGTTGTTGGCATCTTAAGTGTAATACCATATAATACCAAAGATAAGAAAAAATGGGCTTACGCACTTTTTTAGGGCAGTACCAAAGTAATCTAAGTTATTATCAGCAGCCATATAAACGAATATAGCGTTTTTCTCGGAATACCTAACTATGTCATCATCTTCAGAGCAACTCAATAATAGCACTGACAAAAGACAGCATAACATAAATTTAGTATGTATCATTCCTATTGAAATATCTTAAAGGTGTCAATTCCCTTCATTCCCGAAGTTGTATTAATAAACCAAATCTGTCCGGAGTTCCTTACAAAAGACTCAGGTTGTATTTCTCCATAAAATTTTATGTCTAAACGAGCTAGACCTTTGTACTTTTGACATTTTAAATCATAGTCGTTGTAGTCTGCAAATAGGGTTTTGCCATGGCTATATTCCTCTTTGTAGAAATTCATTATTTCTCGAATAGTATACTGTGTAGGTTTAATGCCAATATTCTTAGCATAGGTACTTTCTATGGTTGTAAGCTCCTCATTCACACAATCTCCAATACTTAGCAAAATATAGTACTGGTTAATTTTAGAAAGTTCAGGCTTTAGTAAATATAAAACAGGAATACCTTCTGAATTAATAGGAGTTGGACTTTCTTTTACAACCTTGGTTTTATCTATCTCATTTAAATTGGTGAAATTATGGTACTCTTTTAGATCCGCAGGGTTATGGAACACAAGAGGCTGGTTACCGATTACGGCATACTCAAGGACGGTCGAAGACAAGTTTTTGATTGAAAGAAAATCTGCTCCGTTTTCTTGATAGTCTCTTTTCAAGGTAAGCTGGCTAAAAACGCTTTTCCCCGAATGTGTACCAACAATACTGTCATAGGCGACCAAGACGTTCTCTCCACCAATCACGCAAGGAGTAGAAAGCCTCTCTGTTTTAACCTCGTTTTGACCATTATTGCCCAATATACTATAATGCACTTCCACTTCTCCGGGAATATCATCTTTTGTGGTTATTGCAATATAATTATGCCGAAGAATAGTTGTTTTGTGTACTCCTTCCTCTAAATCAACCTTTGTACATTGGGAAGACAATATTGTAAGAAAAAGCCAAACATACAATTGTAAAGAGAAGATCTTCTTCATTTTGTTACATCTTTAAATTAATCCCAAACCATTAACCAAGGATTCCACCAATCAACCTTTGTATAGTTGCCGCCATTCTTCTTGTCTCCTGGCACGCCTACTTTTGCACCATTATCTATTATCTATCCTTAATTCCGCAACACTATTATAAATTAAACTTTTTAAGTACCTGAACAACAAAAGTTGCTCAGGATTTAGCCTTGTCAGAATTTTCACTTATCTTAGTGTTGCAAAAAAAAACAAGAGAATCCGACGATAGT
>NZ_BAIZ01000046.1 GCF_000613445.1 Hoylesella shahii DSM 15611 = JCM 12083
CGTTTTAGGGGGGGGGGTGGGAAACTTTAGTAAGAAAAACATCCAATAAAATTTGGATAATAGAAATAAATAGTTTATGTTTGCGAACGAAAGCTTCAACATAACGTAATACATACGACAAACCTAATTGAGACCAACCTCATAAAAAAGGAGGCGCATACCGAAAAGCCTTATTAGAGTAGGCATTCCTAAGCGAGATGTAAGATGAAAAAAAATCTTCAATCATACTTTTCTCTGTTTTTTGTTTGACTTCACATGCAGAAAGAAGATATACCTCAAATAAGGAACTAGTAGTTATTAATATCGAAACCTCTTGCGGTGTTGGCTGTAGCATTTTGGTTGATGAAAACACCTCAATGGAGACTATAAGTGACTTTGCTGAGTACTTGGATGTCATAACATGCAATTAATTGAATATTCTATAAGTTAACATGTTTTCTTCGGGAATACAAGACCCTTTTGACGTAGCAAATTCACACTGACGTATTACCTATATTTGTATTGGTTTTATTATCCATAGAATAATATTTTGTAATCACTTAATCAAAGAGCAGATGTCGAAAAGCTCTCCAATTTATTAGAGTAGGCTAAATTTTACATTTTATTAATTATGAAAAAACTTTTTGCTATTGTACTATTTGCTAGTGCTTTCATGTCTGCGTATGCAAAAGACGATAAAACATTAGAACAACAAGAATGTATTGAAATTCACACCTCATGTGGAGCAGTTCACGTCATTGAAGGAGCAATAGGAGACAATGTCACCGCCGAACAATTGGTGGATTATGCTAGATATATTGATTGGGTGTATTGTGGCGATTGATCTATAGTTAGTTTTAATACGACAAACAGACCATTCAACACGCATATAGTGTTGAATGGTCATTAAATAATTTCTATGCTTAGACTACTCATATCCTCCTCCTTCTTGTTCATGTTAGCAGCTCTGTTCTCAACAGCCCACGCCCAAGATGCTTTGCCTGCAACAACAGAAGTAACTTATCTTGCCACGTGTATCAAAGATACTGTTGCAGGAAAAGTTCTCTCAGACACCTTCCGACTTCGCTTTAATGATGACAAGGCTTTGTTTTACAGCGTAGATAAGTTCACGAACGACTCGATAAAGTTTAATAACATTGATGCCTGGGCAAAGCAAGTAGATAAGGCATTAGTAAAGGGTTCGCGGGAGAATAAGGCAGGAAGATGTTATTATGAATTAACTAACCTAAACGAAGGCACTTACATCTATATAGATGAAATTGGCATGAACATCTTCCGCTACACAGACAGTTTGCCAGCTTTCAATTGGAAAATCCTACCCGAACACAAAACCATTGCAGGGCACAAATGCACAAAAGCCGTGGGCAAATACATGGGGCGAACTTATGAAGTATGGTATACAACAGATATTCCTGTACGCGTTGGGCCATGGAAATTTTACGATTTGCCTGGCTTGGTGATGTCAGCTTACGACACACAGCATCAATACAGCTTTACTTTTATCGACATGCAACCATGTAGAGGAGATGTGGCACTCTTTCCTAGCAGTACGTTTAAAACAACTAAAGAAAAGTTCCTCAAAGAGTATGCCCTATATCTAAACGACCCCGTAGCATATTATGCAACTCGAGCTGTTGTGCGAATTGAATTTAACAAGCCAAATGCTACTCTTCCGAAAAAATGGAAGAACGAGAGCAGACATCGCCCTATGGAAATTTTAAAATAACATGTTATGAAGAAAATACTCACCATTATACTGCTCCTTTCCTATACATTGCAAGGCATGGCAGTCGACAACAAAGCTCAGTTAGAGTGCATTTATCACTTAACCTATCAAGTTGATACGATTACAAAGCGTAGTAACTTTGCCATGATGGTACTTCGCCGTAACGAAGAAAAATCACTTTTCTATGCGCAAGCAGAGTTCGAATTCGACTCGTTGTCACAAAACTCAACAGGCATGGAGAGTTATTATGCAATTAGAGATACCATTAAGGCCAAATATGGTGGTATAACAGCACACTATTATGTACTAAAAGATTTTGGAAAGCAACAGCTTGACTTTCTAGAAACAATACCAAGACGCAGCAAATACACCGAGCCCTTACCCTCCTTCAATTGGAAAATAACAGAGGAACAGAAAACTATTGGTGAACACCAATGCCAGAAAGCGACCTGTGTATTTGGTGGAAGAACCTACGAAGTTTGGTTTGCGCCAGACATACCCATAAGTGATGGACCATGGAAGTTTCACGGTTTGCCTGGACTTATACTCGAAGCGTATGACACACAGCATCATTATGAGTTCCTTTTTCAAGGTATGCGCCCTTGTGCAGGCAAAATTGAAATACCCGTAGAAAAGTATTCCAAAACCACAAAGAAAGATTTCTTGCGTATTAAACAACTCTCCATTGACGATCCAAACGCCATGCTGGAGATTATGAGTGCAGAAATTGGAGCCAAAGTAACCCAACGTGCACCCAAACGATGGTCTTATGCAACGATGGAACGCGTAGAATCTGTGGGAAAATAACAAGCTTTTACCACATCCTTAAGCGACAATAATCACAACCATTTCGCTGTGACAGGCTAGCTTTCCCCCATAAGTTCAAACGCCACTGCATCATGAAGATTTGGTTTTACCTGATACTTCTAACCATAATTCCTACTTTACCAGCCCATGGACAGGAAACTACCATTCAGGGATTGGTGGTGGAAACGGGTAGCAAAACACCCGTTAGGGGAGCTGTTGTGACCATTCGCAACAACAAAAACACCATCCTCTATAACACACAGACATCTACCAAAGGCGAGTTTAGCCTTATGGTGAAGCGCGAAAAGGTGGCAGACGCAACGCTGGTGGTAAGCAGCATGACCCACCAAACGGTTCAATGCACCCTTACCAGCCAAACATTCTACCGCATGGAGATGCAACCCAAGGCCTTCGAGATAAAGGATGTGTACGTGAAACCCGACAAAATAACACATCGCAACGACACAACGAGCTATCTGGTGTCGTCCTTTGCCACACAGAAAGACCGCACCATCGGCGACGTTCTACGAAAGCTGCCGGGCATCGACGTAAGCAAAGAGGGCACGGTTTCGTACAACGGAAAAGCGATAGACCAATTTCTTGTCGAAGGAGTTGACTTATTCGACGGGCAATATAACATCGCCACGCGAAACATTTCGCACGATATAATTTCGCGTGTAGACGTTGTCGAAAATTTCCAATCGAAGAAAACGATGCGAAAAAATAAGGCCGAGGGCGGTACCGCACTTAACCTCGCCTGAAAGACAAGGCCAAGGGACGATGGAGCGGCAATGTAAGGGCTGCGACAGGACTACCAAAGCTCTGGGAGTCAGAGGGCTTCGGCGCACACCTATCTGCTGTTAACCAGACATCGTTAACGGCCAAGAGTAACAACACGGGCAAGGATATCATGAGCGAAAACAAGATGCTGACACTTGACGAGTTGTTAAGACGGGTATCGACCAGCACCCCAACTCCCTTTATTAGTACCTCATTAGGAAGACCTGGATCACTAGACGAGGGCCGAACACGCTTTGGGCGCACACACATCGTTAACGTGGGAAATGTACAAAAGGTGTCTGAGACGGGCATTTTGCGTACAAAACTGTATTACTCTGACGACCGCAACACCGCAGTAAGGGAACATGGCCTGTCATATTTTCTGGCCGACACCACCTTGACACGTACCACAACGGAGCACGGCATCTTTAACAACAGGGAACTGTCGGCAGCCATACTGTTTAAGAACGATAAGGAACGGAGCTTCTTTTCGAACGAAATTAAATACGCCTCGACATGGAAACGCAATCGAACCATTACCCGTGGCGACGACAATAACCAGTCGGAGACACATTCGGACATGCATTCCATCGAGAACAACCTGCAATGGATACGTGCCATTGGTAAGCATCACGCCAAGCTAACATCCGTCAACCAGTACCGCTTTATGCCCGAACGGCTAGCAGTAATTAACGACAGTACGCGGCAACAAGACGTGAAGCGACGCCAGTTTTTATCGTCTACGCAGTTAAACCTCACCTTCAACACGCGCCGATGGGCGTTAGAGATGAACGCAGAAGGCCGTATACAGGTCATGGACATTGAAAACGACTATCGAACAATGCCTCTTGACACGACCTTTTACGAAAACGCCAACATCAATTACACGGCTCTAATCGTTCAACCCACCATCACCTATAAGCACAGGGGACTGCGCGGAACGCTACAGATGCCTCTAAACGTATGTCATTATTTTGGCACATCTGTGGCCAACAGACTGTTTTTCTCGCCCAACCTAAGCCTTAACTGGGATATTAACTCACGCTGGAAGATTGGGGCAAAGATGTCGATAAATAGGCAAGAACCCGCAGTTAACGATAGTCACGCGATGCCCATACTGGTAGATTATCGCACATTCGAGATGTCACCCATCAACTTCTACGGGTCGCGTAGCTGTCAAAAGATGGCGTACGTTTCGTACGCTGACTACGCCCACATGCTTTTCGTTCGCGCTAGTGTGGGTTACGACACACGTTACAGCAACCTCTCACGCACCAAAAGTGTAGATAGGCATGGCATGACACACTATTCTACGGTGGAAAGCGATAACAATTCGCATGGGATAATGGCTCTCGTCACTATAAGCAAGCGTTTGGAATGGCTTAAAGGAACGTTCAACGCGCGGTGCGTATTATCCCAAAACACTAGCAGCATGTATCAAAATGGCATCAACACCGAGTTTAAGACGGGCTCGTTGCAAACGTCGGCCAGCCTCAACAGCAATGTGTGGACATGGCTAGACATCGCTTATCGGGCACAGCATAGCATTAACGCACTTGAAATTAGCGCAATGAAGAATCGCACCAAGCTATTAATACAAGAGTTGGAACTAACATTGATGCCGACAGATGCCTTAAACTTCTCGCTCTCGGCCGAACACTACGCCAGCTATTTTAATGATGGCGCACGCAAACACACGTTCTTTGCCGACTTCAGTTGCTTGTACAAATACCACAAAACCGACTTTACGCTGCACCTGAACAACATCCTAAACCAACGTTATTACAACAACGCGACATATAACAACCTGAGCAGCACCTATAATCAGTATGCACTGCGCGGACGAACACTGATTATTGGGGTGAAAATGTTTTTTTAGTTGGTGATTTTTGAGGGGTTAATGTGATGGGGTTAGTTTTCTGACAACGTTAATTTAAGTAATCAATCTTTACAAATTAACGTTGTACTTCCGCACCATTCTAGAGGAGTTAATCTGCAAGTTGTTGAGAAGATTAATGGATGGCAAGCATATTAGTCATGAAACCATATACCGTATGATACGTAAGGACAAGGCTGAAGGTGGAACACTATATAAACACTATCGTCACAAGCTAAAGCATCGCGCTAGGCCTGTTGGTGGCAAACGCATCTTATTGGACTAAAAGAGGTGTTATAACCATCATCTTGCGTAAGCGAAGCCTGAGAAACTTCAAACGTAGTCAAGGAGTGGTCGTAATAGTCTCCACGCGTATAGCGTGAGGCTGTTATCCCATAACTTACTACAAAGGTTTTCTCAGCGTCTGCTTACGAAGAAGTGGTGATATACAGTTCCGGTTTACATTGCTTTCCGTACATCATTCGTTTGCTTGTCGGCATCTTGCCTGTGTTATTCTTGAAGGCTTAGTGCACAACACCTTCAAGAATAACACAAACACATGCATCAACAACACATCAACTCAGAACGTTGCTAACAACAGATGGGGTTTAAAGCGTGCCGCCCACGCCCTTAAACTTCTCTACAAAATCCATGATTTTTTGCAGCACCGTTCGCTTTTTAGGTAGGAATTGCGGATTTAGCGGACTCATTTTGGGGAGTATCTCATTGAGGTCGGTGCCGTTTACGCTGGCATATTCGTTTTTAAGCGACCTTTGCATATATCGTTTGGCAGCCTCCACGTTCAGCCCCTCATTGGCTATAAGTTTCTCCGCCTCTATCTTCTGCTGTTGTTGTGCATAGTCAAAAAAGGCATCGATAATACCTGCCTTGTCCTCAATGTCCTCCAAATCGGTTTGGTTAATGAAGTCTACCACCAAGCTTTCTTTCGCCCTATTGCCGATGCTCGACCTAATCAGCCTACGCACCTCGTCAATCAGCGCATCCTTATCCTTTGTGTTCTTGTTGTGTTCGAACACCAATTCCAGGATATAGTCAAGGTTAATTTCCTGCGATTTCAGCAAGTCAACCTCAAACACCACGTCGTCCCAGTCTACCTTTATCTCGCCTGGTTTATCCTCGCCGCCTTGTATTCTCAACCACTCGCGTATGTCGTTGTAAGTAGAGCGATAGTCTTGTGCGGCCCTATCAGCAAGCACGTCCACCGCCATCATCTCCTCCACCTGCTGGGCAGTTAAGAAATGTGCATCCCTAAACGCCTCCACAGCGGCGGCATCCGCCTTATCAATGTGCTGCAAGTCTTTCAGTTGTGTAAACTCATCGTAGTTTTGCAGCACGTTTTCAACCTTAAGATACTCGCCAAACAGTTTCACAAAGGCCTTTTTATCGGCATCCGTTTCAATCTCTGTTGGGTTCGGGAACTGCTCTTTCAGCTGCTTAACTACCTCCACATAGCCCCGTTTTGCCTCGCCCGACACAATATCCATAAAGCCCAACATATACTCGTTGTAGCTTTTTTCGAGCACCACGTTCTTCGTATTGGCATCGCCAAACAGGCTAATGGCGTCTACCGTTGCCTGTTCAAGGTCTCTAAACGTAATGATGTTGCCAAAGGTTTTTGTGGCATCGTAAATGCGATTGGTACGCGAGAAAGCCTGAATCAGCCCATGATAGCGCAAATTTTTATCCACAAACAAGGTGTTGAGCGTGGGCGCATCAAAGCCCGTAAGGAACATACCCACCACGATAAGCAAGTCTACTTCTTGGCTTTTCACCCTATCAGAGAGGTTGCGATAATAGTTTTGAAACCCATTACTATCCACGCTGTAATTGGTTTTAAACATGGCGTTGTAGTCGTTTATGGCCATCGTTAGAAACTCTTTGGCACTGCTGTTCATGGCCGTAACCTCAAAATTCTCGTCGGCTATTTCGCCCGCTGCCGCTTGTTCTTCGTTAGCCGCAAACGAAAAGATGGTGGCAATCTTCAGTTTCTTATCGCTGTGGCGTTGTTGCCTGTTCAGTTCTTCGTAATACAGCTTGGCAGCCTCAACGCTGCTCACGGCAAACATGGCATTAAACCCCTTGCCGTGGCCTGCGCTTCGGTGGGTTTTTATCCTAAAATTTTGCAGCACATATTGCGACACCTCCTTAATACGTTCGGGGTGAAGCAGCAGCTTTGCATTTTCGGCAGCCTTCAGTTTCAGTTCGTCTTGTTCGGTTTCGATGCTCTTAAACTGTGGCCGCACGGCGTTATAGTCCACCTTAAACTTCAACACCTTCTCGTCTCTTATGGCATCGGTAATAACATAGGCGTGCAATTCTCTTCCAAAAACGTGGGCCGTTGTTTCTGCTCCTGCTGCATTTTCGGGGAAGATGGGCGTGCCCGTAAAGCCGAATTGGTAAAAGCGCTTAAACTTTCGCTGCAGGTTTTTCTGTGCCTCGCCAAACTGCGAGCGATGACATTCGTCGAAGATAAACACCACCTGCTGACCATAAACCTCCAAGTTGGCTTCGCTCTTCATCAGGTTGTTCAGCTTCTGAATGGTGGTAACGATAATGCGGTTGTCTTTTTTCAGGATGTTTCGTTTCAGTTCGGCCGTGCTTATCGAACCGTTTACGCTGTCGGGCGCAAACTTATTATACTCTCTCATTGTTTGGTGGTCAAGGTCTTTGCGGTCTACCACAAAAAACACCTTATCTATAAAGTCGAGTTCTGTGGCAAGTCGTGCAGCCTTAAAGCTGGTAAGTGTCTTACCGCTCCCCGTTGTGTGCCACACATAGCCCCAGCCTTCGGGCTTGCTCCACAGCTTGGCTTGATACGAGCTTTTAATCTTCCATATCAGCCTTTCGGTGGCAGCAATTTGATAAGGGCGCATAATAAGCAGCGTGTTGTTAACGTCGAACACCGAGTAAGTGAACAGCACCTGCATCAAGGTGTTTTTCTGTAAGAACGTGGCGGTGAAGTCTTTCAGGTCGTTTATGCGTTTATTATCAAAGGTAGCCCAGTTCATGGTAAAGTCGAAACTGTTTTTGTTTCGCTTTACGGTATTGGCAAAATATCGCGTATCCGTGCCATTAGATATAACAAATATTTGCAAGTACTTATACAGCGAGCAATCGCTGTTAAAGCTTTCTTTGCTATATCTATGCACTTGGTTAAAGGCTTCGCGTATGTTTACGCCTCGTTTTTTCAGTTCCACTTGCACCATGGGCAGCCCGTTAACCAATATCGTAACATCATATCTGTTGGCTTGCGTGCCTGTTTGTTCAAACTGGTTAATTACCTGCAGCTTGTTTCGTGCATGGTTTTGTTTGTCAATCAGCATGATGTTTTGCAGGTGTCCGTCGTCGAAGGTGAAGTCGTACACGCAGCATCCTTGTATTTTTCGTGTTTGGTCTGTTATGCTGTCGTTCTCTTTATTTAGAAATTCTTCGTTAAAACGCTGCCATTCGGCATCTGTAAACACGATGTTGTTAAGCGTTTGCAGCTGCACCCGCGCATTATCGAGCAAGGCTTGGGGCGAATTAAGGTTGGGCAAATACTCGTAGCCTTGGTTTCGTAGGTCGGTAATAAGTTCGCTTTCCAGTTGTGCTTCCGTTTGATAATCCGCTGGCGTTTCGTTCAGCATGGCAGCCTTGGTGTAGCTGTTTAGCACAATAAAGTTTTGCAATTCTGCTATGGTGGCGTATTGTGTCATTGTGTATTTGTTTTATATCTTAAAAAGTTTTCTATCATCCTTTTTGTTGCCTTTGCAGCCGCTTAGTGCGTTAGGGCTAGGTTGTGGGCAGTGGTTAAGCGAACGACAGCAATTGGTTGCGATAATATTCGTATTGCTTTCTACGCAATTCTATCTCCTTGGGCAAGCCCTCGCTGATGGAAGTGGTTAGGGCTTCAAACTTATCAAGGATGGAAACAATGCGTTGTTGCTCGGCGAGAGAGGGGATGGGGATTTTGATTTTTTCAAATGCGCTCTTTGATAAGCGTGGTACACTTGCACGCCTAACCTGCCGTTTAATACTTTGCTGCTTTATCAGAAGGAAGTAGTATACATACTTACTACAAACTCCGTCGGTAAAGATAAAGTAATAAACATCATCTGCCGCCCAAAATCTATTAGGGCTATAGCCTATTTCACCTGCAGACCCTGCACTAATAACAAATGTTGTTCCTTCCGAAACATTACTTTTACTATAATATCCAAGCGGTATCATACTGTTTTGGTATACAGCATAGTTTCCAGAAGTGCTCAATTCACTCTTTACAAGTCTTTTACCTCTTCTTATTTCCGCCACCTCACTCAGAGCTTTATACTCTACTTTGTCTAACCCTTGCTCTCTAATTAGCACATCCAAAGATAACAGTTGGTTACGATAATACTCATACTGCCGCTTGCGGCAGTCCAGCTCCGCTTCCAGCGTAGTAAATTTATCGAGAATGCGTACTATTTCTTCTTGAAGACGAAGAGGTGGAATAGGTACAAGCACACGCTTGAATCGAGCTTTTGAAACATTAAAGCGGGTTACTCCACTTGCCGTTAGTTTCAATTGTTTACGCATAACGCTACCTCGAAATAAATGCTTACAAAATTCGGGCATCATCTCTACTTCCTTATTAAACCTGATTCCAAAAGAGAAACTATTTAGATATACAGGTTCTTTTAAAACAGAAGTAACCGCAGACGAAAAAGCAACATCCTCCGCTGTTTCTGAAGAGCCAGTAAATAGTATGTCGCCATATTCTATTTTATTCTGTCTCTCATCATCTGACACTTTTACACGTGCAAGATTATGAACATCAATCTCATAATTATCATAGATGTTTTTGTATGAAACGAACAAGGCATTACCATCTTCAAAATCTGCTTTTGACTTACCTGTTAATCCTCCATAGATTTCTGCCACTTCCCCCAACGGCATCCATTTCACCTCTGCCCCATTAAGCAACTTCTCAATATATTTCATGCTTCCAGTTGTTTAATAATTTCGTCGATGTCGGCCCTAAGTGTGTCGATGCGTTTCACGGTTTGCGCCACCTCGCTGTTAAGCTTTGCGATGTCTATCACTTCGCGCGTGTCTTCGGCCTCCACATACGAACTAACCGACAGGTTATAATCGTTCTCGGCAATGGCCTGATGGTTAACCGAGGTGGCCACATATTGCACATCGGCCTTTGCAGCAAAGATGTCTACAATGCGGTCGATGTGCTGGGGCAGCAACACATTGTTGTTGGTTTCTTTCTTATAAAACGCTTCGCCACTGGCATCGATAAACTGCGTGCGGGTGTCGGACTTATGTTTAGACAGCACCAGGATGTTAACGGCAATGCTGGTGCCATAAAACAAGTTGGGCGGAAGGGCAATAACCGTTTCCACAAAGTTGTTATCCACCAAATACTGCCTTATTTTCTGCTCGGCACCGCCACGATAAAACACACCGGGGAAGCACACAATGGCAGCACGACCGCGAGCCGAAAGATAATTAAGGGCATGCAACACAAAAGCAAAGTCGGCCTTAGACTTGGGCGCCAACACGCCAGCAGGGGCAAAACGTGCATCGTTGATAAGCGTGGGGTCGCCCGCACCCACCCAAGTCACCGAATAAGGCGGGTTAGAAACAATGGCATCGAAAGGCTTATCGTTGCCGTATTGGGGATTTAACAGCGTGTCGCCCAGCGCAATGTGAAACTTATCGTAGTTGATGTTGTGCAAAAACATGTTCATGCGAGCCAGGTTATAGGTGGTGTGGTTAATCTCTTGCCCCCAATAACCGCCCTCAATCACGCCCTCGCCAAGCAGCTTTTTTACCTGCAGCAACAGCGAACCCGAGCCACAAGCGGGGTCGTAAACCTTGTTAACCTCGGCCTGTCCCAGCAAGGCAAGTCGCGCAATAAGCCTGGAAACGTTTTGGGGCGTGAAGAACTCGCCACCCGACTTGCCCGCATTGGCTGCATAATTAGAGATAAGAAATTCGTAGGCATCGCCAAAAAGGTCTATTTCATGGTCTTCAAAACTGCCAAAGTCTAGACTTTCAACGCCCTTTATCACGGCCGCCAGGCGCTTGTTTTTCTCATCTACATTGGTGCCAAGGCGGTTACTGGTGGTGTCGAAGTCGGCAAACAGCCCCTGATGCGGCTTTCCGATTCGGTTCCGCTAGCCGAACGCTCGATGGCGGAGAAGATAGCCGACAGGTCGGTGTTGAGGTTGGGGTTGGTTTGCGCATGCTTAGCCACATTAACAAACAGCTCGCTGGGATAAATCATGTAGCCCTTAGTGGCAATGGCATCGGCCACAACCTCGCTTGGGCACATCCTCGTTAGCCATTTGGGCATAATGCACTTGGGGGTCGCCACCCTCGATATACTGGCAAAAGTTTTCGTTAATAAATCGGTAGAAAAGCGTACCTAGCACAAATTGCTTAAAGTCTCACCCATCTACGGCGCCACGCACATCGTTGGCAATGAGCCAAATGGTAGACTGCAATTCGTCTCTTTGTTTTAAACTAGTCATTTTATGTATGTCTTATCTTTGTTTGGCTTGTTGATGTAGGTTGTTAACCCCATGCCACGCACGGCAAAAAGGCAAAAGGCACACGGCCAAACCTGCAAAAAAGCAGGTAAGGAGCTTGGTGCAGAC
Organism: Hoylesella shahii DSM 15611 = JCM 12083; assembly: GCF_000613445.1. Classification (GTDB taxonomy): domain Bacteria; phylum Bacteroidota; class Bacteroidia; order Bacteroidales; family Bacteroidaceae; genus Prevotella; species Prevotella shahii. The sequence goes on from NZ_BAIZ01000046.1 coordinate 11,840, forward strand.
AGAAATTTTACCTACCTTAGCTGCATATAACAAAAAGGTGTAAAAGCCTGCCAAGGCAAAAGTAATCATTAAATTCGAGAAAAGCAGTGCTAAACGGCTTGTTTTTAGCCACACACTTGTTTTTTGTGCCCAACACAAACCCAACAACAACCCTCAACAACATGGCAAAACGTGAATACATAGAAGCCAACAAACGATGGCTGGAAGAGAAAAAGAAAGAAGAAGGCGTGAAAGGTCTGGAGAAAGGCGTGATGTATAAGGTGATTAAGCAAGGCGAAGGGAGCGGCGCAAGCCCCTCGCCACGAAGCATCGTAACAGTGCATTACACGGGGCGAACCATCAATGGGCGTAAATTCGACTCGAGTCTGGGTGGCGCGCCCCTTGCTTGCCGACTGTGCGACCTTATTGAGGGCTGGATAATTGCCCTGCAACAGATGCATGTGGGCGACAAATGGGAACTGTATTTGCCAGCCGATGTGGCTTATGGCAAGTTTTCGCAACCGGGAATACCTGGCGGCTCGACGCTGGTGTTTGAAGTGGAGCTGCTGGGCGTGGGCTAAATGCTTGCCAAACATGCAGTCTAGTTGCAAAAAAGAAGATAAAAACCGAGGCGAGTGAAGCGCTAACGACTGTTTACACTGGGAAGTAATGAGCAACGCGCGCTGCAACAACGCCGTTGTCACATCACTAAAAGGCTTGCCCTGGCTTGGGTAAGCCTTTTATTTGTGTTGGTACACCTTATATATATAAGGGCAACGCCACGTTGGGACTTAACCCTCGCTAAGGGCACACCTTACACCTTGCCACATGTGTCACAGCTTAAGTTGGGCAACAAAGGGAGTAAGCGCGTTATTGGGTTAGTGTTGAGGGGCATTGGGTTATTCTTTATTAACAGAAAAACTTTAGTATTGAAAGGTCCTTTCATTTTCTCGCAGTAAGTTTGCAGCAGAAATCAAACAATAAATCCAAAAGAAATCTGTATGAATAATCTTCTTAACAACCCAGAACACACCGACAGCAAGCAGCGACTAACACTAGCCCGACAACACCTCATCAAGGCATTCGCGCCCTTGCTCTCTACTCAACACACTGGAAAGCAAAGGTGGATTGGCACCAAGACCGACCTACTGGAGATGGTTCACCTGGCCTATACCTTCTCTTATGTACGCGACGACCAAGGACGCCCCGCCACTTTTCTATGGATGGTGCAACGCGCCTGCGACAACTTTTTGCTCTCCATGCCCCGAAACCCCAGCGCCTTTGTGGGCAAAGCCATGCAACGAAAAAACACGAAACAGGCTCCACTACTAGAACGATACTGCCATCTGCTTTATGAACGAGGAATAACCCAACCGTTGCATACATGGATGGCGGTGTGAGGTTGTGAAGTAGTGAGTTTTTGAGTTGGTGAGGATTTGAGTTTTTGAGTTGATGAGGTTGTGAGTTGATGAGTTGATGAGTTGGTGAGGATTTGAGTTTTTGAGTTGATGAGGTTGTGAGTTGATGAGTTGATGAGCTGGTGAGCTGGTGAGTTTACGTATTCGTTAACTTAGAGGCTTATAAACGCTGAAACTTGTCAACACAAACAAAACCCACACAACCAAAAAAAATAAAACAACGTCCCACACAACCAAAAAACTCATGAACCCAAAAACTTATAAACTCAAAACAAAGTCCACACAACCCAAAAACTCATCAACTTATAAACCCAAATCCTCATAAACTCAAAAACTCAATAACTCAATAACTCAAATCCTCATAAACTCAAAAACTCAATAACTCAATAACCCAAATCCTCATAAACTCAAAAACTCAAAAACTCAATAACTCAAATCCTCATAAACTCAAAAACAGAACCTCACCAACTAATAAACTCAAAACAACATGAACCTTAACCAAGCATTGACACCGCATTTCACCCTCGAAGAGTTTGTACGTTCGGGTGTAGCGATACGCCATAACATTGCGAATACCCCGTCAACCCACGTAGTGAACAATCTTCGCCTACTCTGTGAGCACGTATTAGAACCCTTACGCCACCGTTTTGGTGTGATACGCATAACAAGTGGCTACCGTTGCGAAGAGCTTAACAACCTAGTGGGGGGCAAACCCAATTCGCAACACCTACTGGGACAAGCGGCCGACATACACCTCTCTAATAAAGAGGTGGCCATGAAGATGTATCACTTCGTGGCCGAACGACTGGACTACGACCAATTGCTGTTTGAACATCGGCAAAGCGACGGCGCAAACTGGCTGCATGTGTCGTATAATGCAGATGGCAATCGCAAAAACCAATCAGAAATAAATGTTTAGGCACACATCGCGCCCACAACACAACCGCAACACACTAAGGGCGAGTTGGGAAAAAGCAAACGCTTACCCAACTCGCCCTTTAGCATTGGTCAAAGCTTACGCCTTTATACGCCCAAGCACACCGCCATATAGCCCTTAAGTTGGGCTTAAACCCAAATTGAGTATTAGACCAACTATCACCTATATTATATTGTTTATATTGCTTACAGTTCGTCTATCGTGGGTTTGAGGGTTTCTTACCTCTCTTACTCTTTGGGCCTAGTGCACTGTGGCGTCAAGAAAAAGACAGGCAATGTGAACAACAACGCGCAGGGTAGGCACAGACTATAACGACAGATTTGGCTTAAAATCAAGGCCTTACAAAAGCTACACCAAACACTATCCTCATCACTACACCACCATAACTTGACAAGGGCACCTAGATTTAGTAACTTTGCAAACGTAATCAGTAAGCAACCACACCGTCGTACACCAAGAGGCAGAAAGAGGAAGCGCGATGTCGACTAGCGCAAAACGTACTTTCCCCCACCCTAAAAGGGCGAAACGGATGGCCACTACCGATACAACGAAAACATTATTAATCAAAAAAACTTTTAAACAACAAACAATTATGGCAGTAATGTATAAACTTCGTCAAGAGAAGAATCCCAAGAGCAAGTTCAAAGGTCAATGGTATGCACGCGCCATCGCCATCGAGACAGTAGACACGGCAACCATTGCCAACATCATGCAGCAAAACTGCACGGTGAAGAAAGCAGACATCTTGGCAGTTATCGCCGAACTTATTGACGTGCTGAAAGACCAATTGCAAAACTCGAAGAGCGTTCGTCTCGATGGTCTGGGCACATTCCGCATTGGCATCAAAACCAAACCCGCCCTCACAGCCGAAGACTTCAACGTCACTAAGAATGTTGTGGGCACGCACGTGCTCTTCCGTCCGCAGGCTAAGGTAAACAAAGACAAGACTCGCAACAAGGCCTTGCTAGATGGTTGTCGCGTGCAAGAACTGCCTCTCAACATGATTGAGAAGAAAAAGAAAAAGAATAACACCCCAGTTCCAACACCTGGACATTAATAAGGGTAAAAAGGTGAAAGGGTGACAAAGGCTAACGCCAACTATTCGTTTGGCTTATCCGTTTGCTTAACGCCTTTCAGCCCTCGCCACCCTCTCACCCTTTCACCTTTAAAACCCCTCCATCCTTTAACCCTTAAAAGCCTTTTCACCTTTAAAAGATTTCAAAGCACAATGAACACCCAGAAACTATCCACCTTCAAGTTAATCATCAAAGTAATTGCCGCCATTGCCACAGCCGTGCTTGGCGTGATTGCAGGCAAAGGATTGGGCGATGAAGATTAGTCGTGAGCAGCGAGAGATGATACTCTTCATCCTCAAATCCATCGCCCTACTAGCCACCATCGTTGCCATGTTCAGTTGCAGTTGGCTATTGGGTTAGCCTCAACTTCAACAAACACACGCTCGTTAACGCGGGTTGGGACAAATTCCTAACCCGCGTTTTCTTTAGATAGCCCATCTTAGAAAGAGTTGCAAGCAACTATAAAAGGCCAATTAAACTAATAAAACTCTGGGTGAAGAAACGAAAAACCCCAAGACCATCACGTCTCGGGGCATTATCTTCGTTACAATTAGAACTAGCGTTTAGCGTTAGCCGTCCATACTTTATTATCTTTAGTATATAAGATGGTCAATGAAGAAGCATCAATTCTAACGAAATGTAGCCCTTCTTTCAAATCGATGTTCACCAAAGTGTGGTCGCCATCTTTCTTGAAACGAACCCCTTTCAAGTCGGGTATGCCATCTGAAAATCTAAAATAGTATTCGCCACCAGCTTTCACAACCGTAACAGAACCATTATCTGCACTTTTCTTGCCATCAGCATCCGTATAAGAGATATGGCCTTTGTATGTTCCAACAAAAAGGTCGTTATCTGCAGGGTCGTCGTTCTTACTACAAGATACACTAGAGATGGCCACAATAATTAGACAAATGAGAGCGGTTAAGCTTAGATTTTTTTTCATATTTGATAAATTTAAAATGATTAAAACGTATGTTTAATTTCTGTATTAAACAGGATTTTGCCACAAAGTTACAGTATAAATACGACAAAAACAAGTTTTAAATGTTTTACTTTTATATACATCACAATAATTAACACAAACAAGACACACAACCCGCACCAATTTATTACACCTTAAAAATAGATGTGACGAGTGGCAGAAAAGAAGAAAAGAGAAATGCAATGGCGAGTTATGGCGTTATCGTGCAGGGCACAAAGCACAGGCGCAGAACAAGTAATCACCATTTTTAGGTATTGCCAAAGACGAGCAATTGTAGTAACTTTGACACACTATTTACATTACTTATATTATTTGTATTCATGATAACTTTTAAGAGAGCTATTATGCTTTGCACCCTTGCCACCCTGTTTTGTGGGGCAATGGCGCAGAACATTGTGTCGGGCATTGTGCTAGATGCAGAAACAAAAGAACCGCTCATAGGTGCCGTTATTGCTAAACCCAACGGAGAAAAAACCGTTTCGGACATGAACGGAGAATTTAAGATTAACGCCAAACAAGGCGATAAACTCAATGTTACCTATGTGGGCTATGAAAACAAAGAGGTAAACATTGCCAATACACAACAAAACACTGTGGTGGCGCTCACTAAAGGCGTTATGCTAAAAGAGGTGAACGTGGTGGCTAGTATTGCCAGCGCACGAAACAAAAAGGCTATTGGCGCAGATGTGGCTCACCTTGATGCCACGAAACTGCTAGACAAGGGACAGGCCTCGAACCTTAGCGACCTGCTCGATGGACGGGTTAGCGGTATGCAGATGTTTCAAAGCAATGGTAAGGTGGGTATGCCCATCCGCTTTAACGTGCGTAGTGGTGCGACACTGAGCATGGATCGCGACCCCATTGTGTACATCGATGGCGTGAGATATAACAACTCGCACACATCGGACATCAACACAGCGCAAGACGCAATGAGCGCATTGAACGACCTACCCATGGACGACATCGCATCAATAGACATCATTAAGGGTCCGGCAGCTGCAGCTTCGTATGGTGCGGAGGCCGCAAACGGCGTTATCGTGATAACCACCAAAAGACAAAGCACAGCCAATGCTGAGCGCGGAAAGCTATCGGCTTCGGCCAAAGTGTCGGTGGGATGGAGCACTAAGGCTAGAGAATACACCCAGTTTGTGAACAACACCGACATCAACAACTTCTTTGTTACGGGGCATAACGCCAGTGCCTACGCCAGTTTTACCAAGAACTTTGCACCGGGCAACCAATTGTTTTTCTCGCTTAACGAAAACCATACGGGCGGAATTGTGCCAGGAAACAAAGATGTGCGCCACGCATTGCGCGCCGCATACGACCTGAAACAAGGAGCTTTCGCACTGAACCTTGCCGTGGGATATGTAAACGGAAACATCAGTATACCGCAAACAGCACAAGGAAGAAACGATGCTATCTGGAACCTGATGCGTGCACAAAAACCATGGGGATATGTTTCGGAACGTACTTGGCGCGCCATGAAATGGAAATACGACAACGACCGACTGACAGCTTCGCTGCGTTTGGCTTACGTGCTGCCCTACGATATCAAACTGGAAACGCAAATGGGTATGGACCTTAACCACATCGAAGGACTGTATTCGCTACCCTATGGCTACCTGCTGGGCACTAACGACGAGGGTGCAAAGACACTTTCGAACCGTCGTAACCAAAATATTACATGGGACTGGAAAGCTAGTAGACAGTTTGAACTAGCACCAAAATGGCACTTAACAGCAACGCTGCTGTCGCAAATAGTACAGCGACGCGAAACAATGAACAAAACCATTGCTTCGATTTTCCCTGCCGACATTGACAACATTGCAGCAGCAGCACAACGCTCGGTGGAGGAAACAAGCTTTGAACAACGCACCTGGGGTGTGTATGGCGAAGCCTTTTTGAACTACGACAACCGCCTATTTGTGAACGCCGGTTTGCGAAGAGATGCCTCGAACCTTATCGGTCGCAATGTGGCTAGCATTTATTACCCCTCGTTAAGCGTGGCATATAACATGGGGAATGCCAAGGTGCGCACCGCTTACGGCGAGTCGGGCCGTCTGCCCTACCCCACAGATGCCTTCACCTACTACCAAGTTAAAGGCATGTCGGCCTATGGTCCGCTGCTTGTTCCTGGACAAAAAGGAAACGACAACATCCGTCCCGAACGCATGCGAGAGATAGAAGCCGGACTAGACTGGACGCCAGCACGCCACCAACTAGGACTAACGGCCTATGCCCAACTTACCACAGACGCCATTATCTACACGCCCCTGCTAAGCAGCAACGGATGGATAGGCAACGAACCACATAATGTGGGAAGGGTAAACGGCTGGGGAGTGGAACTAAGCTGGAACTGGAAAGCATGGCAAAACGCATCCAAAACGGCCGACCTGAATATCTTTGTTACGGCTAACTATCAAGGCAACCGCGTAATGGACACGGGCGGTGTGGACATTGAAAACCTACCAAACGTGCTGAAAGAGGGGCAACCCGCTTACGCCTTCTATTATAAAGAGGTGACAGGAGCAAAATACGACGCCACGGGTAAATACATTGGCGCAAGCGAAAGCGACGAATATCATTACCTGGGTAAACCCTTCCCCGACTTTAATGGTGCCTTTGGGTTTGAACTTCGACTGCTTTCGAACCTCACATTGAGCACCAAATTTAACTGGGCTCTTGGCGCATCGGTGTATAACCAGAGCTTCTATAACACGGCAGGATTGGGCGATAACCTGAAAAAACGCGAAGACTTGCGCGCACAACTGGCCGCCGAAACAATTGGAACAGAAGCCTATCGCAACGTGGCCGAACAGTTGGCACGCACCGAAAGAAGCAGAGCTAACTACGTGGAGAAGGCCGATTTTCTGCGTCTGTCGTCTATTTCGCTGGGCTATAACGCCAATGCATTGGCTCAACGCCTAACAAAAGGGGCAGTGAAGGGCGCCAAACTGCTGTTTACAGCCCAAAACCTGCTACTCTTTACCAATTATAGCGGTATTGAACCACAGGTGGAAGCCAACGGCGGAACGCGCCAAACACGTGGAATGGGTAGTTTGTCGCGCGACGTAACCAATGCGCCTTCGGCAAAAACATTTACAGGTACGTTACAAATAGAATTTTAAGAAGAGAAAGAAGCCTAACCCCCATCCCCTCTTCAAAGGGCCAGGGGGCGTGATGTGCTTGATGAGTTAACAAAATAACGAATAGGCAAGCTAGCGCGTTGAGAGCTTTACAAACTTTTAAGCTGAGGGAGTGACAAGTAATGTTTACCGTTTAACGACAAAGGCATACAGCTTAACATCTTAACTCCTTACCCGTTTACAGCAACCCTATCAATTAACAAGGCCCTTCACTCCCCTCGTTCTTTAGAGAGAGGTTGGGGTGATGCCATTTTAAAAATGAAAATGAAAGCAATACAATTATCAATAGCAACGATGGCCATGGCCATCTGCCTAACATCGTGCGATGGCTGGATAGACAATGCCAAGACACCCAACAACATGATTACTGCCGAACAGATAGTAACGCCTAGCATGTTGGCCACCATTCGCACTAAAGAAGTGAAAGACGGAGCCATGATTGCCAACGTGAAAACATTGGCAGGCGTGGCCGCTTCGGCAGCATTCCTCACATCGGGAGCAATGACCGATGAGATTGAACCCACAAAAAAACCCAACTTCTTGATTTATAAACAACTGAAAAGCGACGACGTTAAGCCCAATAGCGACGTGGCCAACACCTGGAACCAACTGCAAAACTTTAGGGCTAGGGCCGAAGAAGTGTTGCAAGTGGAACAGCAATTGAGCAACGATGGAACGGAAAACTTCGATGCCGTGCGTGCCTATGCTCGATACACAGGGCATCTCTACGCAGGATTGGCTTACCAACTGCTGGGTAAAATGTTCTCGCAAAGCACCGATAAAGCCGACGGCGTGCGCATAAACAACGAGATTATTAGCAACGAAGAGTTGCTCAACAAGGCGCAGCAACACTATTCGCAAGCTTTAACCGAAGCCACAAGCAAAGAGTTGGGCGATAAAAAAGGTGCATTTGTTGCCCAAACGGCAGTGAAGCAGGTGCGCATGCTGATGGTGAAGCTAGCCATGCAACGACAACAATATGACGAGGCAGCAACGCTTTGGCCCGAAGCCTACAGCAATGGGCTGCAAGTAGACATTATGTACAACATCAATGGCGGCGCAAACGAACTGTATTCGGCCGTAGGACTACCTGCGATTAACGCCCAAGTGGACGCATCGTTGGTGGCTTCGCTCAACGGAAATGCCGAGAAAGCAGCCATCAAGACGGACAAGAATAAAGATGGGCATCGCTATCTTACTAGCTTAGAGAAATACGGACCCGTGGTTATCATCGACGAAACAGAAATGAAACTCATCAAGGCCGAATTGATAGTAAGAGGAAAGATGCAAGGCGATGCAACGCAATTGGTGAACGAGGTGATGGCACAATACGCCTCAACCCAAAGCATTAGCACTATTCCCACACTGGAAGAGCTGGCCCACTGGCGCCATGTGTTCCTGTTTCTTCATGGCTGTCGCATAGACGACTTGCGTCGCGACATGGGTAATACGGCCGCTTTAACAGCCTGGAAGGCCCGCAAAGTGAAGTACATCCCCATGCCCGAATTGGAATATAAATAAGCACAACGCAGGCTTTGGGACTGTTGAACACTTGAAAGGATGAAGACTGGAGCAGCAATTCGCCCCACGTTATCCGCCTCAAGAGATATACATACTGGAGCAGGCGTAGCAAGAGAAGGCCAAATCACAACCTTTCGCTTGTTAACTACCTTTTACAAATAAGAATAGCACACAGAAAAGTGTTGTGGTTGGTTAGGTAAAGCCAAACCAACCACGACCCTTTACCACCATATTAATAAAGAAGTATTCGCGTATCCTATCGAGAAATACGCAAAACACACAGCAGCAGAAGAATGACTAGCATAATAGCAGCCATAAAACACACGAAACAAAGGAGACCTAAACACGAAATTAAAAGCAAAAGACTACGGAGTGAAAACGCATAACGAATGTTAATTTACCACTAATAATTGTTTTATATCAAGAATTTCAATACCTTTGCAACAGTGATAACATTCGTTAAGATTGAGTTTTCAAACATCAATAACACCATTTATGGCGTATTTTTAAGTGGGAAACAAACGCATTTACAGTCCCACTACCAGGCCTAGGGCATCACACACCAGGCAAAAAATCAAGTTATGGGCCAACAAATAGCGCCCTTCTCACCTTGACACAGTATGCGCAGACTACATCATCAGGTCTCAGCGCAATTAATTCAATAAGAAAATCGTGTTTTACAACATTAGGAACATCCAACAAAACGACGCAATCCCCCAAAAACTGAGTCACTGTACGTTGCTCGGAAGGGTTAGCGCATCCCTGTAATTCATTATGTCGAGTATTGCTTCACCACGCCAAAAGTGTGGTCTATGGCATCGCGCACTCTGCTCAAGCAGCGTAGGCGCATCGTATTTGCATAGCGACCAAGTGAGATGACCAGCATCACATACATGCCAACACCAGGCAAAAACAAAGAAATACAATCTTCGGCACCACAGATAATGGGTAGCCACACACCAACAACGAAACATTAATTTAAAAAGTCATTCAAAATAGCATCTATGAAAAAGGAAAGAATCCTGTCAACGGCAGTTTT
>NZ_BAIZ01000045.1 GCF_000613445.1 Hoylesella shahii DSM 15611 = JCM 12083
TAATATATGCTTTTACACTATTATTCATGTTGTAGGCTTCTTCAAAATCCGCAATAGATAGCCTTTTACTCTGCGTTTTGCAGCATTTAGCCTTGCGTTTTGCAGCAAATAGCCTTGCGTTTTGCATGAGTTAGCATGGTATTTAGTAAGAGTTAGCACTGCGTTTTGCTACAAATAGCGATTTATTTTGATGCAGTTAGCCTCTAAACTCATATAAAACACGGTTTATTTCATCAAAAATACGTTTGTCCAATATTCGCATGTTAAGTATGTTCTTCATCAAACAAACCTTCACGAGAATTGAATATTTGCGAGCAAGTGGGCAGTTGGTTACAAATATCGCACTCATAATGTTAAAATTTATACTTTTTATTTTACACTACAGATTTATATATCTGCATTTATGCCAATAAAAATTTAATAACGAATAATGACTCCCGTCCAAACTACCCTAAAAATGCTTTCCAAAACATAAAACTATACACTAATTGGAAGACTTAACACTAATTTGATGCATGTAGACATACTTTTTATGAGTCCTTAAAGCATCACACGTTTACTTTAAAGCCCTATTTTATTTAGATACAACAAGTGCTTCAACCAAAGATTGAAATATACAGCAAGTAGCAGATATACAGGCCCTACAAGACTTTTACTTCAGCTCCAATTGTTCTTGCAAACGCACAATCTCATCACGATATTGCGCCGCTTGAATAAAGTCAAGTTCTTTAGCAGCCTGCTTCATTAAGGACGTAGTATTGGCAATACTCTTCTCTAATTGCTCTCGCGTCATACGTGCAACGATTGGATCGGCTGCAAACGCAATAGCATCAGCATTCGGTTCCACATATACACCCTCTTGCGAGCGATAGGACTTGGCCGATTCTGCCTTTGAACATTGCCAGTAAGTGCTCCCTTAATTTCTTTTACAATCTGCTGGGGCGTAATATTATGGTCGGCATTGTATTGCATCTGAATCATGCGTCGTCTAGCCGTTTCGTCAATGGTGCGTTGCATGCTCTGTGTGATAGTATCTGCATACATAATCACCTTACCATTAACGTTACGAGCAGCACGACCTGCTGTTTGTGTAAGCGAACGATGACTGCGCAAAAATCCCTCTTTGTCGGCATCGAGGATGGCAACCAGCGAAACTTCGGGCAAATCCAAGCCTTCACGCAATAGATTAACCCCCACAAGAACATCGTATTCACCTGCTCTAAGAGCATTCATTATGCGTACACGGTCGAGTGTAGCCACATCGCTATGTATATAATTAGTTTTAACCCCATGGTTGAGCAAGTATTCGGTAAGCTCCTCTGCCATGCGCTTAGTGAGTGTAGTAACCAAAACGCGCTCATTTTTCTCACTTCTATCGATTATTTCGGCCAAAAGGTCGTCAATCTGATTTTCACTAGGGCGAACAATAATTTCAGGATCAAGTAGTCCGGTGGGCCTAATTAGTTGTTCGACAACAACGCCTTCGGCCTCTCCCAGTTCGTAATCGGCAGGCGTGGCCGACACATATATCACTTGATTGATAAGACTATGAAACTCTTCAAACCTTAGAGGGCGGTTGTCGAAAGCAGCAGGCAGACGGAATCCAAACTCAACTAAATTTTGTTTTCGTGCTCTATCGCCTCCATACATACCTCCAAGTTGAGGTACACTAACATGGCTTTCGTCAATAATCATCAGATAATCTTGCGGGAAGAAGTCGAGCAAGCAATAGGGACGTTGGCCCGGTTCTCGTCCATCAAAATAGCGTGAATAGTTTTCTATACCCGAGCAATGACCCAACTCTTTCATCATCTCCATGTCGTATTCCACTCTTTCTTTAATACGTTGAGCTTTAATACCATCACCCAATTCGTTAAAGAAATCAATTTGCTTTACCAAGTCGTCTTGAATACAACGTATGGCCCTTTCGGTTTGGTCTTTCGTTGTTACAAAAAGGTTGGCAGGATAAATTTTATATTCGTTGAAACTAGCCAGTCGATGATAAGTAAGACTGTCAACTTCTTCGATACTATCAATCTCATCATCCCACCAAGTGATACGCAACACATTGTCACTATAGGCCATAGCCACATCCACGGTATCGCCCTTTACACGAAAATTTCCACGTTGAGGGTCGATATCGTTTCGCACATAGAGCGAATCTACCAGTTTTCTAAGAAACTCATTTCTATCTATCTGTTGACCTTTAGACAGCGAAATAATACCACTTTCCATAGCAGTGGGGCCACCCATACCATAAATACACGACACCGACGATACTACCACCACGTCTTTACGGCCCGAGAGCAAAGCCGAGACGGCGCGAAGACGCAGTTTATCAATTTCTTCATTGATGGCTAAGTCTTTTTCTATATATACATCTGTAGATGGCAAATAAGCTTCTGGTTGATAATAGTCGTAATACGATACATAATACTCCACGGCATTATCGGGGAAAAAACCTTTCATTTCCTCGTAGAGCTGTGCTGCAAGCGTTTTGTTGTGACTCAAAACAAGCGTAGGAACATTGTGTTGGGCAATGACATTGGCCATGGTAAAGGTTTTACCAGAACCAGTTACGCCCAACAAAACTTGCGACATGTCACCCCTATCCAACCCCTCTGAAAGTTGTCTGATAGCCTCAGGCTGGTCGCCTGTTGGCTTGTATTTCGACGTTAGTTTAAATTCCATATATGCAAAATTACAAAAAAACATTCGTCCAAATAGCTAAAAATAGCATTTTACACTTTGTTAATAAGCAAAATATGTGTATTTTTGCAGTTCAAAAAACAAGAAACAAACAATGAAGAAGCCATTGCTCATCATTTCTACGGCCATTTTGCTGTTTTCAAGTTGTGCACAAGAGTTCAATCAAGTGTACAAAAGCGACAATGTGCAGTATAAGTACGAGTATGCAAAAGAGTGTTTCGCCAAAGGTAAATATGTGCGTGCGATAACCCTTTTGCAAGAACTTGTTACCCTACAAAAGGGAACAGAGAATGCGCAAGAGAGTCTTTACATGCTGGCTATGGCCGAATACAATAGTAAAGACTACGAAACTGCGGCCCAATACTTTAAGAAATACTTCCAATCGTATCCCAAAGGGAAATACGCGGAGATTGCTCAATATTACGTTGGGCAGAGTTTGTTCATGAGTACTCCTGAACCTCGTTTGGACCAATCAAGAACAATTCAGGCTATAACAGACTTTCAAACATTCCTTGACCTGTATCCCGACTCGAAATTTAAGCCACAGGCACAACAAAGACTGTTTGACCTACAAGACAAATTGGTAGAGAAAGAGCTGCACTCTGCACAATTGTATTACGACCTGGGCACTTACTTTGGTAACTGCAACTATGGCGGAAACAATTATGAGGCATGTATCATCACCGCCCAAAACGCTTTGAAGGACTATCCTTATAGTAGATTGCGCGAAAATTTTGCCTTGTTGCTCATGAAAAGTAAGTTTGAGTTGGCCGAGCAAAGCATCGAGTCGAAGAAATTGGAACGTTTTCAAGATGCCGAAGACGAATGTTATGGCTTTATTAACGAGTATCCCGACTCGAAAGACAGACATTTGGCAGAGAAACTTATAGCTAAATGCAAGGAAGTTACTAAAAATTGATTAGTTATTAAAACAGTATAGGAACATTATTTTATGGATTACAAGAAGTCAAAGGCTCCGATAAATACCGTCACAAGAGACATTATGGACTTGTGTAACGATACGAACAACATTTATGAGAGCGTTGCTATCATCTCAAAGCGTGCTAATCAGATAAGCGTTGAGATTAAACAAGACTTGAACAAGAAGCTTCAAGAGTTTGCTTCGTATAACGACACTCTAGAAGAGGTGTTCGAAAACCGCGAACAAATTGAAATTTCGCGCTACTACGAGAAGCTTCCCAAACCCACATTGCTAGCTACTCAAGAGTTTATTGATGATAGCATTTACTGGCGCGACCCCTCTAAAGAGGCCCAACAGATTGACTAATGTGGCAGCGTAAACAAACTGTGTTCATGGTGTTGGCCATCGCTTTCACCGTGGCATGCCTCTGTTTGCCCATTGCTCACTTTACGCCTAAGGGCATGGGGCTGGATGCGGAGATGTTCAACCTATGGATTCGAACTCCCGAAGGTGGGGTAAGCATGCAATCAAGCGCATTGTTTGGCGTACTAATACTTACAGCTACTATCGGCGCTTGGACTATTGGAGGATTTCGCAACAGACCTCGACAAGCTAAATTGTGCGTGGTAAACATGCTGCTGATAGTTGTTTGGTATGCGCTTGCTGCCTTCTATGCATTGTACGTAGGCTTTCGTGATTACCTAGTGCATGCTAACATAGCTGTTTGCTTTCCATTCGTTGCCATGATATTTTATTGGATGGCGCGAAGAGGTATTCTTGCAGACGAGAAATTGGTAAAGGCAGCAGATAGAATTAGATAACACCTGCTAAGGAATAAGTTGTTTTTAAAACCTAAAATAGAGAAAGGGGAAGCAGCCAATGCGTTGCTTCCCCTTTCTTATTAAGGTGTTTGAATTATTGATGCTCGGGCCTTAAAAGGTCGTTCACCGTCTTAACAGGATTGAATGTAGACAGGGGCACTTCTACAAACACCGTATTCCAATCGCTCATTGCACCATTCCACAAGCCTGGAAGCTCTAAGGCCTTTAGCTGTTTACCATTCTTGCTTTTCGAACTAATAAAACCTGTGTTATGGTCAACAAAGTCTGGCAAGCGGAAAGCATTGCCACGATAATCGCGAATACCACAAACAAGGTCAACAGGATTGAAGTGTGTACCTTCTTTAAAGGCCTTAACATATTCGGCATTATTGCTATCTATCTGACTGCTCTCAAGAATTTGCAGACTAATCGTTCCATCTTGATTGTAAGTAAGGAATGGACCGCCACCGGGTTCGCCAACATTCTTAACCATACCACATACACGTATGGGGCGATTAAGCTTCTTACGTAGATATTCGGCCAACGTATTATCGTCTAGTTCGGCCACATCTTTGCGAACACAGCAAAGTTGCTTCTCTAAGAAAAGCAACATCTCGTTAAGTTGTTCTCGTGTGCAACCACCCTTATCAAGCATCAGCAAGTACCTAAATGCTTGTTTTTGTAGCTCGACAAGAATACCTCCAAGCAGTTTTTTATAAGTAACAGTATCTCCTTTTAGTTTATCGGGCACAACGTTATCAATATTCTTGATAAACACAACATCACCTTCTACATCGTTTAAATTCTGAATAAGTGCGCCATGTCCACCAGGACGGAAGAGCAGCGAACCATCTTCGTTTCTGAAAGGGGTGTTATCGGGGTTTACTGCAATTGTATCAGTAGACGGTTTTTGTTCAGAGAACGACACGTTAAGACGTGTATTATAAAGTTTCTCATATTTCTCGACCTTTTCGGCAACCTTATTTTTGAAGAGATGGAGGTGGTCGTGAGAAACCGTGAAATGAACATTCGCTTCTCCATTAGAGGCAGCATAAAGTGCAGCTTCAACAAGATGTTCCTCTAGTGGTGTACGTGGTTCGTCTTCATAATTATGAAAAAGCAGCAAACCTTTTGGCAAATTGCCATAGTTGAGTCCTTCTTCGCCTAAGAGATGCGCCACAACCTCTTTGTACTTACCCGCCTCTTTAAGGTCGCAAACACTACATTGCGTATCAGCCTTGCAGGCATTGCAAAGGGCTTTTCTAAAAGCAAAAAGACGCGTATTGTCGAAAAATTCTTTTTCGAAAGCAGTAGTAGGCTCGTCATAGCTTGCATCGAGAAAGGCGAAGAGGTCTTTGAACATTCTACTTGCGGCGCCTGAAGCAGGCACAAACTTAACAACCTTGCGACCTTCAGCTTGATAACGTTCCCAGGAAGCTAAATAAGCATTGCGCTCTTCAGCATCAGGAGCCATTATACCGCCGTTCTCAATGGAAGCGGCAGCCTGCAGTTTAAGGTAAGGAAAACCATTGCGTTGCTGCTCCATCTGATGATTCACCACGGCCTCGCTTATACCGAGACGCTCTATTTGCTGCAAATCTTGTTTTGTTAACATAATATTTAGGTTTTGTGTTGATTATACAAAGTGCTGAACAAATGTAACAACTTTCCTGCTAAATAAGAAATTATTGGGCTACTTTTTTGTAACTTTGCAATTAAGGTATGTGCGTGGACACACCTTATATTATATAATAGGCACGAATGGAGGGCTTAAGTGGATGCTTGTTGACACGTATCAGAATTAGCAAATATTATGGAGAGTGGCGAATGTGCAAAAAAATGCAACGCCTAGAACCAACAACGAGCCCTCCAACCAACATGAGCCAATAAGACACAAAATGTAGAAAGGATTGCACATGGAAGAAAAACTCTTTTTTACTACCGAAGAAAAAGAATTGGCCTGCGGCCTCTTGTCTAAGCTGTTGGCAAACGAAGCCAACGGCTTTCAACCTAACGATGCAGAGCAATTGCGCCAAGTTATCGAAGATTATATTCACTCGGGTATGCTGCAACGCAACATCTTTGGTCTTAATCCTATTGTACATGCGTTGCAAACAGCAGAAATAGCGTTCGAAGAAATTGGTTTGAAGCGTGATGCCATTATCGCTATCGTGCTTTACACAGGCGTAGTGGCTGGGCTTAGCAACATTGAACAAGTAGACAAACACTATGGACATTCTGTAGCGCAAATAATTCGAGGTCTGGTTAAAGTGCAGGAGTTATACAAACGAACGCCTGTGATAGAGAGCGAGAACTTTAGAAACTTGCTTATCTCTTTTGCTGAAGACATGCGGGTTATACTTATCATGATTGCCGACCGCGTTAACCTGATGCGACAAGTGCGCGACACTTACAACGAAGAAGCACGCTTGGAGGCTGCTCAAGAGGCTAGTTACCTGTATGCTCCACTTGCACACAAGCTGGGGTTGTACAAATTGAAAAGCGAACTGGAAGACTTAAGTCTTAAATATTTGGAGCACGATGCCTATTACATGATTAAGGATAAGCTAAACGCCACAAAAAAAGTCGCGCGATAGCTACATCGAACGCTTTATATTGCCCATCCAAAAGCAGCTTGAAGAGGCGGGTTTGCATTTTCACATGAAAGGAAGAACCAAAAGCATTCATTCCATTTGGCAAAAAATGAAGAAGCAAAAGTGCAACTTCGAGGGTATTTACGACCTTTTTGCCATACGCATCATTATCGATTCTCCAGTTGATAAAGAAAAAATACAATGTTGGCAGGCTTACTCTATCGTAACGGATATGTACATGCCAAACCCAAAACGCCTGCGCGATTGGCTTAGTGTGCCTAAAAGTAATGGTTACGAAAGTTTGCATATCACGGTGTTAGGACCCGAAAACAAGTGGGTTGAAGTGCAAATTCGAACCGAAAGAATGGACGAAATAGCAGAAAAGGGTCTGGCTGCGCATTGGCGCTACAAAGGATAAAGGGAGAAAGTGGCATAGACGAATGGCTTTCGAACATCAGAGCTGCATTAGAAAACAACGACGATTTGCAGTTGATGGACCAATTCAAAATGGGATTGTATGAAGACGAGGTGTTTGTGTTCACGCCTAAAGGTGAATTGCTAAAGTTTCCAAAAGGTGCAAACATCTTAGACTTTGCTTATCGTATACATTCGGGTATCGGAAATAAGTGCGTAGGTGGCAAAATCAATGGTAAAAACGTTTCGTTTAGAGCCGAAATGAAGTCGGGAGACGAGGTTGAAGTGATTACGCAGAGCAATCAAACACCTAAGCAAGAATGGGTAAACATAGTTAAGACCCCACGTGCAAAAGCTAAAATAAAACTGGCACTAAAAGAAACCATCGCCAAAGACACAATCTATGCTAAGGAGTTGTTGGAAAGAAGACTCAAAAATAGGAAAATTGAGTTAGACGAGACAACCATGATGCACCTGATTAAGCGTATGGGCTTTAAGGTGGCTACGGATTTCTATAAGCAAATAGCCGACGAGAAGCTCGATGTTAACGAGGTTATTGAGAAGTATATTGCCGTTCGTGACTACGACCAAAATATCAATACACCCCAAACGGTTAGGAGTGCCACCGAGTTTAGCTATGATAATCCCGATGAGGAGATTGCACGTAGCAATGAAGATGTCCTTGTTATCGACAGAAATTTGAAAGGGGTTGACTATTCGTTGGCAAAATGCTGCCAGCCTATCTATGGCGATGAGGTGTTTGGATTCGTTACTGTTAGTGGAGGAATTAAGATACATCGCTGCACCTGCCCTAATGCACCCGAGCTGCGTAAACGCTTTGGATACCGTATTGTGAAAGCCCGGTGGAGTGGAAAGAGTGCAGGACAATATAGCATCACTATTAAAGTGGTGGGAAACGACGACCTCGGCATCGTGAACAACATCACAAGTATCATATCGAAAGAAGAAAAAATCGTGATGCGCTCTATCAATATTGATTCGCACGATGGCCTTTTTGATGGTACAATCGTTGTGCAACTAGAGGATGTTACAAAACTTGAGGCACTGATGAAAAAACTTAGAACCGTTAGAGGAGTTAAACAAGTGTCGCGCTTATAATAAACTTATTCACTTAACAACAGCATGAAGCGAACGGCAATCGAAGACAGTGCAAACTAATAGTCTTGCAAATAGCTTGCTTAGGTTTGCCGTTTGTTTTAATAATAACATCGTATAAAACAGTATAATGAAGAAACATGACTTAAGAATTGTTTTCATGGGCACACCCGAGTTTGCCGTGCAGTCGCTTAAACTGCTTGTAGATGGCGGATATAACGTGGTGGCCGTGGTTACTCAACCCGATAAGCCTGTTGGTAGACATGGTTCTACACTTCAAGCTCCTGCTGTAAAACAATATGCACTGTCTAAATCTATACCTGTATTGCAACCCGAGCGCATGAAAGATGAGAAGTTCCTAGCTCAATTGCGTGCTTTCAATGCTCATTTGCAAGTTGTTGTTGCCTTTCGCATGCTTCCAAAGCAAGTGTGGAATATGCCAGCGTTCGGCACTTTCAATGTACATGCAGCGTTATTGCCACAGTATCGGGGGGCAGCCCCTATCAATTGGGCTGTTATCAATGGCGAAACAGAAACAGGTGTCACCACTTTCTTCCTTGACGAAAATATTGATACGGGTAGAATTATCGACTATAAACGTCTTGCAATACCTGATGATGCCAACGTTGAATGGGTGTACGACCATCTAATGAGACTCGGAGCTGAACTGTGTATTGAAACGGTTGACCGCATTTTGCAGCAAGACGGAAAACTTGAGACCACACAACAGCCTGAAGACCAGCCACTGAAGCATGCTCCAAAGATATTTAAAGAGACTTGCCAAATAGATTGGAATCTACCCGTAAAGCGCATTTACGACTTTATTCGCGGACTAAGTCCGTACCCTGGCGCGTGGACTGAAATTGCCAAGAACGACGAACAGGAGAATAACAAACCTCAAGTGCTGAAGATTTATAGTGCAAACAAAACCCAAATGCCTGCAAAAGCAAACCCAGGAACTTTCGTAGTGGAAGCAAACCGTCTATATATTTGCACCGCCGACAACCTACTTGAGCTGCAAGAGATACAAATGGCAGGAAAGAAACGTATGAGCAGCCGAGACTTCCTAAACGGAACGCGCGAGGCCAATAGCTTTCATGCTATCAGCAAGTGAATAAAGCGTCCCATTTTCACAGTTAAATAAAACGCTGTTTTACTTGGGGCAAACATATTTTTATTATATATTTGCAAGTTGAACAGATAAACAACATCATGACAAGAGAAGAAGACATTAAGAAAGCTGTTGAAGTGTTGAGAAAAGGCGGTGTTATACTCTACCCCACTGATACGGTTTGGGGTATCGGATGCGACGCTACTAACGCCGAAGCTGTGGCCAAAGTGTACCAGATAAAACAACGCGACGACTCCAAGGCTATGATATGCCTTGTGGATTCGGCCATGCGCATGCAACGCTACGTTAGAAATGTACCTAACGTGGCATGGGATTTGGTGGAGCTTGCCACCAAACCCACAACGCTAATTCTTGACGATGCCGTTAACCTAGCGCCAAATCTCATTGCCGAAGATGGGTCGGTGGCATTGCGAGTAACCGCCGAACCTTTTTCAAAAGAATTGTGTTATCGTTTTCAAAAGGCCTTGGTAAGCACCAGTGCAAATATTAGTGGCCAACCTGCAGCCTCTAATTATAAAGATATTAGTGAAGAATTGCTCAATGCAGTTGACTATGTGTGCTGGTCTCGCCGACAAGAACACAAGCCACATACACCAAGTTGTATCATCAAACTTAACAAAGACGGTGAAGTAACGGTGATTCGCAAATAACAAACGCACGATTTGAACGCAACACACAAGTCTAAGAGATGGATACAACAATAGAACATGAAGACAAATCATTGATTGGTAGGTTTACCAAATGGCGCATCGAACACCTTTCTACAAGGCAGTTCACACTCATCCTTTCGTTTTTCGTGGGGGTGTTTGCAGCTATTGCAGCCTTCTTTCTTCATTGGCTTATCAAGCAAATTCAAATGTTGCTAACCGAGGGCTTCACCATTTCATCTATCAACTGGTTGTATCTTGTCTTTCCCGTTGTGGGTATTTACCTTACTTCTCTATTCATTAGGCATGTGGTTAAGGATAATATCTCACACGGTATTACGCGTGTGCTCTATGCTATTTCTACCAAACGTGCCCGACTAAAAGGACATAATTGTTGGTCGTCTGTTATCGCTTCTGCTATAACCATCGGCTTTGGTGGCTCGGTTGGTGCTGAAGCTCCTATTGTATTAACAGGTTCGGCCATTGGCTCTAACCTCGGACAGCTGTTTAAACTGGATAACCGCACCATGATTTTGCTTGTTGGATGCGGTGCATCGGCTGCCATTGCAGGTATTTATAAAGCGCCAATAGCAGGACTTGTGTTCACCCTGGAGGTGCTAATGGTAGACCTAACCATGGCTTCTCTCCTTCCTATTCTTATTGCTTGTGTAACTGCCACTTGTTTCACTTATATCTTTGTGGGTACCGATTCGATGTTTACGTTCCACATCGACGGCGAATGGGTGATTGAGCGTGTACCTGCCAGCGTTCTCTTTGGCATCTTTTGTGGTATGATTAGTCTTTACTTCATGCGCACAATGACAGCCTGCGAAAACATGTTTGGCAAGATGAAAGAGCGTCCCTATCAGCGTTTGATTGTGGGAGGAGTTATTCTAAGCTCACTAATCTTTATCTTTCCTTCACTTTATGGCGAGGGATTAAGTTCGGTAAACATACTCCTTAATGGTAACACTGAAGCTGATTGGAGCGAAATTCTTAACAATTCGCTATTCTATGGTCACAACAACCTACTGGTGGTTTACGTAGGACTGGTGCTTTTCACTAAAGTTTTCGCCACATCTGCCACTAATGGTAGTGGTGGTTGCGGTGGAACGTTTGCTCCTTCATTGTTTATTGGTGGATTTGGTGGCTTTTTCTTCGCCCGTTTATGGAACATCTACAACATTGGTGTATATATTCCCGAGAAAAATTTCACGCTTCTTGGCATGGCTGGCGTAATGGCTGGCGTGATGCACTCACCTCTTACGGGTATATTTCTCATTGCTGAAATAACAGGAGGGTACCAATTACTACTGCCATTGATGATTGTTTGTATTAGTTCGTACCTCACTATCAACATCTTTGAGCCACATAGCATCTACGGTATGCGACTTGCTCGCGAGGGAAAACTTATCACTCACCATACAGATAAGTCTATTCTTACCTTAATGAGCATGGAAAGCATTATTGATAAGAACTACACGGCCGTTAATCCAGAAATGCCTTTGGGCAAACTAGTGTACGTCATTAGTCGCAGTCACACAAGCTTTATCCCTGTTTTGGACCACGCTGGCCAACTCATTGGCGAGATAGATGTAACCAAGATTAGGCACATTATGTTCCGAACAGAGTTATATCATAAATTCAGTGTCGCACAAATTATGTGTCCAACACCTGCCGTTCTTGGAAGAAACGACCCAATGGAAGAGGTGATGAACAAGTTTGATAAAACAGATGCCACTTACTTGCCTGTGGTAGATGCAAACAACGAACTACAAGGTTTCATATCGCGTACACGCATGTATGCAATGTATCGTAAAATGGTAGCCGACTTCTCAACTGAGTAAAGGAATTGTGATGGAGTAAAGAGAATAGCTTATATGGTTGTAAACTCATAAGACTATAAGTTAGCAAGAATGTGAGGTTATATGGTATTACCATATGAAATCCAAAACTCGGAAGTTTATCAATCAGTAAAATTGTAATATTTTTAAGGTTATGAGTTAATAAGTTTATAGGATGATGGTGTTTTTCAGTTTTGTGCTTGTTGCCGATTATAATCTAACTCGTAAACTCGCGCACGTACCATACTTGTTTTTTTCAATTTATCAACCGATATATTAGTCAGATAATTATTGTTTCTCGAACATTTAAATTTTAATTAAGATGAAAAAAGAAAAGTTTTTTGGTTATGTAGGATGGGTGGGGATGTGTACATCCGTCCTTATGTACGTATTTTATTTTCCACAGATACAGGATAATTTAAACGGCAACAAGGGCTCGTTTATTCAGCCTTTCATGGCAGGAATCAACTGCACGCTATGGGTTTGTTATGGTTTGTTCAAAGAAAAGCGCGATCTTCCTTTAGTATTAGCCAATTCTCCAGGGGTTATTTTCGGGTTCTTCGCTGCGTTCACTGCCCTATAACAAAATTCTAGAGTTGTTATGAGCTTGTAAGTTGTCGAGTTGATGAGGTTGCAGACTATTTTAGAAAACGTAAACCTTTAACCTCTTTAGCTTACTAACTTATAATTTTGTCAATTTATTAACTATTCACTAGTTAGTGCTCCCTTAAAAACTATATTTCAGCATAAAGCTTGTATTGGCAAGCTCTATGCTGATTCTTTTTTATAAGGTACAAAAGAGCTCTCATAGCTCTTTTGGAGTTATATGTTGCGACAGCTAATAATACATTGATAGCATCTCCTTTCACAACAACACCGCATAAACCTACGAACCCTATCCTCAGTTCAACCCAATTTGTCTACTCGTTGGAAAACAGCTTAAATTCGTGTAAAACAATAATGGCTGAACACCATTTATTGAGTTCAGCCATTATATATTATAACAGCAAAATGTTGCTAGATACGTATGTTATATTTTATTCTATAAGCCACTTATTATTTAATATTAGGCTCTTCCAGACCATAACCTTTCTTGCGGTCTACAACACGCAAGTACAATCCAAGTAGTAAAGCTACCAAGCCAAGCATAGCAAGCATCAACAAAGGATTGGTGTAGTTGTAAGACGTTGCTGCTTCGGCTGGCGACATCGTACCAGCTTCAAGGCTTTGAACAATGTCAGGATTCGAAGCTTTCAATATCTTACCAATCAGCAATGGGAAAAGCCATAGCCCTATGTTCTGAATCCAGAATATTAAAGCATAAGCAGAACCAATGATTTTGCTGTCTACCAACTTAGGAACAGATGGCCACAACGATGCTGGCACCAAAGAGAAGCTAGCTCCAAGAATAAGAATGGTGACGAAAGCAAGACTTACACCGCCTATTTCATTGCCTTTAAGCTGTGGAAGAAGGAATGCAAATGTAAGGTGGCAAACGATAAGAAGCACACTTCCCAACACCAACATAGAGGCTGCTTTACCCTTATGATCAACGTATTTACCCAGAATAGGGTGATACCTACAGCTAAAAGTGGGAATACAGCGAAAATTGCTTCGGCTGATTGACGTTTGTAGGCAATGTAGCAATAGCATATAAGGAATACAAACGACACGAGAAGAAGTCCATATTTCAACGATGCTTTCTTGCTGAAATTACTTATAAAAGCTGTAGCAGCAATAGTAATCATCACGAAATATTGAATCAACGTTACACTATTTGAAGCCCAGAAGTCACCTTCTGCCAATTGCGTAAACGTTAGATTGCATTGAAGCATGTTAACTGCATACTTTTGGAAGGGGAAAATGGCCGAATAATAGAGCACACAAAGTAATGCTACGACCCAGAAACCTTGACTACGCAAGATTTGACCAATATCTGAGATACGGAAAGGATCATCTTTCTCTTCGGCTTCACCTGTTTGTGCATCTAGTTTCTTATCCATGAAGAAGTAAACTACAAACATAATCAAAGCAATCATCAACAATATAAGTCCGAAAGCGGCAGAACGAGATACGTCTACTCTTCCAAACAAACGAGCGAAAACAGGAGAGAATATCATACAAGTGGCAACGCCAAGGCGTGCAAGGGCCATCTCTGAACCCATTGCCAAAGCCACTTCTTTTCCCTTAAACCATTTTACAATACCACGAGAAACGGTAATACCAGCCATCTCGGCTCCGCAACCGAATATCATAAAACCAATAGAGGCCAACTTAGCTGAAGCAGGCATACCAGCATAAAATGGCGAAACTCCCAATTCATCGAACAAGGGAATGTAATTAAGGTGGTTCGAAAACCAGGTTTCAAGTGACGAACCCATGAACGATTCGGTAACTGCATACCAGTTGATGCAGGCTCCTGTGAGCATAACCAGACCCGAAAGGATGGCCGTAAAGCGCACGCCCATCTTGTCGAGGATAATACCTGCAATGATAAGGAAGAAGATAAACACGTTAAGGAACGTTTCTGAACCAGCATAAGTACCAAAGGCTGTAGAGTCCCAACCACGTGTAGATTCCATCAAGTCCTTAATGGGCGATAGAATATCCATAAAAATGTACGCGAAAAACATGGCCATAGCCAAAAGCAACAAGGCTGTCCAGCGGGCTGCAGCTGAATCGCGTAAAGTGCCTGTTGCATTGTTGTTTGTTGTCATAGATATTTATATTTTTTCGTTGGTAATAGTTTCTCGCATTTAAAAGTTGCCCCACCCTCTCTTAAGTTTAAGAGAGGGTGGATTTCTTATTATATAATGTGCGATAAAGCTGTTTTAAAAGATTTTTCTATATAAAAGTGTATGCCACTTGTCCACGAACAATCCACATTTAGAATGAATAGTTGGACCAAACTCCAATGAAAGTGGTGTATCAACTTAGCTATTCTGCCCTTCTTCAATGTTGAGTCTCTGCATTAAAATACAGCAGAGCAAAGTTTGAAGACAGAAAAACACATCTTTCAAAAGCGATTACGGCAAAATATCACTACGATCTTGTTACTTCAACCATCTGTCTAGCCACTCAAAGAATGTGCGTTGCCACAACACACCATTCTGAGGTTTAAGCACCCAGTGGTTTTCATCAGGGAAGATAAGCAATTCAGCAGGGATGCCTTTCATGCGAGCAGCATTAAACGCACTCATACCTTGTGTTGCGTTAATACGATAATCTTTCTCACCATGAATGCAAAGGATAGGCGTATCCCACTTATCGATAAAACGATGTGGTGAGTTTTCGTATGTGCGCTTTGCATTTACAGTAAGGTCTTTGTTCCAATAAGCGTCATCGTATTCCCAGTTAGAGAACCAGTTTTCTTCTGTCTCGGTGTACATTGCTTCAAGATTAAATGCACCATCGTGCGAGATAAAAGCCTTGAAACGCTTATCATGATGTCCGGCTAAGTAATAAACGCTGAAACCACCAAAGCTAGCTCCCACACAACCCAGACGGTCTTTGTCTACAAAAGGTAAGTTCTCTACTGCATCGTCAACGGCAGCCAAATAGTCTTTCATGCACAAACCTGTCCAATCACCCGATATTTCTTCGTTCCATTCAGAACCAAAACCAGGCAAGCCACGACGGTTTGGAGCAATAATAACATAACCATTGGCAGCCATAATTTGGAAATTCCATCGATAACTCCAGAATTGGCTAACAGGACTTTGCGGGCCACCTTCGCAGAAAAGTAATGCAGGATATTTCTTATTTGGATCGAAATGTGGCGGAAGAATAATCCAAACCAACTCTTTTTTGCCATCAACGGTATTAACCCAACGCTGTTGCACCTTACCCATTTCGAGCTGATCGAAGATGTGTTTGTTTTCGTCGGTTATCTGTTTTGCCTCTGATTTCTTTTCTTTCTTTGAAAGCGTAACCACAAACAGCTCGTCTGGGTGCGAATAACTATGGCGCATTGCTAGCAACTTACCAGTATTGCCCAAAAGTTGAACCGATGCATAATCGTGCCACCCATCTGTTAGTTGCATCACTTTACCAGCCAAATTGGTTTGATACATGTTCACACAACCGTGCCAAACGCCAATAAAGTACAACGTTTGCGAGTTAGCTGCCCAGCAATAATCGTCAACATTAGAGTCGAAAGCTTCTGTAACATAGTGTTTTTCGCCTGTAACAAGTGTATAAACACACAGACGATTTCTGTCGCTTTCATATCCATCATTCTTCATACTCTGCCAAGCAACATATTTTCCATCGGGCGAGAATTTGGGATTGGTATCGTAACCAACGTTATAATCCTTGTTTTGATGATTTACTGCTTGATTCTTAAGCGTCTTCGTTGCATCAACTGCTGGGGCTTTATAGTCGGCTGGCTTACACAAATTGGTTGTTTTACCAGTAGCCAGATTGTACAAGAAAATATCAGAGTCAGTAGAAATAGAGTATTCGCGACCCGTTTTTTTTCTGCATGTATAAGCAATTGTTTTCGAATCAGGACTCCAAGCCAACTGCTCAACACCTCCAAATGGCTCCATCGGACATTCGTATGGTTCACCCTCAAGCAAGTCTTTGCCTGCAGTTATGCCATCGGCCGAAACATCAGCCACAAAGGGGTGCTGAATAGTTTCAACATAGTGATCCCAGTGACGGTACATTAAGTCGGTTACTTTTCTTCCTGTTGCTTTAGGTAGATCAGACGGATTAGCCTGGATAACTCCTGTATATTTCAAAGATTTGATAAGAATAACTTTCTTTCCATCAGGTGAAAACTTAAATCCTTCGATATCAACATCGCTATTGGTAAGTTGCTTTCTTCCTGAGCCATCAGCGTTCATGCTCCACAGCTGTCCTTTTGTAAGGAAGGCAATGCGTTGTCCATTCTCAATCCATACAGCGTCTGTTTCATTATCAGCCGTTGTGGTAAGCTGCTTTTTGTTCGTTCCATCAGCATTAGACACAAAGAGCATTTGATGTCCTTTATTTTCTTGCACACTATAATACGCCACCCTATACAGCACCATTTTGCCATCGGGAGAAGCTTGTGCATCACCAATACGACCCATAGCCCATAAAGCTTCGGGTGTCATCAGGTCGCTTTTCAATTTAATTTCATTTTTGCCGATCATGGTTTGTCCATTTAAATTCGGCACGACAGCGAGTAAAGCCATCGCTGCCAAGGCGAGAGATTTCTTCATAGGTTTTTAGTACTTTTAATTCCTTATTTTAAAAGACGGATTACGGTGTTGCACCTTTTTAGGAGCAAACCATAATCCGCCAGTTGCTTTAAATACGCTTATTTTGTTGTTTTATTTGGTTTGGGGTTAAAACTCTGCATTATTTCTTGCCCAGCTGTTCACGTTTACGCTGCAGTTCTTGTTGCTGTTGCTGCATAGCCTGAATACGAGCAGAGAGTCCTCTAAGCTTTTCAGGATTACTTTCAGCCTCTTTATAATTTGCTTCGAGTATTCTAAGCAACTTTTCGTCGTTAGTGGTTTTGCGCAAGAACCACATGATGGCTGCACTGAAGAACAAGCTAACGAAATAGTAGAAGTTCAGTCCTGAAGAGTAATCATTGAACATAAAGAAGAACATCACTGGCATGAAGTACATCATCCACTGCATCATCTTCATTTGTTCGGCCTGTTGTCCAACCATTTGATCGCGCTGTTGACGCATTGTCATTACAGAATAGAGAACGTTAGACAAACAGAATAGGATGCAAGTTAGCGACAAGTGGTCGCCAATGAGCCAAACGTTATGTCCCCACTCCCATATTGGGTCGTAAGTTGAGAGGTCTTTTATCCACAAGAAGCTTTGTCCACGCAACTGAATTGCGTTTGGAACGAAGTTAAACATCGCAATCCAAATGGGCATCTGAATAAGCATGGGCAAACATCCTGATAGCGGACTAACGCCATATTTAGCATATTCGCTCATCATGGCCTGCTGCTTTTTCATCTGGTCCTCGGGCTTGTTAAACTCTTTGGTTGCTTCTTCGAGTTTTGGTTTAAGCACGCGCATCTTAGCCGAACTTAAATAACTCTTTTTCACCAACGGGAAAGTGATACCCTTCAAGAGAAGGGTGATAAGGATAAGAACCACACCCATGTTAAAGCCAAAGCCGGTGAGCCAGTCGAATACATAGATAGTGAACCATCTATTAATAACACGGAATAAGGGCCATCCCAGGTAAACCAGTCTTTCTAATTCAAGATCCTTGCCAAAATTACTTTGACTTTCCATTTGTTGCAACAATCGGAAGTCGTTTGGTCCGTAGTAAAAATCCAGTTGCGTAGGTTGTGCACCCGTTGGGTCGAATGTGGTTTTAAGGCGAGCTTTGTATTGTTTCAGATAACCAGTACCCTTCTCTTGAGGAATGCTTGTTAGTGTATTGTTTGTACCGAAATCGGTTTTGGCTATCATCACCGCCGAGAAAAACTGGTTTTTAAAAGCCACCCAGTCTATCTTATCTTCAATAACCTCGTCTATTTTCTCTGAAGTCTCACTCAGGTAGTCGGTTCCTCCTTTAGATTTATGGTAAGTTAGCGTGGCATAACGGTTTTCAAAGGTAAAACCTTTCTCCTGTTGTGCACAGCGTTGTTGCCAGTTTATATCTACAGTATTCACCGAGGGGTTAAGAATACCAGCCATTCCAGTAGCCGAAATGCTCGTATGCAGCATGTATTCATTGCCCAACACGTACTTAATGGTAAGTGTTTTACCTGCTGCAGCTTCAGCTGTAAAGGTAACTGTGGTGTCGGTTACTTCAGAAGGCGTGAAAAACAAATCGGCAGTACTAATATATCCGTCTTTCGTTGCAAAGGTATAATTAAGATTTTGGTCTTTACCTTGGAACAACGTTACATTCTTATTACCATTTCTGTCGGCGAAATTATTAATAACCACCTTATCAACTACACCTCCCTTGGTGTTAAGTTGTATTTGCACTTTATTATTTTTCAGCACGATGGGTTGCGCTTCGCCCGTCAATGCCTTATGAAACAAAGCACTTGTGTCGGTGGCTGCTTGTTGTAGAGCCTGAGCGCGAGCAGCTTCAGCTTTAGCTTTAGCTTGCGTTTGCTCCTCTTTGTTTTTCTTTTCAATCTGTTCCTTTTGCTGTTGCTTAGCCAATTCTTCTTCAGAGGGGCGGTTCCAAAGACTGAAACCAATAAGCACAAAGCCAATGAGAATGAAACCGATAAGATTGTTTTTATTCATTATGTCTTGTCTATTTATCCCGTAAAATTAATGCGAAACATGTCTCTAGGACACTGCACAGTCTGCGGGAGATAATCAGATTATGTGAAATTATTTTTTGTTTGCTATTGCTGCCTTAACGAAATCAACGAATAAGGGGTGCGGATTAAGCACTGTGCTTTGGTATTCGGGATGGAATTGTGTACCAATATACCACTTCAAGCCCGGTATTTCCACTATTTCAACAAGGTCGCTTTCAGGGTTCTTACCCACACAAGCCATTCCTGCACGTTCGTATTCTTTTTGGAAGTCGTTGTTAAATTCGTATCGGTGACGATGTCTTTCCTGTATATGTTCGTGCTTATAGATATCTATTACACGAGAAGTTTGCTTCAACACGCACTCATAAGCACCAAGACGCATTGTACCGCCCATGTTGGTAATGTTTTTTTGCTCCTCCATAATATCAATGACGTTGTGTTCTGTCTTCTCATCCATCTCACGACTATTTGCATCTTCGTATCCAAGAACATTACGAGCAAACTCTATCACCATCATTTGCATACCTAGACAAATACCAAAGGTTGGCAAATCGTTGGTTCGTGCATAGTGGGCTGCAATGATTTTACCTTCTGTTCCTCGTTGTCCAAATCCCGGACAGATAACAATACCGTCCACGCCCGCCAACTGTTCTGCCACATTTTCCTTCGTGAGTTTCTCCGAATTGATGAAAGAAAGCACTGTTTTGCGGTCGTTATATGTACCTGCTTGATACAAACTTTCGCGAATACTCTTATAAGCATCCTGCAAATCATACTTACCAACAAGTCCGATATGCACCTCGTTAGTGGCTTGTCTGCGTCTTTCGAGGAATTTACGCCAAGGACCAAGTGCTGGTTTTTCGCCAATGGGTTCGCCCATCTTTTTCAAAATGGCCACATCCAAGCCCTGCTCTTGCATTCCAACGGGAGCTTCATAAATGCTTGGCAAGTCTTCGCTTTGCACCACGCAATCTAAATCCACATTACAGAAGGCGGCAACCTTCTTTAAGATGCCTGTATTGAGTTTCTTTTCAGTACGCAACACCAACACATCGGGCTGAATACCCACGCTTTGCAACTCCTTAACGCTATGCTGTGTAGGCTTTGTTTTAAGCTCTTGAGCAGCTTTTAGATAAGGGATATAGGTGAGATGCACGCAAACGGCCTTCTTTCCCAATTCCCATTTTAGCTGTCTAATAGCTTCAAGGAATGGTGTAGACTCGATGTCGCCCACTGTTCCACCAATTTCGGTGATAACAAAATCGTAGTGATACTTCTCACCAAGTAGCTTAACGTTGCGTTTAATCTCATCGGTGATATGCGGAACAACCTGGATGGTCTTTCCCAAATAGTCGCCTCTGCGCTCTTTATCAATAACCGACTTGTAAATTCTTCCTGTGGTTAGCGAGTTGGCTTTAGTTGTTTTTATGTCGGTAAAACGTTCATAGTGTCCCAAGTCGAGGTCTGTTTCCATCCCGTCCACTGTGACGTAGCATTCGCCGTGTTCGTAGGGGTTGAGCGTTCCGGGGTCGATGTTGATGTAAGGGTCGAACTTCTGAATGGTAATGTTATATCCTCTTGCCTGAAGAAGCTTACCAATTGACGAGGAGATAATGCCTTTGCCCAGCGAAGAAACCACTCCACCCGTTACGAAAATATACTTAGTCTCTGCCACAATGATATATTTTATTTGTTTATAAACACATTAATTGTACCCAATACCTGCTAGTTTCAGCCTAAGGCAGGCATCTTTTTTCTTAATCTGCAAATGTACGATAAAAAAATGAGATGCACAAGAATTAAAGGAACGTTATCACCTGCACACTAAAAAATAAGTTCTTGCACGCTTTTCTTCTGCGCCACAGCATCTCTTTACACTTAATTTCTTTTGGTTTTTTCTTAAACGCTATCATGCCGACCATATATTATGCCCTTATTCCAAACATTGACTTCCATAAAAGAATCGGCGTGAGTGCGTTTTGCACAATAATACATCTATATGCGCATCTCTTTTAAAATGGCTGCCATTTTTGAACCGTTGCCACACGCGTTGGCACAAGCGGTAAACGTAACTCGTTTTCTATAAAGCCCATTTCGTGCAGCAATGCTTTAACTCCTGCAGGATTACCATCCACAAACAGTAGACTATATAACTCGGTGAAACGATGGTGAATTTTACGAGCAGGCTCGTATTCGCCATTAAATTCAAGCCTTATCATACGCGAGAACTCTCGTGGTAAGGCATTGCCAATAACCGAAATCACGCCTGCTGCTCCACTGGCAATCATTGGAAAGGCCAAGGCATCATCACCACTTAGAACATCAAAATGGGCCGGTTTGTTCTTGATAATCTCGTCCACCTGTTCCAAACTTCCTCCAGCTTCTTTAACAGCAATGATATTTCGGCAGTCGGTGGCTAGTCTTACGGTTGTCTCTGCTTTCATATTAATGCCCGTTCTTCCAGGAACATTATATAAAACAATAGGTAACGGACTATTGTTGGCTATCATTTTAAAATGTCTATACAGTCCTTCTTGAGAGGGTTTATTATAATATGGACAAACACTAAGTATTCCGTCAACACCACGAAGGTCCATCGTTTGTAGTTCTTTAACCACAGCCACAGTATTATTTCCTCCACAACCCAAGAGCACAGGCAGCTTACCTTGATTTACTTCAACCACAAATCGTTTCACCTCTTCGCGTTCTTCTCGGTCTAAGCAAGGTGTTTCGCCCGTTGTCCCAAGCACGCAAAGAAAGTCGGCTCCGTTTTCGGTTTGATATTCTACTAGGCGCTTAAGTGCCATATAGTCTATCGACCCATCTGTCTTAAATGGTGTTACAAGGGCTATTCCCAATCCTTTAAATATGTTCGTTGCCATAAAATTGGTTTCTTATGTTTGGATAGTGCAAAGATAAGGGAATTTGAATGAATAACAAAACCTAATTATACGGATTTTTCAACCACTTCATTATAATTGTATTTCGCATGGATGGTTATTTTGCTTTTAACTAAGCTGTGCCTAGCTTTATAAGTAACATCGCGAGTTTATTTCAACATTATTTTCTCCTCAACTATATCCTTAGGTTTTTCCTGTGTAACTCCATTTTCTTTTTATCGTTTTTTGCGCTCTAATTTGCCAGTGCTCATTTCATCTTCGTACTGAATAGTTAATGTTGTTGTTTTACTTTTCAAATTTCATCGGCTCATCACAAAGACTTACAACGCACTCTAAGTATTTCCTTTAGTACTGGTGCAATAAAATTGCACGGTAATT
>NZ_BAIZ01000044.1 GCF_000613445.1 Hoylesella shahii DSM 15611 = JCM 12083
AATAAACCATACAAGAAATACCGAGAAACTTTTTGGGGTGTAATAAAGGGTGTAAATCGCATAACTTGCTGATTTACACCCTTATTTGCGGAGAGAGAGGAAAATGACCATTTCGCTGCAACTCCTTGTATCATAGTCTTTTATTTTTTTATCCTTTTTAATTGTAGCCATATTGTAGCCACAACAGAGTATTTTGAGAGTACACGCAGATACTGCTACCCGAAATGCGCACTTGCATTTCTTGGGTTCAAAAGTACAAAAAAGTAGAACATCCTCCAAATTATTGTGGGAAAATGTTTTAGAAATCTTTTGGCTACAATTTTCAGTGCATGGTGCAAGTCTATATATATATAGATAGACCTTGCACCATGCACTGACAGTCCCAAAGGTGTGATTGATATGGCAGGCTCAATATTTTCGCCTACGTATTGGGCAACACGGCAACAAATAACGCATAATGTTAAAAATGCAAAATGGCAATATAATGCCAATATTGGCAATTTAATATTCTTTCTAAAGCCCTATTTGTTAAGAACTTTGCAGCATTATTTCTAACAAAAAGACGGATACATATGAATACAAAGAAACAAAACTCCGGAAGTAATGCAAAATTCTACGTTGTACTTCCGACACTTGAAATCATGCTCTCCGCCAGCAAAAACTGCAAGCTAAGGGCAGGCTATGCCAATATGGAATATTCCAACTTTATGAGACACTGCAAGATGCAGACCGACCTTCGTATCAACACTTATGCAAGATGTGCGGCAGCCTTCGATATGGACGTGCTCTTGATACATCTCCCCAAGGGTATGATTGAGTCCATGATAGCAACCACGCCCCATAAAAGCCTTCGCTTCTCCACAATGGAGCAGGAAGATCTCATCGTCATTCTCAATCGGCTGTGCAAGCTGGACAGTAGAAGATTTAAGCAGCATCTTATGCAGTTATTGCACCAATTGGGGAAGGACTCTGAATTTCCAGACGGATGATAATCCACGGAGAGCAACTATTCAATCCTAAACTGAAAAGAGAAGTGGCATATGACAGAAGAAGACAATTTACAAAAGACGGTAATTGCAGAGTTACGCTCACTAAGGAACGACATGGAGCGGATAGCCGGCTTTATCGTGGAAATGAGACGCGATTATTCCGTTTTGGAGGATAAGATGGAACTCAGTTCCTCCGACGTCATCAGACTCTTGGGCATTTCGCGGGCATCCCTTGCCCGATGGAGGGACACCAACGCAATCCCGTTCAGGTATATATCATGCAACCACGTTGCCTATCCGTTCAAGGGACTTTACGTCGCCATCAAGAGCGGACGTGCCTCCTTCAAGGGTTTCAGACGAGTGGAAGCCCTACAACGGCTCAACGCCTACAAGGATGGTGTCCTTAAAGGATATATGGGTGATGGTCAAACTTTATTTGAGGAGCTATGAACATCAAAGAAGAAATACTGAGCCGAACCAACAAAGGACTGGATGTGTTCTGCTTCTATATGCCTATCGACTTTGTGCCAAAGCGCAATTTCCGAAATCCTATGTATGACGACAGGCGTGCATCGTGCAATATCTATCTCGACAACAAGTCCGGCTGCTACCGAATGAAGGACTTTGGCAACGATGCCTACTCCGGCGACTGCTTTTGGTTTGCAGCCACAATGCTCGGACTGGACGTGAGGAAAGACTTTGTTAAGGTGCTTGAAACCATAAATCGGGACTTGCAGCTGAATATTTGCATTGAAAGGAAAGAACATAGTAATCCCCACACAATGATGATGAAGCCTTGCAAACCACCCTTAGTACAACCACCTAACCAGCTCAAGAAGATGGAAGGTAAAAAATGGTACAAGCTAATTGAGCAATCTTTCAATGTCAAAGAACTAGACTATTGGGAGCAATACGGCATTGATGCTAAGACTCTGCAACGTTTTCATGTAAAGTCGCTTGCTCGCTATGAGTCTGTCTCCAATCAGGGAAAGCCGTTTACTCTTGGTTCTACACATGATGAGCCTATGTTTGGATATAGCATGGGGAAGTTTGTAAAAGTCTATCGCCCTAAGAGTAAGCTGCGCTTTCTTTATGGGGGTGAGAAAGTGAACGACTATGTCTTTGGCTTCCAGCAGCTGCCCAGCAAAGGGGATGTTGTTTTCATCACAGGTGGGGAGAAAGACGTGCTTTCACTTTCGGCTCATGGTTTCAACGCCATCTGTTTCAACAGTGAGACGGCACAGATTCCTGAGAATATCATCGAAGGATTGCAGCTTCGCTTTCAACACATTATTATATTGTACGATACGGACGAGACAGGTGTAAGGGAAGCTAAACGGCAGACAGATGCATTTGCTCAATACAAGGTATTGAGTCTAACCTTACCATTGCAAGGGGGTAAGTCGGAGAAGGATATATCGGACTTCTTTGCCTTGGGCAATGAAGCAAAGGACTTGAAAGTGCTTCTTAATGATATGTTCACCAATATGTATGCACAGACGATGATGATATTGCAATCTTGTGAGATAGACTACGATAATCCGCCAGACGCTTCAAAGTCGGTGGTGGCAGTAAATGGTGTTCCGCTTGGAACGCAGGACAATCTGTTTTGTATCACAGGTGGAGAAGGAACAGGCAAAAGCAACTACATTGCCGCCATCCTTGCTGGCACTCTTGGGAGAGAACGATTAAAGGCAGAGCAAACCTTGGGATTGGAAGTAACTGCCAACCCCAAAGGATTGGCTGTACTTCACTACGATACAGAGCAATCGGAGGCACAACTCTATAAGAACTTGGAGAAGACACTTCGCAGGGCTGGTATCAAGTCCGTGCCAGAGTTTTATCATTCCCTCTATCTAGCATCGCTATCACGCAAGGACAGACTGAAAATCATTCGTGAGAGTATGGACTTGTTTCATCACAAACACAGTGGAATTCATCTTGTGGTCATTGACGGTATAGCAGACCTGATACGCTCCGCCAACGACGAAACAGAGAGTATAGCCATCGTGGACGAACTCTATCGATTGGCAGGAATTTACAATACTTGTATCATTTGCGTACTCCATTTTGTACCCAACGGCATCAAACTCAGAGGACATATAGGGTCTGAACTGCAACGCAAGGCTGCGGGCATTCTCTCCATCGAGAAAGATGACAATCCCGAATACTCGGTCGTCAAGGCATTGAAAGTGCGTGATGGAAGCCCGCTAGATGTGCCGATAATGCTTTTTGGATGGGACAAGGAAGCCGATATGCACGTTTATCGTGGAGAAAAGTCGAAAGAGGATAAGGAAAAACGCAAGACCGATGAACTGTTGGCTGTTGTAAAGTCTGCATTCCGTGCCAAACTAAAGCTATCATATCAAGAGTTGTGCGATGTGTTGATGCGTGAAATGGAAATCAAGGATCGAACGGCAAAGAAGTACATTGCTATATGAAAGAGCAGCGTATCTTGTCGCAAGACACAAGTGGTAACTATCAAAAAGGAGAATTATGTCATACATAGACCAAAGAACCGAAGATACATGGCAGAAACGCTTGTTTGACAAGCTGATGACTGTTGAGAGTAAACTTGACCATCTGCTGTTTTTGCAAGAGCAATCTGTCGATACGACCATTCACCCTCCATTGAAACCCGAATACTTGGACATCATCGACGTTTCCAAGATACTCAAAGTGGAGCAGAAGACCATCTATAACTGGGTTTGGGCAGGGAAAATCCCCTTTCTCAAGGCTAACGGTCGATTGCTTTTCCTTCGGGAAGAGATAGATGAAATGGTACGGAAGCGAGATGGCTGGTAATTGATTTCCTGATTAGATTATTTTTGTTGTGTAAATGCAAGTGTTTACACAACAAAATAATTACCTTTACAAGTAAAAAGTTAGTTGCGGATTTACCGCTCATAAAGATAACAGTACTCGCTTATTTCTTTGATAAGGAATTTACCATATATTGTTTGAAACTATTGAACCGATAAAGATAGGGTTGCAGACAAAAAATATTTGTAATTTCTACATTTGATGCTACTTTTAATGGAAAATTCATCGCTTGCAATGATTTTTTCGGCATTTTTCTTGCGCATTCAAAAAAAAGTAGTAACTTTGCAGTCAATATGACCTCCCACGCTTCTCATCAGAACAGCGCACCCGGGGAGGTCTTCGAGTTTATATACGGTTATGAGGTACGAAAAGAAGCCCATAGACACATCTGAGCAGGTTAAAAAGTTATGCGATCGAGGACTTAATATTGGAGACGAAAAACTTGCGTCCCAATATCTTTATAATATAAGTTATTATAGATTACGAGCATACACATACCCTTTTCAAAATAACGGGGAAGGTGCTAATCACGAATTTCTGAGAAAGGACATTTCTTTTCAAGATGTGATAGACCTTTATTGTTTTGATAGGCGTTTACGCTCTTTAATCTTCAATGCCATTGAAAAAATCGAGGTGGCATTAAGAACAAGAATCGCCTTAACTTATTCCGTTGATGAAAATGACGCCTTTTGGTTTCTCAATCATAAGTTATACTTTCAGCACGATAAGTTTATCGCATTGACACGCAACGAGATTATAGATGATAAACCTGTTGTAGGGGATTTAATGAAAGAGGTCAAGCGAAGTAATGAGGAATTTATAGCTCATTATTATCAAAAGTATAGCGAACCTGCTTTTCCGCCAGCGTGGATGACCTTAGAGGTTGTTTCTATGGGAACATTGAGTAAGTTGTTTTTTGCTTTGGACAAGAATAATCCTTCTAGTAAAACAATCTGCAGAGATTTGGGACTATACAATGTCGATATTTTGAAGAATTGGATGCACGGTTTATCGTCTTTACGCAATACTTGTGCCCATCATAGTCGTGTATGGAATCGCCGCTTTACAATAGCCTTGAAGTTTCCTTATAGAACGAATTATCCTTTCTTGTCAAAGCAAGAAGCTGCAACGATAAGGGACAATAAGTTGTTTGCCTACTTATCTGTAATTTTGTATTTGCAGCAAATAATCAGTCCTGATAGCTCATTTAGAAAGAGTTTGCTCACCCTATTGGACAAATCTCCCAAATTGGTAGTTTTGAAAGATATGGGCTTTCCTGAAAAATGGAGAGAATACTCTTTGTGGAAATAATATAATACGATGGTGTATCAATTATGATACACCATCGCTATTTATCTCAGTCTGGATTTTACAATATATCCCTTACTTTCTTCTTGTTTGTTTCTATTATTCATAGAACTTGAATAAATTACCCCCTCCTCTTCCTTTTTAGTATTTGGGCTATTACTACTATTTTGTCTTAAATACTCGGGTTGGTCATTTTCGTTTGATTTTTCATTTTCTTCATTTGGTTCGTTCAATGTAAGTGCAATTTTTCTGTCAAGTTCTGCTGCCTCACCTTTGAGTGAGCGAAGCTCGTCCTCTTTCTTCCAAGAACTGTTGGCAATGTTGGTGTAAACGTCTTTGTTGGTCACGACCTTTGCCATTTCCTTCTCATGCGACTCTATCACCTTAGGGATACGCTCCAAGGCATTTACGAAGTTCTCGCAGGCAAGTTTCGGGTCTGCCGCTAACTTACCGTTATTATAAGTATAGTAGATGCTCTCCTGTCCCTTGACAAAGAAGCGGTTTATCGAGCAATCAAACAGATCCTTTGAACTGCTCTCCGTCTTGACCATGATGGAAAAGCCGTAAACCTCGCCAATCTTGTTGTACTCGCTCTTGGTACGAGCCTTTTCCTCTATCTCATGCAGACGGGCGGCGATGACCTTTATGTCGGTACTGTCCTCCACACCTTTAATGACAAGTTTATTGATAGGATTACCTTCTTTGTCACGCTCCACACGCTTCTCAAAGCACGCCAAGTCTGCCTTGGCTTCCTTGATCTTGTCTGAATGGAAAGACACGGAGCTGTCAATCTCCGCCAACTTGCCCGTTGCGGCATCACGCTCACGGAGGAAATTCTTACGCTCTGATTCCAGCGTGGCAATCTTCTTGTCGAGTTTGGCTTTCTCTAACAAGTCCGTATTACCAGATAGCACGGCAACATACTCTGAAAAGTTCATACCGCTATCCTCGT
This sequence comes from Hoylesella shahii DSM 15611 = JCM 12083, assembly GCF_000613445.1. GTDB lineage: Bacteria > Bacteroidota > Bacteroidia > Bacteroidales > Bacteroidaceae > Prevotella > Prevotella shahii. The sequence continues at coordinate 6,073 of NZ_BAIZ01000044.1, forward strand.
CCATCGATCCCTCGTCAATGGTACGACTACCGAGCGTGTTGGTCTTCAACTGATTGATAAACAATTGCTTGTTATGTAGTAGGTTGAACTTATAACTGTCCAACGACCGCTCCACGGCATAGATAATCACATCGACCTTGTTGTCAGCAAATTCTTTGGCAACCATATTACCTTTACGAATTGCCCGACCATTTCGCTGCTCCAAATCTGAGGGTCGCCAGGGTGTATCAAGTTGATGCACCGCCACCGCACGCTGCTGGGCGTTGACACCCGTTCCAAGCATAGAAGTAGAACCGAAAATGATGCGGATGTCTCCACGATTCATCGCTTCTACCATCGCTTTTTTGGCTTTCTCGTTCTTGCACTCCTGAATAAAGCGTATCTCGTAAGACGGGATATGATAATCTTCTACCAATTTACGCTTCACCTCAGAATAGATATTAAAGTCTCCGCCGGGCTTGTAAGTACCCAAGTCAGAGAACACAAACTGCGTACCTTCTGTGCATCATACTTCTGATAGTAGTCATTAAGTAGCTTTGCACAATGGCTTGCCTTGTTGTCAATATGATCCGAGTACCCGTTTTCGTCTATCATGCGTAGATCCAGGCTCATTTTGCGGGCGTAATCAGTTGCAATCAGCATCTTTGCCTTTTCCTCACTCTCGCTCAACGGCGCACGCCCCAAAAGCGTGGCATCACCGTTTTTGGCAAACTCCATCAACTTGCCGATAAACTCCTCCTGTTCAGGTGTCGGCGGAATGTTATGGAGTATCTCGTTTTTTTCGGGACGATCGATGCCTATATCCTTTACTGTGCGGAAATCGCAAATCTCCGCATAAAAGTAATAGGAGCGAATGTAATCGGCTGATTACAAAAGGAAAACATAATATAGAATAATAAAAGGTGAACGATTTGGAAACGAGCGTGTTTCTTTTCCTCTCTTTATTCTGCAATGCCTCAAAGACCACTTATCTAACGTTGCAAAGGTAGTCTTTATTTTCGATGAAAACAAGAGAAATCCACACTTTTATCAGTCCGTTTCATTTTTCCGCACTTGAATTGCCGTTTTATGCCCAAAGCCCATCTCATCGTGAATTTGCTGTTAAAAAACTTCCTTTTTATTGTCTTCATCATCCTTTTGCGTATTAAAAATAAAATTTTTCTGTGCAATTCCTTGCAAATTAAAGAAGAATAACCTATATTTGCGCTTAGGAAAAAACAACTTAAACGTTTATGCTTATGAAGACAACGTTGATTTTACCAATTTCAGCCCCCTTGACATAAAGAACGCCACTTTCGGCAGTCAAGGGAGATATGCAGGACTCTACGAAAAGGCTTTGCATTAATCAATTTTCGCACACACGATACAATCCATCCCACTTTTATTTTACGGATTTTCTCTCTTTACCGTTTTTATTGCGGGTATCTTATCAGACTGAAAAAGAACATAGACAGTATTAACTTATGGGACGACATTTACACGAAACAGCATTTCTAATAGTTACAGCCTTATTCATTCCCGTGCAGTCCCGTGCGCAGTCACCCGGTCAGGTCAGCGGTGCTGAGGCATGGCTGAAGACTGTCCCCCTGACAACAGACTTGCAGGGGTACTATCATTGGCGCGACTTCTCGGGCGACTCCGTGAGAACCAACTTCTACGATGCCAAGGGCGCAGCCTACGGTGGTGAGTTCACGCAGCGGCACACATGGATACGGACTTTCAACTTCAACCCCGCCCTGAACTTCTCCGAGGGGAATCAGCCGAAGGAGAGTCTACTGAAATACTCCAACCTCGCGCAGATGACCGTCATCGGGGTGTTTGCCCCGACGACCACCGCCTATAACAAGGACGAGGTGCTATATGCCGTCAGCGGACGCAAGGGTGCGGGAAGCCTCGTGAGCAGGGACAAGGCGGTCGGGCAGCAGGGCATAGAACCGCTCGACTACGGAAGCACCGTCGGCGAGGACCTTCTTTATTCGGGCGGCGAGAGGCAGACCGCAGAGGAGTTCAAGTCCACGAGTCCCCGCATCGTCTCATACATCAGGGCATACGCCCCCGTGCATTCCGTGTGGGGAGAAGGCAGACGTGCGACCATCACCACGGGAACATACAGGGACGGAGACGTCAATTTCACGACAGCCTTTGACAAGTCCCTGTTCGGGGGCGGTGCGCTCAATGGCTACACGCCCGAGCTCATCGCATACGGCAGGACGCTCACGCCGCTGGAGCGCAGGCAGGTGGAGACCTATCTCGCCATCAGATACGGCATCACGCTCAACGGCTCATACTATACGGGGACTGGCAACCTTTCATGGGACAGGGACGAAAGTGCTGCCTACCATCACAGGGTGACGGGCATCGGGCGCGACGATGCGGGCGACCTCTTCCAGCCTCTCTCCACGACGAGCTACGAGGAAGCACCAAGATACTCTACTGAAAAGACATACGACAGCTTCAGAGACGCAGACCCATACGGCCTGCCGACGAGCCAACGCCTTCTCGTCATGGGGCGTGAGGACAGCTCGCCCATACCCGACGGTGGCTATATGCTATGGGGCGATGACAACGGCTCCACGACTACCGAAGAGACAGAAGGCAAGACGCGTGGCACGTCATGAGTCGCAGGTGGCTCGTCAGGACGAACATCGACTCCACCGAATATAGGAGGGACGTCTGGACACGGAACGGCATCACCGTCACCTCCGACGGTTTTATGGATGCAGTGTCGCAGAATGAGCCCAAGGAGGGCGCATACATCGTCAGCTCCCCGCTCGACACGGGAAACGGCACGATGGAATACACCAACCCGAGGCTCCATCCCGCCTACAACGTGGGCTTCACCGAGGCATCGGGCACGAAGTGCGCATACGGCTTCAACGTCAGCGCACGGGGTGAGATCCGAATCGTAGAGGACGGAACAATACGGAATCGTGTCTTAACAGGCAATACGGGCGGAAAGAGTTTCATCGTACGCAGGAAAGGAAACAGCGTAACCTTACTCATCGACGGCAGGGGCAGCAAGGACCTGCAGATAACCATACCCGTTGAAAGCACGGCAAGGGCAGCCTGCATGATTTTCGAGACGGCAAGCGGCGAGACTGCATTAAATATCCCCAAGCTGCGCAGAAACGGCTTTGGAGACAGCGGCAACATGGTTGAGCTCGGATACGGAGTCCTCGCCAAAGGCAACAAGTTCGCAGGTGCGGACTACCGCAACGTCTTCATGCTCATAGACAGAAACGCAGGCGACAAGACCGATATACAGGAAAACACCATCATCAGATGCTCGCGCAAGGACGCGAGCCGTGAAAAACTCATCTTCGACAACATCTTCATGGACACCGATGGCAGCGGATTCGACACGTTCACCTTCGCCAGCTTCGACGGCATACTGGCACGGCTGACACCGCACGATGCGAGCTGCACGGGCGGAAAGCCGCGAAAGGACGGCAGCCTTGACATCAGCATGGTGGTCGGCCTGCCGAGTTTTTCATACAGCCTGCTGGCGGACTCCGTGGAGAATATGGAGAAAGGTGCCGTAGCTTCACGGGGAAACTTCACCACGAAGACATACACGGTGAAGAACCTGCTCCCGGGAAACTACAGTCTGCTCATTAAGCAGAACGCGGGCATCGACATCACGGCGGAGAGCACGGGAGGCGTCGAGTATGCCCATGCGGTCGGTCGCCGAAAGCAGGGAGAGGTCACATGGACTATTCCCTCGCTCACCTCCGACTACAGGGCGGGACTCTGCACCACGCTCGGACTGGGAAAGAACATCCTCCACGGCTTCGACGTGAAGAATGCCACGGCACAAGTCGTGGTCGAGGGTAAACCCATGGGTGCTGCCGTCACCCTGAATGGAGGTGATGCACTCGGCATCATCTTCACCCCCGACACGGTAAGCTATACGGTAAACGGCATCGTCGTCCACCGTGCGGCCAAGAAAGCCGGTCTCGGCTGGCTCTTCGGCATGGGCTTCAACAAGGGACTCTCGACCATCGACGGGCTGAGCATCGACGGTGGAGACTTCGCCCTGACGAGCGTTTCGAGGGGCGTGGCCTACGAGACGAGGAAGGCTGTCGAGGACAGCATGGCGGTAATTATCGGCAGCGAGTGCAGCCCGAACGTGCCCAAGGCACAGGCAAGGTCGGCAGAAAACACCTCCTCCATCGAGAGGCAAGCCCATTCTGCCCTCACCGTGACAAGGAAGGACGGGACCGGTATGGCGTTCAGTGCCGAGCTGAGACTTGCCAAGGAGACCGATGCCGAACTGCTCGTCTATGATACATCGGGAAGGCTGCTGAGCCGGACGGACATGGCGGGAGGCACCATAAAGCGTGCCGACTTCACCGTACCGCAGACGGGCGTGTACGTCGTCAAAGCACTCACCTTAGAAGAAGAATTCACAAGGAAGATAATGGCAAACTACTAAACCCCAACGGCTATGAAGACAAAGCATTACCTCATATCGGCGGCATTACTGACAGCCATCACCGCAGCCATCGCTGCGACGCATATATACAAGGGACAGGACGGTGCACGTGAAAACAACGGCACGAGTATATCACAAGAGACAGCACAGACCGAGACGTTCACGTCGAACACACATAACACGGCGAAGGCTGCGCAGGGAAACTCACAGGCTATTAGAAGGGGTAATACTAAAACAGTGACAGCATCCCGCGCAGCCACCTATGCAGCAGACCATCCATCGGGCATCATAGGACAGCCCGACGGACGGGTTTCGGACAACCCCGAGGACAACATCTTCGAGATAACAGTCGAGAAAGTTTCTCCAAATATGCGCGCATGGCTGGTCTATGACCTCAAGGGCGTAAGTTCTGGTCAGGGTATCAGCAGGAGCATCAACGACCGCATGGCGGTCGGCGGCTACCTTACGATTCTCTCCAAGGACTGGAAGACCGTCAGGGAGGAAATAAGCCCCGAGTGGCTGAAGGACGGCAGGAACACCGTCCTCTTCACCATTCCGACGGATGCTTCCTACGCCTATTCGGTCAGGAACGTACATATCGAAACCGTAGCGGATGCTAAGACAAAGACTAATACCAATAAGCAGGAAGAAATAATCCTTTCCTCCGCCCCCATAGCCTATGACGGTCAGACCTACCTCCACGGCTTCGTACGAGGGAAGGCAAGCCGTATCTCAGTGAACGGCACAACCCTCACCGTCCATGACGGAGAATTCGAGGGCATCGTGCCATCGACGGGCAGACAGCTCAAGCTCACGGCAGTTATTGATGACAGGAACATCAGCAGGACAATAACACCCATACAGGAAGGTAGGGCGGACTATGCCCGTGCCTTCGTGTCCGTCGGTGGAAAGGCAGAGAAGCGGTTCCTCGCGCACAGGGCGGACAGCATCGCCATCGGCGGCAACGTCCTTTCCGTGAAGGCTGCGGACATCGCAAGGAACGGCAGATACTCCGTCACGGCACTCCGCGAGACGGACATTCCTGCCCTTGACTACGGCATGACCAACGTCACCGCCAAGGGAGACGGTTACCGCTTTCTGCCCCACGGCAACCACTTCGAGGGCAAGGGTGCGACGGTGAAGATAAAATACGACCGCACGCGAATCCCGAGCGGTTTTACAGAAGACGACATCAATACCTATTACTTCGACAAGAATACCAAGCACTGGGTGGCACTGGAAAGAGTCAGGGTGGATAAGAAGGAGACCTGCGTCGTGTCACGCACCACGCACTTCACCGATATGATCAACGGTGTAATCAAGGCACCCGAATCTCCACAGACCGATGGATTTACCCCGACGATGATGAATGACATCAAGGCAGCGGATCCGACATCAAAAATCAATCTCATTACACCTCCTACAGCCAACAACCGAGGTTCTGCCAATCTCCAGTATGGCTTTGAAATGCCTCCCGCACGCAATGGTATGGCTCCATCTTTGGGCATACAGTACAGTAGTGAGGGCGGTAGTGGATGGCTTGGAGAGGGTTGGAATCTCTCAGTTCCTTCTATAACGTTGGATACTCGCTGGGGTGTTCCAAGATACGATACAAGTAAAGAAACCGAGACCTATTTGATGTCGGGCTCTATGCTTTCCACGATGGGCGACGACGGCAAGATGGGTGTGGCTCACCGTGGTGAGAAGATGAACCGAAAAGCGGACAGACAGTTCTACACTCGGCAGGGAGGAGACTTCAGCCGTATCATCCGCAAGGGTAATTCTCCTGCCGACTATACTTGGGAAGTAACCGACAAACAAGGAATCAAATATATTTATGGTGGAGAAGGTGCCATTCTCAAAGGTACCATCACCGATGCAAGCGGTCAAAGCCGTGAGGTGATTACCGAATGGAAGCTCAAACGTGTGGAAGAAACACACGGTGATTATATCGAATACGTCTATGAGACAGCCGACGAACCTGTTCGTGGTGGACTTGTGGCAAAAGCCATTTATCTTAAGGAAGTACGTGCTGGTAATAGCGGACAAGCACCCCACACAGTGGTGCTTTTCGAGGGCAGCAAAATCAAACGACTCAAAAACAACAATGCAAGATATGGTTTCCTAACCTCATCGAATCGTTTGTTAGAGAAGCTAACGGTGCACTTCCAAGGAAGTACGCTCCGCAGTTATGCCTTTACCTATAGCGAGGGTGCATTCAACAAAGATGTGCTTACGGGTGTAAAGCAACTCGACGACAAAGGTGCAGAAGTGTCTTATCAGAAGTTCGACTATTATGATGATGTACAGGCTGCCAAGGGGTATGTGCCTTTTAAGAACAGCCGAGAGAAGTGGGATACCCATAATGACAGATTGGATGCTGGGTTCCTCAACCCGATAACAGCTGTGGGTGGTCGTTTTAGTGATAAACCCACTGCATTGGGCGGTTCATTGAGTTCATCCATTGGTGGATCATTCTATGCCGGTGTCGGTCTTGGCGATGGTAGTGCAACGACAAGTAATACAGCAGGAGCATCTTTTAGTTATTCAAATGATAAATCAAGCGGACTGTCCACCTTTGCGGACATCAATGGTGATGGTGCCCCCGACAAGGTGTATAAGAAAGATGGAGCTATCTATTACAGACCGCAACAGCGTTCCGTTGATGGTGCGGTTATCTATGGAGAACCCATTCGAGTTCGTGGTATCAGCAATTTCTCTAAGTCTAGTAGTAACTCCTACTCTGGAGGAGCCGATGTAAAAGCAGGATGGCAGAAGATTGTTGCCACCCTTGGTACAGACCTCTCCAAGACCTCATCCAAGACTACGGTTTATTTCTCCGATATCAATAGTGACGGATTGGTAGACTTGGTTTCTGACGGAAAGGTATATTTCAATCATATCGAGTTTGATGCTTCAGGCAATGCCATACCAACCTTTACGCTGAGCAGCGCAGACACACCAAGTCCCATTATTTACGACAATAGCAAGTTAGATACTTCCGTTGGAGCAGTCACGCCCGAAGAACAAGCCGAGGTCATTGCCAATTCTCCTATGGAGGATATGGTGCGTGTATGGCAAGCACCGGCAGCTGGTATTGTGAATATTTCGGGTGAAGTACGTTTGTTGAAGCCGACCGGTGACTTCGACCAGTCGGAATACGATAAGGCAGACGGTGTGCGTGTTGCCATCCAAAAAGGTGGTACGGAACTATGGCAGAAGATGATAGCCAAAGGTGACGAAACCGGTTATTCTGCCACCGCTTCAAATATCACTGTTCAAAAAGGTGATAAGATTTATTTCCGTGTACAGTCCGGCAATACCGAAACGAGTAACGGTGCATTCGATAACGTCACTTGGTCACCGGAAGTAATCTATCAAGGACTAACATCGGGAATACAGCCCAATGGCTACACCTCCAATGTATACAAGGCTACCGAGGGGGCTGTTTATACCAGTGAGGGTGAGATAGGCGTTAATGCCAAAGATATAACATTCTCCGGTAAATTCGTCAAGCCATCTACAACCGACGAGTTGACTATCCGTATCATTGCTGCCAATAACAAGACGGATGAACAAGGGAACAGCAATCCCAACTATGGGAAACGTACCGTATTCGAACGTACTTTTGCTCCCAAAGAATCTTTTAATGGAGATATAACAGCCTCTTATCAAGTAGCAGACGGCTTTGATAACCTTTCCTGTGAGGTTGTCGCTTCCTCCAACGTGGATTGGGCATCGCTGTCGTGGAAACCCATTGCCACTTATCGTGATTCCGTAGGTTCACCTATCAATGTGAATTTGGGTGTGCGATACAGCACTTATTCCGACACAAAGAGTTTACCAGCAGCCTATACCTCCACACAAGGTACAAGCCTAACGGTAACACCTTCCGTACAGTTATCCTCTAACAACGTAAGCGGTAAGGTAACACTTACAGCCAAAACGGCAACGTCACTTATTGCCAAGAAAGAATATTCCATCGTTAATGGTTTGATATTTGGCGAACCGATGCAGATTACTTCCGCACCATCTGAAAAACTTTGGTTCGAGTTCTTCTATTCCGAAACATTGGATGGTGTCAATGCAACGTTGTCGACAGTAAGTGTGGTGCCTTCGTCTTCTTCTGTCGCTACTAAGGTTAATGCCGGTTTCTATGCCAAGATGCAGGACAAGGGCTTTGGTGACCTTTATCGTGGTTGGGGCGGATTTGTGTACAATGCCGCTGACGGACGCTATGCCAAGCCTATAGATGAAAGTCTGCTAAAACTCCCACAAAGTGAAAAAGACAGGCTCGACCCTATGAAGATGGTCTTTACACCTTTAGGAACGGACTTGAACACCTTGTCACGCTGGACAGGACAGAGAACAGAAATCTACCTTACGGCAACGGAAGCCGGAACAGCTCGATTGACTGAGCAGGATGTTGTACTTGGTAATCTCTTTGGAGAGATGGCTAATGACAATACAGTAAGCGGAGACTGCCTACAAGGGACAGGTGCATTTGCCATCACACAAAAGACCACCAGCACCAGCACTGTCATACAGACAGGTGTAAGTATGCTCACGGTCAACAATGCCACAGGCAGCAGCACCACTAAATCCACCATGATGGACTTCAATGGTGACGGCTACCCCGACATCCTTGCCGGCGGTATAATCCAATACACCAACACTCAAGGTGGTATCAGCGGAGAAAAGACAGATATTGGTACTATCAAGAGTAGCAATCTATCACAGACATGGAGCCTTGGAAGTATCCCTGTTGCGTCATTCTCAATAACGATACCACACGCTAAGAATTCTAAGAGTAACAATAATAACCTGAAGTCATCACTGGAAGCAAAGCCAGCGTCAGTTTGTCATTGGGCACTCCTAACAATGAGGACTGGAGCGAAGAGAGCTTTATTGATATCAATGGTGATGGTTTGGTGGATCGGGTTTATCAGAATGGTGATGTTAGGTTAAACTTCGGATATACATTCTCCAAACCAATCAAGTGGGATTTTGATAAGATACAAGGTGGTAACGCCACAACGTTCAGTACTGGTGGTGGTTTCAGTATCGGCAGTGGTAGTTATTCCGGGGGCATCGGACTTACGACTTCTGAAAATAAAGAAAAGTACAACCTTACCGACCTGAATAGTGACGGTTTGCCGGATAGAGTATGGATAGAAGGTAACGGCTTACTGGAGGACTACACCGTGCGTGTTGCATTCAATAATGGTTCATCTTTTGACCAGCCAATAGTGTGGAAGAGTGCTAAATCATTGTCAAATGCTTCTTCTACCTCAGAATCCGTCAATACCTCCTTTACCATACCTGTTACAATTCCTGTTGTAAACGTCAAGATTGCCGTCAATCCTGGGGTGTCACTCAGCCACAGCATCAATCGCCCTACCTATGCTTTGCAGGACGTAGATGGCGACGGCTACCTCGACATTGTGGAATCCGATAAGGAAAGTGAACTGAAAGTAACCCGCTCTGCCATCGGCAGAACGAACATGCTCAAGAGCGTGACCAACTCCCTTGGCGGAACCTTTACACTGGACTACGAACACAGCACGCCTACCTACGGCCTGCCTGGTGGTAAATGGGTCATGTCGTCCGTAACCATTGACGATGGTGTCCGTGATGATGGACCGATGATGAAGACGATGTTTGCCTATTCAGATGGACAGAAGGATCGCCACGAGCGTGAGTTCCTCGGTTTTGGAAAGGTCGTAACCAAGAATATCGACACCGAACAGGGTGAATCCGCAGTCTATCGTCAGGCTGTGCAGCTCTACGATGTGTCCACCTACTATGCACAGGGTAACGAACTTGGAGCGTCTGTAGAGGATGCCAAAGGCAACAAATACACCGAGACACGCAATGAATATGACGGCTATTATATCACAGCCAACGGTGACAGCTATACTTTCAACAAACAGAAGAAGCTCTGTAGCGACCGCGCTTCCGCTTTCGTACCGCTACGCTATACCGCCAATAAACAGTATGAGGGACAGGCAAGCGGAATCACGACCTCAGAGGCTTGGAACGAGTATTACCTTACTGGCTATCACGGAGAACTGAAGTCCTACAAGTTCAGTGATAAGGCAAGTTGGGTGCTGACGGTTCGGGTAAGTTTGACTACCAAACCGCAATACAATATGCTCACAATGATAACAAACATATCTTCGGGCTACCTACCAACGTAACCGTAACGGGCGGTGATGGTAAGACTTATCATCAAGTTTCTGCGACTTACGATTTGAACTATGCCGACCATATTACGCAGATTAAGCAACAACTCGGAAGTGGCGAAGCTGTCTCCGACTATACTTATGATGCTTACGGCAACATCACCAAGACCATGCTTCCTGCCAATGCCAAGGGACAGCGTATGTGGTATCGTTACCGTTATGAACCGGTGATGAATATGTATGTGGAACGAGTAGACGATGCATTTGGCTACCGTAGCGAGGCAGCCAACTTCGACTACCGCTATGGTATGGCACTCCGCCGTATGGATCTCAACCACTTCTATTATGAAACGGATATAGACAACCTCGGACGTGTGAAAGCAGTGCGTGGTCCTAATGAGTTGGCAACAGGTGTGCCTTACATCATTGCCTTTGACTATCAACCTAAGGCTACTTTCGGCACCAACGGCATTACAGTGCCTGCTTACGCAGTGACCAAGCATTACGACATACAACACCCAAGCGATGATATGGAGACCGTAACCTTCGTGGACGGCTTCGGGCGTCCCGTTCAGGTGAAGAAAGACGGTGTGGTAACGACAGCTGCTAAGGGTAGTGCTCCGAAAGACGAGACCGTGATGATTGTCAGCGGACGCAATGTTTATGACGCTTTCGGTCGTGTGGCTAAGGCTTATTACCCTGTAACCGAAGCAGTGGGAAGCAAGACAACTTTCAACAAGGCTTTTGACAACGTGTCGCCTACCGTAACGGTTTATGACGTGCTTGATCGTGCCATGAAAGTAACGCTTCCGGACAATGCTGAGACCAAGACGGAATACTCTACGGACGCAGGTAGCAATGCACTCGTAACGACTGTAACTGATGCGTTGGGTAATCGTCAGGCAACTTATACCGATGGTAGTGGCAAGACGGTGAAGACCGAGCAACTCAGCGGACCTGACGGTATCATTACCACTTCTTTCGAATATGACGGTATCGACCGATTGGTTAAGGTAACAGACACCGAGGGCAACGTAACGACATCCGTCTATGATATGGGCGATCGCCGCACAGAGGTAAATCACCCTGCAAGCGGTATCACCACATTTACCTACGATGCCTTGGGTAATGTGATAACCAAGCAGACAGCCAACCTCAGGAAGGAAGGCAAGACCATCAATTACGAGTACGACTACGGTCGTCTGACGGCAATCAACTACCCTGACCATCCGGAAAATAACGTGAAGTACCACTATGGTGGTATCAACTCTTCTCACAACCGTATCGGCAGACTGATGCTCCGTGAGGACGGTAGTGGTGCCATCGAATATTACTATGGCAAGATGGGCGAAGTCCTGAAGACCGTGCGCACGATGATTGTGCCTAATCAGGCAGTAGCAACCTACGTAACACAGTGGAAGTACGACAGCCACAACCGTCTGCTGGAAATGATTTACCCCGATGAGGAAAAGGTAACCTACGGCTATAACCTCGGTGGACAGGTAGACCACGTGCGTGGCTACAAGTCCTACGGCTACGATTATGTGAACAAGATAGGCTATGATAAGTTTGAGCAGCGCACCTATCTGAAGTATTGCAACGGAGCGGAAACCTTCTACAGCTACGACCCTGCACGCAGACGTTTGCAGAACCTCGTGGTGAATGCTAAGGCAGGTACTATCATGGACAATGCCTACAGCTACGACGCAGTGAGCAACGTACTCGGTATTAAGAACAATGCTCCACTCCCACAGAGTGGAAAGGCAGGCGGACAGATGAGCCACAGTTATACTTATGACCCACTATATCGTTTGGCAAGCGCAACGGGAACTTATAAGGGAACGGACAATAAATCCGCTTCTTATACGTTATCTATGGGCTACGACAACATGCACCGTATCACGAGCAAGAAGCAACATCTCTCGCAGACAGGTGTACAGTTTGAGGGCACGCTCAACGCAGGCTACGAACTCGCTTATACTTACGGCAAGGATGCGGGCAGAAAGTTCCAGCTTGACAATGTTCGTGATATTAACTACCGAACGGAAGAAACTCCTACGGAGAGTACCAATATCAACAACGGACACAAGTACACCTATGATGCCAATGGAAACCTCGTCTATATCAACACCTCTCGTGTAAAGCGTGACGGTAAGGAGGATGAAAAGGCAAGTGAGCAGAAGTACCGTTGGGACGAGGAAAATCGCTTGTTGGCAGCCGATGAGAACGGATTTGTAAGCAACTACTGGTATGATGCCGATGGTGAGCGCACGGTGAAGACCTCAGGCGAAAACGAAGCTATCTATGTGAACTCTGAGTTCTCGGGTGGCAACACCGGTACGGCACGCTTCAGCCTTTATGTCAGTCCATACCTCGTGGCAGGACAAGGTGGCAAGTACACCAAGCACATCTATGTGGGTAGCCAGAGAATAGTCAGCAAGCTTGGCGACTTGGCAAGTTACGGTGCAGACCCAAGACGAATTCCGTATGCAGGTAATGAGGCTGATGGTCTCACCATTAATTACAAAGATAAGTACAATCAGCAACTGCAATCCATCAAAGACAATTACAAGACGTTTGACCAACCTTATAATGGTAAGGATAATGACGACTATGTGAATGGGCAGGGCTTCTGCTGCGACGACAATACTCCGGAGGCTGCACAGGCAAGAGCGATGGCAGGCACAAGGGCTGCAAGGACCAAAGCTATCGACGGCAACTTCAAGCCGAATGACGACTACGAGAAGATGCAGTTCTACTATCATCCTGACCATTTGGGCAGCAGTAGTTACATCACTAACCTTGACGGAGAGGTAGCTCAGCACATCGAGTATGTGCCCTTCGGTGAGGTGTTCATCGAGGAACGCAACAACTCATGGAATACCCCTTACCTCTTCAATGCCAAAGAATTTGACGAAGAAACAGGTATGTACTATTATGGTGCGAGGTACTATGAGCCGAGATTGAGTCTGTGGATATCAACCGATCCGATGGAAGAGAAGTATTCAAATATTTCATCTTACTGTTTCGTTAATAACAACCCTGTTATATTTATTGACCCTGATGGAAAAGATTGGTATGAAGATGTTGATAAAACATACCAATATAGCCCTAAAGTACATTCAACCAAAGATTTAGAAAAAGGACAAAAATATATAGGGAAGTCATTTACTAATAAAAACAATACCATTTCATATAGAATGATGGAAGTATTTTATACAAGAATGAAACACAGGCTTATAATCGTATGTGGAATCAAGCCGATAAACATTATCGTACTAAAGGAGAAAAAGGTGGGCGAGAAGTTGGGGGATTTGTTCTCTCAAATAAAGAAGTCTTAGTCTTACCTGATTATTTGAATGATGGAAACACTACCAAAATGGATGCAGGTGGATATAAACTTAATAATCGCACCCTAAGTAAAGGAAGGGAACATTTTACTGTAATTGGACAAGTCCACACACATCAAGACAGATCGGGAGATGCTCCTCCTTCTACATATTTAATAGATAGTTATGGAGACTTAGGTTATTCAAAAAATAACAATTCACTGCCAGTTTTTACAATAAGTTACGATGGTAAAATATATGGTATCCGAGGGTATACTGATAAGAATGGGCGTGTAAGTGGAAAGTTTGTTAATATGAATTCTTATGATGCTTCAAGGAAAAATCTTTTAAGTGGAAAAACAACTTTGTCAAGTATCATCAGAAGATTACCTAGGTTATAAAAAATGACGATGAACAAGAAGAAGATCGTGATTATAATAAGTATACTCTTAGTGGTGTCCTGTAATAGGTCACCACTAAAGAACATATTTAAACAAGAAGTTCTTGATAGTGTTAGAAGTTATATTGAAAAAGATAATTTCGCCCATGATTCGTATTTAATGCTGCAAACAGAAAAGATTTTTCATGAAAACAAAATAGACATAAATAATGGATTTATAATTGGCCCCCTATATGAAAATTTATATCCAGATTCTGAACAAGGTAACTATATCGAATTGTTGAAATATAAGAATAAAACTGTTTATATACAGTTTTTTAATGCAAGTTTTATTGATTCATTATACCATGCAAGAACTGTAATATACTGTAGGCAGGATAGTTTTTGTATTTATAAAAATGTATATAGTCACAATCCCATTATGAACTATCTAAAAAGGGCAAGCCTAATTTATTATAAGAAAGGGAAATTGCTTGTCAGAAATGATATTGACAGTTTATATTTGCCTAAACTCTCTGTTGATAACCTTGAATGAATCAGCAGTAACCAAAATCAACAAAGGAACAGAATAGTGGACAAATGAGAATAGTCACGCTCCATACAAGGGTATTAAACGGAGAGAGCAATAAACAGGAAAGAATGACGTTAAATAATTGACAACTATAAACAATTAAAAGTATGATTGAATTTGAAGTAAAATCAAAAAAGCAGCATATATCGGTGAACATAAGAGACAGACCCAAGACGCATTCCTTATGCAGGTAATGAAGCTGATGGCTTGACCATCAATTACAAGGACAAGTATGCACAGCAACTGCAATCCATCAAAGACAACTACAAAACGTTTGACCTACCTTATTCTGGAAAGGACAATAACGACTATGTAAGCGGTCAAGGGTTCTGTTGTAACGATGGTACGCCAGAGGCTGCTCAAGCAAGGGCGATGGCTCGTGCTTCTATTGATGGTAACTTCAAGCCGAATGAAGAGTACGAGAAGATGCAGTTCTACTATCACCCCGACCACTTGGGCAGCTCAAGCTACATCACCAACCTTGACGGCGAGGTAGCTCAGCATATCGAGTACGTGCCGTTCGGCGAGGTATTCATCGAGGAGCGCAACAACACTTGGAACACGCCTTATCTCTTCAATGCCAAGGAGTTTGACGAGGAAACAGGTATGTACTACTATGGTGCGAGGTATTATGAGCCGAAGCTGAGTCTGTGGCTGAGTGTGGACCCTTTGGAAGAAAAATATCCAAGTTTGTCTACTTACTGCTATGCATATAACAATCCCATCCAATATATTGATGTCAAAGGAGAAAAACCCAAAGATCGGATAAGAAAAGGAATTGCATCAACTATCACTAATGCTGCAGAAAGGGCTCACTCTTTATATTTAAAAATAGAAAAGATGATGGATGAACACCCTGTTGTTAAAGTTGTTGTTAATAAATTTGTATCTTCTGCCTCTATGGTTGTCGCCTCTATGACAGACATGAACCTAATACAATGGGCTGGGGAGACTTAACTCATATTTGGTTATACGAATTAGGAGATTATAAAAATGATGTTATTGTTTTTGGACAAAATGCTAAGACGACTAATGATTTAAAGCATCAAGAAGGTGTTCTTAGGGCAAGAAATAAGGCTATACAAAATATTTCTAAAGGATCGTTGAAAAGTATTCAAGATACTTGGGTTTATGGTCAAAAAGAATTTTATGAAGGGATACAGGATGGTAATGTTGTAACTTCTTTTTTAGGAAGTTATAATACAAATGTAAATATTAGTAAAAATAAAGATGGAAGTTATAATTTGAATTTTACTGTTACAAATACGACAGGATGGGAGTCTGGCACCCGATTGCGAAAAGATAATAATCATGATGGACAACATGATGCCATTATACCCAACAAAATGAGAGGAGAAGGTATAAGACTAGGTGGTAACATTAAAGAGATTTGGAAATGGACAGAAATAGTAAGGATAAAAGACTAAAATGTATGATTTGCTCTTTATGTGTCATATTAATAATATTTAGCTGTGCAGATAAAAAGAATAGATATGGCATAAATTTTAACAACCAAAGGAGTATTATAAAGTTACCTCTATTAGATTCTTCTTGGAAATACTCCCCCTCCTATACATCTGAGGGGGGGACTTGGGTTAATCCGCAAAAAAAGGACGGAGTACCTTGTTATTTTCAAAAGCGCAATTTAATAAAGAACAATAGGATAATTTGGGAAAGTGATATATATTTGGGAGGCAAAACTTACATGACGATAGATGGAAGTATACGAGAGTCTTTGACTATTACATACTATTTCGAAAAAAAGAAATGGGAATACGTCTATCATACTGCTAAAAGAAATTACAATAGTAGTT
>NZ_BAIZ01000043.1 GCF_000613445.1 Hoylesella shahii DSM 15611 = JCM 12083
AAAACTCACCAACTCCAAAAAACACCAACTCCTCAACTCAAGAAATCAAAAAACATCCAACTCACCAACTTAAAAACTCACCAACTTAAAAACTTAAATTATTATTTTTTATTTTACAATATCGCTCCAAATTTCACTCCGTTCTAGCGAAAATAGGGGCCATAAAGTAGGCAAATAGCCCCTATTTCTAGCTTTCCAATCCTTCCGACATGTCCAGTTTTAAGAAAAATACCTGCATTTTGTACCATTTAGCCTCTCTAGTTTGGTTGCCAGCTCGTAATTTTCTAAGCCCAATTACACGCTTTTAGCCCCTAAATTTCTACTTTTTAACCACTATTTTGCCCTTTTCGGTCATGTTTTTTGTGTTCCTAAAAGGTTTTGTTTATACAATTAGTGTGGATAGTTATGCTTTCTGCCTTACATTTAGCACCATTTTGCCTTGCATTTAGCACCATTTTGCCTTGTGTTTTGCACCAAAACGCAGTGTATTTTGCACCAAAACGCACTGCATTTAGCACCAAAACGCAGTGTGTTTAGCAGCAAATAGCCCAAAACCTGGTGCAAATGGCGGTCTTTCTAAATAAAAATTCATTTCATGGCATTCATAGGCTACTCCTCTTTTGCATCAAAACCAACTTTCGCGAGAATCGATTTTTTGCGACAAGATGAGCGGTTGGTGGACAAAAAGGGTACTCACAATGTTAAATTTACGACTAAAAACTAGACAAAACAAATGTATCGTAAACACGCACGAGTGGCCATCGGCACCGAAAACATGTACGCTTGCGACAGCCAGCGCGAGCGGTTGCAGGGCATGCTACTTACATACTGCACCATGAAAACGCAGAAGTAACCTGCTATCGACAAGTGGTCTTCAACTTATAGAGAATGTATGTAACAACTTCCGCCAGGTTGCCTTCTGAAACATAACCAGGTATTGTAACAGACAAATGGGGCGTATTTCAGGTTTTATCGTATCTTTGTCCAGGTACTTTGCACATGAACGAGGGTTCATTTTGATTTTAAAGCACAAAGAAAACAGGTTTCTCTCAATTTGTAGAAATATTAAGAGTCAAGACGACTTCCTCTTACAAAATTGGCAAGCCTTTGACCCAACCACTTAACTTCACCACGTATTTAACTCCTAACCTCTGCCTCGCCTCTCCATTTTCTATACCCTGCCACGGCAATAACCACGTACAGGCCATACAATAGGGCCTTAAAGGGAATACCTTTATATATATATAGGCCGGTGCAAACCAGGTCTACGGCAATCCAAAACTGCCATTGCTCAACGTATTTTCGCGCCAAAGCCCAAAGGCCAACAAAGCTTAGGGCGTTGGTAAAGGCATCTAGCGCGGGCACATTGCTGTCGGTAAAGGTTATCAGCACATAATAGGTGGCACCCCAAGCCACAACAAAGAACACCACGGTAGGCACAAACAACCGGCGTGGCATGTGCGTAATGGGCATCTGTTGGCCTGCCGTCTGTCCGCGTTTGCGCCCAAACTTCCATACGGCGTAACCATAAATGGCGGCCAACGTGTAGTAAACGGCCATGCCCGCATCGCCATATAGTCCGTGTTGCCAATAAAGCCACACGTCAAGGGCGGGCATTACGATACCCACAACCCATAAGGCGATGCTCGCACGATATTCTAACCAAATGTAAAGTAGACCTAATATGGTGGTGAAGATGTCGAGCCAATGAAGGGAAAGGAAAGAAAGCATACGCGAAAGTTTATAAAACGGCCTCACCCCCAGCCCCTCTCCAAGGGGAGAGGGGAGTGATTTGCCTTGTTGTTATTATATTGGCACACACCCACTTTGTTATAATATCGAAGATGAATGCCTTGTTAATTAGCCCCTCGACCCCAACTCCCCATAAAGAGAAGCTGGGGTTTAAGGGCCTTTTGGATAATTTGCTCGTTCGAAGTAGTTGAGGACAGTTGCCCATTAAAGCGGTAAAGCATTGCTTAGCATTATGGCAACGATGAGTATATAAGGATGTTCACCAATGTGCAACTAAGCGCTTAGCTTAACTCCATAACTTCTAAAAGTGAAAGAGTGAAAAGGTGAAAAGGTGAAGAAATGGCTAACGCCTTTTAAAGGTGTAAGAGTGAAAAGGTGAAAAATGGCTAACACCACCTATACATCTGGCTTAACTCCATACCTCAACTTAACTCCTTAACTCCTCAAAGCAACTACTCTACTAGAAAGTAACCGCCAACCTAGCCATAAAATGGAAGGGAGCAGAGGGAGCGAAGCCAGCTGCATCGCTGTCGCGTGTGCCCCAAGTGTTCTGTGCCACAAGCTTAGAACCATCCAAACGATATTGGGGAGCAGCCCAACCGTTGTTGTCGTACTTAGACGAGAACAGGTTATAGAGCGTTAGGCCGATGGTGGCTTCTTTTAAAGCCAAGGCTTTGAGCGAGAAAGTGTACGACAGGTCGATGTCGGTGGTGAAGTATTGTTTCAGCGAAATCAAGTCGTTCACCATGTTGCCGCCCGCGTCTTTGGTCTGCATCGTCTTAAAGCCCGTATTGGTTAGGTTCTGTTCGCCCACAAAATGGCTCATCACCATACCGCGGAAGCCTGCCTTATCGAACGTAAACACGTTGTTGAATATCGTGTTAGGCGAGAAAGCTAACTGACTTTCGCCAGCTATCGTGTACACCGTGCCATCGGTAAGCGCTACGGTTACGTCCTTCACCCTGTTCTTAGAGAAGGTGGCGTTGGCATCCCAACGGAACCAATCAACAGGCATCCACGCTGCCGAAAGCTCAACACCCATGCGATAACTCTTATCGAAATTGCGTGTAATGGGTTTATCCAGTTTCATTTCGCCCGTAGGAACGAGCTGGTCTTTATAGTTCATGTGGTAGAGATTAAGCCCAGCCGTGAAGTTCTTCGCGGTAAATTCGTAGCCCACTTCAAGGTCGTTTAGGCGTTCGGCGCGTGGTTTTTCGAGTTGTGCATCCATGTTATGTTCGTAGTTATCGCGCACAGGTTCGCGGTGGGCGATGGCATAACTGGCATACAAACGATGCAAGGGCGAGAGCTCGTAGTTAAGTCCGAACTTAGGATTAAAGAAATTGAACGTTTCGTTTACATCATAACTGAAACTGCGCTTTGCCCTTGTGGCATCTGCCGGACCCACCATGCGCACGTTTACATAGCGATATTGCAGGTCGGCAAAGGCGCTAAGACCTTTCACAAATTCGTAAGTAGCTTTGAGATATGCGTTATAATCCGTTTTCTTCGTATTGTTGTTGTAGTACTCGTGGTTAGGCATAAAGTCGTCTACAGGCTTTTTCACCCACGTAACACGCCCAAAATGGTCGTTGCTATACTTGTTCCAGCCTTCGCCCAGCGTAGCCGAGAAGTTGCGTTTATTGTCATAATTGAGCGAAGCAACAGCACCATAGAAGTAGCTATCCAGCCATTTTTCTCGCACAAGCGAACTTTTTGCCTTGGTGGCGGCTGCATCTAGGCCATAGAGTGCCAACTTTTGATTTTTTTTATACTGTTCGTAATAACCGTCGCCCTTGGTGTAATGCAAGGCGAGGTTCAAGTTCCAATCAGCGCCAAGCAATTGATTCCACAACAATTGATAATGCTGTTGATGATAATTGTCGTTTTGATTTTTATAGAATTGTGGGTTACCAGCAGCATCTTTCTCCATTTTTCCACTAGGGTTATAGGTGCGTCCGTACTGTTCTTGGTCGTATTTCGACGCAAAATCCCATGCATGGTAAGTTTGTTCCACACCGTTAAAGGTGATGAATTTAACCACCGTGTTCTCGCCAAAATATCCAGCTTGCAAGAAATAAGAATTGAGTTTAGCCGAAGCGCGGTCGACATATCCTTTCGAACCGATGTTAGACAGTCGGCCTTGGATGCCCCAATGTCCGCCCATCAGTCCTGTACTGAAACGTACCGTCTCTTTATGCGAGAGATAAGAGCCACCTGCGAGGTCGAAAGCAGCCCAAGGTTGCAACCCAATATTTTCGGTTTGCATGTTCACCGTTGCGCCAAATGCGCCCGCACCATTGGTAGAAGTGCCCACACCGCGTTGCACCTGAATGCTTCCAAGCTCGATGCAAGGTCGCCCATGTTTACCCAATATAGTTGGCTACTTTCGGAATCGTTCAGAGGAATGCCGTTGGCGGTAACGTTAATACGGCTAGCATCGGTGCCACGAATGCGCAATCCAGTGTATCCCATGCCGTTTCCAGCATCGCTAGTGGTAACCACAGAGGGCATAGTTGTGAGCAAGAAAGGGATGTCGCGCCCAGTATTAAGACGCTTAATTTGCTCTTGTGTAATGTTGGTAAAGGCCATTGGCGTTTTCTTAGATGCACGCGTGGCCACCACCTGCACATCTTGCAATTGGTAACTGCGAAGCGTATCGAGCACTTCATGTTTGGGATTGGCTGCATTAGCCATTGCAACACCTGTGAGTGCTGCAATCAAGGTCATTGTTTTTTTCATTTTCCTTTTGAATGAAACACGCAAAAGGGGTATATCTCCTTCTTGTAATTCCTACGCCAGCATTATCTGGTTCAGGTCAGAGGGTTTCATCTCAGCCCGAAATATCGAGCACCCCTTAACTCACACTTTGTAAGTCGGCTGCAAAAGTAATGCTTTTTAAGCGAAAAAAGGTTGGAAATGGAGAAAAAGAGCATATTCTTTCACTCTAAAAAACACAGCCATCAGGAGTTTGTAATGCGCAAAACGCAACGCAACACCTACAAATAACGATGTGCAGCACTTCATTGTAGCACTCAAAAACAGAAGGTAGCACCTCTCACCCATATAGATTTAACGCGGGGTAATATAATTAAGTTTTCTTAATTTGTCATATTGAACGAAAATTGTTAACTTTGCAGCTAAACGTCTTAGGCAATAAAATTTAGGCGTTAAGCAGTAGTGGCAACCCCACACTTCTATCAACACTCAACGCAAGGCTTATGTTAAGATATTTGTTTTTCATGATGTTAGCGGCGTTCGGCCCATTCTCGCCCACCGCTTGGGCACAAGGCATAACGGGCAAACTCACCAACAATGCAGGCCAACCAGTGGCCTTTGCCAACGTATTGTTGTTGTCGCAGGCCGACTCTTCATTCCTCGCAGGAGCAACAAGCGATGCCAGTGGCGTGTTCGTTATCGCAAGCGATGTAACGAAAGCACTGCTCAAAGTGTCGTGCATCGGGTATATCACGCACCTTCAACAATGCGACACCACCAACATGGGCACCATCGTACTTGCCGAAGACAGCAAGATGCTGGGCGAAGTGGTGGTGAAAGGCAATGCCAGCATTTACCAAATGAACGCCGAAGGACTTGTTGCCACGGTGCAAGGCAGTGCTTTGGCCAAACTAGGAACACTGGCCGACGTGCTCAATCAGCTGCCTTTTCTCAACGTGCAGGCCGATGCCGTGCAGGTGTTAGGCAGAGGCGCGCCACTGATTTACGTGAACGGCCGACGCCTTTCGCACCAAAAAGAACTGGCCGAGATAAAGGCAAGCCAAGTGAAACAGGTGCAAGTGATACTGAACCCAGGCAGCAAATACCCCTCGAACGTAACTTCGGTGGTGCGCATCACCACCATACGCACGCAGGGCAACGGTCTTTCGGGCATGGTGCAAGCATCGGCACGTGTAAACAAGAGCTTTTCTCACGACGAATATCTTTCGCTAAACTATCGTAAAGGCGGGCTCGACATCTTCGCAACGATGTATTATACGGATAGAAAATCGTGGGAAGAACAATCCAACAACTTAACCTTTACCCACAATTCTAAAAGCTACCGCACCCAAATGGACGGCAACCAAACTTGGCAAAGGCAACATGCCGTTCCCTCATTGGGCGTGAATTACGTTTCGCCAAACAACAGCTTGTACACGGGCATTCGCTATACCTACTCGCGAACGATAAAAACGCCATTCGATCAAACGGCATCTCACAGCTATTTTGAACTAGGAAAAGAATACCACACCAGCAGTCGCTACCTGCATAACAGCAGTGGGGGCATGCACAACACCGACGCCTACATACTGAAAAACTTTAAAAACAAATGGCAATTAGAAGGCGACATCACCTTTACACGCCTAAGCCTAGCTACCGATTTGAGCACAACCGAAACCGAGGGTGCCACTACCACGCGCGTAAGCAGCCACACAAACAAAAGGTCTGCTATGGTGGCCGAAAAGCTAACTCTTACAAAAGGGTCCGCCATTGGCAAGTTCACCTTTGGCGAAGAGTACACCTACACCGACAATAAGCAACACTTCGTACCGCATACCGATGCCAGCATAACCCATCTACGCCCCTCGAACAACCAAGCACAGCAACATGCCGTGGCCCTTTTTGCCGAATATGGCCGAGCGTGGAAACATGTTAGTCTGAACGCGGGGATAAGATACGAGGGCGTTTCGTTCGACTATCGTCTCAATGGCACAAAGCAAACCGAGCAGAGTAAGTGGCACAACAGCCTGACGCCAACGCTTTCGCTCAACTATACACTAGGGAAATTCGGTGCCACCCTTTCGTTCCGACCCACCATTTCGCGCCCCTCTTACCAGCAAATGCGCGGTAGCATGGCCTACAACAACCGCTATCAGTACGAGGGAGGAAACCCCGCCTTGCTCTCAGATCATCAATATGACTTCGGACTTCTTCTCAGATATGCCGACCTCGTGGCAAGTGTCAACTACATACATCATTCTAATGCGGTGATGTTTTGCCACCGCCTTTTAGACGATGTGCCCGTTTCGATAAGTTCATTCGCCAATGCCGCCTACCAATCCACAAAGTTTATGCTTGCCTACACCCCTACTTTCGGCATTTGGAAACCCACGTTTTCGGCCAAAGCAAACCTGCAACAGCTCACTCACAACGGCCAATCCTACAACGCGCCCTTCCTTGTTTACGCCTTTAAAAACTTGTTTTCGTTTCCGCATTCGCTATCGTTCACGCTCAACCTAGCTGGCAACAGCGCCGGTAACGACGAGTTTTTGTACTATCGTACTGACTTTACTGCATCTGCCGCACTAACCAAACAGCTGCCCTGCGGCCTGTCGTTTACCCTTGGCATGCAAGACATTTTGCACACCAAACGCGAAAGATGGACCATGAATAACAACGGCGTGGCCAGCGATAAGTGGCTATCGCCAGACAGCCGACAGGCCTATCTCACCATTCGCTACGACTTTAAGCCCGTTAAGAGCAAGTATCGCGGCACTGGCGCAGGTGCTTCTGAGAAAGGGCGACTATGAATTAGCGGCATCGTTCGCTCCAAATAAGTGTCCACACCATGCCCATCTCCCACCCCATCTGCGACAAAACGGCAGATTTAACGCACATTCGAGGGCATTTGCCAATAATTATGAGTAACTTTGCAGTCGATTTCATTTAAGTAAAAACAATGCAAGACATTAGAAATATAGCCATCATCGCCCACGTGGACCATGGAAAAACCACGCTGGTAGACAAGATGATGCTTGCTGGAAAACTCTTTCGCGAAGGGCAGGATAATAGCGGACAGGTGCTGGACGCTAACGATTTGGAACGCGAAAGGGGCATTACCATCCTTTCGAAGAACGTATCGATTACGTGGAAAGGCGTAAAAATTAACATCATTGACACCCCGGGACACTCAGACTTCGGTGGAGAAGTGGAGCGTGTTCTCAACATGGCCGACGGTTGCATTCTGCTCGTCGATGCCTTTGAAGGCCCTATGCCGCAGACGCGTTTCGTGTTGCAGAAGGCCTTACAGCTGGGATTGAAACCCATCGTGGTGGTAAACAAGGTGGACAAGCCTAACTGTCGACCCGAGGAGGTGTACGAAATGGTGTTCGACTTGATGTTCTCGCTCAACGCAACCGAAGACCAACTAGACTTCCCCGTGGTGTATGGCTCGGCTAAAAACGGATGGATGGCTGCCGATTGGAAGACTCCAAGCGACAATATCGACTATTTGCTCGACGAGATTGTTGAGAAAATACCAGCCCCAAGACAAATTGAGGGCACGCCGCAGATGCTCATCACCTCGCTAGATTATAGCAGCTACACGGGACGCATCGCCGTGGGGCGCGTGCATCGCGGCACATTCACCGATGGAATGAACGTTACCGTGGTGCATCGCAATGGCGAAAAAGAACGCACACGCATCAAGGAACTACACACTTTCGTGGGAATGGGCCATGTTAAGACCGACCACGTGGACAGCGGAGACATCTGTGCCGTTATCGGACTCGAGCGTTTCGAGATTGGCGACACCATTTGCGACTTTGAAAATCCTGAACCACTGCCACCAATCGCCATCGACGAGCCCACAATGAGCATGCTCTTCACCATCAACGACAGCCCTTTCTTCGGCAAGGAAGGCAAATTCGTTACCTCTCGCCACATCAACGACCGACTAGAAAAGGAGTTGGAGAAGAATCTCGCCTTGCGCGTGCGCCCCTTTGAAGACTATACCGACCGTTGGATTGTTAGCGGGCGCGGGGTGCTTCACCTCTCGGTACTCATCGAAACCATGCGTCGCGAGGGCTACGAGCTACAAGTGGGGCAGCCACAGGTTATCTATAAGGAGATAGACGGACAGCGTTGCGAACCTATTGAAGAACTAACCATCAACGTTCCCGAAGAGTCGGCCAGCAAAATGATTGACATGGTGACACGCAGAAAGGGAGAAATGACTTCGATGGAAACGCAAGGCGAACGTGTGAACATCGAGTTCGACGTGCCTTCGCGTGGTATCATCGGCCTTCGCACCAACGTTCTCACCGCCAGTCAGGGCGAAGCCATCATGGCCCACCGCTTTAAAGAGTACCAACCCTTTAAGGGTGAGATTACAAGGCGCACCAACGGCTCAATGATTGCTATGGAAACGGGTACCGCTTTCGCCTACTCTATCGACAAATTACAAGACCGCGGCAAGTTCTTTATCGACCCAGGAGAAGAAGTTTACTACGGACAGATTGTGGGCGAGCATGTTCACGACAACGATTTGGTTATCAACGTAACCAAATCTAAGCAGCTTACCAACGTGCGCGCCAGCGGTAGCGACGACAAAGCACGTGTTATCCCAAAGGTTATCATGTCGTTGGAAGAGGCATTGGAGTACATCAAGGGCGACGAATTTGTGGAGGTTACGCCTAAAAACATGCGCATCCGTAAGATGACACTCGACCATAACGAACGTAAACGTCTGAATAAGGAATAAGGCTTGGCACAAATGGGCCAAACAATAAACAAATGTAGGGATGCACAGCAACGTGCATCCCTACATTTATTTTATGCTGTTGCGTACACTAAAACACAGTTGTGCTTATGCAGAAATACAAAGTTTAACAATTTCAGGATTAGCCAACACCCCATTTGGTGTGCCTACAACAAACCAAACGACATGAAGGTTATACCACACCTTTATATATAACACCTATATACAATATGCCATTGGCCTTGCCTAATTAGCCAAATGTATGATTGTAGAAAGCATTCACTACATAAATATAGTACAACTATTTTATGTTATAGGCAAAATAATCCCCCTGCACAAGGCAAGGGGATTAAAAAAGCAGGTTAACGGTCTAACCAATCAAAGCTTTTACAATATCGTCTGCAATCTGTTGGTTTTGTAAACGGTTATCGGTGAGCAGCTGCTCCACATCATACCTATCGTAAAGAGCCTTCTCAACGCCTCTACACATCACGCGCATCTCAGTTGTTCCATAATATCTGGCTATGCGTTCGCCAAATCCTCCATCAAGCGAACCATCCTCTAAGGTTACCACCAACGAATGGTCGGCCATCAGTTCGTTAAGCATTTGCGTGTCAACCCCCGACACAAAGCGCGGGTTAATAACAGAAGGTTTGATACCCTTTTGCGCCAAGAGAGTGGCCACCTCTTCGGCTTTTTTCAAGAAATTACCAACTCCGATAATGGCAACATCTGCACCAGGACGCACCATTTTAAAGGTATTGAGCTGCGAATAATCGTCGTCACAAGGTTCAGAAGCATGTTGCACAGGACCACCAGGCACACGAATAGCCACTGGCCATTGCTCTTGACGAATGGCCCAGCGTTCCATAGCCACCAGTTCTTCGAAGTTGGTGGGTGCCAGATACACCAAATTGGGGATATGACTGAACATGGGAATATCGAAAAAGCAAATATGCGTGAAGTCGTTCATGCCGTAAATGGTGGAGCCTAGCACATTGATAACAGCCGGATTGCCATTTACACAGAGGTCTTGCGCCAGCTGGTCGTAGGTGCGTTGCAAAAATGTAGCAAACGTACTAAACACGGGGCGAGTGCCCCCTTTAGCCATTCCCGAGGCCAAAGCCACGGCTTCTTCTTCGGCAATGCCACATCAATGTGCCTTAGTCCCATTACCTGGCGTTCGTTTGGTCCGAACCCCAAGGCCATAGGCACGCCAGCCGAGATAGCAACAAGTTTTGGATCGGTTTTCATCTCTTCCATAATAACACGCCCCAGCATGTAAGGCGCATACTCACCGCCACCTGTGTTCAGCAGTTGGCCAGTCTCTAGGTCGAACGGAGCGCTGTAATGCCACGGTTCTTTATTAGCTGTAGCAGGCGCATAGCCATGCCCTTTCTCGGTGTGTATATGCACCACGGTGGGGCGAGGCGTATCTTTCACCTTACGAAACATTTCAACAAGTGCCATAACATCATTGCCTTGCTCCAAATAATGATAGTCGAAACCCAGAGCTTTAAAGAAATTCTGTTCGCTTTGGCCCTGTGTTTGGCGCAATAGAGCCAGGTGTTGATACAGTCCGCCGTGGTTTTCGGCAATGCTCATTTCATTATCGTTAACCACAACAATGATGTTCGTGCCAATTGCAGCAGCGGTGTTAAGGCCCTCGAAAGCTTCACCACCGCCAAGACTTCCATCACCAATAAAGGCCACAATGTTGTGTGTTTGTCCCAGTATGTCGCGCGCCTTTTGCAGTCCTGTGCAAAGAGCGATACTAGTAGAGGTATGCCCTATCTCGAAATTATCATACACAGGCGACTCAAGAGGTGAACTATAACCCGACACCGAGTTCATGTCGTCCAAGTTGGTAAAACCCTTTAGTCGGCCCGTGAGCACCTTATGCGGATAACTTTGGTGCGAAACATCGAAAACAATTTTGTCTTCGGGCGTATTAAAAACATAATGCATGGCCACTGTTGCTTCGGTTGCGCCGAGGTTTGGCCCCACATGTCCGCCGTGATGACTCACCCTAAAAAGCACAGCCTCTCTCACTTCATTGGCCACTTCCTGTAATTGATTTTCCTGTAATTGTCTTAATTGAGCTGGTTGGTCTATCAGTTCCAAATACATCTTTAATTCTCTTTTTGTGTGAATAGCTAACAATAAGCAGACAAAGTTACGAAAAAGAAGATGGAATGGCGCAAAATCTGCCATAATAATTGGAAATTTTATAGATAATGCGATGCTCGATAGTCAAGCTAAGATTGCTTATTAAGTGCATTGACTCTCTACGCCAACACAACAGAAGAACGACAACAACCCATAAACGCCCACCCCATCAGTAGGAAACAAGCTTGTGAAACCCTGATCACAGGTTAAGACAAGGTGCTAAGAATCATTCCACCCAAGACCTAGAAGCCCATATAAATGTGTATAAGCCCATCAAACGCCCCTTTAAAACGCATTATTTTAGCGATATTTTCAAAAAAAGGGCGATAAAATTTTGCTATTATCAAAATATTGTCTACCTTTGCACTCGCTTTAAAAGCAATATTCGGGATTTAGCGCAGTTGGTAGCGCACACGTCTGGGGGGCGCGAGGTCGCTGGTTCGAGTCCAGTAATCCCGACAGAAAAGAGTGAAAGGGGTTGATTATCAACCTTTCTTCGTGTCGGAGGTTTTTTACTCGGCGAAAAGTCGGTGAATACCTTTTGTAACAATGTCATGTTTAACGTAGGGCATTTCAAAGAAATTTAGAGATGCCAAAAAAAAATTTGCTTTCTCAGAAAAAACGATCGGCAATCCATGAGATTGTCGGATGGAAGTTGCCGAAGTTTCACCAAGCCTCGGAGTGTTACGTCGCGTTCTCCGCATTCAATCCGGAAAAGGGCAAGTTGTGCATGAAGAAGATCATGCTGGGACATATCCATGGGAAGCGACAGCAGCGACAATATGGTGAAGATCTAGTGAAACGAATAACAGAGAAACTTGTGAATGGTTGGAATCCTTGGATAGAAAGCGAACAACCACTAGAGTACACCGAATTTAACGTGGTGTGTGAGAAATACAAGGAATATCTCTTCAAATTATACCGCGAGAATAACATGCGTGAAGAATCAGTAGCCACATACAGTAGTTGCCTGAATATACTGCGTGAATGGAAAGAAAAGAAACATATCAATCTTTTCTATTCATACCAGTTTAATCATTCCATCGTAGGGCAGTTTCTCGACTATGTTTTCATTGACCGTAACAACACACTACAAACACGTAACAATTACTTGGCGTGGCTAAAAACTTTTTGTAAATACATGCTCGAACGAGGGTATATCAGCAACGACCCTACTGCCAGCTATTCGCTGGTGCAACGCAGAAATCTTCGCAAAAGCAGAGATGTAATACCCGACGGCTTACTCAGAGAACTCCACGAATGGCTTGAACAACACAACCGCCACTATTTGCTTGCCTGTTACATGTTGCATTACCTGTTTGTAAGACCTAAAGAAATGAGCTATCTTAAAGTGGGCGATTTTTCGGTGAAGAGAAAGACACTACACCTACACGGCAGCAATACCAAGAACCGCAACGATGCTGTAATCACGCTGCCCGACCACGTGCTTAAGCTGATGCTAGAACTGGGCGTTTTCAACAATCCCAGCCATTATTACCTCTTCGGTGAGGGTTTCATGCCCAGCGAGACATACCACAGCGAGAAGTCGTTCCGCGACTATTGGGACAGGCGTGTGCGCAAGGCGTTGAACATGAGCGCGCGGTATAAGTTCTATTCGCTCAAGGATACGGGCATAACCAACATGCTGCGTGCCAACACCGACATACTGACCGTGCGCGACCAAGCGCGCCACTCTTCCATCCTCATTACAGACATCTATACGCCCAAAGACATCAAGGAGGCCAACAAGTGCATACTGGGCTACCGGGGCGTGTTGTGAGGCAGAGGGGACTAGCAAAAAGGCCGCGCGTTTCGCAACGGACGGCCTTGATTTTAGAAATGCTAAAAAAAAAATCATGTGTAACTTACTTGGTGCGAACGTCCTGCCCACGTGGGGCTTTCTCCCTGAACATCCAGCGGAACGAGATGCCTTGCGAGCCGGGGCGGTTGCAGAGGCGGAATCCCGCGCGGGCGAGGGCGTGTGCCACCTGCTCGGCCGACACGGCAAGCGAGGGGTTTATCTGCTGCATGCCGGCCATCACCTCGGCGGTGGTGAAGAAGTGGGTGGTTTCTTCGGGCGTGGCAGCGGGGCTGAAGGTGTGCATCAGCGCATCAATATAGGGCTGCACGTCGACGGCGGTTGTTTCTTTATTCTCTTGTTTCATGATTTCTGTCAGTTTGGTGCTTGGTTGAATTTCTGCGAAGGCGGAGAGCTAATCTTCGTCGCCCGCTGGCATGTCGGGTAGCACGCGCTTGTCGTCGGCATACATGTCGATGGCGGCAACGGCCAGGATGTGTTCTTTTATTTCGCTGGCGATGTCGAGCAGTTCCAGGCTCCGTTCGGGCGTGAGCGTCTCTGCGGGGCCGCGTCCCAACTGGATGAGCGCACGCATGATGCCATCGAGCCCGCGCAGGTAGAAGTGGGATGCGCGTTTCAGGTCTTCGAGGTGGCCGAGTGTGTCGGCGGTGAGCGTAACGGCGCGGTTGCCCAGCTCGAAGGCCACGCTTTGGTTGGATTGCATGTTCATGGCTAGTACCTCCATTTCTTTGTTGCGAGTTGTTCGGCCACGAGGGGGAACACCACGAGGTCGGTCTTGACGTACAGGTACCACTCCCCTTCCTTATCCTCGATGATGCCGAATGCGCGGCGCGTGGTGGGCATGTGGCGGCACATTTCGAGGGGATTGAAGTCGGCCACGTATTCGCACTGGTGGGCGTAGTCGTAGAGTGCTTGCAGCACATATAGCGGGTTCACCAGGCTCTTATATTCGCCACAATAGGCGTGCAGCTCGGCCATCACCTGGCTCATGGGTATGCGGCGGTCCAGGTGGCCGGCGAGTGGGTGTAGGAAATGAGCGGCGAACACTTGCAGCAGGGCAATTTCGTCGCGATACCAATACCTGGGGCTTTCGTCGGCATCCTTGCTAGCCACATGTGCGTATCTGGCCTTGCTTTGCAGTTGGTTGGCCACGAGGGGAAACACCTCGGGGTCGGTCTTAACATAGATGTACCACTCTTCGTTCTTCCCCTCTATCGGGCCGCGGTTCCAGTGGGTGCAGGGCTTGCGGCCTCCTTTGTCTATGGGGTTGAAGTCGGCGATGTACTCGCATTGCTGTGCAAAGCGGTAGAGTGCCGCATCGATGTTGGCTATGCCATCCGTTTTGCCGTAGTGGCCCATGTAGAAGTGCATGTTCTCCGCCACCTTTTCGTACTTGATGTAGCGGTTGAAGTTTCCCGAGAGCGGATGCAGAAAGTGGGCTGCCCACACGTCTACCAGTGCCACGTCTTCGCGCGTGTCGAAGCGCATGCTCAATGTTGCGTCTTTTTTCATAGTTCACCTCCTTCTAGCCAGCTGGCCACGATACATGCCACTAAAACGGCCATAGCATAAACGTGCATTAAAACTACTTCTTTTCGTGTAAACCGTTCACCGCAAAGGGTGGTAAAAGTTGGGCTGTCTGCCAGCCACCAGTGTTTGATAATTTGGCTCTTCTCGTTCAGCCATGCCTTGATGGAAAACGACCGCCGAACCAGGCGGATTGTGATGGATTGCTGCATATAGCACTATCGTTAAGCTGCAACCGCCTTGATACGGGTGACGGCTGCTCCCCCCGTTGCTTAACGATAGTGCTGTAACTCCGAAGAGTGCAAAATCACGGGAAGGCAGCCGTCATATAGGCTTGTCCTTGGGACAATAAAAAAGCCCGGCCGAATGGCTGAGCGAAAACCGTCGCCCTGCGGAGTAGATACAACTACCATCGTTAAGCATCGGCAAAGTTAGTCAATGTTTTTGAATTGACAAAGAAAAGGGCGGGAAAATGTTTGCCATCTTGTTTTTTTACCAGCCATCCTTTGCTTTTGCCGATAAAATGTTAAGCCCCTCACCTTTATAGGGGGTGAGGGGCAGGATGCGCCCGTAGGCTAGCGAGCGACTTTTGTCAAATGGGCAAAGAACGTCCCAAGCCTAAATTTCTATTGAGTCGGCAGCCTTGCGTATGCGATCGGCAAGATCGCAAAGCGCACCTTTAAGTTGCGCCCGCTCCTCGGCGTTGAAGTCCGTTGGTTTTCCGTTCCCATCAATTCCGTTGAACTTGTTATAGAACCACGAAGCGGATTTCGTGAAATAATCGCGCGCCAGAACTCCCCAGGATAT
Organism: Hoylesella shahii DSM 15611 = JCM 12083; assembly: GCF_000613445.1. Lineage (GTDB taxonomy): Bacteria > Bacteroidota > Bacteroidia > Bacteroidales > Bacteroidaceae > Prevotella > Prevotella shahii. The sequence goes on from NZ_BAIZ01000043.1 coordinate 15,552, forward strand.
CGCAACAAGGATGTCGTTCAGTTGGCTCTTCATCGTTGTGCGTTCCGTTACTGTCATATTTCGTCCCATCTCTTATTTGTTTTTTAGTCCCTGTTCTTTGTTTATTGACAGTACAAAGGTAGTGTAAATTTTTACACTACGCAAATTTTTAGTGTGTTTTTTACACTACTTTATTAATTTAACGTTTCTCTTCCCTTCTAGCAATTTTCAACTGTACATCTTAAACCCTTATATAATGGGAAAAATAGGTATGCTTTATAATTTGGCCTATGGATTTTATATTTTCGTGTCCTACACTCCTACAATCCTACAATTATGTTTTTTCTTTTGGTATGTTCAGCTTTTTTGTTTACATTTGCCACGTTTAATTATTACGCACATGAAAAAGACATTATTACTTTTATTCGCGGTTTCTACCGCATTGTTCGTGGCCTGCCATAAGAACAGCCCCGAACAACCCCAAAAACAAGTTTACGACGGTCTGCGCCCCTTTCCCATCCGCGCTGCCCAGGGCACACGCGCATACATATATGGCGACATGCTTACGGGCAAACAAGTAGTGCAGCAGACATGGGCAATGCGGGGCACTGCACCCGACGGAACTCCGTTCGGCGACAAGAGCTTTACCGCTGAGATGCGCGACACCGTGAACCCTGCATTAAAGCTGTTGATGAAAGATGTGGTTTACACCACCACGCAAGATGACACGCCTCTGCTCGAGGGTTTTTTCCTTACGTTGCGCGATGTGGTTTTCATTAGAAACTTACACATTGAGAAGGGTGACACCACATTCTGCGGATATGAAAAAGATTATAGTGGGTCAATACAGCGCGTATCAGAACAAGATACAGTTGCCTACGTGCCTAACGCCCAATTAGAAAAAGCCGAGCCACTGGTGCGTGCAGCCTTTGCCAAGGGCGACTACGAGCAATGCTATAAGATATTGCAAACGGCTTACACATTTATCCCCATCACAGGCGCACAATGGCGCAAGCTAAAAGCCGAGAAAAAGAATTGAACGAAAAGCCCCACCGCAACGAGGTGGGGCTTTTTTATGCATGATTTCGCCCTATTATAACCACATCTAAGCCCACATGTGTAGGTTCTCCCCCGTTTATTTCCACTACCCTAAAATCACAATATTTAGCCGTCTTTCTCCACACCACGGCCGTGCAGCCCGTGCTGTCGCCGTTTACGTTGGCTATGGCCACATAGTTGGCACCACATGGCAGTTCATCCTTAAATACGACCCTTGCCACACGCCTGCCATCAGATTGTACATATTGTAGACTTGCCCCCTGAACAAATTCACCCCACGCGTTGCTGATCCCTCCATTCCTATTAATCGTCCCCGCTAGCAATATCCCTGGTATGTTCATACTGCCGAACGCATGTAGTTTGCCATCGCGCACGTAAACAGCCTGCTTACCACTTTGTATGGACGCAAAGCCATTGTGGGCAAGGTTAAGAGACTGCATGCCAGAGACATAATTAATCGTGATTTTTGTTCCTTTGAACACCACAGCTCCAGTATTTACATTTACGCCAGGACTGACACTTATCCGTATTTTCCATCTACCTTAGAGAGTATGGTTTTTCCCGACACAGCGGTGTCGTTCCACGTATAAAATAATCCGTCGTCCCTTCTGTATTTAACAATTCCGCCATATATCTCTGTTCGTGCTGTAATAAATGAATTACCCTCACGTGTTTCAAGAGATATAACATTTCCATTATCGGCATTAACAAAAGCCACCGACCAGCCAAGGCCCTTCGACCAAGTTTCTTGTGTTTTCTTCGCCAATTCTTTGGTGCTATATCCATCAATCCGTACAGGAATGGCATAATGCACAAAGCTATTATTGTTCATTACCTCAAAACTGTCTGTGTAAGCATGCGGATTACTAACAGGATCAACATTTACAGTGGAACCGCCCAACGTTATTTTTCTTTCGACATCTGCGTTTTTAAACAGTTCGCTATCTGTAGGCAACACTTCGGGTGTTATATTGATGCGCGGTTTACCCTCGTGGTCGATAATGTTTACGCTACCATCGGCAGCGATGCCAAGGTTACCAAATTTGGCGCTGCCATCGAAGTTGATGTACGACAGGGCAGTTTCTTCGTTCGTTCCGAAATTCCTTACGCCTGCGGCCAGGGCGTGCATCTTTTGCCGCAGGCCGTTAAGGTAGGCCGTCACCTGATTACCGTCTTTAGCCGCCATCAGACCCGCAATCACCAATCCGCCATCTATCATTGTTTCCATACTTCGCAACACATTCATTAGATACTGCGCTGTTGAGAGCTGCGGATTCAGCTTTCCGTTTTCGGCAAACAGTGGTACAGTAGCGTTGTCGTTTTTGAACATCGTCCTCCCATTCAGTTCAATGCGTTCGGTATCGATATCTAGGCCTGCGCGCTTCATTGCACTCCGAAGTGGCACAGTGTGCCATTCGGGACATTGTTCACCCAACACTAATCCAGCAGAATGTATCTGCACGGTTCCTTTGAGTGAGTTGAGCCCCAAGGCCGAGACACCATTCCACAGACGGTTATTAACGTTATAGAAAGAAGTGTAATATTTTTTCCAGCCATTACCTAAATCTATGCAGTGCGCCTTATTATTTAAGAAAGCAAACGAACCTTTATATTCGTCGTCATTATTCCAACCGCCGAAGTGCACAAGGGATTAGGTGATATTTGCCTGATAACAACAAACATGGTGACGGATTGATTATTGAGTTGCTGATAATCTGGCGCATCAAACACGAGTTGGAAATTTCGGCCAAGATCAGATGTTAATTGCATCACGGTCCCCATCTGCGAATCTTCAACAACCTCGCTATCTATAACTTCCCCAGGCTAGCATCTGCTGCCATAGTAGGAGTAAACCAATTACGCTGTGGGTTATAGTTGTAGGGCAGCCAGTGTACGGGCATGGCACCCTGCACTAGGCACACACCAAACACCATACCATTAGCCCCTGGCATGAGTCGGAATGGTAAAAGCCTTTTCAGCCCCTCGATTGTGGTACTGGTTTTAAATACCACCCAATACCATTGCCATTCGTTGGCTAGTTGAAATTGGCTGTGACCGTCGCTATTTTCGCTTTCAAAGCCCTGCGAGTTAGTGCTATTTGCGCATGCTTCTGGGTATAAGAAGGCTCTTGCCTGTCCCTGCCCCTTAGCCCAAAATGAAAGACTATAATACGTATTGGGTTCAAATTCAACTCCCTGCCATTCCAACACATCGACATAATCATCGGATGCTGTAGCAGAAGCCACGGTAAAATCGGCCTCCATGCGATGATGCAGCGTAACACCAGAACCTAGAGTACAGGGTGATACCAGCGTTTTGGAACTAGGTAACATATTGTACCTGTGTTGTGTATTCTGTGTTATCTGTGCCACAATGCGTTGTTGTTGCACAGCCAATTTTGTCATGGTTTCCTGTCGCAAGTCTTCAGCCTGCATCAGCGTGGTAACATTCTGTTCTAGTTCGTGATTTGCAGTTTCGATGCGTGCCACAACGCTGAGAACATTCACTTGCACAGACAATCGGCCTTTGAATGTTTGCCCATTGGCCGATGCAGAAAAGTCAACATAGGCACTACCATAGGAATATTGTGTAATTGGATCGACAGAAATACCTGTAATACGAATAACGCTGCCCGACACTTGAGCCGAGCAGCGCACTTGTTGAAGAATGCTGACGGTAGGCGCAAACAGGAGTGTCCCTTGCATGAGCTGCACGGTACATGTGGCTTTAGAAAAGTTATGTACCAGTCCATCGGTCTCGGTATCGAGCACAATATTTGCGGGATTGAGTACCATTGCCATACCAGGTTTGCCGTTAGTTCCATTAGTGGGTGCACGGCGTATCACCACCCTATTTTTTGCCTTTATCGTCATTCTAGTAATAAATAGTTTGTTTTGATGATATTGATTATTGTATATGGTGGGTGTGACGGCTTAAAACGTCAACCCGTTAAATTCTCAATCAAATTCGGCTTGTGCTCGAAGGCGGTGAGTTGTCCATCAAGCAGATGGACAGGCTTAATCAACACGGTGCGATTTGCCTTAGCCGATTTAGTTGCAGCGAAGTTTTGCGACAGTTCGCCAGCTGTAGTTGCGTTACCCACGGTCCAACCTGCAAAGTCGGCTGCCGAGGGTGCAAATGTTGCATCCTTAGCCCCAGCCTCGGTGCATCGCCAAAACCTAATGGTTTTACCAACGTAGAAGGCATCAGACATTTCCTTTCCACCCTGCCACAGCGAAAACACCAGTGGAAGACCCGCGCTGCCCGCACTCATGCTATCGCCCTGTGGTAAGTCCAAGTTCAGTTCGAAAGGGTCGGTGGCATCGAGAACACTTACTACGGCCTGCGCTGTTTTACCATAAGTTGAACTAGACGCATCTACATCCTTAACAGTAAGCCTAATAGTGGCCACGTTAAGTACAGCTTTGGAGTTAACCGTTAGTGTTTGTGTGTTAACTCCACCAAAGAGGCTACCAGTGGGCAGTCCGCTACCAACTGGAGCCGTAGCAGCTATGATTGGATAGAAATTTCCATTGACGCCAGTTATCTCCCACTTGTATTCCACATTGGTGGTATCGTCTGTGGCTCCCCGCAACATACGTCCCTTAAATGCTAGGTTCTTCACTTCATTATTCACGGTTTGAAAAATGAGAGATGGTGCATCGATGGCAGCCATGATAACGGTACCAGCATTCTCAACCTGCTGGAGCGTTAAGTTAGCGCTCACCGTAGTTTGCAACCCACTATCTTCTGCCCTATACACATATTCGCAACGTATGAGCGTGGTAGGTGTAGTGGGATTAGCAGCCAATTTTAGTCGATATTGCCCGCTGGTTTCAATGGTGTATCCATTTTGGCCCGAGTTGATTTTTGCTCCGTTAACGTACCACGAGCAGGTACCCTTCACCTGGTTAGTTCCGCCACCCCCACTAACAGTTAGCACCGGAGTGATATACAGAGGAGATGCCGGCTGTGTAAAGTCGGGGTTAAATGCTTTAGGGTCTTTACTCACCACCTGGGTAGTGGAGCGGTCTGGATTAAGTACGAAATTGAGTGTTCGCCCGTCAACAATGCGTTTGAAGACCACTCTGTTTCTAGCTCTTGCTTCTGCCATAATTTATGTTTTATTGTGGGAACTCCACAGCATGAGAAGCGTGTACAGTTCCATCTATATTATATAATGTGAAAACTATTGCTGTATTGCCTTCGGTAAGGTCGTCGGTGGTTATCTCCACGCAGTCTGTCCGGTCACGATGTTTCGCCGTCCATTCCTTATCGTCATCCGCGTCTTCTGATTCGCGCGACCAAACCATTTGTGAGGGGTGGAAAGAGGTCGTGAGGTCGGCATCGCCCTTCATCACTGTGACCTTCAGTTTGGCCACGAAGCCCTGCCCTTCTCGATAGAATATGTCACCCCGCACAATATCAAGGCGCAGTTCCAGCGCAGGCTCACCTCTCTCACCCTTTTCACCGCGATTCACCTGCCGTTGCCATTCATCGTTGCCTAATTTAGGTTCCGATGTTACCTTCTTGCCTTCCGGTGCGACACATAACCAAAGCGAGCCATCGTGCGAAACGCGATCGTAATAGGCATATGTCTCCGTTTGTCGCCAATAACCACGGTCAGCCACCATCGCCACCTTCGCACCGCTGCCCGATACGAGTCGGAAGAGTTGCGTATTGAACTCCACCCTGGTGGGCGAGACGATGGCGGTGCGCTTGCCTTCGAGCGTGTAGCCGTTTATGCCGGCATACCATATAATAGCAGGAGCGTCATCACCCGATACAAGAATTTGTATCATTGACTGTCGCTCTGGTTTCGTACGATGGCCCATCTGCACAAGTGTATCACCAATAGCCGGTGCATCGCTGCCTGCTTCGCAATCCTCACGTGACAGGTCGATGTAATCTTCACCTACGGCCATCACCCTGCGCCAGTAGTTTTTATTGGCCACATTGCGATAGACATCGTTTCGCACGTTGAACGTTTGACACCGTGCCTGGTCGTCTTTCTCCCAAAGATTGGTTGTGGCTGTGGTGCCATCATCTTGAAAGAAAAAGCATCGATAAACCCTGCATTGCGTTTCATCGGTCGTAATAAGACCGTAGGCATCAAGTTTTTGTACCTTAACTATTTTAGACCCACTCGAAGAGAAAACCATGTTGCCGCCTACGAACGAAAGCTTGCGCTTTTCTAATTCGTTAAAAGTGGCCTTACCCCAGACAACGAGATCGGGTATGGACAATTTCCACCTGCCACTTACGCCACGACCCAAGCCGAATCCCGCCTCGTTGATGGGGTCGAAGTCCACACTCTCCAACAATTTGTCTACTTTCAGACCTTCCGCCAGCGTGAGCAGGGCATTAGCCACATCGGGTATGTCCTTGCGCAATATCTTCTGCCAATCTGCACTCTTCTCCTCAAGGCTTTGGCTGTATCGGCAACATCGGCCTGCCCAGCTGCAATTTTCTTCGCATTGAGTAGCAAGTATTGCCCCATCTGCGAGAGCGCATCGAGCGTACCTATGTTGGCGTGTGTATGCCCAACAGCACCATCGTTTTTATATCCAGCAACAATGGCACGGGTAATATAAGCCGTGAGCGCAGCCACACTGGTGGTTCGCCACTCATTAGCGTATGGACTTTGAACTGGGAATAATGCCCCTTCACTTAGTTGTTGAGCAGGAAATTCAACTAAGCGAGGGGCGAGCGTAAAAGACTCTGAGAGAGGTACACTTATATTCAGTTCATGCACAGGTTCTGTGCGTGGCAGATTCAAGTAAGGCTTCGCGTCGGCATATTTGTAAGTAAAGCTATAACCTGTAGGGAGTTCATGTTCGGCATATGTCACCTCGCTGTCGGTAAGCACAATACGTCGCAGGTAGGTGTCGATGTAAACATACTTAACCAGCGAAGGAAAGAAATCGAGCAACCATTGTCGCTCGCGACGGTCTAGATGCCCCGTGTACTTTTTAAATTCTCGTGTGGTATCAACACGATATTCGGTGCTCACTCCCTCAATCTCTGCCACGTTATGTGTATGTTTAGCTATGCGTGATGCATGGCCAAAGGCACGAAAAGTATCAATACCGCCAAGCGAGTTTTCAAAGAGTACCCATGTTTCCTGCTCACTTCGGATGTCTGTTGGGTAATACCGCTGCACGTAGGTTAAGCGCATCCCCTCTGTGTTTTCTATATATATGTCGTAGTAGGTGGGATTTTGATTTAGCCAGCGTGCAATTATGGCATATTGTACAGGTATAGTCCAGGCCATTCCCCCTCGTAATGCACCCAGGGTTAGTTTTTTCATTTCCAACTCCCCATTAATGTCTACATATGCCTCGCAACACACCACACAATCGCTAGCAGCGTAATATGTTAGAAATTCTGGTGTGTGATAAGTAACCGCCTTGGTGTTAGGTTGCCAAGTAAGGAAATTAGCGAGGAGAAATGAGTTGGCCGATTCTGCAAAGTGATCAACACCTGCCCTAACCACAGTAAACTCTAAGCTAGTGGCACGTTCTCCATCGGTGAAGAGTTCTGCTACAAACTTTCGTGAAATGCCAATTTGACGATAAGGCGTATCAGAGTCTAAGAGAACGAATTCGAACTGTGGCGAAAGCGCCTCAGTAAGGTCGATATTGATCCGATTGTCTACATCGGGCGTATAGCCATGCTCCAAAATAGTTGTATCCGTAGATGCCAGCACTAAACGCAGCGACACCTCCACCTCTGACGCTATGATGAGGTGCTTGATGTTACCAAGTAAGCTAAGTGTATCTGGTTTAAGAAGAATGTCCATAGCGAGTATTATTTTTTGCGAAATTACACGATTTACTTGTGTGTGAAAAGGACATAGAAGTGTTACTTATTCATCCTCCATATATGGGAAAGTCCAATCCCAGCTTCCATTATTTCTTTTTGCTTTATCTAATTCTATGCAATCTAGCCACGTAACCTCCACCACGGCATGTTTAACCCTATCCATAGCCTCTTTAAAATTACGAGGTCCAATAATCGTGAAATTTTCTTCGGGAAAATTTCGTTCTCCACGTGCAGTTTTTTGTGCAAAAGCCTCACTAGGAACAGGCGGATAGAAGGTAGCGGGGCGTTTATCTCTGTCGGTTAACCTTTTTCCCAGCTCTTCGAATGGAATTTCACGCATGTCAGAACGCGCCACCCATGCATACTTCGATTTCATCCTGGGCATCAGTTCTATGAGCGTAGGTGAACTACTCAAGGGCATGCCTGGCAAGACGGTGCGAAGTTCGCTCTCTACGGGGTCGTTCTTCCCACCAAGTGTAAATTTCAACTTATTAAAAAGAAATGGAACTCCCCTTAGCGTGACCTTACTAACAGCTGGTAACGTCTGTTTCAAATGCTGATTAAGTAGCAATTTTACTTTTACCGTTTGCAAGGAATTGCGCAAAAGGAAATCGTATTGCCTATAAAAGCGCTCGAAGATACCCTCGCGTCCATTGTAGTGCAGTCCGTACTCAAAAATTTTGTACCTTGGCCATACCTGCATATCGTAGGCAGAGATTGTACCTGCAGGTTTATTAGAGGCTGACCGATAGGCAAATGCAAGCATCGGATGTAGTTTGTTTGCACCTTGTTTGTTTTCCTTTGACGTGCTATTGTCTTCGCCGTCCACCTCCATCTTCGAGTTTAGCGTGTTATACTTGCCTACATAAAGTAGCATTGCCAGCGATGTGCTATACGCACCATCCTCGGTTTTACCAGCAAAGTTTAATGTACGAAATTCAGGTATACAATCGGGTATTTCAACGGCGTGAGTCTCTGTCTCACCTCCCATATTGTAAGGTTGGGAAGCTTCTCCAATCTTAGTATTATAGCGCGTGGCTCCAGAGAATCCCTCTTTGCAAAAGACTCCACGACGAGGATCAAAAAAAGCAGTGGCATTGGCTGACATCATCTTATCTAGGCTGTCGTACCCTTCTTGTAATTCGCTTTCTACGGTATATTTAGAGGCGAGGGTTATACGTTTATAATCCTTTGTCGATTTATATTGCACAGTAGGTTCTGCTGTTAGGTAGTTGGTGAGGTCGGCAACGGGATGTTCATTAACCATATCTGCTAAGAATACCACGTCCACAGTGCGTTCTCCCTCATTTGTAACAAATTCACAACAAAATTTCTTTCGAAAAACCGAGAGAAATTCGAGACAAGTTACCTCAGGAACAAGGTCTGCCAACTTAATCTTTCCATTCACAAGCACATCGATAACATTGTTAATTAACACCATATTTTTGAATGGAATGGTCTGACTAAAAAAGTTATCATTGAGCTTATATCCAAATATTGCTGTCC
>NZ_BAIZ01000042.1 GCF_000613445.1 Hoylesella shahii DSM 15611 = JCM 12083
TTGTTTTGGGAGGCTATTTATTTGAGAGTTATCCTTCAGGTGCGTCAAGTTCACTTTCAGCAGCTCAACAAGTTCGTCAAGCCACGTTTGCTTGTTTATAGTTTCGCTTGGTTGTGCGTTTCTTCGTGTATGACTTTCCGCAGCAGGTCTGCAACTTGCTTCGACCATTCCTGCTCCTTGTCCAGTTCTGTCAGGTACTTTCTTTAAAGTATAACCTAACCTTAGTTTGCAATAACTCTGATCCAACGATGGACGGAGATTTGGAGAGAATGGATTGCTGAATAGTTACTATTTTAATCAAAGATGATAAAAAATAGAATAAATTTTATACCTTTGCAGGCGTGACCTGCAGGGATCACTTTTAGATTAGCAAAGAGGCCACATATCGACTCGCGCGTATATCTTAAGCTACTTTTTGGAGTGGAAAACTTTAGTAAATAATAATCAATTACTATCAGCGCATGGTCTTAGCTTTACTATCAGCGCATGGTCTTAGCTTTTTCGCCACAGCGGAAATTAATACAACATGAACAAAAATATTGAAACTGTTATCTTAACAAAGTGTAGTAACACTATCATGGCTGATGAAATTGTATCGAAATTGGCCGAAGAAGGCATAATCTCATCGCTCCATGATGAGCTAGACGACCCAGTTTATGGCGCCTACGGACCAAATCCAGGGATTGAGGTGAGAGTGTGCAAAAAAGACTTTGTGCAAAGTCTACGCATTCTTAAGGAGATAAATGAGACACGTACCAAACAGTTACCTTGGTGTCCCAATTGTGGTAGCGAAAATGTTGTAGCATTAAAAAAAGAAGAAGGCAAGAGATCAAGGGCCACATCTTTTATCGGTGTAGCCTTGATTGTTCTTGGATGCATCGGCATTTTTCTTCCAAATTTTATAGAGGCTCTTGTGTCAATCAGTCTATATTGTCTTGTTATATCTCCGTTCGTCATGTTAGGAGGCATCTTGCTGGTAGTACCCAAACCTAGCAGCCAATTCTATAAATGTGCCGAATGTGGCAAAAAGTTCAAGAAAAAAGTGACTTGATTTTGTATACTTTTTCCCTCTCATCGAGTTTCTCCAACTCCCATGCAGACAGTTCCTTTCGGAGGGTATCTAGGTTGTCAATTCTTCTGTTCAAGCATTGACGGGTCGTCAGGGTCAATTCTATTTCTGCAATATCAAGTAAACTGCCATGTTTAGGAGTGTAATGAACCTTCAGCTTATTTCTGAAGCGCTGTGCCTCCTCGGGGTTGTACCGTTTGTAGAGGGAGGAAACCTTATGAGTGTTGAGGTAGTCCATGACAAGGACTATTTTGTTCGCCTCAGGGTAGCATTCGACCAAATATTTTATTTCTTCGACTCTGTCTGTTGCCGTTCGGTACTCTCGCATACAGACTAGGTGCCATCCGCCGAGAGGCTCAACACACCCGAAAATGCTGCAAGTGCCATTGAACTTATATTCCGAATCAACTTTCTTGTCGGTTCTCAGCCGCATGGGGAGAAGTTCACGTACCTCACCTCAACAACTAATATGGCTTTTCATCCAAGCACACCACAGGACACTTCGGATTATAGGGTCTCTCATATACATCAAGTGTATCCGCCATGCAAGCTACGAATACCGCGCCTTCTTTTTGAGGGATGCACCAGTAGTCGTTTTTGTGTAACGAGGCGTAATGGACATTTGGTAGGCTAAAACCTCACAAATGTCCATTATTTATTACCTTTGCAGCATATGAAAAGTCATGAATATATTCTATATAATAGAGGAGTTGGCGACCTACAAGCAACCACCGAATAGAATACCTACTATCGTCCCGTGATGGTGATGCTGCCCGACTGCGCTACTCCAACAACATTCTACGCTATCGTAGACCTCGACGGGATGCCGAAACTCGACACGCGCGTAACCGATGCGCAGGGCATGCACGCAGTATACATGCGCATGGGCAGCGACACGGAAACACATACGCAAACAATCACCAGTGCGAGCAGTTGCAGGGTATGCAGCTAATGGCCAGTGTAGTGAACGTTAGGCATACACTATACCACACTTTATGGATTAAGGTTTTCGGTTTCCATTTCAATGTCGCTCATATTATTAGCTTTACTATCGGCATTCCAAGCATCGCCTTTATCTTTACCAGGTTTAAGAGTAGGGTCAGATTCGGTTAAGAAGTAAACATTAATCCTGATTATTTCAATGCTTGGGACAATATATTTATTTTTTTTCATAAGTAAGATTTAATAATTGGGCTATAGACTAAAAGCGCAAGGGCATGATTATCTTTTTGTTTTGCTTGATATAAACCTGTCCGCGTTGACGTTGTTCTGGTTTAATGGGTTTACCATCGAGTGTAAACCACAATTCGTTAGTTTCTTTATATTGGTTGGTTGTAGGCAATTTGGCATCCGTAGTTTCGTCAATTACATAATCATATTGTTTTGCACCAGCAGCCCTAGTAAATCTAAAGAATGCCCTTAGTCCAGGCATTAGGCGTGTATTGTTTGCAGGAATAAACAATTTGTTGTTGCTTAAGAATTGTTCAGAACCATCGTTTAGCAGTTCTTTCACATTAAATGTGCCACAGAAAGCAACCCCCTGTATTGTTATTTCCATAGCATTAATGGCATCCATGTTCACGTTATGTAAGGTCCACGAATTGATGTCGCTATCCGTTTTCAGTAAGTAGGGCATACCCGCCACGAGGTTGAGTGCCGTTTTAAAGTGCAACTTATTGTCTTTAACACTCGAAAATTGCACCAATCTATGTTCGCCGAAAATGAGTTTTAGTTCATTTTGTTCCATATCCACGGGTAAGCAGATGCTATTCCATCTACCAGCTTTTAGCTTGCGCTTCACAATAACGGTGGTGTTGGGGGTATATACGATGGTGTTCACGGGTTTATATTCGTCTAGCACCAGTTCGTTGTATATACAATTCTTTTGCAAGGGTGTAAACAATATTGTGCCATTGTCGTAGCAATAGAACAAACCCGTTAGTCCAAGGCAGCCGTTGTTCTTAGGGAGAGTGGGTTTAACGTTTAAAATATCTTCAATTTTAAGGTCTTGTTCATTTGTCGAAAGTCTAAGTATCTTGTGTTTACCTTGTTTTATTTTTGCAATTACGTTCACCATATGCCCATAGACACAGTTTTTAAGCGCCAGTTTATCACCTGTCACCTCAAGGGGGGACAACACCGTTTTATGTTCAATCTTTACATGGCTAAGCGCATTGTTCTCTACCACAAGTCCGGGATAAGAGTTGCGTACGTATTTACCAAGTATAAAACCCGTAAGTATGTCTCCTGCTTTTAATGGATGAGTGTTGGGGAAATGTAGCGCCAAGCAGCCCGAATCATCATTGATGAATGCTGTTTTGCCCTTTACATGCACCACCTCGGCAGCCTTTAATGCTAGTTTACTTGTATGTGCTTCGTCGGCTAGGATGTTAAAGTTGCCAATAGAAGCAATCTCCCGAATGTCTTTCCAGCTTCTTACTATGCACGAAGCCATGCAAGGCGCATGCAGTTCGTCGCCCTGATAGATAACCGAAAGAATTGTTTCGCCTGTTGAAACAGTTCTCACTTCACTTCCGTCAGCCTTACAGTCTAGCACGTTTTTATCGTCCGAAAGGTACAACAGTTTTTCTTTAGCAGCTTCATTTGTCACGCCTTGAAGTATAGGTGTGGGCAATTGGAAACCTTCGAAGATGTCGAAAGAGGTTTCGTTAAAATGCATTGAAGTTGTTTGTTTGGGTAACAAGTCGTCCAAATATACCTCAATGCGTACAATTTTCATTCCCTCTCCGGCGATATTTGTTAGGTTCATTTTACGATTTTGTCCACTCCAAGCCTGGTCTTCTACGATAAAACATCCCGAAGAAGCAGCAAAATGGTAGGGTTTAAATTGCTTGTTGCGTTCGGCCGAATGTAAAACCACCTTTGTGATGCACTTGTTTGAAAGCGACTCGATAACGAGTTGGTTACCCGAAAAGAGTGATACGGCTCGGGGTGTGCCCTGTAAGGTGGGATTATATTTGCCCGAACCGGCCAAGAAGGTAAGTTTACAGTGCATGCCAACCTTATCGGTAGAGGTGGCGTGGGCATAGTCTATAGACTCGTAAACGTGTTGTGCCCATGTTGTAGAGCCAACTATAAGCAAGCAAATAAGTAGGATAGTGCGAAGGAAATGCATGGTTGCAGAATTATAAGGGTGTGAATAAGGTTTAGATAAAGGTGTTGTATGTGCTTATTGTGGCGAACTCTCTGCGGGTAAATGAGCCTTGTAGAGAGCCTCATATTGCCGAGCCACCTTTATATATTCGTGGTGCTTATCAACATAGAGCACGCTTTGGACTTTGCGTTTCATTAGTTCTTCTTTGTTGGTTATGGCCAATTCTAGTTGTCTGAACACGTCTTCTTCGTTGGGCAGCACGTTAATAATAGGGTGCAAATGTTGCTCTTGTAAAAGTTCGTAGGCCTCTGGTTCACCACCACCTACACATATTATGCCTTTGCTCATGGCTAAAAGCGGGTTCATGGATGGCGTATAGCTGTAAAGTTGGTCGAGAATAAGGTCGCAACCATCCATCAAACGTTGGTATTCGTCAAAGGGAACCGATTCGGCTTTCACCAGTTCCACCTTGTTGGGATATTTCTCCACCAGTTTCATAGCAGCGGCCAGCATTACATCGGTGCCTTTATAAGCATGTCGCGACTTATTGATGCCGATGAATATTTTTACTTTTGTGCCGATGGGTGTTAGGTCTGTAGGAGGGTTAGGCATCTTGATGGGGAAGGGGATGAACACCGTTTTATCAGGGAACAAAGGCTGATAACAAACCCAATATTCGTAAAGCCCTGCGATGATGGCATCACAATCGTTGGCGATGAGTTTGTTTAGTTGTTCTTTAGTGGTACCAATCCAGTCGGCCGTTTCTCTCAAAGCGTCGGCGTTATGCCTCAGTTGGTTGCCAAGATTAAAGTCGCTGTAGCGTAGAGGCATGCGTGTGCGGCACTCGTTCACCCAAAAATGGTCCATACCAAAGGCGCAGAGAAACACGCATTTATTGTGTTTTCGTAGGTAACGGTAGAGTGCAAACAGCCTTTCAGCCTTCAATTCCACAAATAAGGGATTGATAAGTTGCACCACATCATAGCCTCTCAGTTTGGGCAAGCTGCGCAAGAAGCGTATTGCAAAGCCAATTTTGCCTTGCAATCCTGTTGTACGTTTGAGGTCGATGTCTCGTGGATAGTCTTTCCAGAAGTCGCCGTTAGAGGCCACGGTAACTTGATGTCCCAACTGTCTAAGACCTTGGGCCAAAGCATTGTGTACGTTGCTGTATTCGCCTAGCAATAAGATTCTCATGATACAAGTCTTGGTAGCACCCTGCATAATATGCGTCGGCCAGCCTTAAAGTTCGTAAGTCGGCGAAACCACTGGTATTTTTGCGTGTAAGGTTTGTCGGGAAGTGGGAACAGACCATTGCGGCGTAATCGTTCTACACATTTTTCTAAGTGGCTAACCGAGCGTGTTTCAACGATAACCTTATACAGATAGTCCATTGAAAGCTGCGCCACACGCCTTTGTAGCGCATCTCTGTTGGTCGTAGGTCCTGTTGCAGCCATCTTCTTTAGGTGTAAGATAACATTTTCCAGGTCGTTCAATCGTTTAGCAATGCTTTTAGTGTCGCGTTTATGGGTAATAGACCCCTCACGTTTTCTGTAAAAGTAGGCGTGTGCATTGGTCACAAATAGTCGTTCGGTACGTAGTAAAAGTTGTGGTGTAAACTCTTCATCCTCGTGGTAAATGCCTTCGCGAAAAAGCAGCGAGCCAGCCAATTGTTTTTTAAAAAGGTAGCCCCATGCAGCCGCATGCAGGTTGTTATGGCGCATATATTGTGCCCCATCAATTGGTCCTTCGTATTTAGTGGGTATCTCTTTGGGTTTACTTTGCGTTTGGCAAAACATAACCACGTCGGGTTCTTGGTATCGCATGATATCCAAACAATGTTCGTAAGGGGCGCGAAGCAGATAATCGTCGGCATCAATAAACTGCACATATTGTCCCGAAGCCAATTTCATGCCAGTGTTTCTGGCGTTACTTAAGCCACCGTTTTTCTGTCTAACGTATATAATATGGTCTAGAATGTCGTACAATTCATTTATTGGCGAGTGGCTTGAGCCATCGTCTAGAAGGATAATTTCGCGTTCGTCTTTACTCAGCGAGAGCGAGAGAACACTGTCAAGGCATTGCCTTAGCATGGTTAAAGGTTCGTTGTGATAAGTAATGATAAAACTAATCATTTTGTTTTCATTAAACGGTGTAACAATCGGTGCACTTTACAAAGGTTTTTAACGCCAAACACTATGGCCCAAAAGGCTTTGGCACGTGTGGCAAAAGGCATGTCAGCGTTAATCACGAAGTGCCAACTAAGGGGCAGTTCAGCCAGTCTTATGGTGGTGTCTCCTTTGCGATAGAGGTCTATTTGCATGTTAAGCAAGTGCAGATGGAAGCGCTCTTTGGCCTCTTTGGTGCATGCGTTGGGTAGAATGATGCTTTTGCTTACCCGCATATTCCACACCAGCAGTTGTGCCAATTCGTATGCATTGGCTTTTTGTGTTATGCCTTCAGGGTTTGTCCAATAGAGGTAGGCCCCTTGATTGATGGTAAGAATATTGCCCGATTTGGCTAGAAGTCGAGCTGTGGTGATAAGGTCTTCAAACACTTTTCCTTCAGGAAAACGCACGTTGGCAAACAAGTTGGCAAGCCAAAGCTTGTTACAGGCGTAGGCATGGAGATAACCTTGCTCTTCAAACCAATATATGGCGGGCGTTAGATGCTCTTGTTCGTCGAAGTGTAGCAAGCTTTCGTTATTTGAAAGCCAGCCCATCACCACAGGAAACTCCACGATGTTGCATTGTGGATGGCGTTCGAAAGCATTTATAGCCATCTCAAACGTGTTGGGGGTAATGGCATCATCGGCATCAACAAAGGCCAAAAAGTCGCCATGGGCATGAGCAATACCCGTGTTACGAGCCTTACTTAATCCGCCGTTTGGTTGATGTAGCACCTGCACTCGTGCGTCTTTTTCGGCCCAAGAGTCGCATTTTTGTGCGCTGCTATCTGTAGAGCCATCGTCAACCAATAGCACTTCCATATTGTCAAATGTCTGTTTCAGCACGCTCTCCACGCATCGGTCGAGGGTGTGCTGCATGTTATATACAGGTATGACAACACTTATTAGCATGATGTTTTATTTACAAAGTTACATTAAAAAGTAATAATGGCCAAAATTTTTCGTTGTTATAGTAAAAAAGATTGGGTTATTGTAAATAATCGCCTGTAAGCAATGATGCTGCACTTTGCCTAGATGTGCACTAATATAAGAGCCTTGTAGTTGCACTACAAGCGGCTTGTACAGACACTACAAACGGCTTGTAGCCCCAGTACAAAGGGCTTTGTACTGATGCGTTGCATAGAAAGTTGCGAGAAAACGCACTTTTCAAGGAACGAAAAAGAATGTTAAACCCATTGCTTTTGACTATAATTAAGAATGAAACAACAGGAAAAAACAAACGGCTATGCGCACATTTTGAAATATATGGGTGTGTTTGGCAGTGTTCAGGGGATGACAATCGGCTTGGGTATTATCCGCAACAAGTTGGTGGCCGTGCTTATTGGACCTGCCGGCGTGGGCATAATCTCTCTATTTAATTCGGCCATAACCCTACTTACCAACACGGCAAACATGGGGCTTGGTGTTAGTGGTGTGCGCAATGTGTCTGAAGCCTATGAGGCTTACGATGCACGGCGCATGGCAACAGTAGTTGATATGCTTCGTTTTTGCACCCTCTTAACAGGGCTGGTGGGTATGGCGCTGTGCCTGCTTCTTAGTATGGTGCTTAGTAAGGCTACGTTTTCAGATGATGAACACATGGTCGATTTTATGCTGCTTTCGCCTGTTGTGGCGCTGTCGTGCATCACTGTGGGCGAAACGGCCATACTTAAAGGGGCGCGAATGCTTAGACGTTTGGCCCAACTAACCATTGTGGGTTTGGTTGTTACCATCTTGATAACCATCCCACTATATTATTTTTATCGCGAAAGGGCCATTGTGCCCTCGCTACTGGTGGCTGCTGTGGTGCAGACCTGCGCAACGGTGTTATGTTCGTACAGGGCTTTCCCGTTGCGGTTAAACTGGGATATGCGTCATGTTCGTTCGGGTAGTGCCATGATTAAGCTTGGTTTGGCCTTTACGCTAGCAGGCATATTGGGCAATGGAGCCGATCTTTTTGTGCGCAGCTTTCTTAATAATGCAGCCTCTCTACAAACCGTAGGTCTTTATAATGCTGGTTATATGCTCTCGGTGGTATATGCCTCCACATTGTTTTCGGCGTTAGAAGCCGACTTCTTTCCGCGCATCTCAGCTGTAAACCAACTGCAATACACCACGAACGTGTTGGTAAATCGTCAAATAGAGGTGGGTTTACTCATCGTTGGTCCGCTGTTGGTGGTGTTTGTTTTGGCTTTGCCCTTGCTCGTTCCTCTGTTGTATAGTAGTGCTTTTGCTGGCGTTGTGCCCATGGTTCAGGTGCTTAGCTTCAACATCTTTTTTCGAGCGATAAGTCTACCACTTGAATATATTGCGCTGGCAAAGGGCGATTCGCGCACCTACTTGCTGCTTGAGGTGGTCTATGATGTGGCTTTTGTTGTGGCTGTTATCGGCGGAATGCAGCTAGGTGAGCTGTGGGGCGTGGGTTTGTGTCTGTCGGTTATGGGACTGTTTAACCTCGTTTTGGTGGCGTGCGTGGTGCAAAAGAGGTTCGGTTATTGCATGCGCCGCAGCGTTTTCCGCAACATCGGCCTGCAATTGCCCTGGCTTATGCTGGCCTATGCCACCACCTTTGTGCACAACATGTCGGTTTATTGCCTCGTTGGTCTTGCGTTGGTTGGCATCAGTTCGTACCTGTCGGTTGGTGCATTGCGAAAGAAAACAAGACGTTAAGGTATTCATCAACTTAGAAATATAAAGAAAATGCCCAAAGTTTCTGTACTGGTTGCCGTGTATAATGCGGAAAAATACTTGCGAAGGTGTCTCGACTCGCTGTTAAATCAGAGTTTGAAAGACATCGAGATTGTATGTGTAGACGACGCCTCGACCGATAACTCGCTAGTATTGCTGAACGAATATGCCGCGAAGGACGAGCGGTTGAAGGTGGCGACACTGGCCGAAAACTCGGGCATTTCGCACACACGCAACGTGGCTTTGGGCATGTCTACGGGCCAATACGTGTGCATGGTCGATTCAGACGATTGGCTTTCGGACGATGCTTTGCAGCTTTCTGCCGAGGTGCTCGACACAGAACAAGGGGTGGATTGTGTGCTTTTCGACTTTATCATTGCCGAACGCGACGACGTTCAGGGCACATATACGCGCCAACGGCGGTATAACTCGATGCCGTTTAATCGTATAAGTGGTCTTCGTGCTTGCGAATTGAGCCTTGATTGGCGCATTCATGGGCTTTATATGATAAGGCGTGCCATACATCTGCAATATCCTTACGATGAGAGTAGTCCTGTGTATAGCGACGAAAACACCACACGCGTGCATTATTGGGCATCGCGAGAGGTGGCGCAATGTGCGGGAAAGTATTTCTATCGCCAGCATGCGGAGTCGGCAACGCATGCGCCTAACCTGAATAAGTATTATCGTTTGGATGCTTACAAAAGTCTGAAACAATTTTTGCAGAGCCATGCCGACACCCGTTTTCTTTGCGCACGATTTGAAAACATGCGGTGGCTAACGGTTGTAGACCTTTATTTTGAGTACTATCAAACGCGGCGACAATTGTCGCGAACAGAGCAACAAACGGTGAAAAAGCGTTTGAAAGCGGCTTGGCAAGACATCGACCTGTCTTTGCTAAGTGGCAAAGATACGCGCAAATTTGGGTATATGCCCCTCCGCTTTTCGTGGTTGGCGTTTAGAATGCAAGCCGAATTGTATTTCTTCGTTAGGGCAATGCGCGATAAAATGAGGTAAGATAGGCAATGAAAACCATTAAAAACGACAAAGTTGGGTATGGATATAATCAATGATTTTGAAGTTCAGTTTTATAAGGCACTGCGCCTTTTAGACCTCGGTAAAACCGAACAAGTCGCAAAAATACTAGAAAACGTGGTTGCCGAGGCAGCCAAAATGCAGAGCAACCTTTTCTTTATAAGGGCGAGTTGTGTGCTAGGCGAGTGGCTGTTTGCGACTGGTAAGTACAACGAGGCTAGGAGATATTTGACAAAAGTGATAGAAACGCCTTGTCAAGACGATGTTGTGGATTATGAAAAGAACCTTGCCGAAGATATCTTAGGTAGGTTATAAAGGTTTGACTTTAAACGAAATAGAGCAATGAAAACAGAAAAGTACAAGATAACTGAACAAGAAATAGAGGCGATAATAAAGTTAACACCCCAACAACGCTATGCTTATTTCTTAAAACGAATATGCGATTGGGAAGAGATATGGACGTTGTATGAGGACGGTTGCATTGTGTTGAACGAGGACAAACAGGGAGTTTTATTTGTGTTTCTTTTCCCTTTCGAGACTTTTGCCAGTCATTATGCTATAAAACAACGGGGTATGCATGGTACATTTGCTAAGTGTTTTAAACTAAACGAGTTTGTTTCTACCATAGCAAACAAACTGTTGGCCAACAGTGTTAGCGATGCTTTGGTGTTTCCCGTGCCCAATGGATTTGGATTGAACGTTCCATTGACAAGGCTTATCGCCGACATACACAAAGAATTGGAAAACTACGAGTAGGCAAATGCCTTTTCCTGATAATCTAGAATTTGGGTTTGGGCTGAATAGGGCATTGCCTAAAACTCTAAGTTTGCAACACTAAGATAACGAGAGAACGATGAATTATAAGGATGAATTATAAGTATGAGACCTCTGCAAAACCTCATATAGATGAAGATGGCAGAATCATAAATATAACTCATTGATTATCAATAGTAGCTTTTGGGTGTAAAAAGACTTTTGCAGAGGTCTCCTAATATCAAATAAAGTAACTATACTCGCACTTGTGTACTTTTATTTGACAATATACCGTCTATTATATTCTATTTCCTACGAATTTATTATTTTAATGAAATAAGAGAGTATTCCTATTGGTTAGTTATTCTATTTTTCGATAATTTTACCGTCATCCCTAATTATATAAGTTTTAACTTTCTGAGAAGAATCTATAAATGTAGTTTTAACCTTAATAGTAAAGTTTTTGTCAATTCTAAAGGATGTAATCTCCTTAGACTCATCACTGTCTGGTTCAAACCAAATTCCTTCAACATAGAGGTCTGATATGATGGTATTATTCTTGATAGATAGTAAATAAAATCGATAGTCAAAATCCCCACAATCCATTGGAACCAAAATCAAATATATATCGCCTTTATTGGGCAACGGTAGGTATCTGAGTTTGTTCCCTGTATCACAAAGAAATTCAGAAGCACCTTTCAGGTACTTACTTTCTATCAAATTGTATTTTACTGTCTTTATGTCAATACGCTTATCGTATGGCAATGTTTCGTTACTCTTCGCCAAGAGACTCTTATTCGTAATTGCCCTAAGGGATTTATTGTGCATATCCTCCGTATTGGAATAAAATCCACTTTGGGGATTCTTATAATGTAAGACAAATTCTCTTTTATATATCAAGAACAGATCTTTCCCATTACATGGTATTGTTTGCCATAAAGTATAATCCTCCCAATCAAAAGCACCATTCTCTTCATCTAAATATCTTTCTATTTGTAAATATGGTATTGAATCTTTAATATTTAATGAAAACTCTTTATTGGCTTTAATGAAATAGTTATGTAAATCTTTTATGTAATATCGGGTATCATGCATAAAATAGGATTTGGGTATCTCTTTATGTTGGCTAAAAAGAATCTTTTGTTTTCCATTAATAATAAGCGTGTCCTTGTTTGTCTCTACTTTTGGAGGAACTGAGAGTCTCGTTAATAAGGAGGAAGCTGCTTGTGAGTCTGAATTATATATATTATCTAATGATATAAATTGCCAGTTAATACGTTCTCCTACACAAGAAGACTTCACTTCTTGTTCTGAATAAATTTCTCTTTGCTCAGATACATACACTTTCTTTGAAGGCGCTTTACACGCACATAGAGCTGATAAAAGTAAAATAATAACACACCTCATATCTAATTGTTTATGTAGTTGCTGTTGTTAAAGATGTCAACTTCTTTAAGTCTTCTGTTTCTTAAACCTTTTTCTGATGCCGTTCCTCTATTGATGATGTCCTTGAACTCCTCTGCTGCTTGGTATTCTTTGTTCTCCAAGTGTGTGAACAACTTGGGTGCTTTAAGATCTACTCCTGCATTATACAACAAGCTAACCGAGGCATCAAATTCACATTGGAATAAAGGGACTTTCACTCGCTTTCTTAACCTCTTTTCTGTTACACTAAGGTCAGATATGAATAAATCGTTTGCCTCTTGCTTAGTTATACCATTTCTATATTTCTTTGGCATAGAATTGTTTTTAACAAGTTTTTCAACACTTCTCGAACTAATAAGATCGGGCAGCCCATCAGCATTAACGTTTGGGCCGACAACAAAATCATTTTTAATTTATTGTTCATAGTGCACCTCTCACTCTTTATTCTTCTGTTGTTAAAATTCGTTTCATTTTATAAAACTTGTGGTGCTGTCGGGTTTGTTGGAAAAGGGTACGAAGTGGTAAACATTGTATACAAACTGTTGGATACCGGCGTAGGTTCTTGCGATTGTGTTAATGCGTAGCGTCGTATCATTGATTATCTCGCCAACATTATCAATAGCAATTGTGCTTCGTTTGTTTTGGTATTCCCATGTTGCAAAGCGATGGTTCGTTTTGTTATCATAAAGACACCAATGGCTGTGGGTTTACTCCATAAACGATGCATGTAAGATTTGTTTTGCAAAACATCATTTTCTATGTACTGCTTGGTGCTTTTACCGCTGTTTTCTACATATGTACATAGGCAAACTCCATTTCGATAGAGCACAATTAATCCTAGCATGTTTTTATAGGTCTTTGTTGCAAGATAATATCCGTCTGTACGCAGTTCCTTACCGATATAAGGATGGCGTTCTAATCCTAAACCTTCCAGCGAATCATTCTCATTGAAGAAGTTGCAACCCAACAGTAAGACCACTATTGGAAATATTAAAATAATCTTTTTCATTTTAACGAAATGGATAAATGTCATATACTATGTATGATGTGGGCGTTAAGCAAGCATATGATAATGTATATCGGATGCAAGCTCCAATCCACATTTATATGTGTGGTTATTTGATGAAACTAGACGTACTATCGGGTTTATTGTTAAACGCCTTAAAATAATACAACTCATCTATATTTTCTACGTGCCCATATCGATTGTAACGCCAACTTGTAAGTCTCAGCGTTGTATCATTCAGAATTTCACCTGTGCAATTTTGGGTTACCCTCCCACTTTCTGAAAAGAAGATTTGACACTCAAGCACATTTCGTAAGACGGAGAACACCCCAATGCCATCTGGCTTACTACGTACCTCATTCATGTAAGATTTGTTTCCCCATTTGTCATTCTCTATATAATGGGTAGCGTCTCCATACCTATAATCAAAATACGTAAACATACATACTCCGTTACGAAACAACATCAATGTGCCCATTTTGTTTGTATGGATGTAGCCCGAATAATAATAACCATCGGTACGCAATTCTTTGCCTGTATATGTCCTCCGTGGCATATCCAAATCTAGAAAAATCTCCTCTTCGTTGCGGCAACTCGATAAGACAAGTAGCGATATTGCCAATATAAATATTTTTTTTACCATAGAAGTTGTCTTGGCTTTTAATGTTTTATAAATTGAGAGGTGTTTATTATCTTTGCGTTACTAAACCAAGATAAACACTTCATGCCTTCTGTTCTCTTTCAACCAATCTTTCGATATGCGCCGAAATGAGTATTGAGCTTGTAGTTGGCCATCATGAATTCCTAATAGCCGTCCTATTCTTCATATAGTCGTCTAATTTATACTTCTCCATTTCAACAATCCTGTAAATAAACACTTCATTGTTGATTACATATAAAATGGTATTCATGCCTTCTAATTCTGGGCAGAACAATAGATACTTCGGCTGTTTACGCATTATTTTCCTAAAAACTTTTGGTGCATTTCTTCCAAGAGGTCTTGAAAAAGTCCTATAACCATCCTCATGCCAACCATACTTTCCGTCATAGCAATATACGTATAAACGTCCTTTACATCTTTTGTCGAAATAAAAAAGATTAAAGGCCAGCCTGCCAGTATCTACTTGCAATGTCTGCTTATCTTTCAGTTTTAAATTCAAAACGTAGAGAGGTATTCCTGATTTTACTTCATTTTCAAAATGTCTAATGGCAGGCTCATTCAGAATTTTATGTTTTTGAAGATATTTCAGATACATACTATCAGCTCTATTGAACCACTGAGCGACCTTCATGCTGTCACTATCGGGGCTATACAATAATTTGTACGTTTCTTCTTCATTCTTTTCTAACGACTTTGCATAAGACAAGACGATTTTGTTGATGTAAGAAGCAGAGTCGAGCGCGCTATAAGCACGCTCAACCTGTTCAATTAATGTCTGTGCTTTTGAAATGCTCAAAAACAGACAACTCATGATAAAAATTAAATATACCCTTTTCATATTTACTTTAATCCATTTAGTATATAAAACCACCGACTTTTATCATGCATTAATGACCAAAGAATGGAATGTACTCATATACTGTTTTGCGTCGGAACCGAATAAGTAACGGTTTGCCATCCTTTCCGATAATTGTTGGGGTATCTATCAATACACAAAATTCCTTCTTCCTTGCTTGTTTCCCCCTAAAATGCCAACGCAACCTTATCGCCCCACTCGTTTTTATGCCCTGCACGATAGCAGTAGAGTCTAGCTTTGTTATGTCTTGTTCGTGAACTATATCTAGACTTTCTATCATTGTGGGAGTCATCATGTACCCCTCGTTATCCGTAAAGCGAATGCTTTTTGGATAAATTGTACCTGATTGGTTCATATAAAGCGTTGCGGCCACTATCAGCTTTGGTTCTTCTTTTACCCAAAACTGAAGGCTTGTGGGGAAAGCAAAGGGGAAAAATATTGGCCCCACGGAAATTGCAGAAGTACCTGGTCCTCTCACATTAAGTATAACCATGTCTGGCGTAACATCATAAGTGTAAGTTATACCGCCTTCTGAACAAGGTTTCAACTTCTTCCATCCTTGCGTCTCCGTTATGTAATACGTTGTACGGAATATGCCCGCACACGAGGTAAAACATAAGCAAATGAGAACTGAAAATATAAATCCAAGTATCGGTTTCATATCTATCATCTTATCAATCTCATTTGTCTGTATACAACATTGCCATATTACACACCTCATTGGTCTTTAAAGAACTTAAAGGTTTCGCCTTCTATCTCATTCACGTATTCGTCACTCTTATAGTAGTCGTACAAATTCGCACCACAAAATGGACAGAACGAAATGAACACCGTTGGTGCGTCAAATGTAAATGTATCATACCCCATCGTCATAACGAAACAAATGTCCGCTCGCTTGTGCCTGGTTCCACGCAAGGAGGGTATGTTATAATACTTCATCATGCCGTGTTCTGTCAGGCGGGGAGACGTTAGCTTTACCTTTCTAATATTGTAGCAACATCGATTCTCTAACGTATAATACATTTCAAAAGCAAAACAACAAAATTTCATATCTATATTTGTTTATGTCAATACTTATTTCTTATAGGGTGGCCACATGTTAATCCCTTTCATTTCCTCTGTTGGCGGATAAGTCACAGTCCAATGCAGTCTATCCAAGTCTTTTACCGACAGGTGATAACGCTGCACCACTGGCACATACTTTCGCAGGGTGTCTTTTGGCGCTTTAAAATATTTAAGGAAGTCGTCACCATTTTCAACTATAAGGATTTGCAAAAAACTACATCTATGCAGTTCCCTCCTCCAATCTGAATTTGTACCTGCATAACATAAATAGTGTGTTCTGGCTTTATTCCGAAGACAGGAAATTGGCCTAGAAGCAATGTATCTTCATTCGCAAAAGGATACGTAAGCGAGTTGACCTGGAAACAGATTTCCTTATCACTTCGATTAACGATTTTTATGTTTTCACTCTCGCTATCGATCATCGGGCAGCCCATCAACATTAACGTTTGGGCCGACAACAAAATCATTTTTAATTTATTGTTCATTGTGCACCTCTCACTCTTTTTTTATTGTAGTATATTCCATTTCCAACACCTGTGATCCAGAAGTTGCCATCAATCCAGCCCAAATAATCATACTGCATAGATTGCAATGGAGTTCTTCTATGGATAAGTTCGGTGTCATGATGCAAAAACAAGGATTTTCTCAATATTTTCCAAATCTATTTACTCTTGACCGTAAAGTTCCCGTGTCTACTACCCCTAACTTGGATTCACCACTGGGCGTGGTTTCACTTTCTCCCAAAAAAGACTACGTCTATAGCTACCCATTGATAGCTTAAGTGTATCTGATAGTACAGGACTATTTTCACATGTGAGATATTTAGATGGTAAAACATACATGGTCATCTTATTCATGTCTACATCCTTACCGGTCGTATGTAAGAATAATTCAACTTTTATATGACAGTTACTTACGCTAGATTTAGCCAGAATTACATTCTCGGTATCCTTAGTATGGGTTACCTTGAAGACAGAAACTCGGTCATCGTCAAAACTGATCACCAGTGAATCAGGATTAATTTCATATTCTCCACTCAAATTAAACGTAATATAGAAAATACCTCGAAATTCATTAGCGTCTACTGTTACATGTCCACACTTTGTCTGCAAAACTTGCTGCTTTGTACCATCTTTAAACGTTAGCCAAAAAGAAGTGTCGCATGAACAAACTAGCAATATTACCAATATTAAGGAAATAGAAAACTGACGTCCTTTATTCCCACCATTTGTAGTAGTTAACAAAATCCTCATAATAGTTCATGTCTTCTATAAAGTTACCTTTTAACAGTAGAGAATTTAGCCCTTGTAAGCCATAGTTAAGTAGAAATAGGTCGTTGAAAGCACGCGAATGCCAGAGATGATGTAATTCATGTCCATACGCTCTATATAGGTAACTATTACCCATTACCGTATGTGCTCCAAAGCCTGCATAAGCATATTCCGAAGGGTCAAAGAATTTGTCTATTAGACCACCTTTAAAGTTTAATGTTAGATTTTTCCAGTCTACGCTTATTTTTCCTCCCAGTAGCGTATTTAATAAACCGAATGAATTAAAAGCAATATTTCCCAAATTATTTTGCCATTTCAGCAATTTTTGGCCTTTTCCGAGTGTGATATTAACTGGGCCTATTCCCAAAGTTACACTAGATAGAAGGTTTTCATCTTTTGCCCAATTGCTTCCTATGGAAGAACTTGCAGTGCTTATCATTTGATAACCAAGTTTCCCAGCCAGTTTTCCGATGTTTGAAGTTGCATTGAAACCTTTTACCATACCAAAACCACCCGTTGCAGTCCAAGCTCCTGTTGCTAAGCCTACCAGCCCTGCTTTCCATGCGCCATCCCAGCCTCCTCTACTCACTAAATTGATTGCTATATTAACAGTGCCACTATTCAGTATAGAACTAGTTAACCCTGCCGCCTTTGTCACTACAGTGGCATTGCCAACTATTGTCGTCATTCCAGTTGCGCCTATTGCACCTGCTACACCATAACCTATAGTTGCGCCTACTATTGCACCTGATATTGCTCCTTTCCAAGCATCAGGTTCCCATTTCCAAAATGCAGCTGTACCAGATTGAATGGAAGCTCCTACATATGCTCCTACTATTGCACCAATTCCTACGGGTATGAACCAAAACAACTCCCCGTCCTTATCCACATACTTCAAAGGGTTATTCAGACAATAACTATACCTGTTGAAGTTTTGCGTAAAGTCAGGCATTTGAACGTATGGGTCGGGACTTAAGAAACGACCTAATACGGGATCATAAAGTCGGGCGTTCATGTTTATAAGGCCGAACCATGGCAGATGTTCGTGTCCACAGTAGCCACGGCCAAGTAGCAGCTCTGGTTCACTACCCGCTTCGTAGTATGTTTCCAAGTGCGGTTTGCGCAAACGCCCCCAAGCGTCATAATCCAACTCTTGTGTCAGATAGCCTTTGTCGTCCGTTATATAAGCAATGCTGCCCAAATAGTCGCGCACTATTTGGTTGACAATTCCGACACCACCATCGTGGCTGATGAGGACCGCAGGAGCAGTGTAGGCGTCACCACCTATGTAAAGACGTTCCGCCTCGCTGCCCATTGAGTCTACATCACACTCGTATCGCCCACCAATATAATAGCGTGTCAGCAGCCGTCCGGTGCCATGCGTCACTATCATTCTCGTACGGTCGGCATCTGCCGTATAGTCAAAAGACGCAGTGTAGCCATTTTCTTCAATACGTTTCGGACGCATGAATGATGTGTAAGTAATGCGTTGGTCGCGCAAAGGCACAGCTGTCCCCGAGGGTGTTACGGACGTAACTTGATAGGGCTTGGCCGAATTTCCATATAATAAGGCACCCACATCTTGCTTCTTCACGATATTGCCATTGACAGAATACACCACATCTGGTTCTTCTGAAAAACGGTCAGTCTTTTCAAGTCTGTTCAGATTATCATAATTAAAGCCCTCTATGCGTTTGTATCGGGTATTCGTGCGGTTAAGCAGATTGCCAGTTTGGGCATCAAACTCATAATCAAAACCAAAATTGGGGTAGTGGTCATATTCAGGTATGATGCCTTTGAACGAGCAATAGCGGGGCAGCCCCATTTCCGTATAATTGTATTTACGCTCCAAAACGCCTGATTCTACCCTCGTCGATTGTCCCAAGTCGTTTTCTTCAGTTTGCTTCCAAACAATCTTTCCATCGTCTAGTTTAATCTCCACATTGTAGCCGTTGGCATATTCGAACCTCTCCTGACATAAATTCCCACGTTTAGACGCATACGATATTGATGTAACATTTCCCTTACCATATTGGTATTGCTTTTGCAGAAACTTACCATCCTGAACGTTTTCGCGGGAGGTTGCCAAGCGGTCGTTATCATCGTATGTGAATTCGGAAGACGTTCCGTTGGTAGATTCTTCACGCACAAGCAGGCCGTCTGCATTATAGGTATATGCGGTATTGAACTCTGGGCGTCGGATGCCTGTTGCTCTGCCAAACTTGTCGTATGTGCTTGTGATGCTTCTGCCGTCTGCGTTTGTCTCCACTACTGTGCGTACGCCATCTGCACTGTAGCTTTCAGAGAAAGTTCTGCGACCTGCACTTGGGTCAACAATGGCTGTCCGGCGACCGAATCCATCGTATTCGAAAGTGGTTGTCACGTTGCCAGGCGCGGTTATCGCACTGGGTTGTCCGTCGGGGCGCAACGTGTAGGTAATGGTTCCGCCAGGGTCCTCCACCTTTATCAGTTTGCCAATGGCATCCGTTGTCTTGGTCGAGGCGATGCCTTCCTTCGTTTCGGTAACGCTCAGGCCGGCATAACTCCACGTAGTAGTCTTTCCCGAAGCTTCCGTTTGCTTTATGGGGCGGTCGTATTTGTCATATTCGTAGGTGTTCCACAGCGCGGGCGCATCGCCCTTAAACGGCAAGGATGTCTTTGCAAGCCTGCCCTTATAGTCGTAGGCGTTATCCACAAATTGCCACTTGCCGTCGAACCGCATGTTGCCCTTACGCACTTCGCGCTCCAATGCATCGTAATGCACAATGGTCTTGGGTTTGCCCGTAATGGTTTTGGCGATGGTGTACAGACCCTTTCCGCCCCATGCGGAGGTTATCGTCGTCGTTATTCCATCGGGCGAAGTGGTGGAGACGGGCTTGCCCCACGCATCTGTAACGATGGTGGTTGTCCTGCCCTTATAGTCGGTTATGCGGTGCGCCTGCCCCCACTTGTCGTATTCAGCATAGGTTGTAGTCTGCCCCAAGGCATTTGTTTTTGTCAAGAGGTTACGCCCTATGGCATCGTAGGTATAGGTGTTGCCTAACAGTTCGGTAACGTTATACGGTGCCGACTTCTCGCTGGTCACGTTTCCGTGGGCATCATACGTCCAGCGTGTTTCGCCGGTCTTATTGCCGTTGGTATAAGTGACGCTTCGTTCGGGCATCCATTGGGCGTTATAGGCGTATTCCTCGCGCGTTGTCCAGGTGTTGCCGTCACACCCTGATGTCGTAGCTTTTGCCAATGGTAACCCGACGAGATAACGATCAGACGTAGTGACGTTACGATAGGTCTGTACTGATTCGGTATAAATATTTCCATTCCCAAAGGATATGCGTTGTCGTGTCGGGTTGTTAAAGGCATCGTAAAACAGTTGCGTTTCTTTCTTCACACCTGTGAGTTTGTTGGTCTCAACAGAACGCGTCAACACGGGGTTGCAAGTCTTGGCAGCAGTGAAGTCAGTATTTGCATAATACAGATCCACATCTCTGTCGCGGGTTTCTGTACGTGTGGTAATTCCCAAGCGTTCAACATCGTGACGTTCACTAGTAAAAGTGTGTGTCACCATATCTTCTACGTACGTTGTTTCAAAACCGACAAAACCTAAACCTGTACGATGAATCACCGCGCCCTCGTAGAGATAGTCGTTTCCTCGTATAGGCTCATTTCCATTATACACATTGTTAACCGAAAGTAAAAACAATGGTGCAATCAAATTGCAATAAGGATAAGTGCGTTTGATTCTCGAGGGCTGATAAGTACCATTTTCTTCAATAATGTTTCTATACTCATTTGTATGTTTCAGACCATAGCTATCGATAAAGTTGGTCAACAAGTTGGATTTAACGCTGTTGTTAGTAAAACTATAGCAAGACACTTCGCCTTTTTCTATGGAAACCAGATGGCTCATTCCGTTTGGATTACATACACTTAAAGGGAGTAAAGACAGCTTATGCGCAACCGCTAAGGAGCCTTCTGCTATACTGCTTATCTTCCCATTATGGTTTATGTAGAGCCGCATGGTTGAATCCCTTATGCAAACTAAGTCGGCAAGACCATCTTGGTTTACATCCGCCAGAAGGTAATGGTCTGACTGTTCACTGTTGATTATGGGCATTTCAATAGGCTCAAAACTTTTGCCAGTAGACAAGTAAACCTTCCATTTGTTGCCGTTGTCTACGTATCCATTATATATTCTGACGGTGACGATATCGCCATGAGTGCGACAAGAGAGGGGAGGGACAGACCAATCTGTGCTTCCTAACTTTGAATTGCATTTAATGCAACGTGCTTGATAGGGAGAATCGTTGTAATATTTTTCTAAATCTTCATAGCAGTGGTCGCAATCGGTAGAACGATAATCTGGAATAGGGTTGGGTTTCCCACATTTAGGACAAAAAGGTGGTGCCCAAACAGGTAGATCCCTATCAGAATATGAGTGATAAGACCATACAGGAGGGTTGAGAATGTCCATTTTCCCATCACCATTGATGTCGCCAAAAACGTTAGAATATTTAGGAGGTGCGTTTTTCCCCCTTAGCTCATAAAGTTTTGTAAAGCGATTTTGTGCAGTTGAATAGGTGTACACGTCCCATCCTGCATCAACATGGTGGCAAAGTTCCATCTTTCCGTCACCATCTACATCCAAAGGGAATACATGGGCGTTATAGTCTAATGGGAAAAGACTCGTTTCACTGACTTTCGCCTTCTTGTCTAAATCTATAAGCGAGAACCATGAGGTAACGTTGTCACCCATGAAGGTTTTGTTGTGGGAAATTGTAAGTAGTTGATTTTTACCTGTACCAAGGAAGTCACCAAATAGATAAACATAGGACATTGGACTATAAAAATGCTTATGGTCGTAAGCAGAACCTTTCACAAGAACAGTAAAGGAGGTGGAAGGCAAATTAAAACCTTCATAATTATAAACCTGTATTTTTAAGTTTGTCTCCGTCCATGAAACATTATTAAAAGTATAATTAACCTTTACAATCTCGTCTATTCCATCACCGTTTGTATCAACTGCTTGTATGGTCTGAAAACCATTCTCTGTCTTTATAGCATTAGGTTTGCTATAAAATGATAATCCTGGTACAATCAAAATATCCTGATCTTCAGGATAACCACTTCCATATAGGAAATGACCATTATCTTCAATAAGCATACTATAGGGGCTATAATGGCCAGGCATAGTTATCAGTCCGTCATTATAATGCCCTTTAACAAATTTTCCACGAATATATATAGGCTTTATACCTCTACCATAATCTTGGAAATAGTGAGGAAGATAGAACTGCGTTTCACACTGTAATCGTCCTGGCCCTCCCATGAGGTTATCTGCGGGGTAACCGAACTCCAACGGTGCCATCTCCACTCCCCCAGATGAGCATCCTATTTGTACAAGCAGGCTAACGTCTTTCAGTTCGTGCGACAGCCGATAGGTGCAAAGTTCCTCAAAGGTGTTGCCCACCTTGTTGCGCGACACGACACTTTTGAGCAACTTGTCGGCAGCAAGGGCCACACCGCTAAGGTAAACGGTGGTGAAATCTTTGCGCGCCTCGTAGTTGAACAGCATTTCGGCCGTATGCTCAGCCTCGCTTCTCCCGCCATAGGCAATGCGAGAGAGGAAATGACAGTTACCCGACACGGTGTATTCGAAGTTTATCTTATACCGTTTCTGTCCACCATCTCGGTTATCGGATAAGCGGGTTGCGTTTTGGTGTTGTTCTTAAATCCGAAGGTGGCCGTGTTCCCATTGGGATAGGCCACAGAGAAATAGGCTATTTCCTCGTTCGCAAGGTGCTTCTTCACCAAGACGAAGCCTTGCGAAGTTTCGTAATCGTATTGCGTCAGCGTACCAGTATTGCGCACCAACCTCACCCCGTCGAGCGCAAACGCGCACTCAGCAGGTTTCGACAAGTCTACGGCTTCCGTTTGCCCGTCATAATGTATTGTCTTCCCCACAACATTGATGGCCGAAGCCCCAGTAACGTTCCATCCATAACCAGCCGTCCCGTTACCCCCTTGACTGTTGTAGGCAATGGCCACTTGCGGCGCTTGTCCCTTGCAGGGAGCCGTAACGATGGGTATGGCGTAGGTCTTTCCGCCCGTCGGCGTAACACCCTCGGTAAATGGAATCTTACCCACATAATGGTTGCCTTTCTCTGCAACGGATGGCAAGGCTGGCATCGCGCTGCGCAATGCATGTTTCGGCTCTTCCTTATATAATATGGTAGGAGCCTTGTCTTCAATCGGACCTAAGTCCACTGCTTGGTACTTGTAGCGGTAAATGGTATCGCCTTTGGGCGTCACTTCACGTTCAATCACCAAGTGCTTCTCGGGTTTTACGATGGAGTCAATCACAGACTGTTTGTCCATTATCTTGTTTGTTCTTGTTTCTGCGCTTGCTCCAGCAGAGAACAATATCCCAAACAACCCCGTTAAAAGTATTTTATGTAAATTCGTTTTCATAATGCTAGTTTTTAAGTTATTCCTTAATCACTTTCCACGAGGTGTTTTTGCCGTCTAATCGGATGTGCAGCACATACACGCCTTTGGCATAACTCGCCATGTTCACCTTGGTAACGGTGCCTGCAATGCCACGCCTAACGAGCAGCGCACCGTTTGGGCCATAAAGCGAAAACTCGCCTTGATGTTCTGTTGAAAAAGCGTCTAGCGCGATGGTAAGTTCCTCCTTAACGGGATTGGGATAGATGCGCAACTGCTGTTGTGCCAAATGTTCATAGAGAAAGGCAGTGTCTTTTTGTTGCACCATGCTTTTTGCAGCATGCGTTTGCAGCACCACAGTGCGGCTGGTACGGTTGCCGTTGGCATCGTATGCGTAAGAAACCTGTTGCGCCCGCATAGAAACGGTCGACAAAGCAAATGCGGTAATCAGTATAAGTCTCGTCATACAAAAAAAAATGTTTAGAGTTGATAAATTGTTTGGGTAAGCTGGTTAATATTACAAATGCAAATATAGCGATTATTCTTGTTCCATTCAAACATTTTAAGCAAAAAATATAGAGATTAATGCAGGACAATAAGCAATACCAAGAAACAGGGATGCGCAATAAATAGATTGTACTGGACAAAGATTTGATGAATTCTGAAGTTCTGCCCATTCGTCGGTGGCAAAACGCGGTTATGTTACAAAAAGTGACCAGGTGGAGGTTATTCAGTGCATTCTCTACAAGTTGAAAACGGGCTGTCAGTGGCACATGCTTCCCGTTTCAGCCATCTTCACGGGGAGGGTTTTGAGCTACAAGAGCGTGTATGCCCATTTCCGCAAGTGGTCGAGGAACGGCGAATGGAAAAAGGGTTGGGGCAAGATATTGAGCCGTCACAGGTCTTTCTTGGACATGTCCAGTGTGGATTTGGACGGCAGCCACACCACCACGCTTCGCGGTGGGGAGTGTTGTGGATACCAAGGACGTAAGAAAAGAACAACCACCAATGCCATCTATGTCACAGACCGGCAAGGCATACCGCTTGCCATGTCCACGCCTGTTTCGGGTTCTCACAACGACCTTCACTGCATCTCCGAGGCACTTCAGGGCTTGTTCTCAGATATTAAGGAATCGGGCTTGTCCGTATTGGGGCTCTTTCTCAATGCAGACGCCGGTTTTGACTCTGCACAATTCAGGCGGGATTGCCATCGGCAGGAGGTGTTCCCAAACGTCGCCTTCAATAAGCGGAGAGGAATGCGCAGAGATGACGAGTTACTTGATGAACTGCTTTACAAGGAGAGATACAGCATTGAAAGAACCAATGCGTGGATGGACTCATACAGAAGCGTGCTCAACAGGTTCGATACCACACAAACCAGTTGGGAGGGATGGAACTATATCGCATTTATACTGATTTTTCCAAAAAAGATAAGAAAGAGGGAAAAGTCTAGATGACTTCAATATATGGTCATGTTCTCTGGCTCG
>NZ_BAIZ01000041.1 GCF_000613445.1 Hoylesella shahii DSM 15611 = JCM 12083
TAATAATAGTATATACCCCATTCTCGTTAAGTGTTACACGCTGACCGTCCATGTATGTTCCGGCAGGACTTCGCCAGCGGCAGGTGTAGTTGCCTTTCGTTTGCAATTGGTAGATGCGTTCTGCACCTTGAGCGAAACGTACATCCTCTAGTTTGGGAACGTCAGGTAAGTCGGCATTGTAAACCATAATCTTATTAGTGAGGCATTTACCACTGTTGTCGTGAATAGTAAGCACGTAGTTGCCTTGTACAAGTGCCGGAATGGTTACAACGCTGTCTGGTGTTGTTAGTGTGTAGGCAGGTTTGCTGTCGAGGGTGGTGATTACACGATAAGGAGGTTTGCCACCCGTAAGTTGCACTCTCATTAGCCCTTTTGCCCCTGTTGAGCATTGAGGTTGAACCATATCGATGGTCGAGAAAAAGTCGCTTGCGATACGTAGCGTGAAGAAATTCAAGCCCACGTCGGTGTTTAAACCCGAGAAGATAAGACTGTCGCCCCGTCCCATGCGAGCCTTGTAGTAACCCACCTGCCCTGCAGGGAACTTACCCGTTCCGCTCCTGTCGATGGCTAAGTAATAGTTTTCACCCTTGGTAAGCGGTTCCAACTGGCGTATGCTGTGCGTATCAAATGTCAAGACCATGTTGGTTACAGATGCGCCTGTGGTAGTGGCGGCCCATCGGCGTTGCATCCACTTACCTTTTCCCTGGTCTGAAGAGAATGCCACTCTCTTGGCATTATCGCCCCAAAGAACACTAGCACCTTCGGCCATTGTACTTGTAGACAGTTGAACAACAGCTTCACCCTCGCTGCTTGCACTCGACGTTTGACGTAAGCGTGATGTGCTGTCGTTAATAATGCCTGCTACCCGGTGGTTGTAGCTCTTGAGACGGGAATAATTACGTATGACTGTACCTTTAGAATTGAAGTACGAATGGGTTAATGTAACGCCATGGCGCAGAGCCAAAGCACTTTCTACGCGCATGCGCTCGGTAACCGAAAGGCTCGTGGGTACACAGCGTATTCTGCCATTCCTTCTTTCAAAATCCCAACCGGTAATCTATCTTTGGTTGTACCACCAATAACGAGCGTTCCGCGAATGCCATTCGCAGCCGATGTAACATAGGAGTACAGCCGTAATGAGGGCAATGTGTCGCCTCCTATATAATTCATAAAAGTGCCACGAGTGAGGTCGGCCGTGCGAGCGGTGGTCTGTACAAAGCGTGTTTTGCCATCTTTTGTGCTCACGTTCCATAACAACTGTTCGCTGCCTTGTCGCACCTTACCTACACCAACAAAGGTCATACCTTTGCCACTGTTGAGCAATATTGGTGAGGTGTCGCAACCCAAGCCCCATCTTGCATAGCCCGCTACGCCACCGGGAGCATATCGCGATGATTGATTTACAACCTGTGCCAGTACTCGAGGCAAAGGGATTGATAAGGCAAACAATAGGGATAAGGCTATTACCGCAATACGATATATAGATTGTTTCATGATTATTTTGATTGGAAAAAGCATTGGTGAGGATTATACAATAAGTATTGAGTATTAACGAGTGCTTTTTAGGATGTGCTTTATAGGAATGGTGTAACCCACAGTTAACAAGAAGAGATGACAATTGTTTCTTGCAGGGTGGTAGCCATAAGGGTTGTCGTTGGTTTTAATAAGGTCGGTTAGGCCATAGCCATATTGTAGAGATGCTTCAATACCATTTTTAAACGAAGAGTAGCCCACTTTTACTAAGGGTGTGGCCTGTGGTTTGGCTCGCAATGTTTCCCTTAGGTGAGCTTGGATTAGTTTGTCTGTCGAGGCTAACATGTTAGCTCGGTCGCTTGTGAAATCTAAGCCTCCAGGATTGGTAGGTAAAGCAAGTGCTACACCCGCTCCCATATAAAAGTTGTCAAGGAGATAGAGGCGTAGTGCCACCTGCGAGATGATTACATGGTAACGAAACATTGTTTTCTCGTGGATATTGCCCACTTGTTTGTGCTCCACTAGTTTAGCAGATAGCCAGGTGTAGTCTGCCGCTAGTTCTACAGCCAGTCGGTCTTGTCGTAATAATACGAAAAGCCCTAGAGTGGGGACGGTTGAACCATGTTCTTCTAATGTGTAGTGTGGGCGTATGCTGTAGTCTTCAATCATCTCTCCAAGGGCCACGATGTTTGCATATCCTGCACCAGCCCTAATACCGATGCGCGACTGAGTATGACTCTTGTATCGAGCAGAGAGCCGTTTAGCAGGCTTGTGTTCAGACTTGGTTTTACGTTTCATCGTGTCAAGTTCGTTTACAATAGTTGGGAGTTCTTCTTGATGCTCTGCTTTTTGTTCTGATAAAGGTGCAGGTTGCGACTCGTTCGGTTGTTCGGATTCCTTTTCCGAAGAACGTTCGGTTTGCTCGCGCTTCGTTGGCATCATGTTCGCCATGCTCTTGTTTTTTTGTGTTATGGCCTTATTAATCGGATTTCGTTTTGCAGGCTGTTCTTGGTGTTGAGTCTTTCCCTTTTTTATTTTTCTCCTTTGTTTTATAAGTCTACCCGTTTTGTTTTGAGTAAAGGCAAACGTCTTTTTAGTGCAGCGTTGTACAGCTACCTGGGATAATGCCGTTTGCTGGAGGCTGGTGATGTTGGCGTTTCTGTGGCTTTTTGTTTGCATACTCGTAGGCACAGTAGGAGTACAAGGAGCACGCCTAGGATGATTATAATGCGCCACTTGTTATGGTGGTTATTGGAGGTAGGATTATTTGTGTACATGTTAGGATAGGTGGATAAATAGAATAAGGTGCGCGCGCAGTAGAAGCAAATCAACGTGCTGTTATTTATGTTCTTTTCCAGTTCGTAGGACAAGAATTTAACGACTAGGCAGATTCATATCCAACTGAGCTATTGGTTTCGGGATGAACAAAAGCTTATTTCCTATAATAGTTCCATAGTAGTTGGAAATTCATCGCCATTAAAGAGGGTGATTGTTAATCTTAAAGAAAAGATAGCGTTTATAATATCCTCTGGCGGTGCTGTGCTATCGTGAAGTATCATTTAATGTCTATCACATACGCCACCGAGAGTTCAGCTTGCCAGTTGTGGTTGGAATATTCTACCCAGTTGAAAACGTTAGTCTCGGTTTTGATGGTGCTGGCAAGACTGTAATGAAATCGAAGGTCGATACATAAACCAGAGTGAAAATCGTAACCCACGCCACCGCCAAGCGAAGCGTCTGGACGCCCTTGCAGTTTGCTTTGCATCACTCGTTCCGTCTCTTCTAAGCTAGGATACTTCCATTTTGTAAATTTCTCATCCTCTTGGTTGCCCGTGTAACTTAGATTTTGGGGTGATAGGTTCGCACCGAGGCGTCCACCAAGCGATATATGTAGTGTGTTCTTCTCCTTGAAGGGGTAAAGATTAAAGTAGGAGGCTATTCCTAAGTGGTGATATCGTGCAGAAAGCGTATAGTTTAATTCGTTCTTATCGTCGTATCGAACGCATGCCGTTCTGTTGTAATAGGTGATACCAGCTTCAATGCCCCATAGATTTCCTTGGGGTTTGTAGAGAAAATACAATTCGGCTGTGGGAACTACTTGTAACCGTTTACGAAAAGTATAGTTGGAGTAATACTCCTCACTCACAAGTATGTGCTGCACGTTTGAGTTTGAGCTAATGCCACAACCCAACCGCAGGCCGACATGAAAGTCATAACGTTGAGCTGATACAGTTAAACTGTTGAAGCAGCAAAAGAGTGTACATATTATTAAAGGTCTCATACACATGATAATGGTTAAATTTGTCTAGATTTTTAATAAGAATATCGTGTTGCAAATTTATTAAATGTAAATTAAATAGCAAAGACTTAAGTGTTATATTTTTACAAAATACCAAAGAAAAATCAGTTTTTTATAATGTTGCGGGGTTAACTAAGTTGATGATGCTGAAAGAGAATATTATTTTGTTGTTGGTGCGTAGTTCAACCTATCGTAAAAGAAAAGACGGATAGCCTCTCACCCTATTAAATATAATCAAGTGAACTTTTCTTTCTTAATACAATTATGATATACAAATGTCAAGATAATAATAACAGTATCAAAGAAATATAAAGGAAAGGTGGATTATATTGTTTGATTCCTTCTTGAAAGTACTGCCTACTAGATGGAAATAATAAGAAAGACCAGTGGCCAGTAAACTAGCGATAGCTATACCCTAATAATATTCTCTACCCAAGCTCAAGTTTAAATGGTGTAATAACTTATTGGGAGATGGAAATATACCAACAGGGAATAGGAGCAAACACCTGCAATCACACTCTTTTTCGTAGACAGGTTTTATCAACACTTCGCACAGGTCTTTATACTTTCGTTTGTTATTCACTCATCAATAATTCAGAATTAAATTGTTAAAGATGTAAATAAATTTTACAAAATAGATTTTCCAATCGAACTATTCTAGAGAGAATTTCCTCTTAAAAACCACGAAAACGACGTTTTTTAGGGTGAAATTTCACCATGCATCAAGGTCTTCACTCCCCAAATTTCTCCATTTACTGGGTTTTTACTTTTCTATTTCGATAAAAATTGCGCGTTTGTTGCTTCCCTAAAAAACAAAAAAGTTGCCCGAAAAGCATCTTCCAGTTTTGCGATTTGCACCAAAACGCATCGCAATCTCCTACAAAACGCACTGCTAACTCCTACAAAACGCAAGGCTAACTCGTGCAAAACACAAGGTAAAATGCAGCAAAACGCAAGACTATTTGCTGCAAATAGCTCCAAAATTGGGCGAAAAGTGGTATAAAACCCCTTTTTTAAGGAGTTTTTTACGGTTATCGATAAAAACAGCTTGGTGGTTTAGATTTTGCACTTAACCCCACATTTAGTGGCAAAACCATGCAAAATAAAGGAGATTTTGCACTTTTTAATATGAAAGCGCTTATATATCAGATAGTTACAAACTTTAAAAATACGCGCATTTTTTGCCCCATCGTCCAGAATTTCTGTATGGACGGCACTCATAATGTTAAATTTTGGTATAGATATTTTACAATTTCTGGAGCAGTAACACGTCACTGCTGCTTTGTTGAAATCGCCCATTGTAGCACCTAAAGATGTAGTGTATTATTGAACATATAGGCTAGTATACATCTGAAAGTATAGTCAACAATGCCAAAAGAATATCCTGAATAAGATGTAGAGAAGCAACCAAGAGACGAGTAGGAAGCAATAATTGGAGATATAGCACAGTATGAAAGAGAGCATCTTTGACTAAACTAATCTTGAGAGTCTAAATCCCATCTTTTTTCAATTTCTTCAATTTACGTTTGGCCTCGGGAAGTTCGGGCCATAGTTCCAAAGCCTTTTCATAATTCCTGATAGCAGCTTGTGGCATGCCTTCTTTTTCCGACTCTTTTCCCAGTAGCGTGTATTCAGTAGCCAGTCGTTTAAGTTGTTCTGCCCGTTGCTTTTCTAAAGCGCGTGCCTCTTCTAGTTGTTCTTTTAAGTGGTTGATAACGTTCAACTTTTTTCGAATAAGCCTTTTGGCGG
The DNA here is from genome assembly GCF_000613445.1 of Hoylesella shahii DSM 15611 = JCM 12083. Classification (GTDB taxonomy): domain Bacteria; phylum Bacteroidota; class Bacteroidia; order Bacteroidales; family Bacteroidaceae; genus Prevotella; species Prevotella shahii. Next base: position 5,522 of record NZ_BAIZ01000041.1, read on the forward strand.
CAGGTCTCTCTATGTCGTAGCGACTATGAATGGCAAGAAAAAAGTTATCGATGGCCGCTTGCATATCTCCCTTATCAAATGCAGTGATGGTGTCGGCATACTGTTTATCTGCTTTACTTTCTTGTAATGCAGTGTTAATAATGTTGAGGTTATTATAGTTGCGTGCAAAGTTAGTAACCTCTGTTCGCACGAAGATGTTTTCTCTACGGATGGGTTCTTGCAAACTGATACCCTGCAACGAGGTGCAGCGTGATAGAGCAACATAAGTTTGTCCTCCAGCAAAAACGCCACCAGTAAAATCAATTTTTACATTGTTAAAGGTTAGGCCTTGGCTTTTGTGTACGGTGATAGCCCATGCCAAGCGAAGGGGGAATTGTTGATAGCTGCCAATTTCCTCTTCTTCAATTTTCTGTTCTTTCTCGTTGAAGGTGTATCTCACGTTCGACCAAATTTCTCTTTGCACGTCGAAATCTCGTCCATCTTCTGTTCGTACATATATAATACCATCTTCTTCGTCGCCAAAGCCAATGATAGTGCCTAGCGTGCCGTTCACCCATCTCCGTTCTTTATCGTTCTTAATAAACAGCACTTGTGCGCCCGTTTTTACTTCCAACTCCATGGGTGTGGGTAAACTGCTATCAGGAAACTCGCCTTCGATGTGTCCATAAAATATTGTTGGCTGGTCGGGTAGGGTGTTAAGTTGTTTCTCATTGATATAGTCAACCGTGTCTCTACGTCCCGAAAGGGTGATGGATAAACGCCCTGCTTCGGTTCCTATTTCGGCATTTACCTGAGCATTAAGCAAACGCAGGTCGCTATCCGACACATGCGATGTGCGTATATGGTCGAGCAGAGCGATAAATTGTGCATCTCTTTGCCGATACACCTTTTTCAGTTCCACGGCAATAAGCTGCATCTCTCTGAACACCTGGGCGTCGAAAAAGAAGTTAGAAGGGTAGAAAGGGCGTAGCAGTTGGCGTTCTTCTTCTTTAATAACGGGTTCAAGCTGATAAATATCGCCAACCAAGAGCAACTGTTTTCCACCGAAAGGTTCGCGCATATTGCGGTTATAGATGCGTAGAACCTTATCAATAAAGTCGATAATATCGGCTCTAACCATTGAAATTTCATCGATGATGATTAATTCCACTTCGCGTAACAACTTGGTTTTTTCACCATTATATTTCAGTGTGTCGCGAATGTTTCGATTAGAGTATCGTTTATCGTTGGGCAACAAGGGATGGAAAGGCAGTTTGAAAAAACTATGAAGAGTGCTTCCACCAGCATTAATAGCAGCAATACCAGTAGGTGCGAGTATGATGTGTTTCTTTTTAATCGTGGCCGCTATATGGCGCATAAACGTGGATTTACCCGTGCCAGCCTTTCCCGTTAGGAAGAGCGAGCGACGGGTAAACTGTATAATCTGGAGTGCTTTTTGCATCTCCTCGTTTTCTAAATCTATTTGGTTGGGCGTATCGTTGTTCACGTTTAAGCGGGTGAAGTCTGTTTTAGGATGGGTAAAATAAAGTCTGTTTGTGTTGACTAGTCTTTCACCGTATATTTTAAATCCTTATGGTTTACAGCGTTTTTGACACGGCAATCAGAATAGTGAGGTCTCTAAATGGCTTTTTGTTTGTGTCTCAACAAGCCTTGTGTTAAAAGCTTTGGCAGTGCTTAATGCCTTTGATTGTTTAGAGCTTATAGCTCGTCGAGATTTAGAGGTTGCTCAGTGGGCTTAATCTTTCTTTTGTCTATGCCCGGTTCAGAGGGGACGAGGTCTCCTGGAGTAATCTCTTTGATGGGGTTTCCGTTACCATCCAGAATGATAAGGCCCCCGCCCCCGGCACTGTCTGTTTCTGTTGTGTCGTTTTTAGCGTGCGAATAGTAGCTAGCACACAGGTACATGTCGCGTGTAATGTCGGCATCCCGTGGTTTGCCAAATTTACTATGATATTGTTTAAAGGCGGGATCGCCAAGCACCGATTGTAAGAAATAGCCACATATAGCAATGCCGTGCGGCTTCCTTGGCCAAGAGCACCTGTGCGGAAGTGTATGCTTCGATATTCGCCACCAACCCAGGCACCCACCACTAGTTTAGGAGTAACGCCCATGAACCAGGCGTCAGAGTGGTTGTTAGATGTACCAGTCTTACCACCAAAGTCGGTATCGCGGAAATTGCTTACATATCCCCATAGGCTTTGAGATGTACCACCAGGTTCGCGCATACCACCCATTAGCAGTTGCTGCACAAGGAAGGCACTTTTATAAGGCACAGCCTGTTCGGTAGCAGCTGGCCCTAGATACACTTCATGGCCGTCTTTGTCTTCAATTCTGGTAACAAGCACAGGGTCATGGTGCATACCATCGTTGGCAATGGTGCAATAAGCATTGGTGAGTTCAAGCAGATTAACGTCGCTTGAGCCAAGTGCAAGCGAGGGAGCATCTTCCAAAGTGCTCTTAATACCCATTTTTTCGGCAGTCTCGATAATGCGTTTGATGCCCATCTCCTGACCCAAGCGCACGGCCACCGAGTTGATACTCTTAGCAAAAGCTGCTTTAAGCGGCATAGAGTCGCCCGAGAACGAACCATTAGCGTTAGAAGGAGTCCATGTTACCACTTCTTGTTTCTTCTTGTCGTAAACCTGCATCGAGATATATTCGTCGCGTCTCTTGTCGCAAGGGGTGAGTCCTTGGTTCATGGCTTCGGTGTATACGAAGAGCTTAAAGGTAGAACCAGGTTGGCGCATAGCTTTAACCTTGTCGTACTTCCACGAGTCGAAATTAATGTCGCCCACCCAAGCTTTCACTGCACCTGTTTGTGGTTCCATGGCCACGAAGGCGCAGTGCATAAAGCGAACCATGTAGCGTATCGAGTCCATTGTAGAGATATTCATTTCAATTGACCCCTTAGCATAGTCGAACAGTTTAACTTTATGCGGTTTATTTAGATAATAAGTGATAGAATCTGGTTGGTTAGGATATTTCTCTAGCAGCCAGTTATATACAGGTTGTTTGCGTGCGATGCCCTCAATAAAATCAGGAATAACCCTTCCACGCTCGTCAATCCAAGGGTCGTTTTTGCCCCAGTGGTTATTAAAGTTTTGCTGAACCTGCCTCATTTGCTTAGTGGCAGCCTCTTCAGCATATTTTTGCATACGACTATCCAGTGTGGTGTAAATTTTCAAGCCACTGGTATATAAGTCATATCCATTAGCCTCACACCAGTCTTTGAGGTAATCGGCCACAGCTTCCCTAAAGTAGTTGGCTTTTCCGTCATAGTTGGTTTCAACGCTGAAGTTAAGCTTGATAGGTTTTATCGACAGGGTGTCGAAGGCCTCTTGCGTGAGATGGCCACGCCTCACCATGTTAGCCAACACAGTGTTGCGCCTTTTCATGCTGTTTTCGGGATGTGTTATGGGGTTGTAAGTGGTGGTAGCTTTGAGCATACCTACAAGCGTAGCAGCCTGTTCGGCTCTCAAATCTTTCGGTGTGGTGTTAAAGTAGGTTTTGCATGCTGTTTTAATTCCGTAGGCCGACGAACCAAAGTCCACCGTGTTAGCATACATCGAGAGGATGGTGTTTTTATCGTAGCTCATTTCCAGCTTAGTGGCGATAATCCATTCTTTGGTTTTCATGATGAGCATACGAATGCCAGGGATTTTGCCCAGCAATCCTGTAGAATATTCGGTGCGCACCCTAAAGAGGTTTTTAGCCAGCTGTTGCGTAATGGTAGACGCGCCACGTCCATCGCCTTTTGTGATGGCATCCTTGGCTGCAGCAAACATACCGATGGGGTCTACGCCCCAGTGGCTATAGAAACGTTCATCTTCGGTGTCGATAAGCGTATTCCAAAACACGGGGTTAACATCAGCGTAAGCCACGGGTGTGCGGTTTTCGTTGAAATATTTGCCAATGAGTTTTCCATCGGCACTATAAATTTCGGATGCTTGTGCAGAAATCGGGTTGTTGATGGTGGACCATCCTGCGACTTACCGAAGAGCCAAAGGAAGTTGATGTCTACCATACCTAGGTATAGCAAGAACGCGATGAAAGTCGACACAAGGGCCACACCGCTTTTGAAATACCACTTCCGGCCGGCATATAAGCCTTTGTACCATTTCCAAGATGCCTTTAACTTTGTGGCGCACCATTTGGCGCCTTGCACTATTTTTTTACGCATAGTTATGTGTTGGTTGGTTGACAAGAGCGCTTTCAGCCCATGTTGAGCATTCACTATGGCGCTCAAGGCTTAAGTTTCTCTTACTGTTAGGCTCCATCCTATAAGTTGTTCGTGTCTTTTTAGCGTTGGTTCAACATTTGGTAGCCCATTGCAAAATTACTGATTTAATCTGTTATCCCGACAAAAGAGTCGATGAAATTTGTAATTTTTTCTGTATCGTTGGGGTCGAACCATGTTATTTCCGTGTTTTTTTTAAACCAAGTAAGTTGTTTGCGCATATATCTTCGTGTGTTAGACTGTATTTGCCTGATGGCCTCTTCACGGGGAATATTGCCATCGAAATAAGCGAACAACTCTTTATAACCCACGGTGTTGAGCGAATTAAGTCCTCTAAGCGGGTAAACGCGTCGTGCCTCTTCTTCCAATCCCTTGTCTATCATTTGCAGCACTCGTTGGTTAATGCGTTCGTACATCACATCGCGTTCACGGTTAAGACCAATTTTCAAGATGTTGAACGGCCGTTGTTTGCGCACTTTTTTACGATATGAGGTGTATGTGTTACCCGTCATGAGACAAATTTCTAAAGCATGGCACACCCTTCTTGGGTTTTGTTTGTCTACGAAATCGTAGTGTTCAGGGTCTAGTTGCTTCAACTTTTGTACGAGTGCATCCAGTCCTTGTTCGTCAAGCATTTGCTTTACGTGTAGTCGGGTGTTATCGTCTACGGTAGGAATATCGTCAATGCCATGGCAAACAGCATCAATATACATCATGCTTCCGCCAGTCATCACAGCCACATCATTGCTTTGGAAAAGCGAGTCCAACAAGTTAAGCGCATCTGTTTCGAAGCAAGCAGCGCTATAATATTGGTCAAGTTTGAGATTGCCCACAAAGTGGTGCGGCACCAATAGTTGCTCTTTGTGCGTGGCAGCAGCCGTGCCAATGGGCAGTTCGGCAAACATTTGGCGTGAGTCGGCACTAATGATGTGAGCGCCATAGCGTTGAGCTAAGTTGAGGCAAAGAGCCGTTTTGCCCACACCTGTGGGGCCAAGCACAACGATAAGTGTTTTCATATGATTCCTTATTTATATATAATGGTAAAGTATAGCCATATAGCATCAGGGCTATCTTACCGTTATGTGGAAGCAACCTTGCTTCACCTCATATTTAATATAACAGCGTTCGTTTAGCCTTAGGTCGTTAAGCACTTCGCTCATCACCCACTTTAACGTGTCGTTTCTCACTTGTCGGCGAGTGGTCCATCAGGTGCTTGCACCGTTTTATACCTGTTATAGGCAATATCGAATGTTGTTCCGAACCTATGACAGCTGTTTTCAGATGCATTGCCATTATGGCCACGTAGTTTTTTTACATCAGCTTCGCTTCTTAAAACGCTTGTAACAATGAATTTATGCAAAGGAATACCTTTGATTTGCAAACTATCGAAGAAGTTTCGCCCGATGTCGTTAAGCAGCACTGCGGCTCTTGGTACAAGGTAAGGAATGCTATTGTTGAGTTTGTCTACATAGTAATATGGCTACTAGCCACGTACACCAATTCAGTTTTCCTTCTTTCGGCTTCCTTCCGATCGGTAACAGGCTTAACGCCATACTTGTTAGCTACCTCTAACTGCACATCATTCAGGTCGGGGAAAGCTTTAGAATAATTGGGCACACTAATTATTCTGTTCTTCACGGGCGAGCCATCAGGCTTAAAAAACTTTAGTTTTTTGAGCTTTCCATCAATGGGTTGAAGCGAAGCACGTGGCTGACTTTGGACATCGTTGCTGATGTCTTGCACCTGATTTTCGCTCTTCTTCTCCTTGTTAGAAGGCTTGGCGATAGAGGGGAAAAATGCTCTTACCACAGCCAGCAAAACAATAGTTGCTGCGAAAGCCTTTAAAAACTGGTTCTTTGTCAATCTCATTGAAAAACGTTTAATTGAGCCACAAAGATAGAAAAAAGTGTTGGGTTATGGAAAGCTTTTTGTAATTTTGCACTAATATTATACTTTAGGAATTAAGACATTGGTAGAGAAGCATATTGTACTTGAAGATATTGACCCCGTAATGTTTTATGGGGTAAACAACGGACATCTGCAAATGGTTAAGTCGCTGTTCCCTAAATTACGCATAGTGGCACGTGATAACGTGATGCGCGTGTTGGGCGATGAAGAAGAGATGGCTGCTTTTGAAGAGAAGGCTGAAGATATAAGGAGGCATATCCTTAAGTATAACGCCATCAATGAGGAAGATATTCTCGACATCATCAAGGGCAAACGCACCAAAGCTGATGCCGTTAAGGATGTTATTGTATATAACATTACAGGCAAACCAATCAAGAGTAGAAGCGAAAATCAACAGCATTTGGTAGATGCATACGAACGTCATGATTTGGTTTTTGCAGTAGGCCCTGCAGGAACAGGTAAAACCTATCTGAGCATTGCATTAGCAGTGAAGGCCCTGAAAGAGAAAATAGCTAAGAAAATAATATTGAGTAGGCCTGCTGTTGAGGCAGGTGAGAAGCTAGGTTTTTTGCCTGGAGATATGAAAGATAAGATAGACCCTTATCTGCAGCCACTCTATGACGCTCTTGAAGATATGATTCCAGCAGTGAAGTTGCAAGATATGATGGAGAAGCATATCATACAGATAGCCCCATTAGCATTTATGCGTGGTAGAACGCTTACTGATGCAATCGTAATTTTGGATGAAGCGCAAAACACCACCATGGCTCAAATAAAAATGTTTCTCACGAGAATGGGTACCAATACCAAAATGATTGTGACGGGAGACCTAACACAAATAGACCTACCTAGAGAGCAAAAAAGTGGTTTGAGGGTAGCCCTAGACATATTGCAGGATGTGAAAGGCATTGCAACAGTGAGGTTCGACCAAAAAGATATAGTACGCCATAAACTCGTAACACGTATCGTTAATGCCTATGAGGCATATTACGAGGCAGAAAGAAATAAAGAAAAAGAATAGGATATATCATAAAATATAAATTAAGATGAAAGCATTGACACAAACCGATTTCCATTTTGATGGACAAAAGAGTGTGTATCACGGTAAAGTTAGAGATGTGTACGACATCGATGGCGATAAAATCGTGATGGTTGCAACCGACAGAATTTCGGCTTTCGACGTTATCTTGCCTAAGGGAATACCTTTTAAAGGTCAGGTTCTGAACCAAATCGCGGCAAAGTTTCTTGACCTTACGGCTGATATCTGTCCGAACTGGAAACTTGCAACACCCGACCCCATGGTTACCGTAGGCCTTAAATGTGAAGGCTTTCGCGTAGAGATGATAATTCGTTCCATACTCACAGGCTCGGCGTGGCGTGCTTATAAGGAGGGATGTAGAGAGTTGTGTGGCGTGAAACTACCAGAGGGAATGAAAGAAAACGAACGCTTCCCCGAACCTATTGTAACGCCCACAACCAAAGCAGACGAAGGGCATGATATGAATATCTCGAAAGAAGAGATTATTGCTCAAGGACTTGTTAGTGCCGAAGACTATGCTGTGATTGAAGACTATACGCGCAAACTCTTCCGTCGTGGTCAGGAAATTGCAGCTAAACAAGGACTAATACTCGTTGATACGAAGTATGAATTTGGTAAACGTGATGGTAAAGTGTATCTCATTGATGAAATTCATACGCCCGATTCAAGTCGTTATTTCTACGCTGAAGGTTACGAAGAGAAGTTGGCTAAGGGCGAACCACAACGACAACTTTCTAAAGAATTCTTGCGTCAGTGGCTCATCGAACATAACTTTATGAACGAGCCAGGCCAAACAATGCCTGAAATAACCGATGAGTATGCAGAAGAGGTGAGCAATCGTTATATCGAACTATACGAGCACATCACAGGCGAGACCTTTAATAAAGCCGCTGATGAAGCCGATTTGGCTACTCGTATTGAGAAGAATGTGAAGGATTTCTTAGCTCAAAACAAATAAATGAAGATGCAGTGAACGGGCTTTCGTGTCGACATCTTAAACCCAAAAGGTGAAAAGATGTGACGCGAAAGCGCGATTCTGTTTCTTACGCTTGGCTCGTGTCCTGGCAAACGTTACAATATTAAATAGCCTACAGACGAACTAATCGTGTGCGTTCTGCGCCAAACATTCTGCTTCAGGTTATTTGCAACCACTATTTAATGTCACATATCCTCAATGTATAAACAAGAAGAGATAAAACCCTACGGCGAACAAGGCGATAAAGGCGAGCTTGTTGAAAAAATGTTCGACAATATTGCCCCAACTTACGATGTGTTAAATCATCGTCTTTCGTGGGATATTGATAAGCGATGGCGACGCAAGGCTATTAGGCAACTGATACCCTTTGGCCCAAAAGAGATGCTCGACATCGCCACTGGCACTGGCGACTTTGCTATTCTCTCTGCTCAAATGCTAAAACCCAACCATCTTATTGGGGCGGATATCTCGGAAGATGATGGAAATTGGACGCCAAAAAGTGGAGAAGGCCCAGTTAGGTAGCATCGTATCGTTTATGAAAGAAGACTGCATGAACCTCTCTTTCCCCAACGAACGTTTCGATGCTGTTACGGCAGCCTTCGGTATTCGTAACTTTAAAGACTTGGATAAATGCTTATGCGAACTGCATCGTGTATTGCGAAAGGGCGGACATCTTAGCATAGTGGAATTGTCTGCACCTAAAAGTTTCCCCATGTCGATACTTTTTAAAATTTATTCGCATTCAATTCTACCACTCTATGCGCGCTTAGTATCAAAGGATAAAGGCGCTTATCGCTATCTCATCAGCACCGTCGAAGCCTTCCCGCAAGGCGAAACGATGGTGGAAATTCTCAAGAAAGCAGGTTTTGAAGAGGTGAAATTCAAACGCCTTACGTTTGGAATCTGCACCATGTACCTGGCAACCAAGTAGCAAATGTACTAACAAATAATAAAGGTTGCGACAGTTGCGTTGTATTTAAAAAAGGCAATTTGAATACGAACATTCAGGAAAATTATGGATAAATACGGACTTATCGGGTTTCCATTAGGGCATAGCTTCTCGATTAGCTACTTCAATGAGAAATTCCACAACGAAGGTATCGATGCCGAATACGAGAATTACGAAATAGCAAGTATTGATAGCTTGCCCGAAATTCTCGATACCACACCAAGCCTACGTGGGCTAAACGTCACCATTCCTTATAAGGAAGAGGTGATGAAATACTTGGACGACCTTTCGCCCGAAGCGCGTGCCATAGGAGCAGTTAATGTTATTAGGGTTAGCCATAAGGGTAATAAACTCTACCTGAAGGGTTTTAACAGCGACGTAATTGGTTTTACACGAAGCATAGAATCAATGCTTGAACCAGCCCACCACAAAGCTTTGATTTTGGGAACGGGTGGCGCTGCCAAGGCTGTAGACTATGGTTTGAAAAGCCTTGGACTTGAAACGCTCTTTGTTAGTCGACAATCGCGTAAAGGAAAGGCTATTACTTACGATGAAGTTACGCCTGAACTCATTGCCGAATACAATGTGATCGTTAACTGCACACCGCTAGGTATGTATCCACGAACCGAGGAATGCCCCCAACTTCCTTACGAGGCGATGAACCAACACACTTTATTATACGACCTGATTTACAACCCCGATGAAACACTCTTTATGAAAAAGTAGGGAACAGGGCGCTATAACCAAAAACGGATTAGAGATGTTGCTGCTACAAGCATTTGCTAGCTGGGAGTTCTGGCATGGCAGAGATTAACATCTCAAGCCAATGTGGCTGTATCTGAGCACCACAAGGCAGATAAAAAGAAATTAACCCAACACTGTTATACAACAAGTTTTCACCCAAATAAATTCAAACAGATGAACAACCGTTACATGATGCGTGGCGTTAGTGCCGCAAAAGAAGATGTGCACAACGCCATAAAAAACATCGATAAAGGCGTTTTTCCACAAGCTTTCTGCAAAATCATTCCCGATATTCTAGGAGGCGATGATGCTTATTGCAACATCATGCACGCCGACGGGGCAGGAACAAAATCGTCATTGGCTTATGCTTATTGGAAAGAAACGGGCGACTTAAACGTTTGGAAGGGTATCGCGCAAGATGCAGTGGTGATGAATACCGATGATTTGCTTTGTGTGGGGGCGGTAGATAATATCCTCGTGTCGAGTACTATTGGGCGAAATAAAATGCTTATCCCAGGAGAGGTGATTTCGGCTATTATCAATGGAACAGACGAACTGTTATCCGAGATGCGCGAAATGGGAGTAGGAATTTACGCCACTGGAGGTGAAACGGCTGATGTTGGAGACCTAGTACGCACTATCATTGTCGACTCTACTGTTACTTGTCGTATGAAACGTAGCGACGTTATAAATAATGCTAACATTCAACCTGGTGATGTTATCGTGGGATTGTCGTCTTGCGGACAGGCTTCTTACGAAAAATCGTATAATGGCGGAATGGGAAGTAACGGACTAACTAGTGCTCGTCATGATGTATTTGCTAAATATCTAGCAGAAAAATATCCTGAAACATTCGACCATGCTGTACCCAAAGAGTTGGTGTATAGCGGTACAAAGCAATTAACAGAGGCTATTGAAGGTCTGGGGGTTGATGCAGGACAGCTGGTACTTTCCCCCACAAGAACTTACGCTCCAGTAATTCGCAGACTGCTAGACGAAATGCGTGCCGATGTTCATGGCATGGTTCATTGCACTGGAGGGGCTCAAACAAAGGTGCTACATTTCGTTAACGACAATTGTCGTGTGGTGAAAGATAACATGTTTGATGTGCCACCGCTCTTTAAATTGATACAAGCAGAAAGTGGAACAGACTGGAAAGAGATGTATAAGGTGTTCAATATGGGACACCGAATGGAAATATATGTTCGTCCCGAACATGCAGAACGTGTTATTGCCATTAGTAAAAGCTTCAATATCGACGCACATGTGGTGGGGCATATCGAAGAAGGGCAGAAGTCGCTCACCATCCGTTCGGAGTATGGAACTTTTGAATATTAAGAATATGATGACGATAAAAGATGCTGTACTTCTTAGTTTGGAAGACTTTCCTAATGGGGCAACTTCTCGTGAAGTATATGATAATATCATAAACAAGAAACTGTTCGGGTTCAGCAAAGTTGCGAAAACTCCAGATGCAACTGTTGGTGCACAAATGGGGGTCATGATAAAGCATGGCGATGTCAGAATTAAACGTATAAAGAACGATAAGAATATATTTTGCTATTATCTCAGTAAATATTCAAAGAACATAGAAAGTGATGATAAGATTCCTGCTCATACAGGAGTTTCTCGTTCTTCTTTTAACGAAAGAGATTTGCATCCTTTGTTGTGCAGCTTTTTGAATTATAATGGAATTATAGCCAAGACCATCTTTCACGAAAAGTCTTCAAAAGCAGAAGAACATCAGAAATGGGTTCATCCAGATATTATTGGAGCTAAATTTGTTGAGCAGAAGAATATCACTAGCAATGCTTTATTTAAAGCGATCAGTAAGAAAGATTCATTACTATTGTATTCTTATGAATTGAAGAAAAAGATTGATAATGATTATGAATTGAAGAAGTGCTTCTTTCAAGCTGTGTCAAATTCAAGTTGGTCAAACAAAGGATATCTCGTGGCGTTTGAGATTAATGAGGATTTGAAAGATGAAATGGCACGGCTCAATAATTCTTTTGGGATAGGTTTTATCCATCTTAAAGCTAATCCTTATGAAAGTAAAATTTGGTTTGACGCTAAGGAAAGACATCTTGATTTTGTCACAATAGACAAACTTTGTGAGATAAATCGTGATTTCAAAGAATTTATAAAGTTGGTAGAGGCAACGCTTACAGCTGATGATAAACATTTCCATCCGTCAAAGACGGCACTTATCAGCATTTGTGATAGATATCCTGCCAATGATGGAGACATTCTGAAATATTGTAATGAGCATCATATCCCTTGGAGTGATGAAGAAGTATAATTAAAGTATGATAGAACAAAACAGCATATTAACAAAGTTAGACGGATTGGAAAGCCGATATGAAGAGGTTTCTACGTTGATAACCGACCCTGCCGTTATCGCAGATCAAGAACGTTATGTGAAGTTGACAAGGGAGTATAAAGACCTTGGCGACATTATGAATGCACGCAAGCGCTATGTGGCTTGCCTTAATTCCATTGCCGAAGCCAAAGATATTTTGGCCAACGAAAGCGATGCCGAGATGAAAGAAATGGCTCGCGAAGAACTTTCAACTAACGAAGCAGTACGCCCAAAGCTAGAAGAGGAAATTAAATTGCTGCTTGTTCCCAAAGACCCTGAAGACGCTAAGAACGTCCAAATGGAAATTAGAGCAGGTACTGGTGGTGATGAAGCCGCACTCTTTGCTGGCGACCTCTTTGGTATGTACAAGCGCTTTTGTGACTCAAAAGGATGGACTCTCTCTGTTACCGCTTCTAGCGAAGGGGCCGTTGGTGGCTTTAAAGAGATTGATTTTGCCGTTAGTGGTGATAACGTTTATGGCGTTCTGAAATACGAATCGGGCGTGCATCGCGTGCAACGTGTTCCCGCCACCGAGACCCAAGGACGTATGCACACATCGGCTGCAACGGTGGCAGTACTGCCCGAAGCCGATAAGTTTGAAGTGAATATCAACGAGGGCGATATTAAATGGGATACGTTTAGAAGCTCGGGTGCGGGTGGACAGAACGTTAATAAAGTGGAATCGGGTGTGCGCTTACGCTATCCGTGGAAAAATCCCAATACCGGCGAGACCGAAGAAATCCTTATCGAGTGTACCGAAACTCGCGATCAACCTAAAAATAAAGAACGTGCCTTATCGCGACTTCGTACCTTTATATACGACCGCGAACACCAAAAATATGTGGACGATATTGCTAGTCGTCGAAAAAGTTTGGTGTCTACGGGCGACCGCTCGGCCAAGATACGTACCTACAACTACCCTCAGGGGCGCGTAACCGACCACCGTATAGGTTACACCACACACGACTTGCAGGGCTTTGTGGCAGGAGACATCCAAGCTATGATTGATGCGTTGTCGGTTGCCGAGAACACAGAACGAATGAAAGAAGCTGAATTGTAATCCCATTCACACCGTTTTTTATGACAAGACAAGATTTAATCAAACAGATACAAGCCAAGAAATCATTTCTTTGTGTGGGTCTAGATACTGATATCAAGAAAATTCCGCAACACTTGTTGCAGACTGAAGACCCTATTTTTGAGTTCAATAAGGCAATCATCAATGCCACTGCACCTTATTGTGTAGCCTACAAACCCAACCTCGCTTTTTACGAATCGCTTGGGGTAAAAGGTTTGATGGCTTTCGAACGCACGGTGGCATACCTTAATGAGAATTATCCTGAACAGTTTATTATTGCTGATGCCAAACGTGGCGACATCGGTAATACCTCGCAGATGTATGCACGCACCTTTTTCGAAACATATAATCTCGACGCACTTACTGTTGCTCCCTATATGGGCGAAGATAGTGTAACACCTTTCTTGGCTTATGAAGGCAAGTGGGTTATATTGTTGGCATTAACTAGTAATAAAGGTTCGCACGACTTCCAGCTAACAACCGACGCGCAAGGCGTGCGTCTCTTCGAGCATGTTCTTACCAAGTCGCAAGAGTGGGGTAATGCAGATAACATGATGTATGTGGTGGGAGCCACACAAGGCGAGGCCTTTAAGGATATACGCAAACATGCACCAAACCACTTCTTGCTTGTTCCTGGCGTTGGAGCGCAGGGGGGAAGTCTTCACGATGTGTGTCTCTATGGCATGAACAAAGATTGTGGTTTGCTCGTAAATAGCTCGCGTGGCATTATCTATGCAAGCAGCGGAGACGACTTTGCCCAAGTTGCAGCCGAAAAAGCGCGCGAGGTGCAAGAAGAAATGGCTGCAGAGCTTAAAGACCTTCTACCTACGTTCTAGCTTCTAATGACCACCAATAGTTATCAATGAGTGACATAAAGATAATCAACGACCCCGTTTTTGGCTTCATTAAGATACCACGTGGGTTGATACTCAACGTTATTTGCCATCCCCTTATGCAGCGACTTACGCGCATTAGACAATTGGGGATGGCCTCAGTGGTTTATCCTGGCGCACAGCACACGCGTTTTTTGCACTCCATTGGCGCGTTTCATTTGGTCAGCGAGGCCTTATTGTCGCTCCAACAAAAGGGTGTTTTCATTTTTGAAAGCGAGGTAGAGGCAGTTCAGATAGCTATCCTTCTTCATGATATCGGACATGGGCCGTTCTCTCACGTGCTCGAAAATTCGCTTATCTCTGGCATCTCGCACGAAGATATTTCTTTGTTGATGATGGAAAAGATGAACCGTGAAATGGACGGAATGCTCACTTTAGCCATTAAAATATTTAAAGACGAGTATCCTAAGCGTTTTCTTCATCAGCTTATAAGCAGTCAGTTAGACATGGATAGACTTGATTATCTTCGTCGTGACAGCTTTTTTACTGGTGTGTCAGAAGGTAATATTGGCTCGGCGCGTATCATCAAAATGCTTGATGTGGAGAATGATGCATTGGTGGTAGACCAAAAGGGCATCTATTCTATCGAGAACTATTTAATCTCGCGTAGACTGATGTACTGGCAAGTGTACCTACACAAAACTGCTGTGGGGTGTGAAGCTATCTTAGTTAACTTGCTTAAGCGGGCCAAACATCTTGTGCGCAAAGGGCATCAGCTGTTTGCTTCGCCTGCACTAGCATATTTTTTGGTCAACGATGTTGACCGCGCTTTTTTCGATTCTCACCAAGAGGCATTGCAAAATTACTGTGCACTCGACGATAACGACATCTGGAGCAGTGTGAAAGTATGGATGAACGATACCGACCCTGTACTCTCGATGTTGGCCACCGACTTGGTAGACCGCCGTGTCTTTAAAGTAGAGGTCTTCGATAAGCCCATTCCAGAGGAAGTAATTGCAGAGCGCTTGGCGCAAATTTGTCAACACACGGGATTATCCACAGACGATGCCACCTACCTAATGAGCGCCAACACCGTGAACAAAAAAATGTATAGTATGGAAGACGACCACATCACCATTAAATGCAAAGATGGCACCTGCAAAGACATCTCGCAGGCCTCTGAACTCTTCGATGTGACCCACCTTTCTATGAAAAACAGCAAATATTACCTATGTTATCAAAGATTTTGAATAATAATTGCTATATTTGCAGAATTATTCAACAACACTGAAACCAATGGAATTTACAGCAAAGCAAATTGCACAAGTCGTCAATGGTGAAATTGTTGGAGATGAGAATGCTGCTGTACGCTCCTTCGCTAAGATAGAAGAGGGGCAGGCAGGTGCTATTTCGTTTCTTGCAAACCCGAAATATACACATTATATATATGAAACAAAGGCTAGCGTGGTGCTCATTAACAAAGACACCAAGCTGGAAAAACCTGTAAAGGCCACGCTCATCAAGGTGGATAATGCCTATGAGTGTGTAGCTAAATTGCTGCAGATATACGAAGCTGCCAAGCCTAAGAAAACAGGTATTGACCCATTGGCCTTCGTTGCTCCCGATGCTAAGGTGGGCGAAAACTGCTATATCGGCGCTTTCGCTTACGTAGGAAGTGGCGTTGTGGTGGGCAACAATACACAAGTATATCCTCATGCCACCCTTTGCGATAATGTGCGCGTGGGTTCTAACTGCATCATCAATCCTCATGTGTGTCTATATCACGATGTGGTGGTGGGCGATAGAGTTATTCTGCACGCAGGATGTGTTGTAGGGGCAGACGGATTTGGCTTTGCTCCTTCAGAAAATGGCTACGACAAAATACCTCAAATAGGTAACGTTGTTATCGAAGATGATGTGGAAGTTGGGGCTAACACTTGTATTGACCGCTCTACAATGGGTAGCACTTATCTGCGCAAAGGTGTTAAACTTGATAACTTAGTGCAGATTGCTCATAATGTGGAAGTAGGTGCACACACTGTAATGTCGGCCCAAGTGGGCATTGCTGGTTCAACAAAAGTTGGACAGTGGTGCATGTTTGGCGGACAAGTTGGCGTTGCTGGTCACAGCACCATCGGCAATAAGGTGTTTATCGGAGCACAATCGGGCATACCTGGTAACATCAAAGATGGCAAACAGCTTATCGGAACACCTCCTATGGAATTGAAACCCTACTTCAAGTCGCATGCCGTTCTAAAGTATTTGCCCGACATGTACAAGCAAGTGAACGAACTTCAAAAGGAAATTGACGAATTAAAAAAGCAATTAAAACCATAACGCAATGTTAAAACAGACAACATTGAAAGGCAGCTTTTCCTTGTATGGCAAAGGCTTGCATACAGGATTGAGCCTCACGGTAACCTTCAATCCCGCACCCGAAAACACAGGCTATAAGATAAAGAGAATGGACTTGGAAGACCAGCCCGTTATTGATGCGCTAGCCGAAAGGGTGGTCGACACTCAACGTGGCACTGTACTTGCTAATGGCGATGTGCGTGTTTCTACTGTTGAACATGGCCTTGCTGCTCTCTACGCTATGGGTATCGATAACTGTCTCATACAGGTTAACGGACCAGAGTTTCCTATTCTTGACGGCTCTGCTATCATGTATGTAGAGGAAATCAAGAAAGTTGGAATCGAAGAGCAAAATGCTCCAAAAGATTATTACATCATTCGCCATAAAATTGAAGTAAAAGACGATAAAACAGGGTCGTGTATCACCATTCTTCCCGACGACCAGTTTAGCATCACGGCCATGTGTTCTTTCGATTCAAAGTTTATCAATAGTCAATTTGCTACTCTTGATACACTTGATAATTTCGAAAAAGAGATTGCACCTGCGCGTACCTTTGTCTTTGTTCGCGATATCGAACCATTGCTTAAAGCCAACCTTATCAAAGGAGGTGATATGGACAATGCTATCGTGATTTATGAGAAAATGACCGACCAAAAGCAGCTTGATCAATTGGCCGATTTACTCAAGGTTCCGCGTTTGGATGCGTCTAAACCGGGCTATATCCAACATAAGCCTTTGGTTTGGGAAAACGAATGCACCAGACATAAGTTGCTCGACATCATTGGCGACATGGCACTGCTGGGTAAACCTATTAAGGGGCGCATCATTGCCACCCGTCCTGGGCACACCATCAACAATATGTTTGCCCGCCATTTGCGTAAGGATATACGCAAACACGAGGTGCAGGCACCTATATACGACCCCAACGAAGAACCGCTTATGGACAATAAGCGCATTCGCGAACTCTTGCCTCACCGTTATCCAATGCAGCTCATTGATAAGGTTATTTCTCTTGGTCCAACAAGCATTGTTGGCGTTAAGAATGTAACTAGCAACGAACCGTTTTTTGTGGGCCATTTCCCTCAAGAACCAGTTATGCCTGGTGTGCTGCAAGTAGAGGCCATGGCTCAATGTGGTGGCTTATTGGTGCTCAACCAACTAGAAGAACCCGAGCGTTGGTCTACCTATTTCATGAAGATAGACGATGTGAAGTTCCGTCAAAAGGTTGTTCCTGGCGATACTCTTCTCTTCCGTGTCGAACTGCTTCACCCCGTAAGGCATGGCGTTAGTTCGATGAAAGGCTACATGTTTGTTGGCGACCAAGTGGTGTCTGAAGCAACATTTACAGCGCAAATCGTAAAAAATAAGTAATAACATCTGCTGAGCTATGAATCAAATAAGCCCTTTGGCCTATGTACATCCCGAAGCAAAGTTGGGCAACGACAATATTATCGGGCCTTTTTGCTACATAGACCGTAACACAGTGATAGGCGATGGCAACAACTTGCAAAACAGTGTGACCATCAATTATGGTGCTCGTATTGGCAATGGAAACGAAATTCTGGCTGGAGCAAGCATCTCAACCAAACCCCAAGACCTGAAGTTTGTGGGCGAAGACACATTGTGCGAAGTTGGAAACAACAACAGTATTCGTGAAAATGTTACTATTTCGCGTGGTACGGCCTCAAAAGGAGTTACCATCGTGGGCAGTAACAATTTGTTGATGGAGAATGTTCACATTGCTCACGATTGTGTTATTGGCTCGCAAATAATTATCGGCAACTCAACTAAGTTTGCTGGAGAGGTTGTTGTAGACGATTGTGCCATTATTAGTGCTGCAGTGCTCTGTCATCAGTTTTGCCACATTGGTGGATATGTCATGGTTCAAGGCGGTAGTGGGTTTAGTCAAGACATTCCTCCTTACGTTACTGTTGGCAAACATCCTGTGCGCTTTGCTGGTCTCAACCTCGTGGGTTTGCGTAGACGTGGTTTTTCTAATGAGCTGATAGATCTTATCCACAATGCTTATCGTTTGCTCTATTCTAAGGGCTTAATGGCTGAAGGCATTCAAGAGATAAAGAACAATTTGCCAATAACAAAGGAAATTCAATACATCATCGACTTTGTTGAAAGTTCTGAACGGGGCATCATTCGCTAATTAGACTGTGATGCATCATATACATTTAAGCCTGTAAGAGTTCAGCTCTTGCGGGCTTGTTTTGTATTTATTTGTGTTGGCTTAAAGTTCATACCTAAGCATATAAAGTTCGCCGTGTCTTTGTTAATACAGGTACTACCCTAAAAAGTGTGTAAGCCCATTTTTTCTTATCTTTATATTCTGCAAAACAAATAATAATAAAATGAGGTTTACAGATTTACAAATATCGGAAATACTTTCGAATTACGCAAGTAGAAGCGAGTTTTTTTACTTTTATGACTTCACATTGGTTTCGTTGAATAGTTAAAATGGTAAATATATTTTACAAAATGTAGGACGTCTGACAACTTATTCTAGAGAAAATTAACTGCTAATTCATATAAAAACGCGTTTTGTGATGAGTTTTACGTACCCTTCTTCACCTTTTCTCAATCATTTAATGCCATTTATCATGTTTTTGCCTTTCTATTTTGACTAAACAGGTCCTAATTTTCTACCCGTGCATATAAGAATTTGTTCAAGAAATGTTCATGTAATAACACATTTTTCGGTTAAAAATGCAAGCTAAATGTAGCAAAACCCACTACTAACTCATGCAAAACGCAATGCTATCTCCTACAAAACGCAGTGCTAACTCATGCTAAACGCAGTGCTAACTCATGCTAAACGCAGTGCTAACTCATGCTAAACGCAGTGCTAACTCATGCAAAACGCTGAAAAAAGGCCAAAATAACAATGAATGATGGCGCTTTAATAGATTTTTCGCACATTAGAATGTTAAGTTACTTTGATGATTTATGCTTATGCGTATAGTTATGCGTTAATAGTGGATTGGGGCTTTAAAAGGCATATTTTTGGTGTTTTTCATGTTAAGTTGCTGTTGGTCAGTGTGTTATAAACTTGCTAAATACTCGCGTAAATTAGCCTGATGCTCAGAAAATTTTCGGCGAGGGTAGTCATAATGTTAAAATATGGTACAATTATTTTACATTCGAATATGCTTGTTCCGTTTTTTCTTTGTGAATATATTAATCATAAACCTACATCTAAATTCGTTTGTTATCACCTTTACAGATATTGAGATTTATTGAATACATTGCTTGTTTTGGTCTTGAAGACCAAGCTAAGTAG
>NZ_BAIZ01000040.1 GCF_000613445.1 Hoylesella shahii DSM 15611 = JCM 12083
TAAAATTTAGAGTGTGTACCAGCCAACACGTGCAAACCGCGCACTTGTAGAAGTGTATTTGCAGCATAGAAGCAAAGGTTTGCTTACTACAAAGCATAAAAACGCCACCCTAGCACGAGGCAAGGGGGCGTTTTTTATTTCTCTCTTCTTTGGTAGAAGTGCTTACTGGATAGATTCCGTCAGTTCTGCGCCAGCCTTAAATTTGGCAACTTTCTTTGCAGCGATGGTAATCTTCTCTTTGGTAGCAGGGTTAACGCCAACATGAGCAGGACGCTCGTTAACGCTGAACGTACCAAAGCCAACCAATTGAACCTTGTCGCCCTTTACAAGAGCTTCCTTAATAGCTGCAACTGTTGCGTCAAGCGCTTTCTTCGAGTCAGCTTTGCTCAAGCCTGAGCCTGCTGCAATCTTGTCAATCAATTCTGTTTTGTTCATATAACTTTGAATTATAAAATGTGATAAATGTTATTGTGCTACGCTGAATTGAGGGCAAATATAGACGTTTAGTTTTGAAAATCAAACAAAAAAGAAAAAAAAGTGAAGTTTTTTTTGAAAAATTGTCGTTCCGTAGGCCTTTTTATGCGCATTGACAGATATTTTTAGTACTTTTGCCCTTGTTATAACATTTAAAACAAACAGCATAGTTAATGGGCAACATACCAACAATAACGAAAAATCTGCTAATCATCAATGTACTAGCTTTTGCTGCCACATTGGTGTTGCAAGGCAGTATGGGCATTGACCTCAACAATATTTTCGGGCTTCACTTTTTCAGAGCGTCCGATTTTAGGGTTTACCAACTCGTAACCTACATGTTTATGCATGGCGGCTTTGCTCACTTGTTTTTCAATATGTTCGCGTTGTGGATGTTTGGTGTTGTGGTTGAGGGCGTGTGGGGCCCACGTAAATTCCTCTTTTATTATATTGCCTGTGGTATTGGCGCAGGATTGATGCAAGAAATGGCGCAGTTTGTTGAGATTTACTTGCAACTCAACTCGCAGTCGCCACTAGGCATCGGCGAAGCCTTTGTGGTGATGGGTCAATTGGCGCAACAACTCAACGGACTAACCACTGTGGGGGCCTCTGGAGCTATTTATGCCATCCTTTTGGCCTTCGGAATGATTTTTCCCGAGAACAAAATATTTATCTTCCCCATTCCTATTCCCATCAAAGCCAAATGGTTTGTGATGGGTTATGCCGCATTAGAGCTGTTTCAGGCTATGACTGGCTCGGGCGGAAACGTGGCGCACCTGGCACACTTGCGGAATGATATTTGGTTTCTTCATGATTCGCTATTGGCAGCGCCATCCTTCGCACGACTTCTCGCAGCGAAGAGGGCCTAATGCCTTCGAAAAAATGAAAAACTTTTACGAGCGACACAGCACAAACGAACCCGAACAACCACAACAAAAGCAACAAACAAGAACCGAAAGCGACTGGGATTATAATGCACGACGTAAGGCCGAACAAGACGAAGTGGACCACATACTAGACAAGATACGCAAAAGCGGATACGATAGTCTGTCGCGCGAAGAGAAACAACGCTTATTCGACCAAAGCAAAAGACAATAGGCGGGCTGAAAATGCAAACAAATATTAAGAAATGGTTTGTGCAGCTTGCCAGTGGAGCGAATGTGGCGACTATCGTTGTGATGCTTCTGGTGGGATATAGCGACAGAGTGAACCTGTCGGGCATCCTTTTGTGGCCACTCTTGGGCTAACCTTTCCCGTTTTTATGGCCATCAACTTAGCCTTCATGGTGTTTTGGGCATTCTTTAAGCTGCGAAGAGTAATCATTCCATTCATAGGCTTCGTGCTATGTTATGGGCCAATGCGAGCCTTCATTCCTCTAAATATATCGCATTCGGCACCCGATAGTTGTCTTAAAGTGCTATCTTACAACACGTATATGTGGGGTGGCAACGAGGCAACCGAACCCCAACGCTGGCAAATGCTCGAATATGTGAAAGAAAAAGATGCCGATATATTGTGCTTACAAGAGGCAAATTTCGGCGGAAAATTTCAGGCCACCATCGACTCTTTGCTCAATAGCATCTATCCTTATCATGTAATGAAGGAGAAAACCACGATATACGACCGCCTGGCGATATATAGCAAATACCCCATTGTGCGCTCGCAACGCGTGAAATACCCCCAAAGCGACGACTTTAGTTTGGCTTGTTGGGTGGCCTTGCCTGATGATACCGTGTTGATTGTAAACAATCACTTTGTAACAACGGGCTTAACCGACGCTCAACGAAAAGATTTTAAGAGTATGCTGAAAGGCAATTTGCAAACCAAAGAAATGCCGAGTTTGGGTAAAAGTTTGGTACATAAGTTGGGCGAATTTGCACAATTACGCGCTCCGCAGGTGGAAGCCGTGGCCCAATTTGTGCATCAACACAAGGGAGAAAGCATGATATTGTGTGGCGATTTCAACGATAGCCCCATCTCATATGCCCGATACCGTATGGCCAAAGAGCTGAACGACTGCTACATAGCCAGCGGAAACGGCCCTGGAATATCCTACCATCGCAATGGTTTTTATGTGCGTATAGACAATATTATGTGCAGCGACCATTGGCAACCACTTAAGTGTGTGGTAGAGAATAAAGTGAAAATATCCGACCACTATCCAATCTTTTGCACCCTACAAAAACTTCACAAATAGGCAAAAAATGATAATATACAGAGACAACTGTTTACTAATCTAAGAAAAATAAGTAACTTTGCACGGCTGTATGGTCACAGAAAAACAATAAAACAAAAATAAAGTAAAATGCAAAACAAAGGTATCGTAATTGTAACTGCCGTCTTGTTGACGCTTGCAAGTATCTTCTACCTGTCTTTCTCGGTGGCAACCCGTTACTACGACGGGAAAGCAGCCGAGTTAAAAGACCCAATTGCCCAACAAGATTACAAGGACTCTGTGAAGTATCTTGGCGTCTACAGCTACCAAAAGTGTTTGGAAACACAAATCGGACTGGGCTTGGACCTCAAGGGAGGTATGAACGTTATTCTTGAAATAAGCGTTCCCGATGTTATCGTGACACTCGCAGACCACAAGACCGACGCGGCTTTTACCAAGTCGTTAGAACAAGCTAAAGCGGAAGAAGAAACTAGCCAAAGTGACTTTATTTCGCTTTTCATTAAGTATTACAAGCAAAACGCACCGGGCCATAAGCTCGCCGAACTCTTTGCAACCCAACAATTGCAAGGCAAAGTGTCGCCTCAAAGCAGCGACGCCGAAGTGGAAAAGGTGCTAAGAGCTGAAGTACAGGCTGCTATTGACAACTCGTTCAACGTTGTTCGTACACGTATCGACAAGTTTGGTGTGGTACAACCCAACATCCAAAAGCTGGAAGGACAGGAAGGACGCATCATGGTTGAAATGCCTGGTGTGAGAGAACCCGAACGTGTTCGTAAACTATTGCAAGGCTCGGCCAACCTAGAATTCTGGGAAACCTTTAACGCTCCTGAGATTGTTCCTTACCTTACACAACTTGACGCGCGCCTAGCTAACGACCAGAGTGGTGCCGACACTGCTGCTGTTGATACCACCAACGCTAAGGCTCAAGCCGAAAAAGAAGTGGTTAAGGCTAGAAACGAAGCACCCAAGTTTAAACTGAACGAGGGCGACAACAAGAAACCCGAGTTGAAAAATACTACCGACGACGCTAAAATGGCTGCTGCTATTAAAGCGCACCCACTGCTTTCGCGCCTACAAACGGTTGGTGGCAACTCGCTAAGTATTGTGGGATATGCCAGCGTTCGCGATACTGCTGCCATCAATAAGCTTATCTATGGTGAAGTGGCCAAGCAAGTGCTGCCCGCAGACCTTAAGCTATTGTGGAGCGCTAAACCATCCGACCAGGTGAATGTGAAGAACATTTACGAACTACATGCCTTGAAGGTGACCAACAGCAACGGGCGTGCACCCCTCGAAGGTGACGTTGTGACCGATGCTAACGACGAATTCGACCACACTAGTGGTGCTCCTGTGGTGAACATGCGTATGAACTCAGACGGCGCACGCCGTTGGGCACAACTCACAAAGGCCAACGTTGGTAAGGCTATTGCCATCGTTTTGGATAATGTTGTGTATAGCGCACCTCGCGTTAACGGACAAATCGACGGCGGTTCGTCGCTCATTAGCGGTAACTTCACTATCGAAGAAACTAAAGACCTTGCTAACACATTGAAGAGTGGACGTATGCCTGCACCTGCTCGCATCGTTCAGGAAGAAGTGGTTGGACCAACTTTGGGCGCACAATCCATCCAACAAGGTATACAATCGTTTGCTATCGCCTTTGTGTTGCTGATGGCTTACATGATATTGATGTATGGCTTTACCCCTGGTATGATGGCCAACCTTGCTCTTATCGTCAACCTATTCTTTACCTTGGGTATACTCACGTCTTTCCAAGCAGCGCTAACGCTGTCGGGTATTGCGGGTATGGTGCTCTCGTTGGGTACTGCGGTAGACGCCAATGTGCTTATCTACGAACGTACTAAAGAAGAACTAGCAGCAGGCAAGGGCATTAAACAGGCACTGAAAGAGGGTTATGGCAACGCATTCTCGGCCATCTTCGACTCTAACCTTACCTCAATCATCACGGGTATCATCCTTTATTCGTTCGGTACAGGTCCCATCCGAGGCTTCGCAACAACGCTTATCATCGGTATCGTTTGTTCGTTCTTCACCGCTGTGTTCCTCACTCGTTTGGTTTACGAATATCAGTTGAACAAGGACCGTTGGACGAAACTCACCTTCACCACAGGCTTCTCGAAGAACTTCATGCAGAATGTTCACTTCCCCTTCATGAGCGTTTACAAAAAAACATTTGTGCTTGTGGCTGTGATGCTGGTTGTGTTCATCGGTAGTTTTGTAACTCGTGGACTGAGTCGAAGCATTGATTTCACTGGTGGACGTAACTATGTGGTGACTTTCGAAAAGCAAGTACAACCCGAACAGGTGCGTGCCGTGTTGTCGGATGCATTCCCTGGATACACCTCTAGCGCGCTTGCACTGGGTACCGACCATAAAACCATCCGCGTTTCAACCAACTATAAAATTCAAAGCAACAGCCCAACTGTTGACGATGAGGCTG
Source organism: Hoylesella shahii DSM 15611 = JCM 12083 (assembly GCF_000613445.1). GTDB lineage: Bacteria > Bacteroidota > Bacteroidia > Bacteroidales > Bacteroidaceae > Prevotella > Prevotella shahii. Next base: position 5,112 of record NZ_BAIZ01000040.1, read on the forward strand.
AAACAAAACTATATAATGCCTTGAAGAAGGCAGGATTGGTGTCGCAAAAGAATGTAGAAGACTTTAAAAACCCCGACATCCGTCAGGGTGGTTCTATCATCAGCAGCACCAAGGTGGGTCCCTCGGTGGCTAAAGACATTACTTATGGCGCTATCATCAGCGTGCTCTTGGCCATCTTCGCCATCTTTATTTACATCCTCATTCGTTTCCGTAACGTAGCCTTCTCGGTTGGTTCAACTGTGGCCTTGGCCATCGATACCACGTTCGTTATCGGTCTTTATTCATTGTTGTGGGGTTTCATGCCTTTCTCTTTGGAAATCGACCAAACGTTTATTGGTGCCATCTTGACGGTTATCGGTTACTCTATCAACGATAAAGTGGTGGTGTTCGACCGTATTCGCGAGAACATGAAGTTGCATCCCAAACAAGATTTCCGCAGCTTGTTCAACGATAGTATCAACCAAACGTTGGCTCGTACCATCAACACGTCGTTCTCAACGTTGCTCGTGTTGCTCTGTATCTTGTTCTTGGGTGGCGAAAGCATCCAGAGTTTCGCCTTCGCAATGAGCCTTGGCGTTATCTTCGGCACACTATCGTCTATCTTCATTGCTGCCCCCATCGCCTTCCTCACCTTGGGTAGAACCCAAAAAGGTCGTGCACTGGAAGCTGCAACGGTATAACACTGTGCGCTAAGGCGCAAGCTAATGCGTGCCCCACACCTATTATATATAAGGTGTGGGGCACGTTTTGTTTGTGAGATTGGGGTGAAAATGGTGCTTGTTTTGTTTTTTTTTTGTTATGTCAATATTTCTTTTTGACACACGTTCTTTTGATTTAGTTTTTTGTTTATCTTTGCAAAGGCAAGCAATCTATCGCCTTTAACAACTAAAGTTGGTGCTTACAGCCAGCCATCATGCTGTTTCTCCAAACGAGTAAGCGGCTTTGTAAGTTACAAACATGTTTGCTTAGAAGTACAAGTCTAGCCCTTTCGTGCCTTTCGTGAGATGAATGCCCAAGAGAAAAGGCCCAATGATGCTCGCCAAGACAAAGAAAAGCGTAGACGAAACAAAATATTAACTAACAAGACAACATGATGGAAAGAGAATTAAACCCCAATCGGTTATTAGAGCGTTTTATAAGAAACATGTTATCCAAAGTTGGCCATAGACCGTTTGTCAAAATAGGGCTAATATGTTTTGCGTTAGAGGTGATTTATTATTTTGGAAAGACGATGGGAGAAGTCTTTTACTATCTCTCTCATTGATGCCATCCCACTCGTATTAAGGCCAACAGAAATACTACTATCTTAACCTTTCATCATTATTTTCTATTATGCCTTCGCAGTTTCTACCCAATAGTATATCAATTTATTTTGATGCTATTGATGTCGATGCCCCTTGGTGGCGTTGTGATGTTTGTTCTTGGCGATTATCGTGATACCATGTGGGGCAAAACCTTACTTTTTGTGGTGCTAGGTGTTGTCTTTGTGGGACTGGTTTATTGGCTAAACAAACGCAATGGCGTAGAACTATCAGGATATTACACGTGCGATTTGCGCTACTTATGGTTTACGGCTGGGATAGTAGTTGTTATTGAGATCCTCATTGTTATTCCCTTCGCCACACTTTTCTCCTCCCCAACAGAAGGAGTTGCAGATGTTTGGCTTTGTATTGGCGCCATCTTAATTGGTCCATTGATAGAGGAAACAATGTTTAGAGGGGTGCTTCTTCGTGGATTGCTTACGCGATACAGTGCTACAAGCCGTTTGTAGTGCCACTACAAGAGACTAGTAGCGTGGCGATGTTATTTTGTTGTCAAATTTAAAAAGGGTCAACGCTGTTGTAAAACCATCTATTTACATTCTGTTGTGCTTTATTGCGATAGGCGATGGCCTAGTAATGGCTGAGACTTGCAATAAAACAAGCAAGTATATAACGGGGTGCAGCCAATCGCGGTTATTGATAAACGGCATTCATATTATATGTATGGCCCTCACACAATATTAATAAACGGCCATCCTTGTATAAAGAAAGTTCAGGGCGTTAATCCTTTTTTGCGCCCCTTCCTTCCATTCTAAAGCGTTTAGGCGACTTGCCAGCGTGTTGCTTAAAGTATTTTCCGAAGAACGATTGGTTGGGGAAACCCAGTGTAGCCACAATCTCTTTGATGCTTTGATCGCTGTAAAGCAGCAGTTGGCGTGCATCGCTCATCACGATGTCGTTAATCCATTGCAGGGCCGTTTTACCCGTTTTCTCCTTCACCACCACTGATAAATAGCTGGGTGTAACGCAAAGCAGGTTGGCATAGTAAGCCACTTCGCGGTGCTTACGATAATTGTTATACACCTCCACAATGAAATTTTGTCCTAATTTATCGGTAACGTTCCACGTTCCCACCTGTAAATGGTGGCTCATCATGTAGCAATTCACGATTTCGTAGATAAGCGTTCGGCCCATCGATGCCAGCAGTTCGGTAATAACTTGGGGGTTAGGCGAGTTGGCATAGTGTTCGTTTTCGTGGCTTTCGCGTGCCATCAAGGTTTGCATTTGTGTGAGAATGCGGTCGTATTGGCTAACCGATAGCGAGAGGAAAGGGTGTTCGCTAAAATACAAACCCGTGGTGATGTCCATCGTTTTGTTTACAATAGACATAATAAAATCATAATCCACAAAGAATATAATTCCCTGTAAGTCGTTGCTAACGTTATTGATTTGTGCATAAATAGCAGGTGCAATAAATAGCGTGTCGCCCTTATTAAGATGGTAGGGTTTGTTGTCTATGCTCACAGTTATGCTGCCTTGAGTGCACAACACCAAGGCAAATGTGCGGTGAATGGATATCAGTCGGCGGTCTAATTCAGTGCCAATGTCTGTAGCTTGGAAGCTTCTTAAGCTGAAGGGGAGTTGCAATCGTTGTTCCATATATGTGCATTAATTAATTGCAAATGTACAAAATAATTTGTAGAATATTGCGTAAATGCGCTCAAAAATAAGTGTTAATATATAATATAGAACATATTTGAGCCAATTTTGGCCTTGTGCGAGTCCTTTTATATCCTTAATTTTGCATCGTCATACACAAACAATAGGTTTTTAACACCTTGATAACCGATTTTCGGTATAAAAGGGTTTGACGTTTATTATATAAGAAATGAGTAAAGTAAGGAAATATGACAAAGATTAAATTCATGGCCATTGCAACACTTGCTGTGGTGTTGAGCGGTTGCAACAGTAAGAAAGACGATCACACTGTTGCTCCTGTTAAGGTGAAAACGATTGCTGTACAATCAGGAAGTGTTGATGGAAAACGCACCTATGTGGGTGTTATTCAGGAGAGTTATGGTTCAACGCTTAGTTTTGCAACGCTGGGAACAGTGTCTCAGGTGTTGGTAGACGAAGGCCAAGCTGTGCGTAAAGGGCAATTGTTGGCTGTGATAGATAAAACTTCTGCACAAAGCGCGCACGACATGGCTATGAGTACTTTGTCGCAAGCTCGCGATGCTTTTAAGCGTTTAGAACAATTATATAAGAAGGGTAGTTTGCCCGAAATTCGTTTCGTAGATGTGCAAACGAAGTTGGCCGAAGCCGAAGCGGCCGAGCGCATTGCACGCAAAACACTTCAAAATTGCGAGTTGCGTGCGCCTTTTGATGGCTTTATTTCGCAACGAATGGTAGATACGGGCAACAACATGGCGCCTGGAATAGGTTGCTTTAAATTGGTGAAGCTCGACCGTGTGGATATGAAAATTGCCGTTCCCGAAAACGAAATATCGGGCATTGCCAAAGGGCAGTTGGTGCCTTTCACTGTTTCGGCGCTCGATGGAAAGGCTTTCGAGGGTAAAGTTACCGAGAAAGGCATTCAGGCCAACTTGCTTAGTCACACCTACGATGTTATTGTTAGTCTGCCCAATCCAGGCCATCAGCTATTGCCAGGCATGGTGTGTAGCGCACAATTGGCCAGTACGGGTGCAGCAAAAGGTATCGTTGTGCCGCAAGAAGCAGTGCTGATAGATGGTTCAAAACCTTATGTTTGGGTCGAAGAAAACGGCGTTGCGCATCGTAGAGACATCACGCAGAGTGGTGTATGTCAAAGTGGCGTGGTGGTTAGTAGTGGCTTGTCGCAAGGTGATAAGGTTATTGTTAACGGTCAAAACAAGGTGAGCGAAGGAGTGAAAGTGATTTAAAAAGCCTCACCCCCAGCCCCTCTCCAAGGGGAGAGGGGAGTGATATGCTTAGTGAACTTGAACGCTTGAAAGGTGAAAATTGAAAGGGTGAAAAGGTGAAAAGATGGCTTCGCCACCAGTCTTATTAACTCGTTAACTCGTCAACTCGTCACCCCATCCACTCACAAACACAATATAAACACACAGATTTATGTCTAAACGTAAAAGAAGTATTATAGAAAGTGTGATGCATTACAACAGCATCATGCTCTTGTTGATGGTGGTGCTCATCGGTTTCGGTGTGTTCGCACTCATCAATATGCCCAAAAACGAGTTCCCCTCGTTCACCATTCGACAAGGAGTTGTGGCCGCAGTTTATCCTGGTGCCACCTCTGCCGAAGTGGAAGAACAGGTAACAAAACCGCTGGAAACATTCCTCTGGGGATTTAAAGAGATAAAGAAAGAGAAAACTCGCTCGCAAACAAAAGATGGTATTACCTATGTTTTTGTTGAACTAAACGATGACGTTACAAACAAAGACGAGTTTTGGAGCAAGTTTAAAATTAAGCTACAACAGTTTAAAGTGACGCTTCCGCAAGGCGTTTTGGCGCTTATTGCTAACGACGACTTTGGCGATACCTCGGCTATGCTCATCACACTTGAGAGCAAAACAAAGACTTATCGCGAACTGCACGAGTATATGAACGTACTGAAAGACCGACTGCGCACTATTCCCGAACTGGCTAACTTGCGCGTGAGCGGCGAACAGGGCGAAGAAATCGGCGTGTATATCGATCGCGCTAAGCTCTCGGATTATGGCATAAACTCGGTTACACTCTTATCAAACCTCTCGTCGCAGGGTATGACTTTGATGAGCGGAAAGGTGAACGACGGACAAACAACGCGCCCCATACACCTGCGTTCGCAAATGAATAGCGAGAACGATGTGGCTAATCGCATTGTGTATAGCGACCCACGTGGAAACGTTATTAGGCTGAGAGACATCGCTACCATCAAACGCGAATATCCCGATGCCGACAAATATGTGAAGAACAATGGACAAAAGTGCCTCGTTCTCTCAATCGAAATGAACGAGGGAAGCAATATTGTGCAGTTTGGTGATAAGGTTAAGAACATCTTGGCCGACTTCCAAGCCACCTTGCCACAAGATGTAAGCACTTATACTATTACAGACCAAAGCGAGGTGGTGAACACTTCGGTGATGGACTTCTTAAAAGAATTGCTCATTGCCATTGCATCGGTGGTGGTGGTTATCATGCTTTTGCTGCCCATGCGCGTGGCAAGTGTGGCCGCTAGCACCATTCCCATCACCATCTTTATCACCCTCGGACTGTTCTATGCCTTTGGTATCGAACTCAACACCGTGACTTTGGCATCGCTAATCGTGGCTTTGGGTATGATTGTAGACAATTCTATCGTTATTATCGACTCGTATATCGAGAAGATAGACGAGGGAATGAGTCGCTGGCATGCAGCCACCTATTCGGCCAAAGAGTTCTTCTCCTCTATCTTTAGTGCTACACTGGCTATCTCTATCACCTTCTTCCCACTGCTGCTTACGATGAAGGGAATGATGAAAGACTTTGTTAAGTGGTTCCCGCTTGGCATCAGCGTGGTGCTTGGTGCATCGCTCTTGGTGGCCGTTTTGGTGGTGCCTTGGATGCAATACACTTTTATACGTAAGGGACTGAAGAAAGATGACAACGACGAAGGCAAACAAAAACGCTCGTTCCTCGATATTATACAAACCTATTACGACCGACTCATTGAGCGTTGTTTCGCTCATCCCTTTGTAACATTGGCCGTGGGAGTGCTCTCTGTAGTAGTGGGTGGACTGCTGTTTGCCAACATGCCACAGAAGCTAATGCCTCGTGCAGAGCGCAATCAGTTTGCTGTTGAGATTTATCTTCCACAAGGCACAAGCATCGAACGCACTGCAAACGTGGCCGATAGCTTGCGCAATATGATGATAAAAGACGAGAGAATACGCAATATCTCTACGTTCTATGGCATGTCGTCGCCACGTTTCCAAACATCCTATGCACCGCAATTGGGTGGCACAAACTATGCTCAGTTTATCGTTAATACAGATAACGACGCGGCTACAGTGGCTCTGGTAGATAGCTTCACCAATCGTTATACTGACTATTTTGCCGATGCACAAGTGCGAATTAAGCAGCTTGATTATAGCGATGCTAGCTCACCTATTGAGATAAGGTTTAGCGGAGACAACCTCGAAGCCATTCAACAGGTGGTAGACAGCGCCACAATGCGCATGCGAAACATGCCCGAACTGCTGCTGGTGCGCAACAATTTTGACGGCAGCACATCGGGACTGGCTGTGCAAATAAACGATTATGAGGCTTCAAGACTGGGCATCAGTAAGAGTCTTCTGTCGGTAAACCTCGCCACTCGCTTCGGCGATGGGGTACCACTAACCACCATTTGGGAGGGCGATTACCCCGTGACGGTGAAGCTAAAAGATAACCATGCTGGGCATCAAACACCCGAAGACCTTGAAAATGCCACCATTAGCGGACTGCTTCCTGGTGTGCATGTGCCACTAAGACAGGTGGCTAAGGTGACACCCGACTGGACTTACACCTCTATTCACCATCGCAATGGCGTGCGAACCATGTCGGTTCTAGCCGATGCTAAACGCGGATTAAATCTTAACGAGGTTACCGATAAGGTGATAACCGAGATGAATAAGATTGAACTTCCTCATGGAGTAACCATGACAGTGGGCGGACAAAGGGAGAAAGACCTAGAAACGCAACCGCAAATTTATAGCGGATTGGCCATTTCTATCGTTATCATCTTCGCCATCTTGCTGTTCCATTTCAAAGATATTCGCATGTCTGTGCTCATTATGTTGGCCCTGTTGTTCTCGCTGTTGGGCGCTGCCACGGGCGTGCTTGTCATGGGACAAGAGGTGGGTATCACCGGTATTCTGGGTATTATCTCGCTCATGGGTATCATTGTGCGTAATGGTATCATCATGGTTGACTATGCCGAAGAACTGCGTGTGCACCACAGACTGTCTGCAAAACGGGCTGCCCTGCAAGCTGCACAGCGACGTATGCGCCCCATCTTCCTTACTAGTGCGGCCGCTTCTATGGGTGTTATCCCCATGGTTATTGCCAATACGCCGCTCTGGGGGCCAATGGGTGTGGTGGTTTGCTTCGGTACTCTCGTGTCGTTGCTCTTCATCGTCACCATGATTCCTATTGGCTACTGGATGATTTTCAGAATCGAAGACCGCAAAAGAACACTGAAGATGGTGGCACACACCAAGTAGTAAGTAGTAATGGAGAAAGGAGGAATTAAAAGGTAAGGAGTTAACTCCTAAACTCCTCAACTTCATACCCCCAAACGCCCCACAACTCAAAAACTCATGAACTCAAAAACTCATGAACTTAAATAAAAAAACTCATGAATATTAAAAAACTTCACCTGCTCTTGGCGCTGTGCTTGCCACTCGCTGCCAATGCGCAAACAACATATTCGCTAGAACAATGCAAAACGTTGGCCAAAGAAAACAACGTGAAACTGAAACGAGCACGACTGGAAATTGCTGCTGCCAAAGAGCAACAAAAGGAGGCTAGAGCCAAATATCTGCCACAAGTAATGGCCAACGGAACATATTTCCATGCCGTAGACCATCTGGTGCAAGAGGAATTTTCAATGCCAACTGAGGCACAACAAAAGCTTGCGGCCATCGTTCAACGCGTGGGGTTGAACCCCGCTATACTGGCTTCGCTCCCCACTAGCTACACCCTCAAGGCCGTACAGCATGGTACACTGGCTTCGCTCGTGGCTATGCAGCCTGTTTTTGTTGGCGGACGCATCATCAATGCCAATAAATTGGCCGACGTGCAAACGCAGGTTAAACAACTGATGTTGGAGCAAAGTGCCGACGATGTGGCGCAAACCACCGAGGTGTATTTTAACCAACTGCTGGCTCTTTACGAACAAGAGAAAACTCTTGACGCTGCCGATAAGCAACTGGAGAACATTCTTAAAGATGCTAACAACGCCTTCGAGGCTGGGGTGACCAACAAAAACGATGTGCTAAGCGTGAAACTGAAGCAAAACGAAATGGCTGTTAATCGCCTAAAGCTAAACAACGGCATCGCCCTTTGCAAAATGGTGCTGGCGCAATATATAGGTAAACCCAACGAAGAAATAGACATCGACCGCACGCTTACCAACGAATTGCCCGACCCACGACAGCTCTCTGTGAATCATGCTTCGGCTCTTGAACAACGCACCGAGATGCGATTGCTGGATAAAAAGGTGGAGGCCAACCACCTGCTAACCCGTGTTAAGCAGGGCGAAATGCTGCCTTCGCTGGCCGTGGGTGTTGCTGGCGTGTATCACGACCTTACCAATAAGGGACGCACCAATGTGGTGGGACTGGCCACTCTCTCGGTGCCTATAAGCAACTTATGGGGAAATCGTGGATTGAAACGACAGAAAATAGCCGAACAAATTGCCATCGACGAAAGGGAAGACAGCAAGCAACTGTTGCTTATACAAATGCAAAATGCATATAACAACCTGGAAACGGCCTATAAACAAATACAATTGGCTAAGCTAAGTATTGAGCAGGCTAGCGAAAATCTTCGCCTTAACCAAGACTATTATGAGGCTGGCACGGGAACAATGAGCAACTTGCTCGATGCACAAACCCAAGACCAAAAGGCTCGTAACCAATATAGCGAGGCTGTGGTGGCTTATCTTAACGCTCGCACGGCTTACCTCAAAGCCACGGCTAGGTAGGCATTAATTGGGCCTATTAGGGTTCTCTTTACTGTTAATATAAAGATATAGCCTCGCTACTAATTGCTTGTAGCGAGGCTATTTGTGTTTAATGATGGGGAAATAAGCTGTTAGTGGCAAGGCCATAAATGTTAATGGCACAGCATCAGCTGTTACTGGTGTGGCTGCATTAACTTGCTGCCGTTACTCCAGGCCATGCGTTGTGCTGCCATTTGCCATTCATGGCATGGCAAAGTATGCGTTGTGGCTGGGCTGGTGCACCTATTGAGCTTGCACTTGCAGCCACAATAACGCCATTGGGCAGCACCATACATAACGATGTGCTAAGGCTTTTTCACGCCAAAGGATGTAGAGCAAGGTGTACATCCTTTACGTGTTTATCCCTGGCAGGGCGTTCCCCCACATTACCTATTGGCTATTATTTTTCTGTTTTGCCGTCGTAATTGATGGTGATGGTGTGTTTTTTGCCATCTTTGCCAATTACTTCGCCATCTTTCAGAAAGATATTGATGTCATTATTCTTACCAGGAGCAATGCGCATCCTTCCTTGTATAAACACAGGCAAAATGGCTTCGCCCTCGTTATAGTTTTCTTTAGATTGTCCCCAGGTGTTAATTACGAGGTTTCCAGCAGCATCATAGTAGTTCACTTTCCAGCTTCCTCCCTCTTGAGATGCATCGTCTCTTTTGGCAAGGTTAATGTCTTTATTAGCATGATTGGTGGTGTTGAAGTTTATTTCCACTCTCTCGTTGTGGTCTTGAGATAAGATAAGCGCAAGCTGGTAGTCGTTGCTGAGCGTGAAGTCTGTATAAACAGCCTGTAGTATGGTTTTCTCCTTACCGTCTATTGTAATGGTGTTGGGCGTTACAGGCTGCTCGGTTTCTTCGTTTTTGCTTGAACAACCACACACGGCCACACTTGCGATAACTACTGTTGCGAGCACGAAGAGAGTCTTTGTGCAACGCATAAAAAGATTACTTTGATTCATTGTATATGTTTAAATGTTAAAAATACGACTTCTAAAACCACCCCTTTGGGGCTAGTTCTTTCTTGTTTTGTCATGGTAGTTACGTCTTAAATAGGTGTTTTATTTCATTTTCAGTACTTTGCTATTTACGAAGTACTTTCATTACACAATGCAAAGTTAGTGCTTTATGTTTAAAGGAGGGCTCGTATTTAGTCTTTTTTTAAGACAATTTCCAATTTTTATGTTGGTTTGTTGTGCTTTTGTCAAACGCTTGCGGGTGTTTGGTATTGATAAAAGACTTAAAATAAAGCGTTATTCATTCATATTTTATCATCGGAGGTTATAAATGATGCAGTAAAGTCTAGATTGTGTTGGGCAAAACAATTATCGGTGAGTTGTTAATTTGGTAAACATATTTTACAAAGCGCATCCCTCATGTCACCCCATTCTAGCTCGATAATCCTACCAAAACCTATATAAAACGTGCTAAATAGAACAAAGATGTTACACATAAGCGCAAGGTTTTTGCGTCTTTTTTTGCTATTTACTATGGTTTTGCATTTCTTTTTGAAGAAAATAACGCCTATTTTTGGTTCGCAACAACAAAAAAATGCCGACAAAAGGGTGCTGAAAATTCTGCGTTTTGGTGCAAAACGCGTTGTATTTAGCAGCAAAACGCACTGCTATCTCCTGCAAAACGCAAGGTAAAATGCTGCAAAACGCGAGGTAAAATGCAGCAAAACGCAAAACTAGTTGTTGCAAATAGCATCATTATTGGGTGGCGAGTGGCGGTAGTGTATTGATTGATAGGTGGTTAGATGATTGCTTCGAAAAAACAGAAATCGATTTAAGTTCGTGCGTGTAGGTGGGGTTAAAGTCGTTAAAAAAGGCCTAAAAAGGTGTGTTTTGTGTTGTTTTTACTTTAAATGCTTGTAAATCAGCCCGTTGTAAACTTTAAAAATACGCGCGAATTTACGCCCATTGGCCAGATTTTTTTCGGAGATGGCACTCATAATGTTAAAAAATGGTGTAAATATTTTACATTTCGCGTCTTGCTATTCCAACGCCTTGTTATGGTGATTGCCTTATTATGCCTCACGCGTTGGCGTCATTGCAGTGAAGCAGCGTGTTGCCAATGCACAATAGTGAGTGGGAGTTATGCGCATCGTTGTTGGGAGGTGGTGCAAAAATATCGTGTGCAACAAGTTGCTGCACACGATATGTGTTAGTGAAGGGACATTGTTTTCATGCTTTTGAGCATCCCTTTATTGTGGTAAAGTTGTTGTTCTAAGGTGCGCAATGTGTTTTGCCGAGGCGTTTAAAAGTTGTGTCAGACCGTTTAGTCTACCGCTTCGCCCAGCAGAGTGGCACTGGTGCTGCCAGTTATTCGCACCTGCACATATTGCCCAATGTGATGGTTACCCTTGTCGAACACCACCATTTTGTTTTGTTCGGTTCGTCCGCACAGCTGTTCGCGACTACGTTTTGAAGGACCCTCAACCAGTACTTCGCGCACTTTTCCCACTTCAGCGCGGTTGGCAATGGCCGAATTTTCGTTCTGAACCATAATCAACTCGTTGAGTCGACGTATCTTAACATCCTCAGGAACATCGTCGGGCAGATGTTTTGAGGCATAAGTGCCAGGTCGTTCGCTGTATTTAAACATGAAAGCCGAGTCGTAACCCACTTCGCGCATGATGCGAAGCGACTCTTGATGGTCGACTTCAGTCTCGCCATGGAAGCCCACAAAGATGTCGGTAGACAATCCGCAGTCGGGCACTAGTTCGCGAATGGCCTTCACTCTACTAAGATACCACTCCACGTTGTATTTGCGATTCATCAGCTTAAGCACCTTGTCGCTACCGCTTTGAATGGGCAAATGGATGTGTCGGCACACGTTAGGCACCTCGGCAATAACGCGAAGCGTGGCGTCGCTCATGTCTTTGGGGTGAGGAGTAGAGAAGCGAATGCGCATTGTGGGAGCCGTTTCTGCCACCAGTCTAAGTAGCTGAGGGAAGTCAACGATTTGCCCTTCGGCGTTAACAAATCGGTAGCTGTTGACGTTTTGTCCCAAGAGCGTAACCTCCTTGTAGCCCTGTTGTTGCAGGTTTCGCACCTCGTTGAGTATGCTATCCACATCGCGCGAACGCTCGCGGCCACGAGTATAGGGTACAATGCAGTAGTGGCAGAAGTTGTCGCAGCCACGCATAATGCTTACAAACCCGCTAATCTTGGCCAAAGCCACACGTTGGGGCACAATGTCTTTATAGGTTTCGGTTTTAGATAGCGCGATGTCGATGGCCTTATTGCCAGCTTCGGCTTGGGCTATCATATCGGGGAGGTTGAGATAAGAATCGGGTCCGGCCACCAATTGTGCGTGATGGTTCTCAATTAAATCGTCTTTTACGCGCTCGGCCATACATCCCAGCACACCGAGAATCACCTTTCGGCCCTTCTTTTGTTCAGCGTGCAGCGTGTCAAGTCGGTTATAAATTTTGTTTTCCGCATTCTCTCTCACACTGCAAGTGTTCATAAATATGGCGTCGGCTTCGTCCTCGTCTTGGCACATTTCGTATCCGGCCATCTGCATAACCGAAGCCACCACCTCGCTATCGGCCACATTCATCTGGCAACCGTAGGTTTCAATATATAGCTTTTTCATTACCTTTACTATTGGAAAAGTGGGTTAGGCGTGGCCTAACCGTTGTTATCATCATGCAAAGTTACTACATTTTTTGCGAAAAGGGGTGGCGAACGGCAGATAAAGTGTTGGCCAAGTCAATGGCAGAAGCTAGCATGGGGCAGGGTGGGCGATGCCTTGTGGGGCGGTAGAGGTTGGCGTTGGCTTAAGAAAAACCACTTTTGTTGCTTTTTTTCTTGCCCAAACGCTTGGCTGTTGCAAAAAAATAACCTAAATTTGACCCCGAGTTTAATTACCCCCAGTATTACTAAACTAAGCTTTACACATCTTATGAAGACAGATTTTGAAATCGCCCGCGAGGCCACTCTTGAACCAATTTACGATATTGCAGCAAAAGCAGGTATCTCAGCAGTGGAGTTAGAACCCTATGGCAAGCATATTGCTAAAGTTCCTTATACGCTTATCAACGAGGAAAAGGTGAAGAAATGCAACCTTATCTTGGTTACTTCAATCACCCCAACCAAAAGCGGAAACGGTAAAACAACCGTTAGCGTGGGCTTGGCCCTGGGTATGAACCGCATTGGAAAGAATGCTGTGGTGGCTCTTCGTGAACCTTCGCTCGGTCCTTGCTTTGGTATGAAGGGCGGTGCTGCTGGTGGCGGATATGCACAAGTGTTGCCTATGGAGAAAATTAACTTGCACTTTACGGGCGACTTCCACGCTATTACCTCGGCCAACAATATGATTGCAGCCTGTTAGACAATTATATCTATCAACATCAAGACGATGGATTTGGTATGAAAGAGGTGTTGTGGCGTCGTGTTCTCGACGTGAACGACCGTAATTTGCGTACCATCGTAACAGGATTGGGTGGAAAAACCGATGGAATTGTTACCGAGGGCGGTTTCGATATCACTCCCGCATCAGAGATAATGGCCATCTTCTGCCTTGCTACTAGCGAGGACGATTTGCGCCGACGCATTGATAATGTGCTTCTGGGCATAACACTTGAGGGCAAACCCTTCACCGTTAAAGACCTCGGTGTGGGCGGTGCCATCGTGGCTATTCTGCACGATGCCATTCATCCTAACATGGTTCAGACCATCGAAAACACGCCCGCCTTCATTCATGGAGGTCCGTTTGCAAACATTGCGCACGGATGTAATAGCGTGATGGCTACCAAGATGGCCATGACTTTTGGCGACTATGCCATCACAGAGGCAGGATTCGGTGCCGACTTAGGTGCTGAAAAATTCTTCGATATTAAATGCCGCAAAGCCGGAATAGCACCCAAACTAACTGTTTTAGTGGCTACGGCTCAGGCACTTAAGATGCACGGAGGCGTGAACGAAAAGGAAATTAAAACGCCAAACGTGGAAGGTGTGCGCCGTGGATTGGCTAATATGGATAAACATATCGCTAATATGCAGGCCTTTGGACAAACGGTTGTGGTGTGCTTGAACCGCTTTGCTACCGACACCGACGAAGAATTGGATGTTGTTCGTCGCCATTGCGAAGAACAGGGCGTGGGCTTTGCACTCAATACCGCATTTGGCGAGGGAGGTAAAGGTGCCGAAGAAATTGCACGATTGGTGGTAGAAACCATCGAGAAAAACCCTTCGAAACCTCTGAAGATGATGTACGAGGATGCCGATGACATCGAAACAAAGGTGCGCAAGATTGCTCAAAACATCTATGGCGCTAACGATGTGGTGCTGAAACCTGCAGCAAAGAAAAAACTCGCACGCATTAAAGAACTGGGTTTGGAACATTTCCCCGTGTGCATTGCCAAAACACAATACTCGTTCTCCGAGGATGCAAAGGCCTACGGACTGCCCACTAACTTTGATATCACCATCCGCGACTTTGTTATCAACACGGGTTCGGAAATGATTGTGGCCGTTGCAGGCGACATCATGCGTATGCCAGGCTTGCCAAAGAGTCCACAAGCCGAGCGCATCGACGTTGTTAACGGCGTGATAGAAGGTTTGTCGTAAACTAAAATAAAAGCGGGTTGGGGCATTACCTTATATTAAATAGGTGTGTCTCAACCCGCTTATTTTTTATTCCATGCACCTGTCTTAATGCTGTTTTTTGTGCCCTTGTGCGTGTATGCTCTAGCTTATGGCACTGTTTTGCTTAACATGGGTGGCGTAAATGGCGTGAAAAGAGGTGCAGATGTTGCATTCTATAATCAATAAACCAAAGGTAAAAGGTGGAATGTGCGGTTTTCGATGCGTTGTTTGCTTTTTAATAGATGTTTTTGTGCGAAGAAATGAACGGAATAGCAGCGAATTTGCTCAAACACTTGATGGTAATAAATGTTGTGAACGTAAGGTCTGCTTCTTTATTTTCGTGGATTTGAATGATAATAATGTTAAATAACGAGAAATATGAGATGCGACAATATTATTCTGTTTTTCCATACATTTCTTGTTTCTTCACCTTGTTTAATACTTGCATAAATCATTCTTAATGCAGTTGTTATAAAACAACGTCAAATAAAATGATACAAAAAGACGGTGGAAAAAATGTCCTATTTGTGTCTTTTATGATGAATGGCAGAATGCATTAATGTATTAAATTGTGTAAAATCCTTTGGTTGTTCCAAGCTAAACGGCTAACTTTGCACCCATTATTACGCGGAAATAGCTCAGTTGGTAGAGCACAACCTTGCCAAGGTTGGGGTCGCGAGTTCGAGTCTCGTTTTCCGCTCAAACCCAAATCGACCCAAGAACGATGCCGCAATGGTGGAATTGGTAGACACGAGGGACTTAAAATCCCTTGGCCAGTAATGGCTGTGCGGGTTCGAGTCCCGCTCGCGGCACACCTTCTAAACACTTTATCTATTATGAATAAGAATCTAATCCTTACGTTATCAGTGCTTTCTTCGTTGGTAATGACATCGTGTTCGAAGCTCGGACCTTTGACAGCCGACAACTTCCAGGTAACTCCAACCCCGTTGGAAGCCAATGGCGGTATGGTATCAGCTACTATTGATGCCAACTTTCCTGCTAAGTATATGAAGAAGAAAGCCGTAGTTAAGATCATTCCCGAACTTCGTTATGCAGGTGGTCAAGTAGCAACAGGCGAGGGCGCAACCTTCCAAGGCGAGAAGGCTATGGCTAACGGACAGCAAGTGCCTTACAAAATGGGCGGTCGCTATTCGATGAAAACCGACTTTAACTACGTGCCCGACATGATTAAGAGCGACCTTTACCTCACTTTCGATGCAAGAAAGGGTAAGAAAAAAGTGGACCTACCTGCCGTAAAAGTTTCGTACGGCGTGGTGGCTACGTCGCAACTTTACCGCGAAGCAATGGCCAACGATGGCTTGTGCATCGCTCCAGACAGCTTCCAACGCGTAAAAGCACAGAAGCAAGAGGCTAACATTAAATTCCTTATCAACCAAGCTAACTTGCGTAGCTCTGAGCTTAAGAACAACTCTGTAACTGAGTTCGTGAAGATGTTGAAGCAAATTAACGCCGATCGCGAAAAACTTAACCTCCGCAATGTTGAGGTTAACGCCTATGCTTCGCCCGAAGGTGGCTTCACCGTTAACGATAAACTGGCAGCTAAACGTCAAACAACTGGCGAAGGTTATGTTAAGGGACAATTGAAACAAAACAAGATGGAGGGTGCTGTTGACGCACGCTACACCGCTCAAGACTGGGAAGGATTCCAAAAGTTGGTTCAGGCTTCTAACCTGCAAGACAAAGATGTTATCCTCCGTGTGCTTTCTATGTACAAGGATCCTGAAGAGCGCGAACGCCAAATTCGTAACATGAGCGAAGGTTTCCGCGAACTAGCAACTGGCATTTTGCCCGAACTGCGTCGCGCACGCCTTACCATTAACTACGAAGTTATTGGCCGTAGCGATGAGCAAATCAAAGAACAATTTGCTGCAGACCCTGCACAACTCAGCTCTGAAGAACTGCTTTACAACGCTACTCTTACAGACAACACCAACGAAAAGGTGAACATCTATAAGAAAACAGCTGAACTTTACGATCGCGATTATCGTGCTTTCAACAACCTGGGTGTGCTAGCTATGCAAGCTGGTAACCTCTCTGAGGCTCGCACTTACTTCCAAAAGGCGCTGGCTACATCGCCAAACGCTGCCGAAGCAAATGCTAACTTGGGTATGGTTGCATTGTACGAAGGCAAGATTGCTGAAGCCGAAACGCTCATTGCTAAAGCTCAATTGGCTAACGACGTAAACAAAACCGTTGGCGCTCTTAACATTGCTAAGGGTAACTACTCTCTCGCTGAGTCTACTTTGAGCAACTACGAGAGCAATATGTCGGCTCTTGCCAAACTCATGAACAAAAACTATGAAGGCGCTCTCAACACGTTGAAGAACGTGAAGAACCCCGATGGCGTTACCGATTACCTCATGGCTGTGGCTTATGCTCGCCAAGGCAACAACGCTGCTGCAACAACTGCACTGCAATCGGCTACTGCTAAAGACTCGCGCTTGGCTCAACGCGCTGCCGTTGACCTTGAGTTCGCCAAGTTAAACAAGTAATAACTACTCGTCGAAGCCCCTTAGGGCCACGATGAAAGAAGGGTTAACAATTCGCATTTACCGCTATGACAACGATATCTTCTATATGCTTCAAGCTTAAAGGTCTCGCTAGTGCACAATGCCGAGTTGTTAACCCTTCACTTTTTTATGCCACTGGCACCGCATTGGCTACGCTAACGCTTGTGCTTTTGCTCGCTGCTTGTGGCGTAGACAGCAAAAGATTTAGGGTTGAGGGGAGGTTTCTTAACCTCAATCGTGGCGAGTTTTACGTCTATAGCACCAACGGATTAATCGATGGTATCGACACCGTGAAACTCGAAGCGGGCCGATTTACCTACGACATACCTTGCGAACGCGAGGGAACTTTGGTGATGGTGTTCCCCAATTTCTCTGAGCAACCCATCTTTGCACAGCCTGGTAAGAGCGTTGACATGGAGGGTAACGCCTCGCACTTGAAGGAACTAACCGTTAAAGGAACGAAAGACAACAAACTGATGAATCAGTTTCGCGAGGCCATTCTTGAGCTTCGCCACCCCAAATAGCTAAAACAGCGGCCATGTTTGCTGCCGACAACCCCGCATCGCCCGTGGCTGTGTATCTTGTTAGACGCTATTTCATCACCACACCCACACCTAACTATAAGGAGGCCGACAGGCTATTGAAGTTGCTTTTGCAACAACAGCCCAAGAATGGCGAGCTTCATCGCATGCAATCGCTTGTGACATCGCTGGCCAAAACCTCGGTGGGCGCCCCACTTCCTGCTTTCCAAGCCCGTTCCACAAAAGGCGAAAAAGTGAACCAACAAGCTACAACAAGGCTGCTGTGGCCGTGTTTAACGTGTGGAGCACCACCAACATGCAGAGCATGGAAATACAACGCATGCTCAAACAAAAGCTTCGCGAAGCCAAAGGAAAGTTGCAAGTGGTGAGCCTTTGCGTTGACCCACTGCAACGTGAATGTAAAGATATTCTTGAACGCGACTCCATTTCGTGGCCCAATATCTGTGATGGTGCTATGTTCGAAGGGGATGTTGCCAAGAAATTAGGCATCTACACCGTGCCGTTTAATATCTTATTGAAAAACGGAAAGATTGTAGCCAAAGACCTTGATACCAACCAATTGAAAGAACAACTCGACAAATTGCTCTGAAAACTTAATCTCTTATGCTTGTTAAAACCTACTGCGCGGCGGTTAACGGACTTAACGTTACCACTGTTACCGTGGAGGTGAACCTCGTGAAGGGTATGTTATACCATTTCACTGGCCTAGGCGATGAGGCTGTACGCGAAGGGCGCGATCGCATTTCGTCGGCCATTCAATACAATAACATGCGTTTCCCACGGGCCGACATCACCGTAAACATGGCGCCTGCCGACCTTCGTAAGGAGGGCAGCAGCTTCGATTTACCCCTTGCTATTGCTATCTTGGCAGCCGATAGTCAGTTGCCCACCGACAATTTACAACAATATATGATGGTGGGCGAACTCAGTCTCGACGGCACTTTGCAGCCCATAAAGGGTGCTTTGCCCATAGCCATCAGGGCCAGAGCCGAGAAGTTTAAGGGCCTTTTATTGCCCAAAGCCAACGAGCGCGAGGCTGCTGTGGTTAACAATCTTGATGTTTACGGTATGGAAAACATCATCGATGTGGTGAATTTTCTTTCGGGTAAGTCACAATTTCAACCCACTGTTATCGACACGCGCAAAGAGTTTTACGAGCACCAATATCGTTTCGACCTCGATTTTGCCGACGTTCGTGGGCAAGAGAATGTTAAGCGTGCCATGGAAGTGGCGGCAGCTGGTTCGCATAATCTTATTATGGTGGGCCCACCAGGTTCTGGCAAGTCGATGATGGCAAAACGTTTGCCCTCTATTTTGCCACCTTTGTCGCTGGGCGAGAGCTCGAAACCACGCAAATTCATAGTGTTGCGGGTAAACTAGGCAAAGGTATGTCGCTTATTTCGCAGCGCCCATTTCGCGCACCACATCACACCATCTCAGAGGTTGCCCTTGTTGGCGGAGGCGCAACGCCTCAGCCTGGCGAAATTTCTTTGGCTCATAATGGCGTTTTGTTTGCCGACGAACTACCTGAATTTAACAAAACCACCCTCGAAGTGCTTCGCCAGCCGCTCGAAGACCGTAAAATCACTATTTCGCGCGCCAAATACACCATCGAATACCCTTGTTCTTTTATGTTCGTGGCCTCGATGAACCCTTGTCCGTGTGGCTATTATGGCGACCCCACGCACCATTGCGTGTGCATGCCAGGCCAAATTCAGCGTTATATGAACAAGATTAGCGGTCCGCTTCTCGATCGCATCGACATCCAAGTAGAGATAACGCCTGTGCCCTTTAAAGACATTTCGCAGGCCGCGCAAGGCGAACCCAGTGCCGTTATACGCGAACGTGTGATTAAAGCGCGCCAAATGCAAGAACAGCGGTTTAAGGATGTGAAGGGTGTGTACAGCAATGCACAAATGAGCGAACGCATGATACACCAGTTTGCCGAGCCAGATGCAGAGGGCATAGAACTACTTCGTTCGGCCATGGAACGCCTTAGCTTGTCGGCTAGGGCCTATAATCGCATTTTAAAAGTGGCGCGAACCATCGCCGACCTCGAAGAAAGTGATGTTGTTAAACAGCAACACCTTGCCGAAGCCATTAGCTATCGCAACCTTGATAGAGGCGATTGGGCAGAGCGAGGGGTGTAAGTTGTTGTATGAAGGCAGAAAATTGTGCTTCTCTGAAGGCGAAATTTTGCGATTATTGGGAGTAAATTGTGATAAGATAAACCATTTCCTTCGGTTATATCTAACTTACGATGGTTTGTTTCTTTTCCAGGCAATGATGGTTAGGTATGCATTTTATCCTATAGAAAAAGGCGTTTGGGATAAAATAGAAATAGCCCCTAGTTCTGAAGCTTTCTGTACTTCTTTGGAGAATTGGGCGCTTTGATAAACTGATTTGTGTTAGAACCTCGTCAATAAACAATTCGGGATAAACCCGGTCACAGCATTTTAGGCAGGCAATGGCTGTAGATGTTCAGCGTAGCAAGCAGCCATAGCGTTGCATTGTGAGCGTGGGTTTATCCCGAACTATTA
>NZ_BAIZ01000039.1 GCF_000613445.1 Hoylesella shahii DSM 15611 = JCM 12083
AGATTGGTGGACAGTTATGTTGGTGTGTGTCACTTTTTCAATCCATAAGCTCAATAATCCACTACAAATACAACTCACAACTCCAAGTTTTCACTGGCATAAGCTTAGCTGCTAATTATTTACAACCCTATTACTTACTTCTAAAAAAAGAAAAAATGACCCTTCAAGCATCCAAAGAAATAGAGATAAGGTTTAGCGAAGTAGACTCGATGAACGTGGTTTGGCATGGTTCTTATGCCCTTTACTTCGAGGATGCACGCGAAGCTTTCGGTGCTAAATATGGTTTGGAGTATCTCACCATAGCCGATAATGGCTACTTTGCACCGCTTGTTGAACTGACGTTTAAGTATCGTCAACCCATCGTTTACGGCATGAAATGCAGGGTGGATATTAGCTATGTGCCCACCGAAGCTGCCAAAATTATTTTTGATTACGAAATTAGACGAAGCGAAGATAATGCTTTGATGGCCACTGGACATAGTGTTCAGGCTTTTATGAACAAGCAATACCAACTGGAATGGTATCGACCGGCATTTTATCAAGCGTGGCAAGAACGCTGGAAACTGGTGTAATTATATCTAATTTGTAAGGACTATCGAGTAAAATAATAGGTGAAATAGATGGCGCTGTGCTATTATATGTGACTCACAAAACACTTTTGGGTCTCGCAAATGGAGCTAAATGCTTCGCATAAACACATCGCTTACCTATCATATCAATAAGATGACGCATTGCATTGCACACAACATATCCTCGCCTTTGGGCTGGACTAGCGACGAAAATATCGCAGCCGTGCTGGAAGGACACCACAAACTGCAAACCCACGAGGGCAAATGGCAGCTTAAACAAAGCTTTGTGGCGTCGCTCTTCGACGATAACGCCGTGGAACAACGCTTCAATAGCTATGTGGGAGATGTGGGGTTGCCCCTCTCTAGGTTTGAGATGCTCGTGGTGCTGTCGGTGAAACAGGCGGCACAACAGGCCGATGTAAACCTCAATAGCAGCGATGTGGGCATCGTTATTGCCACCACCAAGGGCAATGTAGAATTGCTTTCCGACAACAATCAGCCACACATACCACGCCAACGCACACTCATAGGACTGTCGGCCAATACCATTGCGCGTGTTTTGGGCAATCCCAATGCGCCACATGTGATGTGCAATGCCTGTATTTCGGGCGCCCATGCGCTGCTCTTTGGTCATCGTTTGTTGCAAATGGGGCGTTATCGTCAAGTGGTGGTGTGCGGTTGCGATGTGCAATCGGCCTTCATCGTTTCGGGTTTTCAGTCGTTTCATGCCTTTTCGCAAGCCCCTTGCAAGCCGTTCGACCTCTATCGCGACGGACTGAACCTTGGCGAAGCAGCGGCAACAATGATATTATCTGCTGGCAAAACCTGCAATAAGGCATGGCACATCGAAGGCGGAGCCGTTAGAAACGATGCTTATCACATCTCTAGTCCCTCGAAAAAGGGCGAAGGATGTTATAGAGCTTTGGCTGCAATGGGCACTAACGAGGCTCAAGAGCTGGCTTTTGTGAGTGCACATGGTACTGCCACTCCGTATAACGACGAGATGGAGGCCAAGGCTTTGCACCGTGCAGAACTGCAAGATGTGCCCGTTAACGCTCTTAAAGGTATCTATGGGCACACGATGGGCGCTGCTGGCGTGCTCGAAACCATTCTCTCGATGATGGCCGTTGAGGCCCAAACGGTGTTGCCCACCGCTGGATTTAGCGAGATGGGCGTAAGCAAACCGCTGCTCATCAGTGCACAACGACAGGCAAGCAGCAAACCTTCGTTTGTTAAAATGCTGTCGGGCTTCGGCGGATGCAATGTGGCCATGCGATGGAAATGGGCCGATGGCGATGCCAATGCCCACAACGAACACAACCAACAGGGCGAAATGCCAAGCTTATGCCTCTGAGAAAGGTGGATATCACCCCCAATGGGGCTACCATCGATGGCAATGACCTGAACATAGACAACGCCAACGGAACCCTACTAACAGCCATTTATAAACAATGGGCCAACGATTACCCCAAGTTTTATAAGATGGACGGACTTAGCCGACTGGCTTTCGCTGTGGGCGAACTCATGGTTAAGGGCACAGACTCCTTGCCTACACTGGCGTTGGAGGATAATACTGCCATCGTATTCGTAGGCAAAAGCGGGTCGCTGGCAAGTGATGTGAAGTATCAAGACACCATTTCCAACCCCGATAACTTCTTTCCTTCGCCTGCTCACTTTGTTTATACGCTGCCCAATATAGCAACGGGCGAACTGGCTATACGCCACGAGGTGCATGGCGAAACGGCTTTCTTCATCGCATCGCAACAAGATGAGGCACAAATTAGCACGCTGTTGCACACTGCTGCTATGGATAAAGAGGCCACACACGTGTTGGGAGGATGGTTGGAATACGAAGACGACAACCATTTTGCAGCTCACGCCCAATTATATAAGGTGGTAAGAGACCTGTAAATACAAATAATCAACATAAAACATCAGGCGCATAACACAATCCATGCGCCACTAATATAACGGTAACACAAAATGGAAGAACTGAAAGAAATCCTTAAGAAGCAAATAATCGAGGCTCTATCACTTGAAGATATGAGCCCCGCAGACATCGACGATGCAGCACCTTTGTTTGGCGACGGACTGGGTTTGGACTCTATCGATGCACTCGAACTCATCGTGTTGATGGAAAAACAATATGGCATTCGCCTTAGTAACCCCGCTGATGGAAAAGAAATCTTGCTTCGGTGAACACCATGGCCGAGTATATTGAGAAAAATCGCACCAAATGATTGTTGTTACTGGGACGGGAATTGTATCGGCCATCGGCACGAATACATCCGAAGTGGCTAACGCTTTGCTTGAAGATGTTAGCGGCATAGCGCCTGTTAACTTCTTGCAAACCCAACATCGGCAGATGCCAGTGGGCGAAGTGAAGCTTTCTAACGAGCAGTTGGCCCAACGATTGGGCATTGTATCAACCGGCAATACGTCGCGTACAATGCTCCTTGGCACGCTGGCTTTGCGCGAAGCTTTGGCTATGGCTGGTATCAAAGGCGATGAATTGGAGGGCGTGGCATTGGTGTCGGGCACCACGGTGGCCGATATGGACTGTGCCGAACAACGTTTCGACCCTCGCAATGACCATGTGGCGCTGGGCGATTGTGGCCGTTCTACCGAGGATATGGCTCAGCATGTGGGCCGCTTCGGCTTTGTAACAACATGCAGCACGGCGTGTTCGTCGGCTGCTAATGCATTTATTTTGGGTGCCAACCTGCTGCGTTCGGGCCGATTTAAACAAGTGGTTGTGGGAGGCACAGAGTGTCTCTCGCGTTTTCATTTCAATGGTTTTCGCTCGTTGATGATACTCGATGGCGAACCTTGTAGACCCTTCGACGCCACGCGTGCAGGTTTAAACCTGGGTGAGGGAGCTGCTTTTGTGGTACTCGAGACGGCTGAACATGCTGCTCAACGCGGGGCAAAAGCAATGGCCCAACTAAGCGGATGGGGCAATGCCTGCGACGCTTTTCACCAAACAGCCTCGTCGGATGATGGCATTGGTGCCGTGCTTTCTATGCGCCAAGCATTGCAAAGAGCTGGCCTAAAGCCTGCCGATATTCAATATGTTAACGCGCATGGCACGGGAACACCCAACAATGACGCTAGCGAAAGCGAGGCTTTGCACCGCGTTTTTGGCGAAACAATGCCTCCCGTGTCGTCAACCAAGTCGCGCACTGGTCACACCACGAGCGCTTCGGGTAGCATTGAGGCTGTTATTTGCTTGCTAGCCATGCGCCACGGCTTTATTCCTAGCAATCTTAATTGGCACCACGCCATGGATAAAGGCATTGTGCCCGTGGCCAAGACGCTACGCCAACAGCAACTCCAACATGTGCTTTGCAATTCGTTTGGCTTTGGCGGAAACGACACTTCGCTGGTGTTTTCTGCTCTTTCGGCAAGCTCTAAGCCCTGGTCACAACAGCCTTTGCGCCCCGTATATGTAAAAACAATGGTGACCTTTGGCGACATTCCCGAGGCCGAATTGCCTAGAATTCCGCCGTTGGTGGCACGTAGATTGAGTGGTGTGCTTAAGCGAGCACTGCTCACTTCGCTGGTAGCCTTGCAGCGTTCGGGTATCCAACAGCCGCAAGCCATCATCACGGGCACGGCTATGGGGTGCGTGGTGGAAACCGAAAAGTTTCTCACCGAACTGGCTACCGATGGAGAAGGAAGTCTTAAACCCACCAACTTTATCCATTCAACGCACAACACCATTAGCAGTCTTATTGCCATTCACACCCATTGCCACAGCTATAACAGCACCTATGCGCATGGCCAACGCTCGCTCGAAAGTGCACTTACCGACGCTTGGTTGCAAATAGCGCTGGGCGATTTAAACTCGGCACTGGTGGGATTGCACGATGAAGCCGACCAAAAAGCGGTGTCGTTTGTATTAACCAATGAGCCCGAAGGAGCTGTTTGCACGCTCCATTCGCTCGATGACCTTCAGAAGTTATGTTGCGCTTGCTTGCATTAGCCTAGTGCAATCGGCCTTGCTGGCTTTGGGGCAGGTTACATTGAAGGTGTCTTTGCAGCAACTGGGCGCCTTCTCGTGGTCGTGGGCCTTCTTTTCTCGTGCTTTCACCTGCGTATGGTTTGCCCTTTGCGGTTTGTGTTTTGCGCTCTCGTCTGTGTTATGGATGTATATCGTGAAGCATTTCCCGCTTAGTCAGGCCTATCCTTTGATAAGTCTTAGCTACGTAATGGGCATGCTTGCGGCCGTGTTTATCTTTCACGAGGCCGTGCCCTTAATACGTTGGGTGGGCGTGGCGCTCATTATGCTGGGCGTGGTGTTGGTGAGTATGCCCTAAGACTTAGAATAATAGCGAGTGTTTCACTTTAAATAAACGTGATATGAAATATTTATTAACCCTTATAACATTGCTCTGCATGCCACTTTTGGGGCATGCGCAAACGGCTGTAAACGACGCAACGGCTGCCCAAATGATGCAAAAGGTGGGCGAAGTGGCACAAAAAACTAAGAGTTTGCAGTGCTCGTTTACCCAGACTAAAACGCTCAAGATGTTGAGTCAGAAGATGATTTCGAAGGGAAGAATGTGTTACAGTCAGCCTTCAAAGTTGCGTTGGCAGTACACTTCGCCCTATCAATACACCTTTATTCTTAATGGCACGAAGGTGATGTTGAAGAGTACGCAACGCAAAGACGTGATAGACGCCGCAAAAAGCAAGGTGTTTCGCGAGATTACGGGCATTATGCTCAGTAGTGTTACGGGCGAATGCCTCACCGACAAACAGCGTTTTAAAACGCAAATGTTTCAGGATGGCGATAAATGGATTGCTCAACTCACTCCGCTAAAGAAAGAGATGAAGCAGATGTTTAGCTTGCTTGTTATCACCTTCGACAGTAAACAGCTCATTGCTACATCGGTAGAAATGCGCGAAAAGGGTGGCGACAACACGCGTATCGAACTGCAACAGGTGAAGAAAAACGCTGCTGTGAGCGACGATGAGTTTAAAATATAATATGTCTAGTACTTTGTTCTATGGCAGCTTTGCAGTGGTGGGTGGCATAGGTGGCCAAAATAGCCTGCTACCGAGCGCTCTTTACTCGCTTCTCACCCCTTAACACATCTCTTAAACAATGCGCATTATCATTCTTTCATTTGTTCTTACTTGGCTTTCGCTCGGGTCGGTGTCGGCTCAAGGCCGACGCTGGAGCGTGGAGTTGAGTTTTAAAAAGGCTGGCATCACTGGCCTTTGCATCGTCGACACCATCGACCAACAACCGCGAGGTACCATCCTTAACGAGTTTGGTTTGAAGATGGTTGACTTTGTTTGCATGCCCAACGGTAAGGTGAAACTGCATAATCTCGTGCCCATGCTTAATAAATGGTATGTGCGGCGGGTGCTTCGTGCCGACCTGCAACAGATTGTTCCGCAACTGGTGAAACAAGATTCGCTCACATTTGAAAACAAAAAACGCCATATCACCTACCGCTTCAAACCCCTTAAACCTACAGAAGATGACACTGAAAGATAATTTTTACACCATCTGCAACGCCACACACGATGCCGATAACCACGTGTTTGAGGTGAAACTTAATGCCATTCACGAAATCTATGCTGCACATTTCCCTGGAAATGCCATCACTCCTGGCGCTTGTACGCTGCAAATGGTGGCCGAAATGGTACAAGAAACCACGGGCAAATGCTTGCAACTTGCTTGCGCCAAGAATGTGAAATATCTGGCACCAATAACACCACAGAACACGCCTTGCCCCACATTTGTTCTCAATATTAAGAACAATGGCCAAGAATATGCGGTGAAGGCCGAAGTGAAAAACGGCGAACAGGTGTTTGCCAAGCTGTCGTTGGTGTATGAATAACTGGCGCGTTTGCGTGGTGATACCCACCTACAACAATGCTTCTACGCTTGCTTCGGTGGTGAAGGGTGTGGCGCAATACACGCCAAACATCATTGTGGTGAACGATGGCTGCACCGATGGCACAGATAAATTGCTGGCCGAAAGCTTCCCACATATCGATGTGGTTACCCATAATCGTAACCGGGGCAAGGGCGCGGCCTTGCTTAGCGCCTTTAAAAAGGCACAACAAATGGGCTATACGCATGCCATTACCATCGATGCCGATGGACAACACGCGCCTGCCGACCTACCTTTGTTTTTCAAAGCCATAAAGCAAGCGCCCAACGCCATTGTGGTGGGCAATCGTTTTGATGCAGATAAGTTCTCGGCCGATAATAATCGCAATATGAATGGCCAGAGCAAGTTTGCTAATAGGTTTAGCAACTTTTGGTTTGCGGTGCAAACGGGCCGACGATTGCCCGACACACAAACGGGTTTTCGTGCCTATCCGCTGCGCTTGCTGCGATGGTTGCCAATGGTAACAAATAGATATGAGAGCGAATTGGCTTTAATGGTGTTTGCAGCTTGGCACAATGTGCCCACCATTTCGATACCCATCAACGTGCATTATCCACCACGCGAAGAGCGCGTGAGCCACTTTAGACCAACTGCCGACTTTGCGCGCATCAGCGTTCTCAACACGTTGCTCACCTTTCTCACCTTTGTTTACGCCATTCCACGTAAGATTTTGCGTGTGGTTGCCACGGCTGTGGTGGTGGCATTGCTCTTTGTGCTGATGTTTTTTGGGCAGATAGCCATGCTGGTTTATTTTCTTTCGCACCGCGTAAGCGAAGCCGAACGCTTGCGCTTTCATGGTTTAATTCAGCGCATTGCACGCCTGTTGCTGCGCCTTCTGCCTGGTGTGCGCATACGTTTTGATAATCCTCATGGCGAAGACTTTAACAAACCCTCCATTATTATCAGCAATCATCAAAGTCATTTAGACTTGCTTTGCATCCTAGCCTTAACGCCGCGCATGGTGATTGTTACCAAACGCTGGGTGTGGTACAACCCCTTGTATGCCGTGGCTATACGTTTGGCCGAATTTTTGCCCGTTACGCGCAATATCGAAGACAATCAAGAACGAATAGCCAAGCTTGTGAACAGAGGGTATAGCGTGATGTTGTTCCCCGAAGGCACGCGCTCGGCATCGCTTAAGGTGCAGCGATTTCATCAAGGGGCGTTCTATTTGGCGCAACGCTTTGGGCTGGACATAGTGCCTGTGTTGCTCTATGGCACGGGGCATGTGCTTAATAAGCGCGCACGAACATTGTCGTCGGGCGACATCGTAGTGACCATTTTGCGCCGTACTCCCCTAGCTCAGTTTGGCGAAGAGGTTACACCGCGCGAACTGGCAAAGCACTTTAGGCATATGTACGAAAAAGAATTAGAGGCCAATTAACAACCTTTCTTTTCTGGCGCAACCATTATTTGGCGCACTTTGCAACGCTTTTTGAGGAACAAGTGTGCGTAATGGTTTTGCGAAATTGTAAAATAATTGCACCAAATTTTAACATTATAACTGCCCTTCGCGCAGAAAATGTGGGCGACGGTGTAAAAAACGAGCGTATTTTTAAAGTTTGTAACCATTTGATTTCTAGGTGTTTGTGTGCTATAAGGCGCAAAATACCCCCCTTTTAGCATGTTTTTGGTGCTAAAAATAGGTTTAAGCGCTTTGCCTAAACCATCAATCAGCTTTTTATCTATAACCGTAAAAAATGCCCCAAAAAGGGTGTTTTATACCACTTTTTGCCCTCTTTTGGTGCTATTTGCAGCAAACGGCTTTGCGTTTTGCTGCATTTTACCTTGCGTTTAGCACGAGTTAGCACTGCGTTTTGTAGGAGTTAGCACTGCGTTTTGTAGGAGATAGCAGTGTATTTTGGTGCAAATAGCAAAGCAAGAGAAGTTTTTTCGACCTGCATTTTGTGGTTTTTGGGAAGCAAAAATCGCTCAACTTTTCTCGAAATAGAAACGCAAAAACATAGTAAATGCAGAAAATGGGAGGGTGGAAGGCTTGATGTGAGGTGCAATTTTTATGAGAAAAGGGCATTTTTCATCGTTTTTGAGGGTGTATTTTCTCTAGAATGGTTCGGCAGAAAAACGTATTTTGTAAAATATATTTACCATATTAACAGTTCGTTGATGGCAAAATGGTGAGTGAAACAAGAAATTAAAGCACAACATTTATCCAAGCAAGAGCTGGCTGTGGATGAAACAGCAAGCCTAAGAACAGTGTTAGACAGCAAGTGTTAACTGCTTCATCCGATAGGGATAATGCCTTAAGCCCAATGCGATGCGTAGCTATCAACACACATTAACAACCCCTCAACACGCAGCTAAAGAGCAAACAATGA
Source organism: Hoylesella shahii DSM 15611 = JCM 12083 (assembly GCF_000613445.1). Lineage (GTDB taxonomy): Bacteria > Bacteroidota > Bacteroidia > Bacteroidales > Bacteroidaceae > Prevotella > Prevotella shahii. The sequence goes on from NZ_BAIZ01000039.1 coordinate 8,818, forward strand.
GGCACAAGAAAGGGGGATAGGGCCTGTCGCAGGCTTATCCCCCAAACTAAACTTCAATAATATTATTATGAAAAATTTTATTCTTCTACTACTGAGAAATCGTCTTTACCAACTCCACAAACAGGGCAAAGCCAGTCTTCGGGAATGTCTTCGAATGCTGTTCCAGCTCAATGCCACTATCGGGATCACCCACTTCAGGGTCGTAAATCCAACCACAGGTTTCGCAAATGTACTTCTTCATACTTTTTTCGCTTTAAATGTTTATAATGATTATTGTATATACAATGCGGGTTTGTTGTTAGTGAGTGTGCAGAAGGCTGCCCGTGGGCAGCTTGCAGAGGCTCAAAATGTTAGTTCGAGGGCTGTAGTGGTGTAGGCATTAAGCTGCCAAAAACCATTTGTATGCCAGCAAGAGAACTTATAAACCCAGCATCTGTTGATTAAAAAAAACAACCAACGGCGGTGAGCCTTTCGGCCTATGCCGCGGTATAGTTTGTTAGGGCATGTCTTGAATGTAAGTGTTGGCTTTGCCAAGGCAGCCTTATCTAATGTATCTATTTTTTATTTAACACCTGCTTTACGCGTTCGTACACCATTTCGGGCGATATATTGCGCATACAAGCAAGGTCGCCACGAAGGCACGGTTTGTTGCCAAAGATGCTACAAGGCCTACATGCCAAATCAATTTGCACAGCGTTGTGTTCGCTTTGGCCCCAGCCCATAAATCCAGCGTAGGGATGTGTAGCCCCCCAAATACTAACCACGGGCGTGTTAACCAGCGAAGCAAAGTGCATATTGGCGCTATCCATGCTCACCATCACGTCGAGGTGGCTCATCAATACCAGTTCTTGCGATATGCCATTAAGCACAGCCGAAGCGTTGAGGCACTGAGGGTTGCGCGAAACGATGCCATTGATGATGGGATCTTCTAGCGGACCTTTGCCAAAGATGAACACGCGACACGATGGATGCTCCTTAGTGAGCATGGTAATCATTTTTTCGAGCATCTCTGGCGGGTAAACCTTCTGCTTATGTGCAGCGAAAGGAGCCACGCCAATCCACTCTTGGAAAGCTTTTTTGGTGCCAATCTCGGGCGGAAGAATCCTGATGTTGCCGCCTTGAGGCGAGAAGATGGATGTGAAATCCAGCTTCACGGGATAGCCCAGTTTAGCAAACACATCGGCATAGTTTTGAAAAGCCGTTGGCAAAGGCTTCATCACCTTATGCGCCGTAGCCACTAGTCGTTGGCGTTGGGTGCGGTGTTTGTCGATGTGTTCCACCCTATATCGAGCGAGATTAAACCTGAACCGCAGGTAGCTAGACCGCAGCACGTCGTGCAAATCGGCCACGGCGGTGATATTCTTAGCGGCGATACGCTTATAGAGCGCATTTAGTCCGCGTATTCCGTTGTACTCGTTTTTGATGTCGGCCGCCATAAATCCCACGTTGGGCGCTAGCCCTTCGAAGAATGGGCGAGCGAACGGGCGGCTCAAAAATGTAATCCGCAGGTGTGGATATTGCCTTGCTAAGGCCTGAACAACAGGCACAGTCATAGCAACATCGCCCATGGCCGAGAAGCGGATGATGAGAATATGTTCGGTCTTCACGCTGATGCGGGTATTAGTTTTTGGGATTATTGGCACGTTGGTCTATGCGCTGCAAGCAGCGTTAAGCCATTATTTTTTGTACAGCACGGGGTTTGTGGCCGGGTCGTTGTACATTTTCATTTGCCTATATACCTTCATGTATATGCGTCCCTGCTCGATATCGGCCAGCAATTGGTCGATAGCAGCGGAGAGGTCAACTTGTTGTTCGAGCAAGATATTTAGTTTAGCTTCGCATTTTTCGCGATGTTCGGCCTCTACATCTTTACGTTCTACCTGCTCTTGCATGTGATAAATCTTGAGCGCGAGGATAGAAAGACGGTCGATAGCCCATGCAGGACTTTCGGTATTTAGTCGTGCATCGGGAAGCATTTGCACATCGGCGTACTTCTGTCGGAAGTAACTATCAATCTGTTCCACCAAGTCGGTGCGGTCTTGGTTAGAGCGGTCGATGCGCCTTTTTAGGTTCAGCGCTTCCACCGGGTCTATGTGTGGGTCGCGTATAATGTCTTCAAAATGCCATTGCACGGTGTCGATCCAGCATTTTAGATACAAGCGGTTTTCTATCGTTTCCCTTTTATAGGGGTTATTGATAGGCGTGTCGATGTTATCGGTTACGTGGTAATCACGTATCGCCTGATTGAAAATGTCGTTGCAAAGTTTTGTAAAAGACATAGTTTAGCGGTTTAAATGTTTATTGGTTGCAGCCTTTGGCCATGGGTTGGCTAGGTGGCAGTTTCCTGTTTGTTGCATAGGGCAGTGCAAAGGGCTGCTAATGGTTGTGCAAAGCTCATTGCTGCGTGCCGTCTATGTTTTGCAAAGATATGTCTTTTATTTTAAACGAGCAACGAAAATCAATGAATATTTTCTCTTGCCACATAGGTATAAACTATCAAGGGGCGGTGTTGGGGTTTGCTTTGCTTGGCTCTGTTGTTGTTCTCTCTTTGCTATGGCATTGTGGCTGTTGCTTTTTTATTTGTTCGATTAAACGCCAATCGGGCATTAGAGCCTAAACAGATTTTGTTTTATTGTGGTGTAATGACCGTATTGGGTTAAAAAAAGAACGCCCCCACCCGAAGGCAAGAGCGCTCTATTCACAAAAATATAGATAAAAAATCTTGAGGGGGCTATTGTTCAACCTGTTTGTTTAGGGAGGTGGAACAATGTGTTGGCTTGCGTTGAAGCCTTAGATAATGCCCCTAATTCTGTCGTCGAAAGCCGACAAGGCTGCTTTTGCACCTTCGCCCATGGCGATAATAATTTGCTTATAAGGCACATTGGTGCAGTCGCCTGCGGCGTAAACGCCAGGGATAGAGGTGCGGCAATTAGCGTCAACCACAATCTCTCGTCTTTCGTTTAGTGGTAGAGCATCGCGCAAGAGATCGGTATTGGCAGCCAAACCAATTTGTACGAAGATACCATCAAGTGCAATTTCGCGTTCTTCGTTGTTGGTGCGGTCTTTCACGCGGATGGCTGTTACGTGGTTGCCATCGCCCAAAACTTGCGTTGTTTGCGATGATTTAAATATTTCGATGTTGGGCATTGTGGCTGCTTTCTCTTGCAAAACGGTGTCGGCTCGCAAGGTGTCGGCAAACTCAAGTACTGTTACGTGGTTGCAGATGCCTGCTAGGTCGATGGCAGCTTCGATGCCCGAATTGCCACCTCCAACAACGGCTACATTCTTTCCTTTATAGAACGGACCATCGCAGTGGGGGCAGAAATGCACGCCTTTACCCATGTATTTGGCTTCGTCGTCAACGTTAAGGCGTCGCCAGCTGGCGCCAGTGGCCAGCACCACTGCAGGGCCAATGAACACCTCTCCGCCCTTGGTGCAAACGCGTTTGGGCGAAGCAGAGAAGTCAACGCTATCTAATTTGCGGTTTTCGAACAGCTCGATGGGGTAGTGACTCATGTGCGAACGCAGGTCGTCGGCCAGTTGTGCGCCCGTTGTTTGTGGCACCGACACCAGGTTTTCAATGCCCACGGTGTCTTTAACTTGGCCTCCAATGCGACCAGCAACCACGGCAACTTTCAATCCTTTGCGTGCCGAGTAGATGGCAGCAGCAGCTCCAGCAGGGCCACCACCCACAACAATGAGGTCGAATTGTCGTTCAACGGGCTCTGCATTTTCGTTTTCTTCAGAGCCAACAAGGTCTTCAAGTTTACCGAGGAGTTCGCCTAGGTCGCCTCGTCCCATGTGAAGCAGTTGTCCGTTGGCAAAAACAGCGGGAACAGCTTGTATGTTTAATCGTGCCACTTCATCTTGGAAGAGTGCTCCGTCAATCATTTCGCTGTTTACCCTACTGTTTTTTAAGGCCATGATGTTGAGTGCCTGCACCACTTCGGGGCAGTTGGTGCACGTCAACGACACGTATGTTTGCAGCTTAATATCACCCTTAAGGTTGGCAATTCGCTTGCTGATGGCCTCGTCGGGCAGGTTTTTGCCTTTGCCATCTGCATTAAGAACGGCCAAGAGAAGCGAGGTAAATTCGTGTCCGTTGGGTATGCCACGGAAGGAAATGCCCACCGGTTGTCCTTCTTTCAAAAGTGAAAAAGACAGTTGTGCGTCGTTGGTGTCGGTGAAATTAGCCGACAAGTGTGTCGATGTAGACACAAAATCGTTTACAAACTCTTTTAGTTCGGCAGCCTCAGTGCGTGAGGCATCGGTGCGAACATCAAGTGTGTAGTTGTTTTCTAAGTTAGCAAACACATCGCTAACTTGTTTTAGTATTGTTGAATCGAGCATGTTGGTGGGATCTTTAAGGGTTTATTTGGCCTAGGCTTACTTGTGTTTATGGCAGCTCTAGGGTTTGTTTTGAGGTGATAGCGTATGCGTTTGGCCTTGCGTTTAGGGCTTTAAAAAGTTGCCCCCATCTCCTAAAAGGAGGAGATATGGGGCAACGAGGGAAAATATATAGGGATTTGTTCGCTATCGAATAAAGCCTTATAGGATGTTGGAATTAGATTTTTCCAACGAGGTCGATGCTGGGTTTGAGTGTTTGAGCGCCTTGTTTCCACTTAGCGGGGCACACTTCACCGGGGTTAGAAGCTACGAATTGAGCAGCTGCAATCTTGCGAACGAGTTCCTCAGCGTTACGGCCGATGCTGTTATCTTGAATTTCAGCAATCTTGATTTTACCTTCTGGGTCTACTACGAAGGTGCCACGGTATGCCATTCCAGCTTCTTCGATGAATACGCCGAAGCCTTTAGCGAGCACTCCGAGTGGGTCGGCCAGCATGGGGTAGTTAATCTTCTTGATGCTGTCTGATGCATCGTGCCATGCTTTGTGTACGAAATGAGTATCGCAGCTCACCGAGTAAACCTCTACACCCATCTTCTTTAGCTCTTCGTATTTCTCAGCAAGGTCTACCAATTCGGTGGGACATACGAAGGTGAAGTCTGCTGGATAGAAGAAGAAAACGGCCCATTTGCCTTTTACATCTTCGCTTGTTACGGTTTTGAACTCGCCATTTTGGAAAGCCTGAACGTTAAATTCGGGCAGCAATGAATTGATAATAGTCTGCATGTTGTTTAATATTTTTAGTTGTTGTTGGTGTGGTTGGACTTGTGCATTGTTGTTAAGCGCATAGCCAACGTAGGCCAACATTCGTTACCTGATATGCTTTAAATAAATGTTTTGGAAATCTCTAATGTGTGAACGCGCTGTTGTTACAGCTTATTTCATACGGCTTTCAACTACGTTCCAGTCGATAATGTCCCACAAAGCGGCCAAATGGTCTACACGACGGTTTTGGTAATCCAAGTAATAAGCGTGTTCCCAAACGTCGATTCCCAACAAAGGAGTGTTGCCTTGGCGTAGTGGATTGCCAGCGTTTGCGTCTTTGGTGATTACCAATTTGCCATCTTTGTCTTGCGAAAGCCATGCCCATCCCGAACCAAAGAGCGTTGCACCAGCTTGTGCGAACTCTTTCTTAAAGTTCTCAAAGCTACCAAAGTCGCGCACTAAAGCTTCGGCAATCTTGCCTGTTGGCTCGTTACCTTGCACGGGTGCTTTGAATTGTAGGAAGTAAAGTGCATGGTTAAGTGTTTGTCCAGCGTTGTTGAAGATAGGGCCATCTGGCGCTGTCTTCACGATGTCTTCAACGCTTTTGCCTTCAAACTCAGTGCCTTGAACGAGTGTGTTCAGGGTGTTAACGTAGTTTTGAAGATGCTTCCCGTAGTGGAAGTTTATTGTTTGCTCGCTAATAACTGGCTCCAATGCATTAACTGCATAAGGAAGAGTTGGCATTGTTATATTCATAATTGTATAATATAAGTGGTTAAAAACTTTTGTTTGTTATATTCTTTACGATTGCAAAGTTATTAACAATGCCGACAACTTCAAACAGATAATTTCTATTAAGCAATAGGTTTACTCTATTCGGAGCTTTCTTTTTGCTTGCTGTTTGTTGGTTCTTGCTCGCTTTCAAGGGGTTTCGAGGCTTGGTCGTCGCCACTAAGGTTGAGTGTATCTTTAAGTTTTTGATACATGAAAGATACCACTAACAACAGTGCTCCCAAGATGATAAACACCACAATTCTACCCACTGCTGGCATCAACCATACGTCGTAGAGTGCTAGTTTCACAATAATAACGCCAAAAGTGCCAATGCTTAGCAGACGCATGGTTTTGTTTGGCAGGCGCATTCCCAACAACATCTGCAACGCTCCCGCTGCTGCAAGGCTCAGAGATAGGCCTGCACTGTACTGTTGAATGTTTGTTTGCATGAGCAAAGTGCGCACTATGCTAATCCAAAGCAAGGTGGCAGCAATGTTAAAGAACACGGTGAACTTGCCGGATGGGGCTTCGCAATGCTTGTAATAGTTGCGACCCGACACCACAAAGAGTGCAACGGCGAAGACGAAGCCCAACCATTGCAAACCAATGGCCAACAACGCACCAGTGCAATATTCGTAATAATACACGTCGGTAACAATGAGGAAGGTGGCCAGCGATAGGTAAATGGCGTAGAGCCAAGCACATTTGCTCGCTGGATATCTACGCAAAAAGCCCACAGCTACGCCCAATATGATTGCTAAACGCAAGACGGTGATGGATGAAACATAGATATTTTCGTTGGTGAAGAACAGAAGTTCGCTGCTAATGCATAGATATAGTGCCATAACACCTAAGCCATACACAATGTTATTCCACGGATTGTAAACCCCTTGGAGGCGTTCTTTGTGGTAATCCATCACTGCAGCAAAGGCAAATAGGCACAAAGCGCGGAAAAAATCGCTGATAAAGAACGAATTGAATACGGCTATATGGGGCTTCGAGGTGACTACTGCTCCCTCGGGAATGGTGAATCCAATGTTTAAGAACAAGCACACTGCTGTGATTACCAGTGACAATGTTGCCGCAATGCCGTAAGGTTTAAGCTTAACGGTGCAATATAGCCATAGCAAAAGCACCATTTCGGCAGAGAAACAGATGGTGAGTGTTGACCCAGAGAAGAACATGGGCAGCGACATCGTGGCAAATGCCAAACCTAGGGATAAGAAAACGCTTTGCGCTACGCCTTCGCATTGCTCGGTTTTGCGCATCCATTGGTGTGTGCCTAGATAGAAAATACCAATAACCAATGCTGCTAAAGCATTGTCGTTGCTGCCATATTGGTTAAGCCATCCCACCAAAAGGAGGGTTAAAATGCTGCTGAAAATAGCACCACCGAGGTGAAAACCAGTGAAGAGTGGCGACATTTTACGACGCAATAGCGTGATACTACTGATGGCGAATATAAGCCAAAACAGTGCGTAGAACAAGGCATTGATGGCGTAGGGTTGGGTGTTGGATACGTCAACGCTCATCAGTAACACCACGTATGTGGCAAAAATGCTTATCAAAGGCAGCTCGTTCCAACGCTTTCTTATGGCCAGATAGAGGCAACCTAGGTTGAGAATGGCCATGTAAACGTAAAGGAATAGCAGGTTTACTGTGCCTGTTGCGGTGAGGAATGGCGCTAAAAATCCACCCACAAGGGCTGTAACCGCTAGCTCACGACGACCATAATGGCTGGCTGTCCATGCCATAAAGAGTGTTACACACACCATAATGCCAAAGGCTACTGGCTGTGTAAAGATTTGGTAATAATGGAAAGCGATGGCCGTTGTGAGGTAATACACCGCACATCCACCGCCTGCAAGCAGCGAACTAAAGGGTCTATATCGTTTGCTTAATTGCCAAGCAATACCCATAAGCAATGTTCCTGCAATGTAGCCTAGGGCTGTTCGGGCGGTGTGTCCAATCCAATTTTGGTCTATTGCGTATTTAACAAAGAAGCTAATACCCAGCACCAAGCCAAAATTCCTATCTTTCCAAGGAGGTTTTCGCCAATAAATTTCTCGAAGTTAAACCCTTCTGATAGGCTGAAAACAGCGCTATCGTCGTCGATGGCTTCGTTATAGCCTTTGTTTTTGGCCTCTTTGCGCAATGATTCGAGGTATTCTTTGCCTGTCATTGCGTGCTGTGGCTCGTGTTCCACCTTTTGTTCTTGGGCCGAATTGGTGGGTTGTTGTGTCTTGTTTCCCGTCTCTTCGCTTTCCACTTGCACAAAGGCAATAGCTGGTTCGGGTTGTTTTTCGGCGGGTTGAGGTTCGTTTTGGTTGGTATGTCGGTGGCATTGTCTTGCGCTTCCGCCTCATTAGCCACTTCGCAAGCCTCGTTTTCAGTTTCGTTTTCAGCGTATTCAGCTGCAGTTAATTCGTTTTTGGCCTCGTTTTCTTTGTTGTTTGTGGCGGTTTCATGCTTATCCACCTCGTCTTCAGTGAGCGATGGCGATGGTTCAGAGCCGTTTGTTTGTTCGCCAACGGGCACAACAGGCACCTCAATAGTGGCAATTGGCGAAACAATGCGTTGTTGTTCGCCCACCGTTTTAACCTCTGTTTCAGTGGTGGGTGTGGCATCAGGCTGCGTCACATCGCCAGCATGCTTAATTGTTTGGTTATCTGTAAGGGTCTCGTTTGTCGTTGTTACGGGTTTTTCCGCGGAGTCTTTGCGTTCTTGTTGTTTGTTTTCGGCAGTAATATCAGCGCTTTGGTTCAACTGTTCTGATAGTTTTTCGCGGAGTTTGTTTATCTCTTCGGTGGCGCTTTCAAGTCGCTTTTGCATAAATCTTACTTGGAATAGCAGTTCGCTTAGCTTGCCATTGAGACTTAATTTTACAGCTATTATCACTGTAATGAAGATAACAATAGTGGAGTATATATATAGGGAAAAATCGTCGTACATAACTTTTTGTTGTGGGTTTAGTTATACAATTAAGGTGTAATACAAAGCAAAGTTATACAAAATACTGTTACCCTGTGTGTGTAAAGACTGAATTTGTGTTTATATTTCACAAATATTAGCAATGATACATCATTAATTGAGTCTTTATTGCACTATGGCATTCCTTTTATTTCTTGTTGTTTTCTTGTCTTTTGGCACGTTTGCTTTTGTGTTTTTCTGCTTTTACTTTAGTATTTACCTGCTTTTACTTTGTGTTTACATTTCACAACGAGGGTTTACACGAAAAAAAACCGCCCACGAGGGTTTAAATCATGGGCGGGGCGTTAAAGTAATAAGGAGAAAATGCGCAACTCGGCAACCGGACGTGCGCCAAGTGCGTATGTAAGGCCTGTTCTTCTTGAGTGTTCAGGCCACAAACGTGCACCATTTCTTGCTTACGACTATGAGGGAAATCGCAGGGCGGGTTATCAAACACCATGTTTTGTTGTGTTAGGGCTGTTGGTGTTGCTGTCATAAGAAATGGTTGTGCATCCGTTTGTTTTTCGTTTGCATCGCCTTTATTGGGCCATGACCATGTGTTGGGTGTTGTTTTGCTCCCAAACATTGGGGTTTGGGTGGCGTGTTTATGGGTTTAGGCCTTTCGGGGGCGCCCCTTTACCGCTCTCAATAGGCATGGTTTACCAGCGGTGGCCTGTGTTTTGGGGTTTCTCAACCCGTGTTTACGGCATCGTTTGTGATTTATATGCAGCCGTGGGATGTGCACCGCCATTTCTCACTGCGGTGTTAAGGGTTGTGTTCACCTTGTTTTGTGCGTCTTTGGGCATTGTTTTGCGATACCTTTGTGTATGTCGCATCTTGTTGTTATCCCCATCCGACTGCGTTTTTATCATCCTCATGGCTCCTGTTTCTAACTCTCTTGTGCTTTTGTGAGGCAATTCTCTTGTGCGATGCTGTTCTCTTTACTTCAGTAGTCGTATAAAACGAACTTAAAACTTGCGTATTTCTCAACACGTTTCTATCCTCTCTTAATTCTGATAAAGCAAAGATAAGCATTTTATATGATGTGAAATGCAGCGCTCGCGTTAAATAAAGCTTAAAGAAAAGAGAAAAGGAAAAAGTGGATAATCCATGTAAAATAAAAGGGAGGATTTGCGCTTTGCGAGACTTTGAATGTTAATTGATGATGCTGAACAATAGCACACGCCAACCGATATGTTTTATTTCAACCATTTCATCTCTTCTTTACGCTGGCCGATATGTTTCTTTTACATCAGTCTTTATTTGCCTTTCATCCTATATATCAGCTACGAGAGCGCTATATATAATAAGGTGTCATCCGAAAAAGAAGGGCGGTAGGTTAGGGTATCACTGTTTATGCCCATCCCCAACCGCCTGTGTTTGTGGCTTTGGTCCACGCCTTATACAATTTAAGGTGTGGTTTATAGCTTTTCTATTTTCTTATTCTGTCTGTCTGCGGTGTCGCGAACCAAGGGCAAAGCACTGTTGTTAAGCCAGCTAACAAAGGCTTCGCGCCAGCGTCGTGATTGCGCCGAGCCCTTCACTTCGCTTGCTCCAAAACCGTGTCCGCCTGTGGTATAGCGTATGTATTGGTGCGGAATGCGGCGTGATGTAAGTGCCGAGTCGAGCAAACGACTATTGCCTGGACTTACTATTGGGTCGTCGTCGCAATGCACAATGAACACTGGCGGACAGTTAGTGGGTACATGTCGTTCAAGCGATAGCGAGTCTTTCAGTTTCTTGTTGCACTTGCCCCATTCGCCTAAGATGCCCTTTCGCGAACGCCGATGCACATAACGCTTGTCTGTAAGCGTAACAACGGGATAGAGCGCTGCCACAAAATCGGGTCTTACGCTCACCTTTGGCACGATGCCCAAGGGCGAAAGATAATTGGTTGAGGCGTAGGTGGCCGAGGCAACGGCTAGATGTCCGCCTGCCGAAAAGCCCATAACGCCCACCGCTTGGGGGTTGATGCTCCATGTTGTTGCGCCCTCGCGAACCAGTTGAATGCTTCGTTGCACATCGCGAAGCATGTCGGGCTGCCGTCTTCCGCGAACAAACAGCCGATAATGGCTGATAAAGGCCCACACGCCTGCAACCCGATAACGCAACACAAAGGCTGCAATGCCCTGACTGTTGAGCCATTTGGCCACGCCCTCGCCTTCTGTACGAGTGTCCAACCAGTGGTAGCTGCCACCAGGACACACAATCACAGCCGGACAATTAGCCGTTGCGCCCTTGGGGATGTAGGCGTTAGCGTCACGTTCGAGGCGCGTTCGGCTGTGCCCGTCCATATTTTCAAGGGTGCTTGTTGTTGCGCATGTGCAGTCAAAGCCACGATGAGCAGCAGTATAAATAGATATTTTCTAACGTTCATCTCTAATCTTATTCTTCCCCTTCGGTTATTTGGGAGCTGTATTTTGCAGCTGTTCGATAATCTTGTTTTTGCCAACAAGAGCCTCGGCTGTTGTGATGGCCGACAGCGGAACGCCACAAATGCCATGCAATCCCACGCATTGTCCCGTTAAAAATAGGTTGCTCACCTTTGTGGCCACGGGTATTTGTGTGGCTAGAGGGTTGTGACAGTCTTTCACAAATCCATAAATTGCCCCTTGGGGTGCATGATAATAGTCGCGCACTGTTAGTGGCGAAGCGCTCCATACGTGGTCGATGCACTGCGTAAAGCCCGGTTTCACCTCTTCCATGCGGTCGATAATGCGTTGTTCGTGCCAAGCTTTCCATTGGGCATAAGCCTCTCCGCGTCGGCCTGTTTGTGTGTCTTGCCATTGTTCCACGGCCGAAAAGGGCATCACACAATTAATGATGAGGTGTGTGGCCCATTCGTTTTGTTGTTCGTTGGGTGGTGTCATGTACATCATTCCGTATGGCCAATCTTCGCGATGGTATTGACCTAGGTTCCACACTTGGTTGTAATCGTGCTGATAATAGCATGTGTGGTTGATGTAGGAAAAGGTTTCGGGCTTTAGTTTCACATACAAGCTGAAAATGGAATACGAGTTCTCGGTGTTGCTTATGCGCTTGGTATAGGCTGGCGTAAAGGCACCTTTGTCTATCAGTCGTAAGGTTTCGCCCATGTGTGTGGCGGCTATATAATAAGGAGCGCTAAAGCTTCGTCCGTCTTTTGTTTGCACTTGTGTCACTGTTCGGTTGTCAACAGCAATGCGAATCACCTCTGCTCCTCCCACCACTTCTCCGCCTGCGTGCTCTATTACCTCGGCTAGGGCCGTGGCCAATTGCTGTGAGCCACCCACAAAGCGGTCGGTTCCGTTGATGTAAAGTGCGCTGATAAGGGCATGAACATAGGCTGGCGTGTGGCCCGATACGCTCCGTACATGGGATTCATGTAGGCCAGCACGTCGCGCAGCTGCTCATCGTCGATGTAATGCGCGATAAACTCGTCGGCCGACCACATAAAGCGTTCGCTATGCAAGGGTATGCCGTCGCCCGTTGGTCTAAGATTAAAGAGGTCTATCTCGTCGGCCAGTTCGTAAATGGCGTCTACATAGCGTTGTAGCTGTGCGCGTTGGTGGGGAAAATGTGTGGCAAAACTCTCCACAAAGCCTGCTTTACCCTCGGCCACGCGATAGATGGTGTGGTTGGATGCGTAGTAAATCTCGTCCATGCAATCGCTGTCCACACGCTGCAGCTTAAGTTTTTGCATGATGCCCAGGTGTTGGCAGATGCGGTAAAGCGTTTGTCCGGGTCTAAATCCGCCCAGCATGTGCATGCCTGTATCAAAGAGAATGCCCTTCCGAGTGAAGTTTTGCAGTCCACCTCCCACGATGTTGTTTTTCTCCAGTATCGTTACTTTGCGTCCTTCTTTGGCCAGAAGTGCGCCTGTGGTAAGGCCTCCCAGGCCTCCGCCTATAATGATGATGTCGTTGTTGTTCATAATTTTAGTTTATCTCCCAGCACTTCTCCGCAGGTAACAAGCGTGCCAACCAGGGTGCCCAGCATGCCATGCGAGTTTACATTTTGTCCTGCAAAGAGCAGATTGGGTATGCGCGTGCGACTGGGTACGTGGCAGGCCGAGCCTAGTTTCACGTCTTTGGCCACGCCATACATACTTCCTTCTATTGTGGATGTATATTGTTCGTAGGTGAGTGGGGTAGAAGTAAAGTAGCAATCAATGCTCTCGCGCAGTCCTGGTGCATGTTGTTCCACGGCGTTAATTAGTCTTTCGGCTCTGTCGTGTTTAAATTTTTCGTATGCTTCGCCGCGTTTCATGATGTTTGTGTTGGTCCATTGTGCCACCTCTTCGTAGCGCATATAGCTCATTATCTCGCCACAGGTGGCCCATTGCTGGTGGCTGTTGGGCAGGGTTTCGGGAGCTTGTTGGTCGCTAAGGTGTACGTATAGAAAACCGCGAGGCCAGTCGTTTTCTGTGTATTGTTCGCAGTTCCACGGCGTGTTGTTGGCATATCCATACAAGTTGTGGTTGCGATAGGGCATGGCTTGCGGTTTAAATTTCAGGTAAACCGTAAACACACCCGTGGTATTAGGCAGGTTTAGCATGCGTTGTCTAAACACGGGCCTAATCATATTCGCATCGTCGAGCATGTGCATCACCGTTGTTGGGTGCACGGCTGCAATCACCAAATCGGTTTCAAAGTGCTCGTCTTGAGTGGTAACCACGCCTGTTGCCCTACTTTCGTTGCACACAATGCGTTGCACTTGTTTGCGTGTAAGCACCCTTCCGCCCCTTTCTTCAATGCCTTTGATAAGCTTTTGGGCGATGATGTCGCTTCCTCCAGCCAGTCTAAAAGCGCTTTGGTTGTAAAAGTTGGTGATAAAAGCGTGGGTTGAGAATGGCGTTCTGCCGTGTTCGCCTGCATAGAGGGGCAAGTTTCCCACCAATACGCGTTGCAAAAGGGGGTTGGGCACGAGGCTTTCTATCACTTCGTTCACGGCGCGCATCTGATATTCGGTTTTCAAGTGCATTTGTTCGGTCGTGGGTTGATGCCCGTTTATGGGCGAGGCTTGCGCCAAACGTTCCACCAGCGCCATATATTGGTGTAGCGAATCTTTATCCTTAGGAAACTGCTTGCATAGCGTTTCCACAAAGGCTTCGTGGCCATTGGCAAAGGCAAATCGCCCTTCGGGCATCGACACCACATCATAACCGTTGGTGTCGAGCCTGCTCAAGGGTAGGTTTTCCAATCCAAGATAGCGTAAGAGTGGGTGCAAGGTTTGTCCTTCTTCGGCACTACCAATAAAGTGCATACCTGTTTCAAACTTTGCGCCTTTGCGCACAAAGCTTTGTAAGCATCCGCCTGGTTGCGTTTCTTGTTCGAGTATGGTTACTTCATAGCCATTTCGCGCGAGAATCACTCCGCACGAAAGGCCACCCAGTCCGCTACCGATGATGATACATTTCTTCATTTGTTTTTCTGTTGCTTCACATCCTAGCGATGTATAAATGTTTTATGTAGTCAGGTTTTGTGTTTCTGTTTTGCTCCCCTTGTGTTGCGGTGTTGGGCCATGGGGCATGCGTGGTGATGTTAAGGGTGGTTGTTGGGTGGCGTTAGGGCCTTGTTTTGCTCTTGCAAAAGGCATTGTGCCACCTGCTGCGCCACGTTTTTATTTTCGAAACGTTGCACATACGCCATGCTTTTGGCTATCGCTTCATCGCGTCCAGGTTGGCCTTTCAGTAGGGAGCAGATGGCTTTCGCCATTGCTAGATGGTCGTCGGCATTTACGTATATGCTATCTGGCCCTCCTGCTTCTTCAAGGCACGACCCCGTTGCAGCCACCACGGGCAGTCCGCTTTGTATGGCTTCGATGATGGGAATACCAAATCCTTCGTAGCGCGAGGGGTAAACAAACACCTCGGCTTGCTGGTATATGGCGGGCAAATCCTCGTTGGGCACATTGTGCAGAAAGTGCACCCTGCTGCTCAGTCCATGTTTTTCAACCCACGATTTCACTTTGTTCATATAAGGTGTGGGTCTTCCCAATATCACCAGGTGTACGTCTTGTGCAACCGCTTGCATTGCTTTGGCTGCCACTAGCACGTTTTTGCGAGCCTCGATGGTGCCCACGTTTAGCACAAAACGAGCGGGCAAGGCATAGCGTTGGGCCACTTCTTGCTGCTTCTCGGCCGTTGCAGACTGTCTAAACCGTGTGTCGCAGCTTTGATAAATCACGCTGATGCGGTTGGCTGGAAAATGTCCCAGTTCCACAATGTCGCGTTTGGTGCATTCGCTAATGGCGATAATGCGGTTGGCTTCTTTCAGCGTTTGGCGAAATTTCCATTTATAAATCAGCGCATCCCACCAGTGATAGAATTCGGGGTGGCGCATAAAAATTAAGTCGTGAATGGTTACCACGGTGTCTATGCCTGCTTTTTTTGCGCCTTTGGGCAGTTCGCCCGACAAGCCGTGAAACACCTTTACGCCATCTCTCAACAAGTCGTTCACCACACCTTTGCTTCTCCATGCTGCTTTTTGCAATGCATTTTTGGCGTGCACGGGGTACACCATGCGCAGGTTAGGCGCATTTTTCACCTGTTGGGCCAATGCTTCTCTACCCGCATCGGGTGCATAGAGCAGCAGTTGCATGTGCGGATAGAGGTGCGAAAGGTCGTTAACAAGATTGCGACCATAAGCACCCAGCAGTGCCATTGCGCACCACGCGTTTGGCGTCAAAGCCTATGATGATGTGTTTGTCTTCGTTCATAACCCACAAACTTACACAAAAAAAGTGTAAAACAAGGCAAAAACAGAAAATAAGGTGTGTAGTAGGTGTATATTTAAGTAGAATTACTTATTTTTGTACTTGCACAAATACGCAAAACAATGAAACGAATCTATATTGTCCTGCTCTTTTCGGTGCTCTGGGCCTTGGGTTCATGGGCGCAAAACGATGGAAATATCCGTGTCAATCCCAACGAAACCGAGGTGGATATGGATAATCCCACTTTTGTACCAATGGTGAAGGTGGGCAAAGTGCTCGATAAGGGCGACAGCATTCAATATGTTGAACTCAACAAGGTATATGTTTACCCCCAACTCACGTTTGAAAACGAGCGACAACGCATGGAATACAACCGTTTGGTGTATAACGTTAAAAAGGTGTTGCCCATAGCAAAGGAGGTGAACAAGATTATTGTGGAGACCTACGAATACCTCCAAACGCTGCCCGATAAGAAGTCGCGCGACGAACATATGAAGCTTGTTGAGGCCGACATCAAACGCGAATACACGCCCCGAATGAAGAAACTTACCTACGCTCAGGGCAAATTGCTCATCAAGTTGGTGTATCGCGAAACTAGTTCGTCGTCGTATCAGCTCATTCAGGCCTTTCTTGGTTCTGTCCGTGCTGGCTTCTACCAAACTTTTGCGTGGATTTTTGGCGCTAGCTTGAAAAAAGAATACCAGCCCAATGGTGTGGATAGGCTCACCGAACGGGTGGTGTTGCAAGTGGAGTCGGGCCAGTTGTAGAGGGGTTCTTAAGGGTTTGCCTTTTGCCCAATAGGGTGCGACGTTCTGGAGTGGGGCTGTTGTTGGTGGAAGGGCTGTGGGTTGTCGTGCTCATTGTGCGCTTTTGTTGTGTTAAATGCGGTAAAGATACTTTACAAATAGCTGTTTTCTTGGCCACCATTCTAGCGCAAAAAAGGGCTAAAAACAACAATTTTAGCCCTCGAAATGCCGATTTTTTGTGACTAAGCATGGCAAAATTTCTGCTCTTTTCTGCAAAACCTATATGTTTTGGCTTTCTAAAAACTTGTTTTTCTCCTTTTTGAGGTGCTTCAAGTTCGCCTTTTTCTCTTCTTTTTGATGCTAAATAGCATGCTAAAGTGTTTTCGGCTCTGGGTAAAACCTATGAGTTTACCTTGCAATATGCACGAGTTAGCCTTGCTATCTCTTGCTAAACGCAGGGCTATCTCCTACAAAATGCAGTGCTAACTCATGCATATTACAAGAGCAAAATGTTGTAAACGTATGTTGTTTGGTGGCAATCTGCTATAAAAACAAATAAAAACATGGCATTTAGTCGATTTCTCTGGCGTATTTTAAGACGGCGACTTGTTGGGATGAATGCTAATCATTGAAATCGAATTTTTTGGGCGATAAACGGCTAAAACGGGGCATTTAGAGGGGTGTTTTGTGTGTTTTTCTGTACAATGAGTTGATAGTCAATGTGTTATAAAA
>NZ_BAIZ01000038.1 GCF_000613445.1 Hoylesella shahii DSM 15611 = JCM 12083
TACGACCCCGTAGACAATATTTTGGGTATTTCCAACGTTATTACACCAAAGGCACCGAAGAAGCCGAAAGGGTTCGGAGGGTTTGGCCGTACGGACGGCATGGGCGGCCTCGATGCCGGCAAGGAAAAGAAGGAGAAACCGCTGGGCGGTGCCTTCAGCCATACCTACGCCTACGACGAGCTTAACCGACTGGTGCGCGCCGAGGGCAAGGCCAAGGGCCTGGCTACGCCATGGACATGGGCTTCGGACTGATGGGCGAACCGCTCACCAAGGTGCAGCGCACCGACTCTGGCTCGGTTGCGGGCAGTTACGCGCTGGCCTACGAGTACGGCGACGCCGATCATCCCACCGCGCCCTCGCAGATAGGGCACGAACGTTACACCTACGACTACGAACGGCTGAGCGAGGTGTTCTAAAGAACCTCTTCAACCGCGTCACCTATACCTACCCTCAAAGACGAATCACACAATGCCCAAATACTTCATTGCATGCATAATGCCTTCCTCATCTATATGTTTAGTTACGAAGTTAGCTGCTTGTTTTACGTTGTCGCCTGCATTACCCATAGCCACGCCAATACCAGCTGCAACAAACATACTGATATCATTCCCACCATCGCCAAAAGCAACACAGTCTGATAAAGCGATGCCAAGATGGTAGGCAATGGCGGTAAGCCCCCTACCTTATCGGCCAAACGCGAGGTAACATCCATAAACTCTGGATGCCAACGAGCAGAAACGCAATTAGGTATTCGAGGCATGAGTTGTTGTTCTTGATGAACACTTACAAAGGGTGTTAGTTCTAAGATATCTGTTTTTAGTAATTCTTCTATCGGGATGTTGTAGTCTACACCATGAATATCGAGCATACGTCTGAAAATACGGTCGATATTATCCTTATAATTAAAGGTACCAATAGCATCTTGTCCCACAACAACACAAGAATAGTCTTGCTTTGTGGCTTCGTTAAGAATCAATTCCACATCGGCTTTGAGTATGGGCTGATGGTAAACCACTTCGTTGCCTACAATGCAATGTGCACCGTTGGCAGTGAGATAACCATCTATAAAGGGTAAGATGCCATCAATATTATTGATAATGCCTAAGGGCCTACCCGTGGCGATAAACACTTTTATACCTTTATGTTTAGCTTGTGCTATGCATTCCACCGCTGAAGGGAGAATGGTGTGGGTCTTCATACTCACAAGTGTGCCATCAATATCAAAAAACAAAGCTTTTATCATATCTTATTTATTTGGTGCAAAGTTAGCCTTTTATATTTGAATACGAGAACACCGCACAGCGAATGTTCTATCATTCACCGTGCGGTGTTAGTTATGCCATCGAAACACGGCAATACTTAAATTATACTATTTTACTGATAGTATAGTTGCTCAACCTAGCTTGTTTTCATAGGGTAATTAAAAAACTGCTTGTAATGCGACTTCAAAGCTTTTGAAGTATTCCAACCAGAGACTGAAACCCTAGGATAACAGTAGATGCAAGCTAAATTGTGTTGAAACTTTAAAGTTTAAAACCGTTGCATTGACAACTAGGAGAAGTTGCTACTAGCAAATTTAACCAAAGTTATCGAACATAATGCTTTCTGGCTCAACACCAATACTATCAAGCATACCTTGTACAGCCTTACTCATAGGACCAGGACCGCACATGTAGAACTCGATGTCTTCGGGTGCTTCGTGGTCTTTTAGATAAGTATTGTACATTACATCGTGAACAAAACCAGCAGTGTAGGGTACACCAGCCTCGTCGGCTTTGGGGTCTGGTTGGTCGAGAGCAAGGTGGAAATGGAAGTTAGGATATTCCTTCTCAAGCTCGTGGAAGTCTTCCAAGAAGAACGCTTCGCTAAGACTACGTGCACCATAGAAATAATGCATTTCACGATCGCGAATGTGAAGCGTCTTGAGCATGTGCATAATCTGACTGCGAAGCGGCGCCATACCTGCACCACCACCAACCCAAATCATCTCTTTTTTTGAATCAAATATTGGGTGAAAATCTCCAAACGGTCCACTCATCACCACTTTGTCTCCAGGTTTACGCGAGAAGATATAGCTAGATGCAATACCCGTAGGTACGTTTTGGAAACCCACTTCGGGGCGTGGTTTAAACGGTGTAGTAGCAATACGCACGGTAAGCGTTATGCGATCGCCCTCTGCAGGATAGTTCGCCATTGAGTAAGCGCGAATGGTATCTTCGGGGTTATGCGCTTTGAGGTCGAAAATACCAAATTTTTCCCAAACTGCACAATAGCCTTCACCAATATCGTTCTTGTCGAAATCCTTATTGTAGTCGATGGTTTCGTATGCTGGAATTTTAATTTGGGCATAACTACCAGGCACAAAGTCCATGTGTTCGCCTGGAGGTAGTTCCACAATAAACTCCTTAATGAAGCTCGACACGTTTTTATTACTGATAACGGTGCATTCCCATTCTTTCACGCCCATAACGCTTTCGGGCACTTTAACCTGCAAATCACCTTTAACTTTACATTGACAACCAAGTCGCCAATTGTCTTTCACCTCTTTTCTAGAGAAGTGCGAGCGTTCAGAATCGAGGATTTCTCCTCCACCTTCAAGCACTTGCAACTTACACTGTCCGCAACTAGCCTTTCCACCGCACGCCGACGGCAAGAAAATGCCGTTCTCATTGAGTGTAGCCATTACGTTATTTCCTTGGTCTACGGTAAGTTCCCTTTCTCCATTCACGGTGATAACAACCTTTCCGCTAGGCGAAAGATATTTCTTGGCCACCAGCAAAATAATCACCAGCAGCAAGATGATGAGCAGAAAAACGGCAATGCTTATAAAAATAAACTGTCCCATATATCCTTATCTTATAGATTTAAGCCCGAAAAGCACATCATGGCCATGGCCATGAGTCCTACGGTAATGAATGTTATGCCCAGTCCTTGCAAGGGTTTAGGCACGTCGCTATATTGCATTTTCTCTCTAATGGCGCCCATCGACACAATAGCCAAGGTCCAACCGATACCGCTTCCAGTGGCATAAGCAACAGAATCCAATACCGAACCGATGTATTGAGTACTAGAGGGGTCCATGTTGATGCGCTGTTGCATAAAGAGTGATGCACCCATGATAGCACAGTTAACGGCAATAAGAGGCAAGAATATGCCCAAAGCAGAATAAAGCGAGGGGCTATATTTCTCGACAGCCATTTCTACCAGCTGCACAATACCTGCAATAACGGCGATGAAAAGGATAAAGCTGAGGTAAGAAAGGTCAACGCCTTCGATAAGACAATCAGGACCTAGCACCTTGGTTTGCAGCAAATAGTCTATGGGAACGGTAACAAGTAACACGAAGGTTACAGCCAAACCCAGTCCGAGAGACGTCTTCACGTTCTTAGAAACGGCCAAGTAAGAGCACATTCCCAAGAAGAAGGCGAATATCATGTTGTCCACAAAGATGGACCTAAAGAATAAACTGATTAAATGTTCCATAGCGTTTTTTATTTTTTCTCTTTGTAGAAATATGCCCTATGCAGCCAGATAACACAGCCCAACAGTATCAATGCCATTGCGGGCATAGTCATCATGCCGTTGTTCAGATAGCCTGCGTGGTATGCACTCTCAGGAATTAGCTGGAAACCAAGTAGCGACCCACGGCCGAAAAGTTCGCGAATGCAACCAACAAGCACCAAGATGAAGGCATAACCCAAGCCATTGCCGATGCCGTCGAGGAAACTTGGCCAAGGCTTATTCATCATGGCGAAGGCTTCGAGGCGTCCCATGAGGATGCAATTGGTGATAATCAGACCCACATATACCGACAGTTCTACGCTGACATCATACACAAAGGCTTTGAGAATTTGGCTAACGATGGTAACCAAGGCTGCCACCACCACCAATTGAACGATGATTCGGATGCGCGAGGGGATGGTATTGCGTATCAAGGAGATGATAACGTTAGAGAAAGCCGTAATGATGGTAACGGCAAGTCCCATTACGATAGCCGGTTTTAGCTGCGAGGTAACGGCCAACGCCGAACAGATGCCAAGCACCTGAACCATGATGGGGTTATCGAGATTTAGCGGATTGACAAATACTTCTTTGTTTTCCTTTGAAAATAACTTACTCATAACTGCTGCGTTCGATTATTTACTGGTTAAAAACACGAGATACTTCGACAAACCCTCGATAAGCATGTCGCTCACGCCATTACTTGTCAGCGTGGCGCCTGTTACCGCATCTACCTGCGTAGAGGGGTCGTCTACCTTCTTTACAACAGAGAGTGCCACTTTCCGGGTGCCCTCTGCGAACACCTTCTTTCCCTTAAACAGGTTCTGCCACTTCACGTTGTCTTTTATCTCCGCACCCAATCCGGCCGTTTCTCCTTCGTGATTGAAGTACGCTCCGTAAACAGTGTTCTTGTCTGCATCTAGTGCGATGAAACCATTGATAGGTCCCCAAAGTCCCATACCATAAACGGGCACGATGTATTTTGTTTGTCCGTCTACTTTGCAAACGAACAAAGCCAAGCGCCCTGCTTTGTAATCAGCACTATTAAGAACAAAACCAGCTTTTTCGCCACCTTGTTCTCCTTTATCTACTACATTTCCTTTGGTATCAATAATTTCATCGGCCAGCACCACATCTTTATATTTCTGTGCTGCCTCTGCATCGCTTATGTCTCGAATATTGAGCGCATAAAGCAATTGTTTTTTCTTATCCAACGCCACATTGATGTCTTGCAATGGTTTCAACGCTTTAAATACGAAGGCCAGCAAGAAAGCAACGACAACAACGATGATGGTAGAATAAATCAGCGTATAGCCGTTGGAGTTGGTGTTAAGTCCTTTTTTCTTTACTTCTGCCATGATATCATTTATTGTTTTGGATTAAACGTTTCATGCGTTTGTTAATGTTTGCTTGCACCACATAGTAGTCAATAAGAGGGGCAAACATATTAGCAAACAAGATGGCAAGCATCATCCTTCGGGATAACCGGGGTTCATCACACGTATGATAAGAGCCATAGCGCCAATGAGGAAACCGAAAATCCATTGTCCGGTATGCGTGCGAGCTGACGTAACGGGGTCGGTAGCCATGAAAACAGCACCGAAACAGAAACCGCCTAATATAATATGCTCATACCATTCGATACTTGTCATGCCCAAATGCTTAAATAACAAAGCCATTATGATACCTCCGGCAAATACACTTCCCATAGTACGCCAGCTAGCAATACCAGTCCAGAGCAATATCAATGCGCCAATGCCAATTGCTATAACGCTAGTTTCGCCAATACTTCCAGGTATGAAACCTGTTATCATGTCGCAAATGCTGTAAGGAATATTTGTTCCTGCGCCAATTTCTCCCAAGGGAGTAGCAGCTGTAAAGCCGTCGGCAGGTCGTAACCGAAACCTAAGATAGAATTTGAGGCAACCCAAACGGTATCGCCAGTCATCTTAGAGGGGTAAGAGAAGAAGAGGAACGCGCGCGCACATAGGCAACGTTGAAGATATTCATACCCGTTCCACCAAAAATCTCTTTACAAATAACCACCGAGAAGGCCACGGCAAGAACCAAAATCCAAAGCGGACAGTTAACAGGGATAATCAAAGGGATGAGAATACCAGTAACCAAGAAACCTTCTTGTATTTCTTCGTGCTTCCATTGAGCCCAAGCAAACTCTATTCCCAAACCAACGGCATAGCTAACCACAACCTTTGGCAACACTGCGAGGAAACCAAAGAAGAATAGATCGAAGAAACTTGCATCGGCCAAATGACCTGCTGCCGCGTAGTTTTGGTAACCCACGTTGTACATTCCGAACAACAAAGCCGGCAAAGTGGCAATAACCACCATACTCATGATGCGTTTCGAGTCGATGGAATCGTGGATGTGCGCTCCCACTTTCGAAGTGGTATTGGGTACATAGAGGAACGTTTCCAAGCCATCGAACAAACTATGGAAGGCATGAAGCTTGCTCCAGGCTCGAAGTTCGGCTTTATCTTGTCTAAATATTGTCTTAATGCTTTCATACTGCTTTATGCATTTTCTTTACGTAACATGTTCAGCCCTTGACGAACGATGCGTTGCAACTCAAGTTTAGAGCTGTCTACAAATTCAGCCAATGCAAAATCTTCGGGCGAAACCTCATAAATGCCCAGTTGTTCCATTTTGTCGATATCGCCTGTGATGATGCTTTAATGAGGAATTCGCCGTAAATATCCATTGGCAACACGCTATCGTACTCACCACTCATGATGATATGGCGTTCGCCACCTTTTACACGAGCATCCAAATCGTACTCTTTCTTGCCCATGAGCCACGAGAAATAGCTGCGCGAGGTAGAAAATTGATTGGTACGAGGCATAATCCAACCAAACATTTCGTTGGCTTCGGCTCCTTCGCGTATTGCTGTTATCTCCGAAGTTTTAACGCCCACACTGTCGTCTAGGCATGATTTCGTTCCAGTTAGCGGGTTACCGTTTATCAAACGAACATCCTCTTGGCGTGTTAAAGCATCTTTTAGTACTACCGAGAAGGGTGTTCCAAACAGGGCTTCAACATACATGGGCGACTGCATTGCGCCACCTCCAAGGGCTATTATGCGACGAAGATTCACCTTACCCGTATTAAACAATCTGCCAAAGAATATCACAAAGGTTGGGTCTACCGTCCAAACCACCTCGCCTTTGTTAACTGGAGCGATGTGATTAACCTGCACACCAACGTTTCCGGCTGGACATGGACCATCGAATATCGTCACTTCGACATCTTTCGCGTTAAGAAGCGCGTTGGCTTTTTGCTCCTTTCCTATGCCTAAATAGGTTTTGCCCAGCTTCGACAGCGCTGTTAGTCCGGTTTGAAAATCTTGCTCGTTACCCTGTAATTCAAATTCAAAGTTTCCTGAAAGCGGCATGTCTCGCAGTGCCGAAACAAAGATGGCTTTGGGCGTTGTTTGTGGATTGGTCGACACGGCGTAAGGCAATTGATAAACAAAGCCAAACAAACCAGCTTCCAACAAGGCGTTCTTTACCTCATCAGCAGAAAGCGAAGCCACATTGCGTTGCCCAAAATCGTGGTATTTCTGCACTTCGTCGGCTTGCAATTTAATACCCAGAATTTTGCGCCTTTCGCCTCTTTCTACGGCCTTTACCGTTCCGCTAACGGGCGAAGCAAACTTCACCTCGGGATAGTTTTTATCAACAAACAAGGCATCACCCACCTCTACACGGTCTCCTTCGTGCACAACAATTTTAGGAACAACTCCTTCGAATGAGTCTGGGCGCACCACATACTCTGAGCATGGGCCCACAACTCGTTTCGTTTCGGCAGCTGTTCCTTTTAGGTGAATGTTTAAGCCTTTACGTAACTTAATGACATTTGCCATAACAAATTAATGTATCTGTTTTTATATAATGAATTTCTCTTTCTGTTTCTTGCTCAGCAATAGCCCACTTTGCCATACCTAGACAGCGCAATGCATGTTTGCTGTTTGGCCTTAGCTACAACAAAGACGCGCAAAAACAGGGAAAGGTTATCCTACCTCCCGCTATATCGTTGCAAATATAATCAAAATATAACATAATAAAAAGAAAAAACCCTAGTATATTTTCCATTAAGATATTTTTGATGTAATTTTGCCAACCAAAGAAAGCAATTGAGAAAGTTAAGACACATAATAAACATCATTATATGGGCAATCGTTAGCCTGTATTTCATTGTTGTGGTTTTGCTGCATATTCCCAGTATTCAGGTTTTTGTAGGGAATGCTATCAGCGATGCCCTTTCGGAGAAGTTGGGCACTAACGTGAAAGTTGGAAGAGTGGATTTGGGTTTCCTTAACCGCATTATCATCGACGATTTAGTTATCGACGACCAACTTAATAAACCCATGCTTGAGGCAACACGCCTCTCGGTGAAACTTGATTATGCGGCGCTTGCTTCTGGCAAAATCCATATTTCGTCTGTACAACTCTTTGGGTTGAAGGCTAGTCTATATAGTCAGACGGCACAAAGCAAGCCCAATTTTCAATTTGCGCTCGACTCGTTGGCATCTAAAGACACAACAACTACCACCCCGCTAGACCTGCGCATCAACACACTCATCATCAGAAGGGGTAACATTAGCTACAATCAGCTTGATGTCCCTAAACTTAACACTTTCTCTCCCAAGCATATATCAGTAAACGACATCAGTGCTCACATTGCTCTTGATGCCTTAACCGACGACAGTTTGAACCTCAACATCAAAGACCTGTCGTTTAAAGAGCAATCTGGCCTGCATGTTAAGTCGCTCACAGCTGAACTTACTGCTAATAAACGCCAGGCTCAATTGGCCAATCTCACCGTGATTTTGCCTGCTTCGACCATCAGTTTTGCGCCCATTTCGGCATCTTATGCATTTGATGGTAGTGCAATCCAAGCGCCTTCGTTACAGTTTAACGGTAAACTTGAACGCTCACAACTCACCTTATCCGATCTTGCTTGTTTCTTACCAGAACTTAAAAAGTCGACTAAGCCTTTCGTTGTACAAGCCGATGTTAACGGAACAAGTACCTCTGTGCATATCAGGGCGTTGGAAATATCTTCAAACGAGAACAATTTTTCGCTTTTAGCCAATGGTTCGGTGAGTAATTGGAATGCCAAATTGCGTTGGGTCTCTACCATACAACGACTGAGGGTGAGTGCCGAAGGTGTACAATTCCTATCAGACAACTTTGCCAACCACTTTAAAGTGCCAGCCATCATTAGCAGATTGGGTAACATCGACTTTATTGGAGAAGTTGGCGGTTATGGTCAAGACATTGCAACCAAGGGCATCATACGCACCGATGCGGGTATGGCCAACATGGCTTTTGGTAAACATAATAACAATCTCTCTGGAAGATTGGAGACCAATGGCTTAGACTTGGGCAAGATTTTAGACGACAAACGCTTTGGAAATATCTCTACACAGATTGATATAGACGGCAAAATGCCTACCACTGGCTCGATTTACGTTAAGGCTAAAGGCAATGTTAAGGAATTTTTCTACAATACCTATAGTTATAATAACATTGCAGTTGACGGTGAGTGGAACAACGGCACCTTCGATGGTAAGCTAAGTATAAATGACCCTAACGTGATGTTCGACCTCCAGGGGCAATTCAACTTAGCCTCAAAACAACCTTTTGCCCGACTTAAAGCCGAGGTTTCGGGCTTCAAACCTGCTGCGCTGGGCTTATCAAAACGTTGGCCAAACACGCAAATTGGCTTTAATCTGATGGCTGACATCAAGGGTAACTCGCTCAATACAGCTAACGGAAGGGTGCAGCTGGAGCGCTTTACCATGGCTTCGGACACGAAAAACTATAAGATTGACAACCTTTCTATTGACGTTAGCAATAACAACCAACTACACTCGCTGGCCTTAAATTGTGATTTTGGCCATATCTTGCTCACTGGAAATTACGATTACAACACGCTGACACAAAGTCTTACGAACCTTATTGCTAGCAAAGTGCCTACTATGCCTGGACTTCCTAAGGCCACTAACGCACATACGAATAACTTTTCTATCAGTGGCAACATCGACAACACCGAGTGGTTACAGCATATTTTCAATATTCCGCTGAACATCGAACAGCCTCTAAACTTTGCGGCAAGCATGAACGACACGCAAAAGACATTGGATGTAAGTATTAAAGCGCCAAGTATCACCTTCAATGGTCACCATATTGAGGGAGGTGACGTTAACGTTAGAACCCTAAACGATACACTTAAAGTGAATGCACAAGCCACAAAGGTGGCCGACAACGGCAAACGCATCTGGTGCAACGTGCAAGCTTCTGCTGCAGACAACAACATTTCTACCATTGTATCATTTGACAATCTGCGCAACCCAACCCTTCGCGGACAGCTAAGATGGCAAACTTCATTCTTTAACGACGACAACGGACATGCCACTGCTCAAGCTATGTTCCTACATTCGAGCATTACAGTGGGTGATGCTATTTGGAAAGTGAAGCCTTCGCTGGTTACTTATAGCAAAAACCGCCTGGTTTTTGACAACTTTGCCGTATCACGCGACAAACAGTTTATCGCTATTGACGGGGCTGCCACTAACAATCCGCAAGACTCGCTCACGGTCGACATCAAGGATGTGGACGTTAGTTATATTCTCAACCTCGTAAACTTCCACGCCGTAGAATTTGGCGGACGAGCCACGGGCACTGCTGTTGTAAAGACTCCGTTTACCAATCCCGATGCTTACGCTAACATTCGCGTTAACGATTTCACCTTTGAAGAGGGCGACATGGGCACACTAGTGGCTGGAGTGAGATATAATACCGACCGAGGGAACATCGAAATTGATGCTATTGCCAACGATGGTCTAAACACAAACACCTTTATCAATGGATATGTTTCGCCTTTGAGAAATAGTATTGACCTTAGTATCAAGGCCAACAACACCAATATTGCCTTTATGGAGACTTTCTGCAAAAGCTTTATGCACGATGTTAAAGCCTACGCCAATGGAGAAGTGAGACTCTATGGCCTGCTTAGTCACATTAACCTAACTGGGCAACTAGTGACTAATGGCAGCTTTACTATGACGCCATTAAACACCACTTATACGATGATTAACGATACTGTGCGATTGGTTCCCGACAGAATTGACCTCAATGCCTGTCGATTTATCGACCGCAATGGTAACGCAGGCACCATTGCCGGCGAAATTAAGCACAGTGGCTTTACAGATATTAACTACAATTTAAACGTTAAGGCAAATAATTTATTGGTCTACGACACTAAGAGCTTTGGCGAAAATACATTCTATGGCACGGTCTACGCCACAGGTAAATGCAATATCAATGGACATAATGGCGAAGTAAATATCGATATTGACGCCACTCCAAACCGCAATTCTACCATCGTTTACAATGTGGCCAGTCCGCAATCGGTTAACAGCAATTCGTTTATTCACTGGGGTGCTGATGCCTTGCTCACTGCTAAAGAGAAACAAGAACAAGACGGACAAAACGAAGACCATCTACACCACGATGAGAATATTCCCGACATTCCCACCGACATACACATTAATTTCTTGGTGAACTGTACGCCCGATGCCACCATTCGCCTCATCATGGACAAACAAAGTGGAGACAATATCTCGCTTAACGGAAACGGCGTTATTAGAGCAACTTACTATAACAAGGGCTCTTTTGACATGTTTGGCAACTATGCCATTGAACATGGTGTGTACAAACTCACCATCCAAAACGTTATTAAAAAAGATTTTACATTTGAACGCGGAAGCATTATTGCCTTTAACGGTGACCCTTATGCGGCTCGACTCAATATGAAAGCCATATACACGGCCAATAGCGTGAGTCTCTCCGACCTAAATATCGGCAAGAGTTTCTCTAACAACACCATCCGTGTTAACTGTTTGATGAACATTACAGGTACTCCCGAAGCGCCTAAAGTGGCCTTCGACCTCGATTTGCCCACCATTGATTCAAACGTTAAACAGATGATTTACAGCTTTATCAATGGCGAAGAAGAGATGAACCAACAAGTGCTTTATCTGCTGGCCGTGGGTCGTTTCTATACTCAAGGACAAAATAATGCCGACTTGGGCAACTCTAATCAACAGAGTAGAACATCACTGGCCATGCAAAGCTTTTTGAGCAGCACACTCAGTCAACAACTTAACAACGTTCTTGGAACGGTGGTTAACAACACAAACTGGAACTTTGGTGCTAATATTTCCACTGGCGATGATGGCTGGGGAAATGCTGAATACGAAGGACTGCTTAGCGGACGACTGCTAAACAATCGTCTACTTATAAATGGTCAGTTTGGTTATCGAGACAATGTAAACACCACGCAGAGCTTTATTGGCGACTTTGATATTAGATATTTGCTCTTCCCCAGTGGTAACTTGGCTATTAAAATGTACAATCAGTCTAATGATAGATATTTCACACGTAACAGTTTGAACACACAAGGCTTCGGTCTTATTCTGAAAAAAGATTTTAATGGCTGGAAAGACCTCTTTGGAATAACCAATCGTAAGAAGAAAAAAACTAAGGTAGATAAGAAGAAATAAGTAGCAAGGCAAAACTTGGCGTTGCTTTGAGTCATACTTACGTAGCATTCTAAACTTCCTATATTTGTTATTGGTCATGATGGAAACATACATAGGATACATCAATTCATCTACTTGTAAACTCACTATTCAAGAGCTAATAAACGCATCAACTCAAAAACTTAAAATATCATCAACTCACAAACCAAAAACACTTTCTTTTATTTTACAAACACCTCTTATTTTTTACTCCATTCTAGCGAGAAAAGAAGTTAAAAAGTAGGTAAAACGTCACTATTTATCCCCCTTTTACGCTTTACACTTTGTCTGATTTTGAGAACACACTCTGCATCTAGCACCATTTAACCTTTCTAGTTTGGTTGCCAGCTCATAATTTCTCAAGCCCAATTACCCCCTTTTTGCTACGAAAACTCCACTTTTTAATGCCTGTTTTGCTCCTTTTGTCCCATGTTTTTAGTGGTTAGAGAAGGTTTTTGCTATGCCATAACAGTGTATTTTTATGCTTATTGCCTCGCATTTAGCACCATTTCGTCTTGCATTTAGCAACAAAATACACTGCGTTTAGCAACAAAACACCTTGCGTTTAGCAGCAAAATGCAACGCGTTTAGCAACAAAACACAATGCGTTTAGCAGCAAAACGCACATCTTTTAGCTGCAAATAAGTCCAATGCGAGCAAGAAATGAGAGATTATACAAAAAGAATGGTTATCTCATGCATTTACAAATCCCACCTTTTTGCATCAAAACAAACCTTCGCGAGAATCGATTATTTGTGGCAAGGTTAACGGTTCGTGATAAACAAGAGCTCTTTTTACATCAATTTCTATCTGAAAGTTTTACAAATATCATTATTTTTGTGTATGTGCGTATGAGCAACGACACGTACAGACCATACGCCAACAACCGCCAGCGGTTGCGATTATTGGCATGATGCTCACAGCTAACAAAAACAACCTCATGCGTACACAATATATATACTACTCCGTAGACAATATTTTAGAACCAACAAACGTTATTACACTTAAGAGCACCGAAGAAACCGAATAGGTTCGGCGGGGCTTGCAGCATAGATGGCATGGCTACACAAATACCAACAATGAAAAGAAAAAATATCATCGGCAACAAACGAATGGCATCCTAGATTGATGCAGGCATATTCCAAACCGCCTATGGGCAGGGCGCAAACATCGTAACTGCTGGGCAGAAAAACTACCGGATACATATGATGCAAAGAGAATGACAGCTCAAGGAGTATTACAAGTCGCTGGACCCATCTCCGTGAGTACCTACTATGAAGGGTGCAACAGCCAATCCCGACACACGAGTTATAGATAGAACACCATCATCGGGGAACTGTGTAACCATAGCGTGCTAGAAGGTTGGGTCCAGCATCGGAAGTTAATGATAAATACAGAAACTCACCACCTTGCGAGGTTAAAAATTAATGCTGTCAGCATCTTTCACCTCTTCTTCATCAAACCATTTGGTGAGCTTATTATGAGCTTTCTCTTTCACATCTTCGGGTATGTCGGTCCACACCTTGCGCAGAACGTAAAGCAAAACGCCCAAGTCGTCGCTCAATCCTGCAATAGGAATTGCATCAGGCATAACATCAAGCGGACTAATAAGATAGCCCAGCGCAGCCAAAATCATGGTTTTATCTTTCAGTGAAACCGATTCACTTTGCAAAGTATAATACAGAATCAAGGCCGCATACACCAGTTTTGAACCAGCGCGCTTTGCAATCTTCGATATTTTTTCTATAAACCCGCTTTGCGTAAACTTATCCTTGTACGACATAAACTCAGGTAATTCATTCTGTTGTCTTTCCATGTTGTCGATTGTTTTATGTTCTAAAATTATCAGATTGTCATCTTCCCACTTCTTTAACGCCATTGTTGACTGCTGTTAGCAATTAAGATGAAGCAAACTCAAAGATAAATGATCTTTAAGACCAATCTTATGGTACTAAGAACCTACATTAAAGTTTAGCACATCATCAATATAACGCTCAATGCGTGGGTCGTAAATATTCCTCAACTTACTTTTTATTCGCGCCTTAACAATCAGTTTAACCAGTCCTGCCAAACCCAATCCTATAGCTATAGCAACAAAAATAGCCCAATTGCCACCAGGCATTTCTTTTTGTGGAAAAGCCGAAAATACGATAACAGGCAAAATAATCATCACACCCATAATGGTGTATTGCGTGCGTGCCGAACCGCCACTATCTAGGGCTAGCTGTTTATCCATCAAGTAATCATCTATCTCCGACTTCTCGAGGTTATACCGTTCGGGTTGAGGAAAACCCGGAAAATTGCCTTCAACACGTATCTTGTTTCTAACACGCTGTTCAAAATCCATTACTTCTACTTGCATAATCACTTCGTTTTTAGTAAGTAAGATGTCAACAACACTTAAAGATTGCTCAACGATATTTCATCAAGTTCATTAAGATATTTGCGTCTCAATTTATAAAATTTAAGCCATTGCTCAGTATTAAGATGCTTGCGCACATCCAAATCAAGATTCCATTTACCAGCCGACTCTAATCTGCTCATCATATATCCCAATGTTAGGTGCTTCAATGCCACAGCTGGTTGATATCGTGCTTGTGCCTCTTTCTCATCGCCAGCTACATAAGTAACAAGGTTTGCATTCTGCATATCAAAGAGCAATTGCTGCACAATACGCACTGGAATGTTGGTTTCCAACTTCAATTCTACGACTGTATAGGCTGGTTTTCCTTCGTCGAAACGCTTACACACTTTACCCAAAATCAGAGCACTAAGCATCATACGATAGCGATAACTTAGTTCGTCGAGCTGTCCCATTAGATCAAAGCTCTCCATGTTCTGACTGGTGTAACTCAATTCCGCCCCAAAAAGACATATAAGCCATGATATTTGCACCCACAACATAAATAACGGGAGGGCCGCAAACGAACCATAGATGGCGTTATACGATGAAAGAAATATCTGTGAATGGATGTAAAACACCTGCAAAAGCTGCATTGCAATACCAGAAAGTATGCCAGGGAAAAAGGCAGCCGAGAAGTTTACCTTGGTGTTGGGCATAAATATAAAAAGGCAAACAAACACTCCCGACATCAGCACATAGGCATAACCGTGATTACAAAACTCATCACAGGACCGAGCACTACATATTCGTTTATATCTTGCGCAAAGGTAGCCATCACTATAGACAAACCCGAAGTTACCACAATAACAATGTACTAGGAAAAACATGGCCAAATAGTCGGTTATGGTGCGAAACAAGCTTCGTGGATGGCGCACTTGCCAAATACGATTGAACGCTTTTTCGATATTGCTAATAAGCATCAATACGGTAAAAAGCATGAAAACCAGACCTATCCCTAGGAAAAGTCCTCCCTTGGTATGCACCAAATACGAATTTACAAAGCCAATGATGGTTTCTGCAGCCTGTGGCTGGCTAGACAGAGCATCTCTAAACCACACCTCAATATACTTGGAAAAGCCAAACCCCCGGGCTATGGCAAACACCACAGCTAGGATGGGCACTATGGCCAACAGCGTGCTATAGGTGAGTGCCGAAGCTAAGTCGGTGACGCTACGTGTCGTAAAAAACTTCACCGTTACCACTAAACGCTTTAACACCATTAAGCAAAGATATACAATAGGCGACACATCTTCGCGTCGTATCTGCCACATATCAACCTTAAAAAACAAGCAAATGGTATCTAATGTTTTCTTCATAAGCAATAGTGAAAAAAGAAAAAGAAAGCAGTGGCCCTATAAGCCGGGTTCTGTACTTCAATGTCACAAGGACTAAAAGTGCCTGCCATTTATCTAGACCATAGGTCACCCCATGGCTCAAGCATTCTACCCTCCATCGTAAACATGTTTCAGGCGGACAACCTTCAAACGATGGTATACGCGAACTTGCAGCTCCCAGAAGGTACAACCCGATGATCGCCCATCGGTTGGTGGTCTCTTACACCGCCTTCTCACCCTTACCCCATCGCGCACACTGAAAAACAGCACACCCAGGGGCGGTTATTTTCTTCTACCTTTACCTATTGTCACCAACAGCTTCCATTTTCAGAAGTGGGACGTCCTATGCTGCCCGGACTTTCCTCTCGCACCCTTTCGATGCCAGCGGCAGAGCCAGGCCACTGCCTTTTGGGTTGCAAATATAACGATTTTCTAGCGTATTCTGCGCAATTGAATGAAACGATTTGCTACATTTCAATAAAAAGTGGCGATATTGAGTCTTTATTTTGACTAACACCAATCTCTCAACATGCACACACTAGTATAAAAATTGAAAAAAACAAACGAAACATTTGATAGAAATATGTATATTCAAATTCGTGAAATGTAGCCTAAGCTCTCGGTCTATTCCCTAAGAAGTTGAACAGAAAAACCATCAACAGCCTGCAATATTCTAATATCAAATCTACATTTTACATCAACTTGACAACTACTAACATCAAATTGCTGTCAATTTGATATCTTTTAATAAGCATCACGCAACCCTAACGCAAGCAAAAACCTGCATTTAAAGCTTACAGAATGTGCCCTTTTCTTTGCAGAAAACAAATTAATTAGTATATTTGCGAGCAATTTATAACGTTAAATACAAAACAAGAAACAATGCTTACACTTAAACTCATCAGTGAGGAAACTGAGCGTGTGATTAAGGGCTTGGAAAAAAAACACTTTAAGGGAGCAAGAGAAGCTGTCGAAAAAGTGCTTGAAACCGACAAGCGCAGACGTGAAGCTCAACAGAAGTTAGACAAGAACAAACAAGAAGCTAACAGCATGTCGAAGCAAATTGGCATGCTGATGAAAGATGGCAAAACTCAAGAAGCCGAAGAAGTGAAGGCTAAAGTGGCCACATATAAAGAGAACGACAAACAGTTGCAAGCACTTATGAGCGAAGCCGAACAAGAATTGACTACGCTGCTCTGCAACATTCCCAACATCCCTGCCGACGAAGTACCCGAAGGTAAAGACGCTAACGACAACGTTGTGGTGAAAGAAGGTGGGGTTATTCCACTACTTCCCGAAGACGCTTTGTGCCATTGGGATCTCTGTAAAAAGTATAATCTCATTGACTTCGACCTAGGTGTGAAAATCACTGGTGCTGGTTTCCCTATATACATCGGTAAGATGGCACGATTGCAACGTGCCATGGAAGCATTTTTTCTTGAAGAAGCGCGCAAGAGTGGATACCTAGAAGTGCAACCGCCTTTGGTGGTTAACCAGGCTTCGGGATACGGAACAGGGCAGCTTCCCGACAAAGAAGGACAAATGTATCATGCTGAACAAGACGACCTTTACCTCATCCCAACAGCTGAAGTGCCTGTTACAAACATCTTCCGCGATGTTATCCTAGATGAAAAAGACCTGCCCGTGATGCGCTGTGCCTACTCGGCTTGCTTTAGAAGAGAGGCCGGTTCGTATGGAAAAGATGTGCGTGGACTTAATCGTCTGCACCAATTCGATAAGGTGGAGATTGTACAAATAGACAAACCTGAACATTCAGACGAGTCGCATAAGAAGATGTTGCAACACGTTGAAAGGTTGCTTCAAAAACTAGAATT
Organism: Hoylesella shahii DSM 15611 = JCM 12083; assembly: GCF_000613445.1. Lineage (GTDB taxonomy): Bacteria > Bacteroidota > Bacteroidia > Bacteroidales > Bacteroidaceae > Prevotella > Prevotella shahii. The sequence goes on from NZ_BAIZ01000038.1 coordinate 17,680, forward strand.
GCCTTATCACATCCTACTTCTCTGTGGTGGAGATATGAGTTTCACTTCTTCTATCTGTTACGACTTTGAGGTTTGGAGTGCTGCACAAAAACGCTGGTTGGAAGTTTCATCGGTTTCAAACTTCGGAAGCTATCAAGCCAACCGCCTGAAATGCAGATACAGGCATACTGAAGACAAGAAAATTGAACTTTGCCACACACTCAACGGCTCGGCTTTGGCCCTCCCACGAATTGTGGCAGCCATCATCGAAAACAACCAAACCCCCGAAGGCATCCGCGTTCCAAGAGTGCTTGTGCCTTATTGTGGATTTGAAATGCTTGATGATAACAATTTCTAGTTTGCTTGCCTGTGGTCACAGACAGACCACATTCTAAACAAGCCCAATAAAACTTAAACATTAAAGCGCATAAAAGCGCTAAAACAAAAACATTAAAACAACCTGTCGATGCCCACCACTTTTAATATAAGGTGGGCATCGCACAGAGTTTCAAACCAAAACTCAACCTGCGACTTGTATATATAACATAAACAATCAACATCAATTTGCAAGGCCATGAATAAGATTATTAGAAAAGTACAGTTCTCCGAAAAGGTGTATCGCTTCGACATTGAGGCTCCACTAATTGCCAAAAGCAGAAAGGCCGGAAACTTTGTTATCGTAAGAGTGGGCAACAAAGGCGAAAGAATGCCGCTCACTATTGCTGATGCCGACACAACGAAGGGCACAATTACACTCGTGGTGCAAAAAGTTGGCCTTTCGTCTATCAAGTTATGCAACCTCAACGAAGGCGAGTACGTAACCGATGTAGTTGGTCCGCTGGGTAACCCTACACACATTGAAAACTTCGGCACCGTGGTTTGTGCAGGTGGTGGTGTGGGCGTTGCTCCTATGCTCCCTATTATTCGCGCGCTGAAAGCTGCAGGAAACCGTGTGCTTTCGGTTCTGGCGGGTCGTTCGAAAGACCTTATCATCCTTGAAAAAGAGGTTAGGGAGAGTTCAGACGAGGTTATTATCATGACCGACGATGGCTCATATGGCGAGAAAGGTGTGGTTACTGTTGGTATAGAGAAGTTTATTAATGCCGAACATGTTGACCGCGCATTTGCCATTGGACCGGCTATCATGATGAAATTCTGCTGCCTAGTCACCCAAAAATACAACATACCCACAGATGTATCGCTTAACACCATCATGGTAGATGGTACGGGCATGTGTGGCGCTTGCCGACTCACCATAGGCGGCAAAACAAAGTTTGTGTGCATTGATGGACCTGAATTCGACGGTGCCCAAGTGGATTGGGACGAGATGTTCAAACGAATGGGTACATTTAAAAAGGCCGAAAGCGAAGAACTTCAACGTTATAACGAACATATTGAACAGGTGGAAGAACGCGCAACTCAAAGCGCTGACACCATTACCATGGATGTAGAACCCACCAACGATGGCATTGAAGTGCTGACTGATCGTAATGCGGAATGGCGAAAAGACTTGCGTGCTAGCATGAAGCCAAAAGAGAGAACGGGAATTCACCGTGTGGAAATGCCCGAACTTGACCCCGTGTATCGTGCAACATCACGTGTGGAGGAGGTAAATAAAGGATTAACCAAAGAGTTGGCCATGATCGAAGCCAAACGCTGTCTCGACTGTGCAAAACCCACTTGTATGGAAGGCTGTCCTGTTAGTATCAACATCCCCTCGTTTATCAAGAACATTGAGCGCGGACAATTCCTTGCCGCAGCCAAAGTTCTTAAAGACACCTCGGCACTACCTGCCGTTTGCGGTCGCGTTTGTCCCCAAGAAAAACAATGCGAAAGCCGTTGCGTACATCTCAAAATGAACGAACCAGCCGTGGCTATTGGCTACCTAGAACGTTTTGCTGCTGATTACGAACGCGAAAGTGGCAACATCTCTGTGCCACAACTGGCACCTGCCAATGACATTAAGATTGCTGTTGTTGGCTCGGGACCTGCTGGTTTGAGTTTCGCTGGCGATATGGCTAAGTACGGATATGATGTTACTGTTTTCGAAGCTTTGCACGAAATAGGTGGCGTTTTGAAATATGGCATTCCCGAATTTAGACTTCCCAACAAGATTGTTGACGTTGAAATAGACAACCTTAAAAAGATGGGCGTGAAATTTATTTGCGACTGCATCGTTGGTAAAACAATCTCGGTAGACGATTTAGAGCAGCAAGGCTTTAAGGAATATTTGTAGGGTCGGGCGCAGGATTGCCTAATTTCATGGGTATACCTGGCGAAAACGCCATCAACATCATGTCGTCTAACGAATATCTCACACGTGTTAACCTCATGGATGCTGCCAATCCTAACACCGACACGCCTATTAACCTAGGCAAACATGTAATGGTGGTGGGCGGTGGCAATACGGCTATGGACTCTTGTCGCACGGCCAAGCGCTTGGTGCTGAGGTAACACTGGTGTACAGACGCTCGGAAGCAGAAATGCCAGCTCGACTTGAGGAGGTAAAACACGCTAAAGAAGAAGGTATTGAGTTCCTAACACTGCATAACCCGCTGGAATATCTGGCCGATGAGCAAGGTGCGGTCAAGGCTGCCGTACTGCAAGTGATGGAACTTGGTGAACCTGATGCCAGCGGAAGACGCAGTCCGCAACCCATTGATGGCGTTACTAAGACACTAGAGGTCGACCAGGTTATTGTTGCTGTTGGCGTTTCGCCCAACCCACTGGTTCCAAACTCTATACGTGGACTAGAATTGGGTCGCAAAAACACCATCGCAGTAAACGAAGGCATGCAATCTAGCAGACCCGAAATATATGCTGGTGGCGACATCGTGCGCGGTGGTGCAACAGTTATATTGGCTATGGGCGATGGTAGAAAAGCCGCTGCAAGCATGCACAAACAGATGTCTGACGCTTAATAACAGTGTATAGGGCTTGTTCTTACCACAATCTTGTAAGTGGTACACTACCCAACCCCTATGCTTAACTATAACATTCGTTGCCTTTTCGGATAAAACTCTTCCGAAAAGGCAACATTGCTTTTAAGTCTCTCGTCAACTATCTCTCACAACAAATACCATGAATAAGGCGAATAGCAATGCAAACCATGCTGGTTGCATTGCGTTTTTAATCATCAACAACAATGAAAGCTTGGTAAAAAACGCGATAAATCATGCCAATCTTTACGCTAACTTGTATAAAATTAGTAACTTTGCCGTATAATCTAGACGAAAATGAAGAAAAGATATTTTGTGTTTATGCTCATCATGGCCTGCTTGTGCAACACCGCTCATGCTCAAAAGAGAAAAAGCAAGCCTGCACCCAAGCCCAAACCTCAACCTGTACAGATTAGTGCAGCCGAATTATTGTATCGCAATATGTTGGGAGCTACGGCCAAGGTGATGTTCGTAGACAGTGTCGTTGTCGATAAGTCGGTGTTCCTTTCAGCCATTCCCCTCAACCCCGAGGCTGGAACACTAGTGTCTTATCCTGCCTTTTTCAAGGTGCATCAGCATCTGGACGGTTCGGTTTATGAGAACGAATTTAAAAACGCCATATACTTTTCGATGGGCGACTCTACAGAACGGATGGGCATATACACTGCCGACCGCATGGGAACACAATGGAGCGAACCGCTAAAGCTGAGAGAAATAGGTAGCGAATTTGAACAACAAAACTATCCTTTCTTGATGACAGACGGCGTAACCTTATTTTTTGCGGCAAAAGGAGCAAATAGTTTGGGCGGATACGATCTGTTTATGACGCGCAAAGATACAGAAACGGGTAAGTTCTTCCTGCCCGAAAACTATGGCATGCCTTTCAACTCAACAGCCAACGACTATCTGCTGGCCATCGACGAAATAGACAATTTAGGCTGGCTGGTTAGCGACAGGTATCAGCCTGAAGGCATGGTGTGCATCTATACCTTTGTGCCTACAGCTCAACGCCTAGCCTTTAAAGAGGGTGAAGTGAGCAACGAACAACTTGAAGGCTTTGCCAAACTCACAAGTATTGCTGACACTTGGGCTTTTGGCAACAGAGAAAAGGCCTTGAAAAGCATTGAAGCCCTGAAAAAACGGTTAACCAAAACTGCTGCTGCAGTTAGTTTCCGCTTCCCAATCAACGATGATAAGGTGTACACTAAACTTTCTGATTTCAAAACAAAGCAGGGAAAAGAAATGTTTATCGAACTGTCCGAACTCTATAAAAAACAAGAAAAACTAATTCAACTGCTTGAAGAAAAGCGCCTAGCCTACCATAAAGGGAGGTACAATGAAGCTAACACTATCAGATCGCTTGAAAAAAGCGCCGAAGAACTTCATGCAAAAGTGCACACTATAGAGAAAGCTATACGAAACAGCGAAAACAGGTAAACGCCCTCAAAACTGTTAAGGCCACACCTTTAAAGAAAAATAACTCACCGCTAACAATTAAATATTATGCCTAAATTCTTTGCCGAGTCTGAACTCATCATCAATGGAGACGGAAGCATTTTCCACCTCCACCTTAAACCAGAACAACTTGCCGATAAGGTAATACTTGTGGGCGACCCAGGAAGAGTGTCGCTGGTTGCATCGCACTTCGAAAGTAAAGAGTGCGATATTGAAAGTCGCGAATTCCATACAATCACGGGTATTTATCACGGAAAACGCATCTCTGTGGTTAGTACTGGAATTGGATGCGACAACATCGACATTGTGCTTAACGAGTTAGACGCACTTGCCAATATCGACTTTCAGACTCGAACCGAGAAAGAACAGATACGAGAGCTTACCCTTGTAAGGATTGGCACCTGTGGCGGATTGCAAGAATACACGCCCGTTGGCACGTTTATCGCCAGCGAAAAAAGTATCGGATTTGATGGATTGCTTAACTTCTATAGTGGACGCAACGACGTTTGCGACCTCCCTTTTGAAGAAGCTTTTAAACAACACATGCAATGGAACCCACAATTGTGCGCCCCTTATGTTATCGATGCCGACAAAGAGACCTTAGAACGCATTGCAGGAAACGAAATGGTGAAAGGTGTTACCATCGCCTGCGGAGGCTTTTTCGGTCCGCAAGGCCGAGAATTACGTATTCCACTCGCCGACCCCAAACAAAACGAAAAGGTGGAAAGCTTTGAATATAATGGCCATCGCATCACGAATTTCGAAATGGAAAGTAGTGCCTTAGCTGGTCTAGCCCGACTGATGGGCCATAAGGCCATGACCTGCTGCATGGTAATTGCCAACAGAAGAGCGAAAAACGTTAACGCAAACTATAAAAACTCAATAGACGAACTAATTAAACTGGTGCTCGAAAGGATTTAATAAAGATGCAAGCCCTACTAAACGACCGTCAAACCATTTGCGCCTTAGCCACTTCTGCCGGAGGGGCTTTAGGCGTAATACGCGTATCTGGCAGCGATGCCATCGACATTGTTGACCGCGCTTTTATTGCGCCAAAAGAAAAGAAACTGCATACGCTGCCTGCACAGACTGTGCAATATGGTCACATAGTAGACGAAAATGGGCAAACTATCGACGAGGTTCTGGCTACATGCTTTCGCGCTCCACACTCGTACACGGGCGAAAATTCTGTTGAAATTTCGTGCCACGGCTCTACTTATATTCTACACGAAGTGCTTAAACTACTGGTGAGATTAGGCTGCAGACAAGCTCAACCAGGCGAGTTTACGCAGCGCGCTTTCCTTAATGGTAAAATGGATTTGAGCCAAGCTGAGGCTGTGGCCGACCTCATCTCTGCCACAACTAAGGCTAGTGCACAGTTAGCATTGGGACAGCTTCGTGGGCATTTTTCGGGCGAACTAAGCGAACTTAGAGACAAATTGCTACATATCACCTCACTAATAGAGTTGGAACTCGACTTTAGTGACCAAGATGTAACCTTTGCCGATCGCCACGAATTGCAAACACTAGCCGAAGAAATTCGATGCAAAATAGCATCCCTAGCCAAATCGTTCGAAACAGGACGCGCCATAAAAGCTGGAATTTCGGTAGCCATCGTGGGAAAAACCAATGTGGGAAAGAGTACTTTGCTAAACCGTTTACTGAAAGAAGAACGCGCCATTGTTAGCGATATTCATGGAACAACGCGCGATGTGATTGAAGATACCATAAATATTAACGGCATCAACTTCCGATTTATCGATACGGCTGGTATTAGAAAAACTAACGACGAAATTGAGTCGCTGGGTATTGAACGTACTTACCAGAAGCTGTCTGAGGCTGCTATTGTGCTCTGGGTAATAGACAAAATACCTGCACAAAAAGAAATTGAAGACATGAACGCATACACGAGTGGCAAACGGCTTATCGTGGTTTCAAACAAAACTGATGAACAAGCGTTCGCCTTCCCCGGGTTCTACTGGGAAGAACAGCCCTCTTTCGTTTCTGTCTCTGCAAAGTTCGATACCAACATAGATACCTTAGAAACTTGTATTTATAATGCAGCTAACATCCCCGAGATACACGAAAACGATGTTGTTGTTACCAACGTGCGTCACTACGAGGCTCTAACACATGCCCTAGCAAGTATACAACGTGTTCTCGACGGCATCGCTCTCGACCTCAGTGGCGACCTTCTCTCTGAAGACCTACGCCAATGTCTGCACTTCTTAGCAGAAATAACAGGGGGCAGCATCACTCTAACGAGGTTCTTGGCAACATATTCAAGCATTTTTGTATCGGAAAATGATTGTAACATAATCACTTTTATCAACAAAAAATCAATTAAAATCAAGCAATAAACATTGACAACAAACTAATGGTCACATAAATCCACATTAACAGATGAATAAATGTATTTCTACACTGCTGTTCTTTACCCTTTGTATTGCAGCTAACGCACAAAACGACAGCACTGCAACAAGAACGTTGGGTGAGGTTGTGGTGAACGCCAAAGGACAAATTGAAACTGCAGAGAAAGCGGTGCTCACGCCTACGACACTAGAAAAGCGACACGCCACTAACGGTTTCGAATTGTTGAACGTGATGCAAACGCCCGAACTAGACGTGTCGCCACGAACAAACAGCATCTCCACGAAGGGTGGAGGGCAAGTGGTATTGTGCATCAATGGTATGGAAGTACTACCCGAAGACGTGTCTACGTTGCGGGCCAGCAACATTATCAGCATCGAATACATACGAACACCCAGCGGAAAGTATGCCGGCAAGGCCGCTTTGCTCAACTTCATAATCAAGCAAATGTCGTATGGCGGCAATGTTTACTTATCGGCCAGCGAAGGATTTGCCTACAAGAACGGCGACTATTTGGCCTTTACAGACTTTACGAAGAAACAGCTAACGCTCTCTGTTGCTGTTTCGGCCGACTGGAAACACGACCATAGCCACATCGAAGGACACGACTTATTTCGCTTTGCAGACAACTCCACACTCGCCAACAGCTACTCAACAGACCACTCTTTGCGCAAACAAAACAGCCAATCGGCACGTTTCCGACTATCACATATGGGCAATAAACATCAGTTTGTTTCGTACCTAAACCTCACTCGACAGGCTGAGCCAAGCGTGGAGACGGTAACGAACAACCAATACACAGGGAAATACAACCTTGCCACAACGCGGACAACAACCACAAACGGAAAAAATCTAGCCCCAACGCTATATGCCAACTACGTTGTTTGGCTTCCACGCAAACAAACTATCGACGTTTCGGGCTCGGTTGAATGGGGAAACAACAGCTACAATAGCACAAACAACGAAACGGCACAGGCCAACATCACATCAAAAGCTGTCGAAAGAAACATCGCCGTGAACACAAGTGCACAGTATTCTAAGTCGCTTAACGGCAGCACGACGCTGTCTGCATCGCTCTGGCACGACCATAATTACTATAAAGATACTTATACGGGAACCACAGAAGGACAGCAACGGCTCACCACTAACCAAACAGGTGCCTTGGCACAACTAAGCGGATCGGGGCAGAAACACTCCTATTACATATCGGCAGGCTTATCAAATACGGCGGTTTCGCTTAACAACTTACATTACAATTATTGCGTGCCTATGGCCTTTTATGGAGGAAATTATGCTTTCAACGACAGACAGGCACTTTCGCTTAACGGCTATCTCACCCACACCATGTTCGACCCATCTAACAAAAACGACATGACCGTGCCCACATCTTTCTTCCAAGCGGTAAAGGGAAACCACGATTTGGCACTCATTAAAGTGTTTGGCAACACACTTACTTTTAACGCGCAGTGGGGAAAATCAAAGGCATCGATTTTTTACAACAACTATATTTACTTCAAAAACATTGCACACATCTTCACAGCAGACGCTAGCACCATCTACGATATGCGTGTAAACGATGGCACATTCTATGGAAACATGCTGGGCGTTTCCTATGCTTTGAGTGCCTTTGCCGATAAGCTGCGTCTTGATGTCACTGCACTTGAAGAGTATAACGTGATGCGAGGCAATACGTATAACATGCAGCGTAACGTGTTTCGACTAAGAACTTCGTTAGCTTACCTCGCGGGCGACTGGATGTTTAGCTTGCTATACCAAACGCCACGTACAGATTTGGATATCCGCGAGCCTTTCCTTATACACATGCAACCCGTCTACGAAATGGCCATCAACTGGAACTACAAGGCTTGGGCGGTGGAGTTTGCGCTGAGTAACGTGTTTTCTCAGTTCGACAAACAACATATCACGATGGACTACGGACACTATAACCGCAACTCATGGCGATATAACGAGCCCAAAGGACGTAACATTAACCTGAAAATTACATACAGCATCGGTTACGGAAAGACTAAGCAACGGGGCGATATGGAACTGAATAAGAACATCAACAGTGCCATTATCAAAGGCTTTTAGTGGAGAAAGACGCGTTAACTTGTACGCTTGTAACTTGTCCGTTCGTCAACTTTCCAACTGGTCAATTAAACAACATCTCGTTAACTTGTCAACAAGACAACGTCTCGTTAACTCGTCAACTTGTTAACTCCCCAACTCAAATATTTGTCCTCTCTTCAGTAAAATTTAGATCTAATAGGTCAATATGTAATTAGGGTAATTCA
>NZ_BAIZ01000037.1 GCF_000613445.1 Hoylesella shahii DSM 15611 = JCM 12083
TGATTTGGGTAGCGTGGCACGTTGTAAGTTAGCAAAACACAAAGCCCCACCCACTAACCATGCGCAAAGAAAGGGGAGAAGTGCAAGTATGCGGACCAAACTCGGCGCATGTTGCACACCATTCAAGTGCAAGGTTTGGGGGTGAGGCTTCTTTTTCTCTTGGGTTAGCTTATTACTTCACTTCCCAGATGTCGTTAGTTTCTAGCAATTCAGTGAAGTTGTGGTAAGAGGCTTTGCCCTTTACGTCTTCAATTTGCTGTTCCACACAAGCTTCGTAGGTGGGACTTTCAACATCGCGGATAATACCCAGAGCAATGGGGAATCCCTGTTCGTTGTTCATCAGTGCCAGTTTCATTTGCAGTGTGTGGTCTTCGGCGTGAGCATCGTGCACCAGGACGTCGTCTATTGTGGCGCCATTTTCACCCAGTTTCACAACCTTTAGTCCGAAGCCTTCTTGTGCCAAGCCATACTCATTGTTTTCACCGAAGAGCATTTTTTCGCCATGTTTCAAGTAGATGGCGTTTGTTTTTCTTCCAGGCGACGAGTAAACGGTGTCGTAGATGCCATCGTTAAAGATGACGCAGTGTTGAAGAATTTCGCAAACCGAAGTGCCTTTGTGGCGTTGTCCAGCTTCATTAGTTCCATAACGCCTGGTGCGTCGGTTGCAACGGCACGTCCAAAGAACTTGCCACGTGCGCCAAATGCCAGTTCGGCAGGGCGGAATGGATCTTCCACAGTACCAAATGGTGACGATTTAGACACGAATCCGCGAGGCGATGTGGGCGAGTATTGCCCTTTAGTTAGTCCATAGATTCGGTTATTCAGTAAGATAATGTTGATGTCTACGTTTCTACGCAAGCAGTGAATAAAATGGTTACCACCGATAGCCAGTCCGTCGCCGTCGCCACTAACCTGCCAGATGGTGAGATAAGGGTTAGCCACTTTGGCGCCTGTAGCAATAGCAGCCGCGCGTCCGTGGATGGTTTGCATGGCGTAGGTCTTCATATAATAGGGCAAACGGCTAGAGCAGCCAATGCCAGAAATCACTGCCGTTTCGTATGGAGGGATGCCAATTTCTGCCATCGCCTTTTGCAACGAAGCCAAAAAGAAATGGTCGCCGCAACCAGGGCACCATCTTGGGGTGCCTTGTTTATAGTCTTGTGCTGTATAAGTCATAACAGATGTTTTGTTAGTTGACAAGTAAAAGCCTCACCCCCAACCCCTCTCCAAGGGGAGAGGGGAGTGATATGCTTTGTTATTAGGTGGCTAAGATGAAAGAGAAAGTTGGTGGGTTTTGTGGGTTTTTATCAGTCTTGTTTGGCTTGCCCAGCTATCGGTTTGCTTACAAACCTATGGTTATTCGCAACAAAACATACGGCCCAACTCCTTAATATCTTAACTCCTTAACTCCTCATCGCCATTTTATTCTTCAATGATTTTCTTAAATGCTTCAACCAATTCGGTTACAACTAGCGGTTGTCCCTTCACCTCATTATACTGATAAGGCACAAAACCGTCAATCTTAGCGCGTAGGTACATGGCAAATTGTCCCATGTTTTGTTCGGCCACCACCACTTTTTTATATTTGCGTATCACCTCTTCGGTGTTTGCGGGTAGGGGGTTGATATATTTAAATTGTGCCAACGCCACTTTTTTGCCTTGTTTGCGCAGTGCCTTAAGGGCCGAGAAAAGGTGTCCGTAGGTACTACCAAAGCCAACGATGAGCAGGTCGGCGTCTTCATCGCCTTGCACTTCCACATTGGGCACGGGGATATTGGCTACTTTTTGTGCGCGCAAGTGCACCATAAGGTTATGGTTTTCTGGTTCGGTAGAGATGCTTCCTGTTTTTCCATCCTTCTCCAATCCACCAAGGATATGCTCGTAACCCTCGTTTCCAGGAACGGCCCAATAGCGTGCAAGCGTTTCTTCGTCGCGTCTATACGGTGTGTAGTTATTGCGCATTTCTTCGGTTGCGAAGTGTGGGTGTATCTCTGGCAGTTGCTTAATATCAGGCAATTTCCATGCGCCCGAGCCGTTTCCAAGGAATCCATCAGTGAGAAGGATAACAGGAGTGAGGTGTTCGAGAGCTATTTTGGCAGCCATATAAGCAGCGTCGAAGCAGTCGGTGGGACTTGTTGCAGCGATAACGGGCATAGGTGATTCGCCGTTTCGGCCATAAAGCGCCTGCAATAGGTCGGTTTGTTCGCTCTTAGTGGGTAGCCCAGTAGAAGGTCCGCCACGCTGAACGTCGATGATAACGAGTGGAAGTTCGTCGATAACAGCTAGGTTTATGGCCTCGCTTTTAAGGCACACACCTGGTCCTGAAGTGGAAGTAGCGGCCAGTGCTCCAGCAAAAGCAGCACCGATAGCGCTAGCGCAACCAGCGATTTCGTCTTCGCATTGCACTGTTTTCACGCCCAGGCTCTTATGTTTAGCCAGTTCGTGGAGGATATCTGTTGCGGGTGTGATGGGGTACGAGCCCAAGAAAAGTTGCAATCCAGCCTTTTCGGCGGCGGCGATAAGTCCGTAAGCCGTTGCTTTATTGCCGGTGATGTCCATGTAGCGGCCCTTTGTTTTCACCTTCGATTCTATGCGATAAGTGGCAGGAACCGACGAGTGTGTGTTGTGTCCGTAATCATATCCGGCCATCACCACTTTGATATTGCTTTCAGCAACCTGGGGCTTTTTATGGAATTTCTTGCGCAAGAAGTCGAATGCCAGTTCCATATCGCGGTTGAACAGCCAGCACACGATACCTAGCGCGAACATATTTCTGCACTTCAGCATCGACTTATTGTCCATGCCCGTGTCTTTAAGACACTCTTTCACCATCGTTGTGATGGGGCAAGCCACCACGCAGTCCTGGTCGATACCCAGTTCTTCGAGGTAGTTTTCGGTTTTAAACTCGGCCTTTTTCAAGTCTTTTGGGCCAAAGCTATCCGTATCAATAATAATCGTTGCTTGTGGGCGAGCGAATTTGTACTGCGTTTTTAGCGCGGCAGCATTCATTGCCACGAGCACATCGCAGAAGTCTCCTGGTGTATGAACCTTATCTTCTCCAATGTGAACTTGATATCCCGACACGCCGTTTAGCGAGCCTTGCGGGGCGCGAATATCTGCCGGATAATCCGGGAAGGTCGATATATCATTACCAACGGTTGCAGAAATGGTCGAGAAAATATTTCCAGCCAACTGCATTCCATCACCCGAGTCCCCTGAGAAACGAACCACAACTTGGTCCAATTCTTTCACTTCCAATTCTTCGGACATAATAGTAGCACTTAGATTGTTTATAGTTAGAACGAAGGCAAAAGTAAAACAAATAAAAGATAGTTACAAATTTTTTGGCATGAATTTTATTAAAACATTTTTATCTTTGTGTTTTTTGTGGTGTTATAACGTAAGTTTTGTTGCGTTTTGTGCATGCACTGGTTATCCAATGCCTTATAATGCCTTGCAGATGGTAAGTCGTTTTAGTCTATATCCACCCTTTATGATAAAGTTTAGGTGATGTTTAGCTTGGTGTGTTCTTTTGTATAATTGCGGTATATATATTTGGGGTTAGCTGTAAAACTCGTTTTAGTGTTGCAAAAGGTGGGCGATGAAAGGTTAGAGGGAAGGCGAAAAGTAGAAGATATGAAGGAACGAATAGGCTAACAGCTCTTAATTCCCATTCTGTAACATTAGCAGTAGGCGATGCGAAGTTTGTTTTGGGTAATAAAGGTTTACAAAATGCATTTCTTTTGGCGAGAAAATAGGTTGGATAAGACAATGTTATACAACATCTTTTCTTTCCGTATTCTCACCCTTTTTGTGCTTTTTGCCCATTCTTTCCTTCACTTTTCTTCTTTATATTAGCAGTTTTCTATCACTTCGGCCAATTTCACGGCATGCTCACGGCATCGTTGCTTCATTGTTTCGAGTGCTTGGGCGTCGGTGCGATTGGCATACGACACACCACAGGTGTAGACAAAGGGTTGCAATTGTAGGCCACACAGGTTGGCAGTGGGTTTTAATTGCGTGTCCAAAATCTGTTCGATGGTGTATTCCACAAAGCTTTCTGCGGTGTAAGCCTCGGCTGGTCCGCCTGTGGTAAAGGATGCAATGAGTTTCTTTCCTTGTAAAGCAGTGCCCTCTGAGCCATAGGCAAAGCCGTGAACCACTACATCTTCAATCCATTTGCGCAGTAGTGAAGGCATGCTATACCAGAATACGGGGAACTGAAACACGATAACATCGGCCCGTCGTAGTTTCTCTTGTTCGGCTTCAACGTCAAAAACGTAGTTGGGATACGCTTCGCTTAGCACGTTAAATTGATACTCGGGATGGGCTTTACGCAGTTCTTCAATGATGGTTTTGTTGGCCACCGAGTCGTTAGTCAGGTTGGTATGACCTGATATGATCAATACATTTTTCATATCTTGTTTTGTGTTTTATTTATAAAAAGCGCTTCAATAGCTGTCCTTGACACTGTTTGTGGTGCTGGTGCTTGGCGCTATTCAACTACAAAATTAAATTTTTTCGATAAGAAAACTGTGTTGTTGTGGATGTTTTTCTCTATATGGCAGGTGTTTTGTGACAAATATCTACTTGCAACTTGCTTTTTCTGTTTATTTTAATAAGTAGCTGCGACGCGCTGACGATGTTATGGGGCGTCTATAGCCTTGGTTTGTGGTGAAAATGGGTGTGAAATGTTGTGTCTAAGGGCGAAAACTTTTTAGTTTATTATAAAGGTGTAATGATAGCGTAGAATTCTCTTTCTGTTCCTTAGTCTTTCATTTGGAACACATAACTTCGCTGAAACTTCCTTCCTTTTATGTTGGAGAAGTCAACAACCGACCTTTTAATAGCTGAATAAGCCACCAAACCGCCTTTGTGACCAAAGATCAAAGTGCAATATTGGTCGGCAAGTGATAAGTTTTTTAGACTCTTAAGGTCGGAATCGCTAATCCGCAGACCTAGTTGGTGTGGGTCTTGATAAGGAAGAAGGATGTACACACTGTCCCATTCCTCGTCTTCGTACACGTGTTCCAAACTGGGCTTATCGCTGTGAATGGCACTTGCTACCTCATGTTCTACATCTATTTTGTTGTTGCAGCAACAGCTGAAGGTAAGTGTCACCATCAAAAGGAGGAACATCGCAGCAACCATAGTCATTAGGTCTTTCCTTCTCATCGTCATACTTTTGTTTGTTATTTGTTGGTAAAATGAAGTGATTTGGCCGTAGGCATGGTGCAAATATACGTAAAAAGAGTAGACTTTAAAAAAATAATCTGTTTTTGTGTTAGTAACTTACCTTTCGCCACTTAAGTAACGGAATATAATATAGTGGGCGAGACTAGTGGATGTGATGAAAAACGACAAGTTGTTATGTGTATTTTTCTCCCTAAAATGCAAAACAAACACATTAGCTGGTACTTTGCATTTCAGGCCGAAAACTTTTTAGTAACTTTGCGGTTGATAAGACGTAGGAAAAGTGAAAAGGCTTTTAAAGGTGAAAGAGTGAAAAGGTGAAAAGATGGCTAACGCCTTCAAGCCGAAATGTCTTCGGACACTTCACCCATGAGGACTTGAGCAGCTGAAACAAAGGAGTTTTTAAGTTCGTGATATATTGTTTGCGAGCTGCAAAAGAGCGTTCTTGACCATTCACAAACTCATTACCCAAATCCTTAGAGCCTAAACTCATAAACTTACAAGCTCATAAACTTACCAACTTCATAATAAGAATAAATAAATACAAACAAGATGGAATATAACTTTAGGGAAATAGAAAAGAAATGGCAAAAGCGATGGGAGGAACAGCAAACCTATCGCGTTGTAGAAGACACAAACAAGAAAAAATTCTACGTACTCAACATGTTCCCCTACCCTTCGGGGGCTGGGCTGCACGTTGGGCACCCCTTGGGTTATATCGCCTCTGATATTTTTGCTCGCCATAAACGTTTGGAAGGCTACAATGTGCTCAATCCTATGGGCTATGATGCCTATGGTTTGCCAGCGGAACAGTACGCCATACAGACGGGACAACACCCTGCCGTGACCACCGAAACCAACATCGCGCGTTATCGCGAGCAGCTCGATCGCATCGGCTTCTCGTTCGATTGGAGCCGCGAGGTACGCACCTGCGACCCTACATATTATAAATGGACGCAGTGGGCGTTTCAAAAGATGTTCGATTCGTATTACGACAACGACCAACAACGCGCTTTGCCCATCGCCCAACTTGAAGAACGGCTGGCCAAACAGGGCACAGCAGGGCTGAATGCTGCTTGTAGCGAAGACTTGAACATCACGGCCGAGGCGTGGAATGCTATGGACGAGCACGCCCAACAGGCCATACTGATGAACTATCGCATTGCCTATCTGGGCGAAACAATGGTGAACTGGTGTGCCGAACTGGGCACCGTGCTGGCCAACGATGAGGTGGTTGACGGTGTAAGCGAACGTGGTGGATACCCTGTTGTACAGAAAAAAATGCGCCAATGGTGTCTTCGCGTTAGCGCGTATGCACAGCGTTTGCTCGAAGGACTGGACAAAGTGGACTGGACCGACTCGCTGAAAGAAACGCAACGCAACTGGATTGGTCGTTCTGAAGGGGCCGAAGTGGAGTTTGCAGTGAAAGATAGCGATGAGCATTTCACCATCTTCACCACTCGCGCCGACACCATTTTTGGTGTTACCTTTATGGTGCTAGCTCCCGAAAGCGAATTGGTAGACCGCCTTACCACGCCCGAACAACGTGCCGAAGTGCTGGCCTACGTTGAGGCTACGAAGAAAAGAACCGAACGCGAACGCATCGCCGACCGCAAGGTTAGTGGTGTTTTCACGGGCACTTACGCTGTTAACCCCCTCACTGGCGACGCACTTCCCATATGGGTTAGCGATTATGTGCTGGCTGGTTATGGCACTGGAGCCATCATGGCTGTACCTGCACACGACAGTCGCGACTATGCTTTTGCTCGTCATTTCTCACTACCCATCGTGCCACTTATCGAAGGGGCCGATGTTTCGGAGCAGAGTTTCGACGCCAAAGAGGGCATCGTGATCAACTCGCCCGTGGCTAACAGCGCCGCAAACGAGGGACTTGTGCTCAACGGACTAACCGTAACGGAGGCTATCGCCAAGACCAAAGAATATGTTTCGCGCCACAACTTGGGTCGCATTAAGGTGAATTATCGCCTTCGCGATGCCACATTCTCGCGCCAACGCTATTGGGGCGAACCCTTCCCCGTATATTATAAGGGCGATATGCCCTACATGATACCGCAAGAATGCTTGCCACTTGAATTGCCCGAGGTAGACAATTATCAACCCACGGCCATGGGCGAACCACCTCTGGGCAACGCCAAAGTATGGGCGTGGGACGAGAAAGCTTGTAAAGTGGTGGATAAGAATTTGATAGACGGACAACAGGTGTTCCCCTTGGAGCTTAACACCATGCCTGGCTTTGCTGGTTCGTCGGCTTATTTCTTGCGCTATATGGACCCACACAACAACCAAGCACTGGTGAGCAACGAGGCTGTTAGCTACTGGCAGAACGTAGACCTCTATGTGGGTGGAACAGAACACGCCACCGGTCACCTTATTTATAGCCGCTTCTGGAACAAATTCCTCTTCGACCTGGGCGTGGCTGTGAACGACGAACCTTTCCAGAAACTGGTTAACCAGGGTATGATTCAAGGCCGAAGCAACTTTGTTTATCGTGTGCAAAGAACCGAAGGCGATGCACAAAAGGCACCTCTCTTCGTGTCGCTGGGAGTGAAAGACCAATACGAGGTTACGCCCATACACGTGGATGTGAACATTGTTCATGGCGATGTGCTCGATATTGACGCCTTCCGCGCATGGCGACCCGAATATAAGGATGCCGAGTTTGTGCTCGAAAACGATAAGTATGTGTGCGGTTGGGCCGTAGAGAAGATGTCGAAGAGTATGTACAACGTGGTTAATCCCGACCTCATTGTTGAGAATTACGGGGCCGACACGCTGCGCCTTTACGAGATGTTCCTTGGTCCGGTGGAGCAAAGTAAACCATGGGACACCAACGGAATTGATGGTTGTCACCGCTTCTTGAAGAAATTCTGGGGCTTGTTCTACAACATGCGCACAGATGAGTTTATCCCCAACGATGCCGAAGCAACGCCCGAACAGCTTAAATCGGTTCACAAATTGTTGAAGAAAGTATCGGCCGACATTCCTGCCTTCTCGTACAACACGGCTGTGGCTGCTTTATGATATGCGTTAACGAACTGTCGCAAGCCCATTGCACCAATAAAGAGCTGCTCTCGAAGTTGGTGGTTGCGCTCGCGCCTTTCGCTCCGCACATCGCCGAAGAACTTTGGGCGGCGCTTGGCAACAGTCAAACCGTGTGCGATGCCCAATGGCCTGCCTACGAAGAGAAGTATTTGGAGGAAACCGAAGTGCAACTAGCCATCGCCTTTAACGGTAAAGCACGCTTCCAAATGGCTTTCCCTGCCACCGCAACCAACGCCGAAATAGAGCAAGCTGCTATGGCAGACGAACGCGCGGCTAAGTTCCTTGAAGGCAAACAGGTGGTGAAGGTAATCGTTGTGCCGAAGAAAATCGTTAACATCGTGGTGAAAGGATGATGTTTAAGTTGGTGAGGTTTTGAGGTTTTTAGTTTATGAGTTTTTGAGTTAATTAGTTTATAAGTTTTTGAGTTAATTAGTTGATTAGTTCTTGAGTTAATGAGTTGATTAGTTCTTGAGTTAATGAGTTGATTAGTTTTTGAGACTATAAACTCAGAGTCTCATAAACTAAGAGTCACACAAACTCAGAGTCTCATAAACTCAAAAACTCATAAACTCAAAGCCTCATAAACTCAGAGTCACACAAACTCAGAGTCACACAAACTCAGAGTCTCATAAACTCAGAGTCTCACAAACTCAGAGTCTCACAAACTCAGAGCCTCATAAACTCAGAGCCTCATAAATTCAGAGCCTCATAAATTCAGAGCCTCACAAACTCAGAGTCTCACAAACTAAAAAACTCATAACCTCCCCAACTCAAAAACTCAAAACCTCAAAACCTCATAAACTCAAAAACTCAAAAACTCATAAACTCATAAACTAAAAACCTCATAAACTAAATATGATATGACAATCGACCATAAAATGCTCCTTAGCGAGATTAAAGACTATGTGTTTATCACACTCGGATTATGCCTGTACTCCTTCGGTCTGGTGGTGTTTATCATGCCCTACGAGATTGTAACAGGCGGAGTAACGGGTGCATCGCTCGTTGTTTTCTATGCCACGGGCTTTAAGATACAGTACACTTACGCCATCATCAACATCTCGCTCCTGGTTTTGGCACTGAAAGTTCTGGGCTGGCGCTTCCTGTTAAAGACCATCTATGCCACGGCAGCCTTGTATTTCTTGCTGGAATATGCGCAAGAGCTGATGCCGAAGATTGAGGGAACCGACCAGTTTGTGCAGATACTTGGCCCTGGAAACAACTTCATGTCGCTGCTCATCGGCTGTACGTTGACGGGTTCGTCGTTGGCCATCGTGTTCCTTAACAATGGTAGTACAGGTGGAACCGACATCATTGCCGCCGTAGTAAACAAGTTTTTCAACCTGTCATTGGGTCAGGTGTTGTTCCTTGTAGACATCTTTATCATTGGCAGTTGTTTCTTTTTTCCACAGTTTGGCACGTATTACGAGCGGGCTAGAATGATGGTTTTCGGTCTGTGTACGATGATTGTGGAGAACTTTATGCTTGATTATGTGATGAACACCCGACGCGAATCGGTGCAGTTTCTCATCTTCTCGCGTAAGTATCAAGAGATAGCCAGTGCCATTGCTTTGCACACCGACCGCGGTGTTACCATTCTCGATGGGCATGGATGGTACACAGGTAAGGAAATGAAAGTGCTGTGTGTGCTAGCAAAGAAGAACGAAAGTCAAATGATTTTCCGCCTTATTAAAGTGCTCGACCTAACGCCTTTGTTAGTCAGAGTTCGGTTATTGGCGTGTATGGCGAGGGCTTCGACCCCATTAAGGTAAAAGCAAAGGCCATGCCCGAACCACCCAAACGGCCCAAAGAAGAGGCCAAAGAGTAGGTTCTTGCCTTGCTTTACTTTGCGCTTGGCTCGTTTTTTTTACGTTGGCCAGAGGCGTTTGGTTTAGCAAAGCATTTTTATGGCTCTTGCAAGCATCCCTTTTTGAGGTACTTCAACATCCTCTTTTGGCTCTGCAAACCATCTCTTTTGGGTTAGCAGGCTTTCTGATTCGCCTTGCAAAGGGGGTGTTTTTAATCTGAAGAGGTTTTGTTTTGTTCTGCAAACAATTCCTTTTTGCGCTGCGCGCGACAGGCGTTGTCTTCACATGGCGTCGCCTTTCGCGCGCACGCGCGTATATATTAAGGTGGTGATGTGGTGGCGTTGGTGTGTGCAATGCTTGGTGTTGGCGCATTGCAGGTTGATGCGATGCCCGCCAACGCTTGCCTTTAAATGGCAGTGAACTTCTTTGCGCGTGTTGTTGTAAAGCGTATGCACACTATGCTTTAGGCTTATCGTTGTTTTGTAAGTTATTGGTATTCAGTGATAAAGTTCAAAAATAATAGCCCGATTACGAGCTTCTTAGGGTACTTTCTTATCCCGAACTGGCGTAAAAAATGCTGCGGAATTAAGGTTCAGCTGTTCCCGGGGGCGGGAACGCCTATTTTTTGGTTTCGCTGTCGCTTCATGGTTGGGGGGTTGGAAACCCTGCAAAGATAAGGCTTTTTCGCAGATTTAAGCCATCAAAGCTCATAAATTCATGCTTTTTACCTAATATTAGGTATTGCAAGACCTATTTTCTCGTGTTACTTTTGCAGCCGAAAACATTACCGATTAAAAAGATTGTATTGAATATGAAACCATTTTTTTTCAAATCCTTAGCATGCCTTGCGCTGTTCATGCCGCTGCAGATGCTGGCGCAACGCCATTTGCAAGACTCCACTTTTCAGCTTCGCGATGTGGTGATTAGCACCACACGCATACCCGAAGTAAAACAAAATGCCGCCGCTTCGGTGACCATCATCGGCCACCAACAGCTCGAAGCCGTGAGCAAAGTGGCGCCCGACATGTCGACACTTTTGGGATTGCTTGCGCCGGGAATGGCACTCTCGAGCAACACAACCAGCTCGCGTTCGCAAACATTGCGAGGCCGAAGCGCACTGGTTCTCATCGATGGTATTCCGCAATCCACCCCACTGCGCTCCACCGACCGCGACATCCGCACCATCGATGTTGCGGCCATCGACCATATTGAAATCGTAAAAGGGTCGACGGCACTCTATGGAAACGGTGCCATTGGCGGACTCATCAACATCATCACGAAGAAGAATTCGAGTGCAGAAACACTGGCAGGGCAAACCGCTATCGCCGGTTCAACCTACAACTTTTTCAGCCAAAGTAAGGGGCAAGGCTATCGGCTTAGCCAGCAACTTTATGGCAAACTAGACAACTTTGACTATTTGGTGAGCGGAACTTTTGGCCGCACTGGCAGTAGCATTGACGGCGATGGACAGTTCATTTCGCCGCGCTATGGCCTTGGAGATACCTACACCAGCAATGCCTTAGTTACGCTCGGTTATCAGCTTTCGCCTAAGAATCGCCTGGAACTGATGTACAATTTCTATCGCAGTTTGCAAGACACGCCGCTCATTCCCCAAGGTGGAAAATACCTCATAAGCCCAGCTATCGGCATCATTGGCAACCGCGATCCGCAGGCTGTTGACGAGGGAACGCGCTACAATCACAACGGCTATTTGAAATTTACTTCAAAGCAAATTTTCGCACACACCGATTTAGAAGCATCCGTTTTTGGGTCGAGTCTCTACACCATCTTCGATTTCCGACGCGCCAATCCCACCCAACCGCGCTGGGAAGAAACCAGTGGACAGTCGGCCATCAAAGACCGCAAGTTGGGGCTTCGTGCACAGTTCAACACGCGTTTGGTGTTCTCCGAGCAGGCGTTCACCCACATTCTTTATGGCTACGATTACTTGTTTAACAAAACAGCCCAGCCGCTTGTCGACGGTCGTTATTGGATGCCTTGGCTCACAAGTAACACACATGCGCCCTTCATTCAAACCAAAACAACGCTTTTTCAGTGGCTCAACGTGAAAATAGGTGCACGCTATGACGCCATCAACGTGCATGTGCCCGACTATCAAGTGCTGCGCAATCGCCTCTCCGACCCTTTGATTGACGTGAAAGGTGGGCATCTCAACTACAACAATCTTTCGTTCAACGCGGGGTTGTCGTTCAACAAATACCGCGCATTTCAGCCCTTCGTGGCCTATTCGCAAGGCTTTTCTATCTTTGATTTAGGCCGCACCCTGCGCGCCGCCAAGGCCGATGTGCTGGCACATATCGCCACAGAACCGGTTAAAACCAACAACTATGAATTGGGCGTTTATTCGGTTCCGTGCAGTTGGTTGAAACTCAATGCCTCATTCTTCTACACCTATGCCAAGCTCGGCAGCGACCTGAAAATCGACCATGGCTTTTGGGTTGTCAATAGAAGTCCGCAGAAAGTGTATGGCATGGAGTTGGAGGCCGATGCACAAATCCTGCCCAATCTCAAAGCCGGAGCCAACTTTTCATGGTTTGAGGGAAAGCTCAAATCCAACGGAACCAGCTGGAATCAATACATGTCCAACGTGTCTATCCCGGCCGCAAAGTTCAGCTGTATGCGCAATATCAGCCCATCAAGCACACCTATTTGCAATTACAATATCTGCACACAGGCAAACGCCACCGCTTTTCCCCCGATGCTTCGGGCAACTATGCAGAGGGCGAGGGCATTGTTAATCGCATCAATCTGCTCAATTTCACGGCAGGTGTCGACGTGAAGCAATGGAACTTCGCGTTAGGCGTTTCCAATCTTTTGAACTACACCTACTACACACCCTCCTCAATGCTCATGCACGCAACGCCGAATATGCACATGCCGACGGACGTAACATCACGTTTACGGCCACCTTTAAATATTAAGTAGACCTGTTGGCGGAATTAAATACGCACTAAATTAATTCCGCCAATGGGTTTTGTTAATCAATACGGATAACAATCTCAAGGGAAGACTTTAGGCATGTTATAAAAATTCCCTGCAAAGGTTCAATTGTTGTTCCTTGTTTTGCTCTTTGCTGTCTTTTTGCTTTTATCTGGCATCTTTGGCTTACTCTTTCAGTCGCATGGTTCACTATGTTCCTTCAAGAAGTAAGCAAAACCTACTCAGCTAAAAGCTAAAAATACAGTAAAGGTAATTTTTAGAACCTGCCTTAAGTCAAGAGCAACTTATATTTTTGTGGTTTGTAAAAACAAACGCACAAAAATTACCTCTCAAAAGAGCCCTTATAAATTACCAACTGTTCGCTCGACCGCAAATTTTAAATTCTCGCGGCAGTTTGTTTGGACCATAAAGCAATGAAAGGATAAGGGCGCAAAAATCATTTGTTCTTGCATATAAATGCGAATTGCACGGCCAAAAGCACTGTTTACGGCAAAAAGACGTGTAAATAGTAGCAAAATGCACTGTAAATAGCAGCAAAACGCTGTGCTATCTGCTGCAAAATGGCGTGCGTTTAGCAGCAAAATGCAAGACTAAATGGTGCTAAACGCAAGGTGAAATGGTGCAAAACGCAATGCGGATGCATTATTTTTCATGCCGTATGCGAGTTTTATGCATCGCCAGTTTTGAAGAATAACTGGTGGTTAAAGGCAATAAACGTGTTAAAAAGCATGTTTTTGGCTATTAAAAGCTGCTTTTGCGGGAGAGAAAATTCGCTAACTTTCCACCTTCTAGAAAGGCTAAATGGTGCAAAATGGCGTTTCGTGTTCCTAAAATGGATGTAAAACAAAATTATATTGGTTGAAAATAGTGGTAAAATACTCATTTTTCAACCTCTTTTTCGCTAGAAAGGATTGGCCTTTTGAGTGCTGTTTGTAAAATATGTTTACCGCGCAGGAAATTTCTTTTTAAACCTCAATCGGGTTATATACCACAATGTTCAAAACTTCTTTCTTTTGAGTTGTTTCCTAACAGCTTTTATTTTCTTGTCGGCATCTTGCCTCTCTTTCAACTTGACGTAGCCCGCCACGCCTGCATTACAAAAACAATAAATCTGTTCGACCATATAACAAAATCTGTTTAGGTGCAAATAACCAATATGGGTTTAAGCTCAAAGATTGGTTTTGTATGTGGCGTTATGAACCTCAATCGGTCTATAGACCACCATGTTCAAAACTTCTTACTTTAGAGTTGTCTCCTAACAGCTTTTATTTTCTTGTCGGCATCTTACCTCTCTTTGCAACTCGACGTAGCCCGCTACGCCTGCATTACAAAAACAGTAAATCTGTTCGACCATATAACAAAATCTGTTTAGGTGCAAATAACCAATTTGGGTTGAAAGATTGCAGGTGAGAAGGAGCGTTGTGTCAGTTTATGCGTAGGGTTAGCGTGCTGTTTCATCCACAACAAAGCCCGATGCCGTGCACAAAGCAGCGACATCGGGCAGATGCATCAGTTAATAAATGGAATAAAAGCGTTTACTCTTTCACCACTTTCACGGCCTTATATTGTTTGCCATTCTTAAGAACGCGTACAATGTAAAGACCCTTTGCGCCAGTGATAGCCACGTTCACCACGTCGCCAGCATTGGCTGTGGCCTTGGTGTTTTGCATCACAGCACCGTTAACCGTAGCCACTTGTATGGTGTAAACACCTGCTTCGGCAAAGCGCAGGTTAACACTTTCTACGAAAGGATTGGGATATAGGGCGAAATCAGCAGCATTTACGCCGTTGATGCTGTTTGTGGTGTTAGTCACCTCCACCAGGTTGGCCACCGTTTTGGTGTCTTCGCCCCAGCGGTTAACCAGTTTGAGTGTTGCGCCATAGTGTCCAGCTGCAGCGTAGGTCACAGTAGCCACGTCGCCTTTCTCAATCACCCTTGCGCCATCAAGCGTCCAGAGCGCTTCGGTCTTCACTTCCAGCGTTCCAGGAATGCCAGGATTGCCCAATACATTGTTGTTATCTTCGCGCAAATCGTAGTAAGCATTTTCGGTTTTTTCGCCACCGCTTTGAGCAATAGCCACTACGTCGCCAGTAAACTGTTCGCCAGCAGTACCCCAGTTAGCATATTTGCCATCGTTGGTTTTCTCTTCGAAGGTGAAATATCCGCGCAAGCCTTGCGGAGCTTTGCCCTTTTCGAATCCGTTCATGCATTGTTTCACTTCTTCGGGCGATAGCGCTTTGTCCCAAACTTGTACTTCGTCAATAACGCCGTTGAAGCCAGCTTTGTACACATTACCACCACCAATAAAGATGTCGGCCTTGTCGAAACGTTTCACGCGACCATCGTCGGTGCGGTCTTCGCGACGCTTAGAATTATGGAAGAAAGCGTTAGCCACCTGCTTACCATTGAAGTAGATGCGCTGGATGCCACCCTCTTGCGTAACAACAACGTGTGTCCATACGCCAGGTACAACCTGATAGCCCTTAGACATCATGTCTTCCTTAGGACTATCGTGTGCTTCCCATCCCATAACGTTAAACGAAATTTCGTTGGCTTCGTGTCCATTCCATTGTGGACGGATAGTAACCCAGAGGTCGCCCCAGTTGTTATGAGCCAGCTGTCTTTAATTGTGTTTTTGTTAATGAGGTTAGTACCCTGCTTGTCGTGCTTAAATCCGTCGGCCTTAAACCACAAAGCGTATGAATAAGTAGTACCTTGTTGCAGGTCGGCAGGCATGCGGAACATGTTGGGGTCGTTGATAATAAGACCTCTAGACACCTTACCGTTGCCTTGTTTGCCAGTGTAGCTATACTTCACTTGCTCTTCTTTATCCACCTTTTGCTTGCTAGCAGCAATAGTTTCGATGTGAGGCACTGCGCCAGTGCTTTCGGGTGAGATTTGAATAAAGCCACGATTGTTGTGTTCTTTGCCTTCGGAATCAACCAACTTAAGGTCGTAAACGCCAATTTCGTTAATTGTAACGTTGCAGCTAGTGGTGTTTTGAGCGCTAAACACAGTTTGGTTGTCGCTTGCACGAATAATTTCCCAGCGTTGAGCAGGCTCTTCGATAAGGTCTTCGAGGCTCACCACGAAAGGTTCTCCGGGTTTAATAACGCTCTTGTTCAGTTTAGCGGTGTGTAAAGGTTGGTCGTAGGCCACATTGGTCCAATCGCTCCAGGCGATGTCCGAGTGGTGAAGGCCATCGGGCGACACAGCTCTAACACCCATTCTCATCATGCGATTGTCTTTATCCGACGACACAGGCGCATCCACAACGTAGGCAGCCCACGAGGTAGTAGCTGTTAGCATCTGTGCATTTCCGTTTTTAGGCTGCACATAGATTTCGTAGTACCAGGTGTCAACATCGTCGTTATAGGTTTTGGTTGTGCCCGTGCCATCATCGCTATAATAGCGCATCTTGAAGTCGAAAGCGTTGTAACGACCTCTAAGCACTTGTACTTCGGCCACTGTGGGCTTCTTGGTGTTGAAAGTTTGAGCAGGATTGCGCAAAGCCATTTCGCCAACCAGCATCTTATAGTTGGCAGGAGTGTTTTCGAATTTCAAGCCAATCATAGCCACTGTTGCGTCGGCAGCGAGTCCAAGGTCGCTCATTTTGGCCGTAAAGGTAACCCATTGTCCGGCTTTGCCCTCGTTAGGGATGTTCACCGTTTTATAGTTAGCCGTTTCGCCCTTTAGAGCCACGAAGAGTTTAGCGTGTGTTTCAGGGTTTTCGGGCATTTTATAGGTGATGCTGAGGGTGTAATCGGGTTTTACGTCGAGCATGGTTTTGAACAGCTTCACATGCGAAGCAGGCGTTTTGCCCTCGATACTTAAGCACGAGCCACCGAAATAAGCATCGTCGAAAGTAAGCTCAGCCTTGATGAGTGAGGGGTAAGAAGCAGCGTCAACCCTATCTTCGGCGTTAGTAATCCACCAGCGCCAGGTGGGCATAAGGTCTTGTGTGTTGATGTTATGCCATTTGTGGTCGAAGGTTACTTCGCCTTCATTGCGGAATTTCAAGCCATTACCAAGGTTGAAACGCGAGACGAAAGGCACTGCGGTGATGGTGCTTTTGGCCGTTAGGAGCGATGCCAAGCCGTGGAAATTTTTGAGCGAAGCATTAGAGAGGTTACATCCATCGGTGAAGCTAGGGCGATAAGCGGGGTTGCGATAACCACCGCTAAAGCACAATTCTTGCTTCAACAGGTAAGCTTTTTGAATGGCAAGGTCGGATGTTCCGTCGTCGGTGGCACTCTGATGCAACAAGCTTTGGCTGTGTGCACCCCAGAAACCCACCGATGCTTTGGTTTCAGAAAGGGCGCGCCAGCTTTGGTCGTCACCTCTTAAACGCAAGGCACGGCCCTGGATATCAAAGCCAGCATAGATGTCGTAGCCACTTCTGTTCACTCTTTCGGCTCTGCGAACAGAGTTGTTGAGCTGACCTTTGCTCCATCCATAGTTGAAGAAAAGCATGTCGGTAACAGGTCTTTCGCCTGTTCCAAACATCTTGATATTGTGTTCGCCAAGACCAGCATCGAAGGTAATCGAACCAGAACTATTTGTTCCATCGTACCAATACACTTGGAATTCCCAATCTTGTTTTTTGCCTTCTTCGTGACATTCGGCGAAGAAGTTAATCAGGCGGTCCATCGAATTTTGGTCGGAAACAAATTCAGAGTTAACGCCAATGCCGTTAACGCCATAATATTTCATATACTGCACCAGTTTGGCAGCGTACTTATACTTGCCTTGGCTATTTTTATCGGTAAGTTTTCTCAGTGTGGTTTCGTGCGTGCCCGATCCCCAATTGAGGTTGATGCGCACCTGCCAAGGTATAGACATGAGCGTTCCAACCTTAACACCATTCTTCGCAGCCACGTCAGCAAGACCGGCCGAGCATCTAATCCAGGGAGCAGTCCAGTTGCCATGAATGTCTAGATAGTTCCAAAGGCTGAAGTTATCCCCCTCAAAGCAATAGCGTGGGAAGGCTTTCCAGGTACTCGTTGGGTCGTCTAGGGGTGTCCAAAGACACATTTTGCGGTTGCTGTCGGCTCCCGTTTCGGCCGAATAGTCGCCGTTGGCTTCGCCAATTCTCTTTTTAGGTTTAACGCGCGAGATAAAAAATTCATCGTCGATGCGCGATACGTTGCCGATGGTTTTACCCGGCTGCCAGTTCATGAACGTGTTGATCCAGTTGGTTTCATCGGTAGTTGCGATGTCCAACGGATGCGTAGGCGTTCGTTGTGCTTGCGCTGTAAGGGCGATTGCCGTTAGCGCTAAGGCCATCAGAGTAGATTTCCTTTTCATTGTTTATAGTTTTATAAGTGTTGTGTTGGGGGTTAGCCCCGTTAAATATTGCTTTAGGTTCTGGAAATATTGCTGTTTAAACACCTTTGTGGCACTTAGGCAGAGAGGTTGTGAGCCATGGGGCGCGCCTTTGAGGTGTTTGAGGGTGGGGGGTTGTTTGGGTTTAACACTTGTGCAGCACAGTTTTAGCACTGTGTGTGGGAGGTGGTTTATGATGATTGTTTTATTTAATATTTGTAGTATTATGTAGTTTGTGGGCGAAATTAGCGCTCAGCATGTGGTCATGGTAAGAGAAGGCGACGGTTAGTCGCTGTAAAGGTCGGCCAGCTGCAGCTTATTGCGCAGCTGTCTCAGTGCCGTGTAGATGTGTGCATCCACCGTTCTCACCGAGATATTCATTTCTAGGGCGATGTCTTTGCTCTTCATATCGTGCAGATAGCTAAGGGTAAAGGCCTCTCTGCTTTTAGGAGGCAGCTGCGAGATGGCTGTTTCGATTTTAGTATTTAGCTCTTTGTAAGCCATATTCAGCGCCACATCGCAGTTTTCGGGCGATAAAAGTGCGGCCCGTTGCTCCTCTATTTCGGTGGCTTCAGCCGAAAAACGCCGCATTACACCACGATGTTTCAGCACGTTAAGCGCTTGGGTGTAGACGCTGCGAAACACAAATGCGCGCACATGAGCAGGTTTAGCGATGTTGGTACGTCGGTGCCAAAGCTCCAAGAAAGCCACTTGCAGCATATCGTCCACGTCGTTATCGCCCAGCAACTTTGCGCCATAGCAGGCCAATTGCGGGTAGAGCTCGTGGAAATAGTTGCGAAATTCGTTCTCGGTCATAGCTAAGATTGCCAATATTTGCGCCCCATATCCAGGCTTAGCATGCATTTGAGATGAAGCTCGGCTAGGTGATGTGGCGCGATATTTGTTGTTCGCTCATTTATTTTCTGCAAATATACGCATTATTTAACGAACAAATACAAAAAAGATTAAGTTTTTTAATTGGTTTATATACCTTTGGCGAACGAATGTTAAGACAAAAGGGAGGGGAAAAGGAGGATAAAAAGACGAAAAAAGCCACAAAAAACGAGGATAAACTAGGCAGATGCATGGAGAAGGGATGGCAAAAGCAGGGTGAAGAAAGGATAAGAGATGATTTAACAAATAATTATAAGACACGAAAAGCACATTATTCGATGATTTAACTATTTTTCACTACACCCCAATAGGTAGCGCTTGCCCAAGCGGTTGATAATATATAAATTTGCACTTTGTAAGCTTACACATTATTTATATATATAATACAACACTTCGTATGAAAAAACTAGTGATTATTCGCCATGGCGAAAGCGAGTGGAACCAAAAGAACCTGTTCACAGGTTGGGTAGACGTGGAACTCTCTGAAAAGGGAAAGGCAGAAGCAAAGCGTGCAGGTGAGTTGCTAAAAGAAGCTGGCTTGGACTTTGATGTATGCTATACCTCTTATTTGAAGCGTGCCATCAACACGCAACAAATAGTACTGAAGGAGATGGAACGCGAGTGGTTGCCCGTTATTAAGTCGTGGAGACTAAACGAACGCCACTATGGAGCCCTCTCAGGTCTTAACAAAAAAGAGACCGCAGAGAAGTATGGCGAGGAGCAAGTACATATCTGGCGCAGAAGTTTCGACGTGCGTCCACCTATGATGGAAGAAGATAACGTGTACTCAGCACGCAAAAATCCCGCTTATCGCGATGTGCCTGTAGAAGATGTTCCTATGTGCGAAAGCCTTAAAGATACCATTGCACGTACTGTTCCTTACTTTGAAAACGAGATTAAACCCCTTGTAATGGAAGGCAAGCGCGTGTTTATTGCACTCACGGCAACTCGTTGCGTTCGCTCATTAAGTATTTTGAGAACATCTCTGACGAAGAAATCATCAACGTGGAAATACCCACGGGTACACCTTTGGTTTACGAATTTGACGACGATTTCAAAGTAACCAACAAATATTACCTGAAGTAATAACGAAAGTTAGTTGGTAAAATACATATTTCATGGGGGGGGATTGGCAGTTGAGAAAACTTGCCGATCCCCCTCTCTTTTATACCTATTATATAGGCGTTTATAGCATGATTGTATGGGCTATTGCACTGAGCAGCGCGCTAAAGTAGTGGCAAAGGCCACACAAAAGCCCTTGGTAACACCCCATTGAAGTTAAAAAGAGATGTCAAGCCCTGCCTCAACCGTGTTATAATCTTTGCGAATGGGTACGATAGGCGCCGTATCATAGATAAGACGATATGTGCCACGCACACCAACAGTTGGCGTAATGCGGTAAGCTAAGTCGGCAGCACCGCCCAATCGAGCACTTTTAAGGTAGCTATCGGGCTTGGCTTGGTAGATAAGAGTGGTGGTTAATTGCCAGTGTTCGCCAATAGAATGCCTAAAGCTTACCGATAAATGGCTCTTAATACTGCGGCTATAAGCATGACTACTAACGCCAGCAGGAGGGTCGGGATATTCCCATTTCTCGAATTCGTAGAACAAACCAAGGTTGGCAAACATCAAAAAATGCTTCGTATTTGCCAATCGGTAGCGCGACTGCAATCCAGTAGAAATCTTATAATTCATGCCTCTACTGCCAGCCCATTGCGACTCAACGTAGGGGTAAACCTCAAAAGCGTGCTGCAACAGATAGCGAAATTCGGCATGAACATATCCACCGCTCACCATAACTTCTTTGCCATAAGCCGAAAACTCCAGTTTGTTGATAAGGTTCACCACGCGATTTTTGTTAATCAGCAGGTTAAGATTGGCGGTGTTTTTCAGGGTTATCACATTCTCTTTCTCAGTTTTAAAGTCGAGCACGGGCAGCAATGAGCCTTGCAAAGTCTTAGTACTATCAATTTCCATCGTCATTGTTTCCGAGAAAAGCATTTGCGCTTGCGCAGAGATAGAGAGGGACATGGCAAGCAGCAAATAAGCAAATCTGCTAACGTGGCGTTTGCGCTGGTGGGAGGATTGTGCCCCCAATGACAATAGAGATAACAGCATTTGAACCATCTTTTCATAGCGTGCGCACTGCGCCATTTTATTTTCCTGAATCATATATCTAATTAAATTGTTATTCGTCTTTATCAAACATGGTGCAAAGATAGGATAATAAGTAGGATATCTCTACATAATGATGATGTTTAACACAGGCGAAAGTGTGCAATTGTGTTGAGCATAGGCGTTATTAGGCTTTAAAGCGCGCGTAATTATCAAACCAAACCATTCCGTATGTGCAGCATCAGGCAGATGTGTTAGCCACAAAATCCCGACTAAACGCAATATTTAATGCCCATTTTGGGGATAAATCAATCAATTTTGTAGTCTTTTCGTTATAATGTGTAAATTATTTTCTACACCATTATGTATCAAAATATATTGCCATTACTATCCCAAACGTCCTCATTTTATGCATTTTAAACACCAAACAGTTGATAAACGTTAAATTTGCGCGTAATATAAGAAATAATATCTGTATAATTTGCAATTCACGATAATATTTAATACCTTTGCATTGTGTTTTTCATGGTATTAGATTTAAGGTTAACAAAAGGTTGGGATTCAGCGGAATCCCTTTTTTTATATTCATAAGTTGACTGACAAGTAAGGCACAATACAAGTGAAGAATTACGAAATGTTTGGTCGTTAACATTTATGCACGCTGTGATTTGTGTGTTGGCGGGTTGCAGTGGATATTCATACGTAAAACAATCGGCAAATAATACACGCGATAATAAACTTTAAATCGTCTTTTTTCTTGTTGTAACAAGGTTTATGCAGCGTAGAATAAACAAATAGGCTAATGCTTGTTACACAATGTAAACAAGAGCAAATGTTGTGCTATCAACATGTAAAAACAGTGTGTTTTCTATGGTGTCCTTTTTATTTGCACGTATCACATAAATATTATACCTTTGCAATCGCAATTTACTAAAAACAAAATAGATAAACTATCTACATCATTACAATAATAAATAAGAAGATGCTTAAACACTGTAACGCATTGCAGCCCATTGCAAATAGGGCTGCTCTGTTGGCTTGTTTGGTGCTCTCGCCCACAACATGGGCCATGGCTACCACAAGCAACACGCATCCTAATGCAACATCTTTGCAACAAACAACGCGCAAAACCGTATCAGGAACGGTGACAGATGCCAATGGCGAACCGCTGATTGGCGTTAGCGTGAGGAGCAGAGACGGCAAAGGAGGTACCATTACCAACATCGACGGACATTTCTCGATGCAAGCAAACGATGGAGAAACCATCGAAGTGTCGTATGTGGGCTATGCCACACAAACGCTAAAGGTGAACACCACGTCGCCCATGACCATCGTTATGGAAGAAGACAAGAAGTTACTGAACGAGGTGGTGGTGACGGCTTTGGGTATTAAACGCGAAGCAAAGGCCCTTACTTACAATGTGCAAGACCTCAAGGGAAGTGAGGTTACGCGCGTGAGAGACGCCAACTTTGTGAACGCTTTGGCTGGAAAAATAGCCGGTGTAACCATCAATCAAAACGCTTCGGGCGTGGGTGGATCGTCAAGAGTGGTGATGCGCGGTACCAAATCGCTATTCGGCGAGAACAATGCCTTATATGTTCTTGATGGTATTCCCATGCAAGGACTACGCACAAAGCAAAGCGACAACTTCTACGAGTCGGTTGAAGTGGCCGACGGCGATGGTATTTCAAACATCAACCCCGATGATATCGAAAGCATGTCGGTGCTAACGGGTGCTTCGGCTGCTGCTCTTTATGGTAATCGTGGTGCCAATGGTGTTATCCTTATCACCACAAAGAAAGGCACAGTGGGTCGTCCTAAGGTGTCGTTCTCTAACAGTACCACCTTCTCAAGCCCATTCGTAACGCCCAAATTCCAAAACACCTATGGACGAAAGGAAGGCGAATTTGCTAGCTGGGGCGAGAAATTGGATAACCCTTCTAATTACAATCCCCTCGATTTCTTTAAAACGGGTTTCAATGTTTCTAACTCTGTGGCGCTGTCTACGGGTAGCGAAACCAGTCAAACACATATTTCAGCAGGTGCGGTTAATGCAGGTGGCATTGTGCCCAACAACCGTTACAATCGCTATAACTTCACATTCCGCAACTCGTGGGATGTGGTTAAGGATGTGTTGCAATTGGATTTCACCTTGCTTTACGTAAAGCAGAACACGAAGAATGGTATTGGCCAGGGTATGTTCTACAACCCCTTGGTGCCCACTTACCTCTTCCCACCCAGCGACGACATCAATCGTTATGCCGTTTACGAAATGTTTAACGCCGTTAGAAGCTTTAAAACACAGAACTGGCCTTATGGAAACATGGGTCTTGGCATACAAAACCCCTTCTGGATTGTTAATCGCAACCAGTTTGATACCAAGCGCGAGCGTTTCATTGCTAGCTTCTCGGCTCGCTGGAACATCACCTCGTGGCTTAATATCCTAGGTCGTGCACGCATGGACAATGCTTATACCGACTTCGAACGCAAACTTTATGCCTCTACCGACGGACTATTCTCTAAGCCAGCAGGTAACTGGATGACGCAAGATGATAAGAATTCGTCTACCTATCTCGATTTCCTCGTTAACGTAGACAAACGTTTTGGCGACGATTGGCACCTATTGGCCAACCTCGGAGGTAGCTATTTCGACGAGCGTTATAAGAGTAAGACCTTCGAAGGCAACCTTGTGCGAGTGCCAAACTTCTTCCATCCCTCTAATATGTCGCCTGCAGAGAGCACAACAGCGCACGCCAACCTGCACACACAAACGCAATCGTTCTACGGAAAGGTTGAAGTGGGCTACCGCAACTTCCTCTTTGCCGATGCCACAGGTCGTGTAGACTACTTCTCTACGTTGCTTGGCACTGGCAGCAACCACGTGTTCTATCCCTCTGTTGGTGCTTCGGTGCTCCTCACCGAGGTGCTTCCCTTGCCCAAAGAGATATTCTCACTATGGAAGATACGTGGTAGTTACGCCCAAGTGGGTAACCCCCCATCACCCTATCTCACAAGCGATGCGGTGGCTCTTTCTAATGGAACTCCCACCAGCAACGCCCATACGCCCGCTTATCACCTCAAACCCGAGATGACAAAGGCCTTTGAATTGGGTATGGACTTGCGCCTCTTTGGCAACAAACTCAACATTGCCGCCACCTATTATAATAGTAACACCTACAACCAACTGTTCCGTTACAAGCTTCCTCCTAGCTCTGGATACGAGTTTGCCTACGAAAACGCTGGTAAGGTGAACAACTGGGGTATTGAACTTAGCACCACTTACAACCAGAAATTAGGTCCTGTAGACTGGACTGCAAACCTGGTTTACTCGCTCAACCGCAACGAAATCAAAGAACTTTTGCCCGAATACGTAACCGACCACACCACAAACACCACGGTGAAAGCACCAACAGAGTTTGAAGTTTCATCGGCCGAATCGTACAAAATGATTCTTCGCCAAGGCGGAACAATGTCGGATATCTATGCTTCTCATCTTAAACAAGACTATCAAGGCAACATCCTTGCAAATGGCGGTGTACAAAAAGACGATAACGACTTTGTGAAAGTGGGCTCGGCTGCACCACGTTATAACATCTCATTGCGCAACACCTTTGCTTGGAAAGGCATCGAATTGGGTTTCATGCTCGATGCACGCGTAGGTGGAGTAGTGGTTTCGGCCACGCAAGCACTCATGGACCAGTTTGGTGTTTCTCAACAAACGGCCGACGCTCGCGACGCTGGAGGTGTGAAAGTAAACAATGGTTTAATCAATGCAGAGCAATATTACGGTGTGGTTGCTGGCGGACGTACTGGCCTTTTGGCTCATTACGCATACAGTGCCACGAATGTTAGACTGCGCGAGATGTCTATTTCTTACGACCTTCCTGCTTCTTGGTTTGCCAATAAGCTAAAAGTGAATGTGTCGCTAACTGGACATAACCTGCTGATGCTCTACAATCGAGCACCCTTCGACCCAGAATTAACCGCCAACACTGGCACCTATTATCAAGGGTTCGACTATTTTATGCCTCCCAGCCAGCGTAGTTTGGGCTTCGGCGTGAAGGTTAATTTCTAACCAAACATCTTAAAACAAGCAACAATGAATAAACATTTCATAAAGCTATGTGCACTTGTAGCGTTGTGCACGCCTATATATGGCTGTCTCGACTCTAGTCTTAACGACGACCCCGACAAGGTACACGTTAGTCGTTTGGCGCAAGATAACTTGTACGGAACTTATCTTACCACGCTGCAACGCAACGTGGTGGCCGAAGACCAAAACGATTTTCAGCTCACAGAAGACCTCTTTGGCAATATGTATGCTGGCTATTATGCTGGCACGCAAAGCTGGGAGGGTGGATATAATGCTACTACTTATGTGTTCCCCGATGGCTGGAAAGACCGCCCTTTCTCGGTGGCTTACACCAAGGTGATGAGCAATTGGCAACAACTGCGACTCAAAACCGACTCCTCGAGTGTGCTCTTTGCCGTGGGCGAAGTGGTGAAGGTTGAGGCTATGCATAAAACAACCGACATCTATGGGCCTATCCCCTACACTCGTTTTGGACTGCAAACGCCTGTACCCTACGATTCGCAGAAGGATGTTTACATGCGTTTCTTCAGCGAACTAGACCATGCCATTGGCGTGCTAACGGCTTTCGACAGACTTAACCCCAGTGCTAAGCCTCTCAGCAATTTCGACCTTATCTACGGAAGCGACCTTAAAAAGTGGATTCGTTTTGCCAATTCGCTCAAACTTCGCTTGGCCATTCGCTGCCATAAGGCTTACGATGGTGCTCAAGCACTGGCCGAAGCTGCCGTAAACAACGATTATGGTGTGATTGAAGAAAACGAAGACAATGCCGTAATGCAAACCGTGGGAGCGCTCTCGTTTACGTATAACAACCCCTTCTATAATATTTATAGCACCGAGGGCTACAACGAAGACCGCATGGGTGCATCAATGGATGCTTACCTTAACGGTTTTAGCGACCCCCGTTTGTCTAAGTTCTTTGCTCCTGCTATTGATGGACAGTATCGAGGTATGCGTAATGGTATGCGCAATGGCAAAAATTTCCAAGGCAACGAAAAGCTTTCTGCACCCACTATCACACGTTCCACACCTTATGTTTGGATGAATGCGGCCGAGATGTGGTTGCTTAGAGCCGAAGGTGCATTGCTAGGATGGAACATGGGTGGCACTGCTAAAGACCTTTACGAAGAGGGTGTGCGCACCTCGTTGGCACAACATGGATTGTCTGACAGTGCTGATAACTACCTAGCTAGCACCAACACACCCAGCGCTTACGCTGGAATGAGAGGACTCCCTGCTGCCGATGCTCCATCGGATATCACGCCTGCATGGGACGATAACGCCACCGACGCTAAGAAACTAGAACGCATCATTACCCAAAAATGGATTGCTATCTATCCTCTTGGACAAGAAGCATGGAGCGAATTCCGCAGAACGGGCTATCCTAAGCTCTTCCCCGTTGTTGATAACTTTAGTAATGGCAAGGTTAACACCAACATTCAGGTGCGCCGTGTTCCCTTCCCCGCTAGTGAATATATTGGCAATAAGGCCGAAGTGGAGAAGGCTGTGCAACTGCTTGGAGGCGAAGATACGGGTGGAACTAGCCTTTGGTGGGACAAACAATAAATTCCTTGAGGCTATCACTCATTTACATTCATACATCAAACTTAGCTTAAAATGTACACAAAATATATATTAAAGGGGCTTGCTACTGGGGTTCTTGCACTGGCAACACTCGCTTCGTGCAACACCAACATCGAGGCTTTAGAAATCATTAAGCCCGAAGTAAAGAGCGAACAGTATTATGCCGACCTTCGTGCTTATAAGCAACGAACCGACCATGAGGTGTTTTTTGGTTGGTTTGGCGGATGGAACACCAAGTCGCCTAACATGAGAGGGTCGCTCAAAAGCGTGCCCGATAGCGTCGATATTATTTCTATTTGGAGCGGAACATACGACCGCGAGGATATGGAATATGTGCAAAACGTAAAGGGGACACGTGTTACCTTTACCATCTTTGCTCACAAAATTCCACAAAATTTCCTCGAAGGCGAAAACCACGACCAAGTAACGCGTGAGGCTATCGAACGTTATGCCATGGCATTGATTGATACAATGAATACTTATGGCTATCAAGGCATCGACCTCGATTATGAACCGGGCTACCAAGACCCTGCTGGTGGACCCTTCACTGGTCCGCTTGTGGGACCCACTAACGTGTATCCCAACTACCGCGACAACATGGAAATCTTCGTAAAGAAGCTGGGAGAGTTTATTGGACCTAAGAGCGGAACCGACAAATTGCTCATCATCGACGGTGTGCCTTACGATGTTAAACCCGAATTGGCCGAGTATTTCAACTACGGTGTGGTGCAAGCTACAATAGCCGAAGCTATTACGACCTGCAAAATCGCTTCAATAGGGCGGCCGCACGTGGATGGAAACCCGAACAATACATCTTCGCCGAAACCTTCGAAGGTGGTATGGCTGCCAATGGCGGTGTTGGTCACTTGCTCGAAGATGGCAAAACGCGCGTTCCTTCTATACTTGGTATGGCTAGTTTCTTACCCGAATACAATGGTAAAAAAGCCACACGAAAGGGCGGATGCGGAACTTATCACATGGAGAACGATTACGACAACTCGCCCAACTATAAGTTTACCCGCGAGGCTATACAAATTATGCAAAAACATAACGACAACGCCGACACCACTAAACCCTAAAAAAGGAACGCAACAATGAAAAAAATAATCACAAAACTGCCCGCGTTGCTTGCCATTCTCGTGGCTACTGCATGCAGCAACGGCATTAAAACCTACGACGGACTTTACATCGTGGGTACGCAAGGCAAAGAGGTTACCACCACTCTCACCGTCGACGATGTGCCTTCGGCTATCGCTGTGAACGTGGCGGCTAGCGAAACGGTGGAACAGAACACCACTGTTACGCTCAAAGCTGCACCCGAACTGGTGGATGCTTTCAACAAAGAGCATCACAAAAACTATGAGTTGCTGCCTCAAGAGGCATATAAACTGGAAAATGCTGCCCAAACCATAGCTCAAGGTAAGCACATTTCGGAGATGGGCACTAGGCTCACCATCATCAATCGCGATGCAATGAAGTTTGGTACCACCTATGTTCTGCCCATTAGTATTGACGGTGTGAAGGGCACTAGCATGCCTGTTATCGAGGCTTCGCGCACCATCTACGTGGTGGTTAATCAGGTTATTGTTACCAAAGCGGCCGACTTGGATGCACCTTGGCGTTTCTATTATGCCGACTTTAGCAACAACACAGGACGTTTCGACACGCATGCCATGAAGAGTGTTACCTTTGAGGCGCGCGTAAGGTTCAAAAAAATGAACTCCTCGAGCGTAAAATGGTGCTACTCGGTTATGGGATTGGAAGAAAATCTCTGCTTAAGAACGGCTGGAAGTGCTGCCGATGGATGGAAATTACAGCTGGGCGACCCCAACCACATGGACTCGCGCGATGTGCTTCCTAATGATAAATGGGTGCACTTGGCTTGTGTTTACAATGGCGAAACAGGCAAAAAGTACATCTATATCAATGGCGAACTGCAAGCCGAAACAACAGATAGTCGCCGAACAATTAATCTGGCCAACGCTTATGGACAAAACGACTTGTTCTATATCGGACAATCGGCCAACGACGACAGATGTATGGAAGGATGGGTTAGCGAGGCGCGCGTTTGGGCTACTGCCAGAACGGCTGCCGAACTCAAGAACAATGTGTGCTGGGTAGACCCCACTTCGAAAGACCTGGTGGCCTACTGGCGTTTTAACGAGGCACAAGCACAGGGCAATAAATGGGTTGTTACCGACCTAACGGGTAATGGCTTCAATGCTTATTACTTCTCTTGGCCCGATGGACAAACGCCTAACTTTGTTGATGCTGTTCGCTGTCCCGAATAGTTTCTGGCTCTTGGCCCGCACATTTGTTTGCGATGGTACCCCGGCAGCGCTAAAGTCTGCTGGTGGTAGTGCCATCTTGTAGGGCTAACCGTTTACAACCACGGGGAGAAGTGCACGTAATTGCGCTTCTCCCCTTTTTGTTTTTGGTGGCTTTTGCTCTTCTTAGGCATTGTCTTGCACAATACTTCTGCCTCCAAAAACATGCTTTACAGCCAAGGCTTTGGCCTTACAGCCGTTTTTACTCCCCCCTTTTCTTTGT
Source organism: Hoylesella shahii DSM 15611 = JCM 12083 (assembly GCF_000613445.1). GTDB lineage: Bacteria > Bacteroidota > Bacteroidia > Bacteroidales > Bacteroidaceae > Prevotella > Prevotella shahii. Next base: position 29,588 of record NZ_BAIZ01000037.1, read on the forward strand.
GGTTTTGCCTACATGTGCTAATTTTGCATCTGCTTAACACCTGGCCATATGGGGCACTTAGGGCAGCCAATCGTTGCCCAGCCCACACCTGGCCATCACTTCAAGCCATTATGGAATCATTAAAAGAGAAAACAGCTAAGGGCTTATTTTGGGGCGCAATAAACAATTTGCTGATGCAACTCATCGGCATGGCCGTGGGTATTGCGCTGGGCCGATTGCTCGACACCACCGATTATGGCATGATTGCCATGATTAGTGTGTTTTCGCTTGTGGCCAACGAACTGCAAAACAGTGGCTTCAAAGCAGCCCTTAACAACCTCAAACAACCCGAACACAGCGATTACAACTCGGTTTTCTGGTTTAATATCGGCATGGGCCTTGCGCTTTATGCCCTGCTTTTCTTGTCTGCTCCGCTCATTGCCCATTATTACCACACGCCCCAGCTAGTACCTTGTGCCGTTATGCTTTTCTTTCGCTCATCTTCTCTAGCTTCGGCACAGCCCAGTCGGCCTATTTGGCCAAGCACATCATGGCCAAGCAGGTGGCCAAAGCCAATCTCACCAGCACCATCGTGTCGAGTCTCACGGGTGTGTTCATGGCGTGGAAGGGCTACGCTTATTGGTCGTTGGCCACCCAAACCAACCTTTACGTGCTGCTCAACACGCTGCTTTATTGGCATTACTCGCACTGGCGACCCACATTCCAGATAGATTTCGGCCCTGTTAGGCGCATGTTTAAGTTTAGCAGCAAACTGCTATTCTCGGCCATTCTTGCCGACATCAACAACAATGTGATGAACCTTTTGTTGGGTCGTTATTATTCGGCTGCTAGCACAGGTGCCTACAATCAGGCTTATCAATGGCACTCCAAGGCCTTTTTCTTAATTCAAGGCATGCTAACACAGGTGGCGCAGCCCGTGTTGGTGGATGTGGGCAGCGAGCGCGAACGGCAATTGCGCGTGCTTCGCAAGATGATGCGCCTGGCTTCTTTTCTCTCTTTCCCCTTGCTTTTTGGTTTGGGCATGGTGTCGCACGAGTTCATTCTCGTGGCCATCACCAGCAAATGGGCTCAGAGTGCCGAGTTTATGCGCCTGCTTTGTATTAGTGGTGCGTTTGTTCCGCTGTCGTTTTTGCTTTCCAATTTGGTGATAAGCAAGGGCTGCTCTTCGGTATATCTTTATGTCAATTTGGGTTTGGTGGTGTCTCAAGTGTTGGCTATGCTGTTGCTTTATCCCTTCGGCATCAAGTGTATGATATGCACGCTTGTGGTGCTTAACATTCTTTGCTTTGGTGTTTGGGGATTTTTTGCGCGCCGTTTGGCCGATTACAAGTTTCGGTTTCTTGCTCGCGACACGCTCCCCTTTGCCCTTGCTGCCCTTGGTGTTATGGTCTTTACGTGGTTTTTAACCCAGCAAATCACGTTGTTGCCTTTGCTTTTGGCTGTGCGCGTGGTTGTGGCTGGCGTGCTTTATTTGGGTGTCATGAAGTTGGCCAACGTGGATGTGTTTAACGAGATGCTGGCTTTTGTGATGCGAAAGCGGGGTTAAACAATTGTTGTTTTGTAAAAATATCGCACCAAATTTTAACTTTATTACGCCCTTCTTTGCTCGCTGCGCCTATGTTGCTCCGATTTTTGGGCGTATTTCGCAAGTTTTATAAATGCTTGTTGCTTAGAGTTTTAAGTCGAAAACGATGCTTTTTTTTGGGTAAAAACCACCTTCTAGCGTGCTAAAAGCAGCATTTTTGGTGTAAAAGATAGCATTTTAGCGTGCTAACTGCTACATATTACCATGCTAACTGCTACATAG
>NZ_BAIZ01000036.1 GCF_000613445.1 Hoylesella shahii DSM 15611 = JCM 12083
TAATATTTGAAAATAGCTCGTTTTACTACCATCTCTTGCTTTGCAGGTGTGTAAAGATGGCATAATTCTTAGTCCTTTATGCCACCCATCCGTAGTTCTCGCCTGCGTCTTGGTGTGTAAAGGCCGCATTTTTCATGATCTTTCATTGTTTAAGTATTAGTGAAATAACAATAGCATGGGATGTATAGCGGTGGCTTAATACATTAACTTCACAGTTTTCAGATGTAATTTGCAATTAAGCATTCGGTCTTTCTGCAAAACACCCTGATATACGCTGCTAAATTCAACTCAAAATTCAGTGACATGCTACGCTAAAATAGCCAAATGAAAGGCCAAATGCCTCAAAATGTGTGACTATCTTAGTATAATTTGCCACTTGAACAGCCAAATGAAAGGCCAACTGCCTCAAAATGTGTGACTAGCTTAGTAAAATATGCCACTAACATAGCCAAATGCGAGGCAAAATAGCATGTATAGCACCCCAAAAATAAAAGAACAGCGTCTAAAAGGTTATAGATCGGCAACTGGTGGATTAGGAAAGAAAAGCGATTTAGGGTGTGTCATGCAGTTGTGGATTAGGAAAGAAAAGTGATTTAGGGACTTTTGCTATGTATTTAATTAGACTTACATCCCCGTTACGTGTTGTAAAGGTGTATTTTTTCGCTTGTTTGTTTGTAAGTATCAGGTATTTCAAGCAATTTAAAACATCATTTTCTCCCTAATTAACGATTACACCACCTTTCCTTACCTATTTTCTTTAAGTTTGCAGCTTGTTTTTCGGTTAATACGGCCCAGCGCCTACTTGTTTTCCTTACTTTGTATTTTCTCTTCTTTGTTATAAAGCCAGTGCGCTTTACTCATCAAGTTGCGCATGTGTCTAACCACTTTTTGTGGAGAAATCACCTTGATACCAGGGCCATAGCTCATTAGTACCGAGTAAAGTTCGAAATTCACCACCACGTTAATACTGAAAACACAACCTCCTTCCTCAGGATTTTCGTCCTCAATGCGTTGTGATGAGTGTAGCGGTTTTGTGCAAATATACCCAACCTGATTACTATCAGCCCAAAACACCACGCGTTTAGGTTTGTCGCCAATATTTTTGCTCACCCCGATAACATCCTCATGAAATCGTTCAGGGTCAAAATTGGGATTGTCTCGATATGGTTTATCGCTTGGTTCCACCTTCACAATGCGATCTAATGGCAAGTTAAACAGCGTTAAGTTGTTTGCTGTAGAGCCATATAAGAACCAGCGGTTGCGAAACTCCTTCAACAGATGGGGGCATAAAACATACTCTATAGGTTCTTTTGCAGAGAAAGATTGGTAGATAATTCGTAAGGTTTGCCTTTGTGCAATGTAGTTATACAGAGGGTTAAGCAGTCGTAACCCTTTCAGGTTAGTCACCTTATCAAAGTGCACAATGGGTTTACGTCGGTTACGTACAATGGCCAAATGGTCTTGCAGTCGGTTCACAACGTCGCTCATTTCAGTAAACTGGTCAAAGTCTTCAAGCTGTCTTAGCATATCCACTGCTTCTTGCATCACCTCGTAATCGTTTTGCGACAAAGGCATATTGCTGATGCTATACGATGCATCAGCATAGCGATAAAACTTATGTTCGTACACTTCGATGGGAGCATTGTAGCCTAACTTGTCCGAACGCATCATTTGTATATCGGCTTGAACAGTTCTAACCGACACGCCTTTACTGATTCCCTCCATATCGTACAGAGCATCGCTGCATGCATCTACTAAGTCGTCTAGTGTCCATCTTCTATAGCGGTTACGCAGGCAGTTGTCTATGGTTTTATACCTTATTAGTGCATTTTTGTTAGCAGGCATCGTTATATTTGTTTCTTTAAAAAGTGTTGGGCGAAGAGCAATGGTTGATTTTCCTTTTTATTAGGCAAAAACACCAATAGTTCAGTAGAACCAGTGATGTAAGCATGAGCTATGATGCGTTTATCAAACAGTTCGTCGCATTAAATCGTCACAAAGATAGCTAGTTTCTACGCAATCTATTTGCGTAGACTGCACAAAAATGAAAAAACTAGTACAAAATGTATTTATTTTTCTCACTACGCAGAAACATTGCGCACCCTTAATCGAACTTTGCAAACGAAAAGGGAAGGCCACTTGCTACTCCCTATAACCTATAAATATATAAATAGCAATGCAAACAAAAGTAATAAACAACAAACCTGTGATGATATGGGCGAATAGTGTAGATGCTAAGGCAATGCAACAGATAGAAAACCTCACCACTTTGCCTTTCTTGTTTCATCATCTTGCCATGATGCCTGATGTGCATGCAGGAATGGGTATGCCCATTGGTGGTGTGCTGGCCTGTAAAGACGTGGTAATACCCAACGCTGTGGGTGTAGATATTGGTTGTGGTATGTGTGCAGTTAAGTCAAACTATCAGGTTTCTAACATCTCGCAAGAGGTTTTGAGAAAACAAATCATGAATGGCATTAGGCAACGCATTCCTTTGGGCATGACCCACCACACCGAAGCCCAAGCCCAAGAGTATCTACCCAAGGGTCATCATATCGAACAGATGGAGGTGGTGAAGCGTAGACAGGAAGCCATTGTTTACGAAGTGGGTACGTTAGGAGGAGGAAATCACTTTATTGAATTACAGAAAGACGAGGATGGTTGGCTCTGGGTGATGTTGCATTCGGGGTCGCGAAACCTTGGAAAGTTGGTTTGCGAACACTACGACAAGCTTGCTCAGCAGCTTAATGCGCGTTGGCATACCAGGGTTGACCCTAAATTGCGACTGGCTTTTTTACCTGTAGGCACAGAAGAATTTAAAAAATATTGGGCTGAAATGCAATATTGTGTAGATTTTGCGTTATGTAATAGGCGTCTGATGATGCAAAGGGTGCAAGAAGTGCTTGCAGAAGCACTGCCTGGCATTGCGTTTGAACCGATGATTAACATCGCGCACAACTACGCTGCGTGGGAAAACCACCACGGCCAGAATGTTATTGTGCACCGCAAAGGTGCCACATTAGCTCGCCAAGGTGTGGTAGGCATCATTCCTGGTTCGCAGGGTACGGCCTCGTATATCGTTGAAGGTTTGGGCAATGCGTCTTCGTTCAATTCTTGTTCGCATGGCGCGGGTCGCGTTTTAAGCCGAACTGCTGCCATTGCATCGCTTGATTTGCAGGCCGAAGTGTCGCAGCTTGAGGCCAAAGGCATTGTTCATGCCATACGTTCGCAAAAAGATATGCAGGAGGCAACAGGTGCTTATAAGGACATTGAAGAGGTTATTGCCAACCAAACAGACCTGATAAAGGTGAAAACCCGACTATTGCCCATTGCGGTGATTAAGGGTTAGGAAGAATGTGGCGTAATCAATGCTGCTCAAAAAAGGTATCAATCTCTCTTGTGTCTTATTATAAGTAAGTGCGTATGGGCTAGTTTTGCACCACTGCAAGCCTTTTAGACGAAATATATCAAGGGAAAGGGGGACGGTCAAGTTGGTCTTACTTCAAATACATAGGAATTTTAGACCACCAATTACCGCCCTCTCACCCTTTTTTAGCTGGGCTATGTCCTCATTCATCTCTAGAAGTGTCTTTTCTTCAATAACATTGCCCCTAATTAGTTGATAGTAAGTTTTTTAACGTTAAGGCTGTAGACCTCATCTAGTTTAATCATCAATTAATCAATAAATTAAAAACCGCGGCTTCAGAGCAAAGCATAAGCCCCTGGCAAGCAAAATGCTCTTGCCACTATTTTTAACTGCTTGGAATATCATCAGCATCAACAATCCCACAGCATGGACAACATCATAGCAAACAAAGTGGCTTTGCGCTACGAAGCCCTATTTATAGATATTGATAGTCAACAGATAAAGCAGCACCACGAGCCAACAACATCTGCATTGACCTTGGTTTCGCGTCTTAGCAAGTTTGGATATAGTGTAGAACAAGATTTGTTACAGGCGTTTTATTGGGCGTCTACCAAGCAAATCGAGGATGTTTATGTGGTGATGGCTGATGTTTTGCGTTTGAAACAGAACTGGGCTTCCTTGGTAAAGGGATGGGGTACGCCTACACAAGAAAGCCTTATCGACCATTTTATCACTTATGTGGCCAACAGGTTTAAAGGCAAAATCAAGTTAGAGGGTACAACATTGCCTTGTGGACACTTTATTCCCTATGGCACTTTCCCTTTAGAACGATACAACGGTTGTCCTTATTGCGGAACACCGTTTGTCGCCTCAACCTTCATTTACGAGGGGCAGGGAGATAAATCCAAGCCTCTACGACTCTTTACGCGCGTTGATTTGGAGCGCGAACTCCGCACCTTGCTTACTTCGCCCACACCATTAGACGCCACGCAGGCCGACACAGTGGCGCAATTACTCGTCTTATTTGATTTGCCCAGTGATGTTAGCATTGGCATGAAAGAAACTTTGATGTTGGCAATTAAGGCTTTGGTTGTTGCTGGAAAGGGTCTGCAAGCCACTCGTTTGTTCGAAACGCCTGCCGATATTCTGCGTTTTATATGGTACGAACACACTGGTAGTGCGCGAATTATTGAGCCACGAACACTCATTGCGCATGCGCGAGGTGTGAATTGGTATGTGTCTGAAGGGGGAAACATGGCTAACAAGGCAGAGCAGGACAAGCGTAACGAACTGAAATTAAAGTATAATAGGGCTTATTGCCGACTAGTGGCCACGTGGATGAACGCCATCCCTCTCTCTGCAGATAAGGCAGCCGAGACCATGCACGCCAAAAGGGGAATGTGGGTGCGCATAATTAGAGCTTTGCGACTGGCCGAATATGCCCAAAAGCAGGGCTTTGAACGCCTAGCCCAATTGCTCGACGTGTTTTACCACCAGGATTATCCCTCGTGGTTGGGCATGCTAGATGGGGCACGAAGGACAAACAACGCTGAGCAAACCTTGTCGTTATTAACCCAAAGGCCTGGATTGTTTGCGCGTTGCTTGTATTCCACCATGCTTCGCTTTGGTTCAGAGGCCACCCTTTCAGCATTTCAGTCGGTAGCTCATCAGCTTCCTTCACGCCTGTTGTTATCGTTAGTCAATGCAGCACCTACTTATTTCTCAAAGCAGAGCACACGATTGGCTCGCCCCATAACAGGCGTTATGCACCAACTACCCCCCAATGCCATGCTTGCTCAATATGATGAGGCGCAACTTAAGCAGATGGTGAACTGTGTAAATACACTGTTTAAGCACACCATGCACCATCGATATGCACAACAACCGCATAGCGTTGGCGGTTTGATTTACATCGACCCAAAGCTTTATCAGGTGCCAGTTGGCGTTGGCGATAGGTCTAGCACCATCCAAGACACATCGTGTGCCTTACCAGGAACACGTTTTAATGTCGAAGGCAATGCCGTTAGATTGTTTATGCAATGGGGCAACGACCTGCACGCTCAACATCTAGATATGGACCTAAGTGCTGCTATTGGTTTCGAAAATGGTGAAACAGCATTCTGTTCTTACTTCAATCTCATTTGTCCAGGAGCAAAACATTCGGGCGATATACAGTATATTCCAGAGCTTGTGGGTACGGCCGAATATGTTGAACTGAACTTAAACGAACTGGCTGAAGCTGGTGCACGATACGTAACTTTTAGTTGCAATGCTTATTCTTGTGGTACATTGTCGCCCAATTTGATGGTTGGCTGGATGAATTCGGCCCATCCTATGAGTGTCTCTGATGAAGACGGCGTGGCCTACGACCCATCGTGTGTGCAGCACATGGTGCGTGTTGACGAATCTAATTTGTCTAAGGGATTGGTGTTTGGTGTACTCAATGTGTCACGAAGAGAGATAGTTTGGTTAGAGATGCCCTATACTTCGCAAACCATTTTGGGTGTTGATGCTGCCAAGGTAGAGGCACTTCTTAAGCAGTTGGAAGAGAAAATAACGATTGGCGAACTGCTTGAACTAAGGGCTGAGGCGCACGGTATGACGCTAACCTGCGATGAAAGTCTGGCCACCGAACGCTATGATTATCGTTGGGCGCTTAACGTTGCCCAGGTAAGTAGTTTGTTGTTGGAGTAGGGAGGTTGCTGTTTTTAGGCTCTCCAAGTTATAAGTATAAAGAAAGGCATGTGGGCGAGGTTATCATTACATTGATATCCTCGCCCACGCTTTTTTTATCTATTCGCCTTTTGTTATCGTTAGCTGCTGCGTAATGTTGTCAACAGGTTATGTTGTCATCTTGCTAATTGGCCTTCCTCTTTTGTTTGAGGTTCTATTTGTTAGTTTTTTCTTGGGTTAACACCTGTAGCTGGTTCTCACCAATCTTAGCAGCCATAACCGAATAGCTGCTCCCTGCCGAACCATAGATAGTTGATGTGGCAGCTAAAGTCCACATTTCTGCCAGTCCGCCTCTTATTCCTGCAATGCCATTGCGGGCAGCAGGTTTGTCAGAAGTGATGATGCGATTGCCAAATTGCGCTTTAAGGGCGTGCTTGGTAGGCTCATCGTCGGTTGCAAGAAATATGCGTGTATCCTCGTGAAGGTCAATTTCTCGTTGGGCAGCATCAGTAAACAAGCTAAGCGGACTGCGTTCTATCGACTCCTGGTTATCGGTTCGCCTAATGTGCATACCGATGGTATGGGGAGAAAAGCGTTTGCGATAGCTTTCCACTTCGTTGATAACAGCATCAACGGGATGGAACAAAAGCTTGTAAACACTATTAGGCACATCCCCAAAGTCTTGATAACAACTCATGTAGCTGTTCTTTCCTGCGGCCCAATTGTCAAAGTCGAAGCCTTGATTTTTTAAGGGCGTAACCTGCCATTCGTCTATGCGTTGCGCAAAACAAAGTCGCTGAAATAGCAGCGGAATGCGCAAGTTGCGTTTTCTGGGGCGGTCAAGCGTAAGCAGTTCCCAGGTTCTACCTTCCCGCACTGTCATTTCTTTGTACTCAATGGGTGCGAAAATAGCGCGGAACGGCGCATTTAGTGCCCAGTCGCAAAACCAAATCGTCTCGACTTTCACCCCCGTATGCTGAGCCATTTGCCAGGCCGAGGCCATCGCGCGCATTCTGTTAGCCAGTCCGCCAGAGGGCACAAAGAGTAGTTTTCCTTTGTTCATTGCTTTTTATCTCGAATTATTTTATTTGTCTGTGGTTATCAATTTGGCGTCCATGTTTCCAATAACAATGGCATTAACAATGCTCTTGGACAGATACGTGGCCATCAGTGTGGCTTTTTTTATTCGTAATAGTGTATGTTTCAGGCTTTTGCCATCACTGTAAGGCGGTTTTGTTGATAACACGCCATGTTATAGGTTTCCTATCTGCCGACACTGTTGAGTGGCAAAAACAAGCCTAAAGATACCAAAAACGCTCTGTTTAATTTTATTTTGGCGTGAGAAACTCTTTGTTTTGTAGTAAAATTGTGGGTATTCGCAGTTATTTGCATTATTTTGATGCGATTATTACCATTGGTTTTCACCTCCTTTTCGTCTCTATCATCCTTACAAAACCTAACTTTAAGCCTGTGGGGCGGGGTGGGGTGATTTCTTGTTACGAGGCATTGGGGCATTATTCGAATGTTTTTCTCTAACATGCCTTATCGTGAATCAATCGATTATCAAGCACATTTGGGCATGCCCCAAGGAGTTTTTCAACTCATTGTCGTAGCAAGGAGAAAGCCAGTTGCATGTATCAACAAGCCTTTCTCATCATTTCATTCCAAAATGTCAAACACGTCTTCAGTTTCTTTCTCCGCTTTCTTTGGAGTTTTCTTCTTGGCTTTTAGGTTTCCCTTATCGTCTAGCAAACCAAAAGTAGTGCGTTGCACCACAAATTCAGTTCTTCTGTTCAGTTGATTGCAAACCTCTTGTTTGTCTTTATCAAGTTGAGTAATAAACGATTCGTCTAGCACGTCGCCCTCTTTCAGCCACTTATAGCGTTCAGTAAGTTTTTTTCTGATGGTTTTGGGCTTCTCCTTTCCATATCCCACGGGCGTTAGTCGCTCTTCGGCAATGCCTGCATCAATAAGATATTTCACCACAGCATCTGCTCTTTTTTGGGCTAAAGCTTTGTTATATTCGGCCGAACCACGATAGTCGCAGTGTGCACTTAGTTCGATGGTGACGTTTGGATTTTCGTTAAGTAGCTTCACAAGTTCGTCTAAGGCCTGTTTCGATTCAGGTCTTAAGGAAAACTTATCTAGGTCGTAGAATATATTATCAATAAGCACGGGCGCCGTTATTGAAGCCAAAGGAAATTGCAACACATATTCGTGTGAGGCCTCAGAGGGTTTCACCATCAATTCTTCCTTGTGGTTTAAGTATCCCTTACACGTGGCAAGCATCACGTATTCAACGCCAGGTTTCACCACCTGTCTAAACGAACCGTCTGCCAGTACGCCCAGTTTGAGGTTCGTGCCATCGTTTCCCACCATGAACACCTGTGCAGCAGGCAGTTCATAACCATCTTGTTCGTACACCCATCCTTTAATGCTGTGCACTATTTCGGGATATTCAAAGGCGTATATATGGTCCCATCCGCGTGCGTCGCCACGGTTTGAAGCAAAAAAACCACGGTTATACGGGCCATCAAACGTAAGGCCGAAGTCGTCGCCATTCGAGTTTAGTGGAAATCCGGGGTGCTCAATTTCCCATTGTTGATTGTTGTTTTGTTTGGCCACATATATGTCTAGTCCGCCCAATCCCACATGTCCGTCCGACGAAAAATAAAGGTCGCCATTGGGTCTGAACGTTGGAAAGCATTCGTTTCCAGGTGTATTAATATCTTCTCCCAGGTTTTCCATTTCGCCCAGCCCGTTGGTAGTGAGTTTAATGCGCCACAAGTCTTGTCCGCCTTGTCCGCCTGGCATGTCCGAAACAAAATAGAGCCATTGTCCGTTGGGCGAAACGGCGGGGTGTGCGAAGCTCGAAAGCGTGTCTTTCGATATTTCTAGTTTCGTGGCTTTTGCCCAAGCGGCATCCGCACGGGCCGAAGTCATCACTTGCGCGTAGCGTGGGTAGTTGGGGTTGGTGGTGCATTGGGTGAAATACATTGTGCGTTGGTCTGGCGAAAAGCAGCATGCCCCCTCGTCATAGTCGGTGTTTAGTCCGCCTGGCACAGGTTCTGGTTTTGTCCATTTTCCTTTGTCGTCACGTTCTGAAACAAAAATGTCGGCCGGTTTTGCGCCCGTTATGCCACTTAGTGCATCGCCTTTGGCTTCGTTTCTAGTAGACGAGAAGTAGAGTTTATTATGTTCGTCGCCGAAGAGCATAGGCGAATAGTCAGCCCTATGCGAGTTGAAAACCTCCATTCGCTTAACGATATAGCGCGACCCCTCATTTTTAGTTTGAGTTGCTTGTTGAGCAGAAATCAGTCCTTCGCTCGCAAGTTTGTTATTTGGAAGCGAGTCGAGGGCAATTTTAAATTGTTCTTCAGCCGCCTTATAAGCCCCTGTTTTGAGTAGTTGTCTCCCAAAAAGCAAGTGCGTGTTAGCATCGGCCAGTCCGTATCTCAGTACATTTTGGTATGCGCCCACGGCCTTTTGGCTAGCGTTCATTTTGTCGTAGCATAAGGCCAGTTTGGCAGATATGCGTCCTCTAGCCACCTTTTCTTTGGCAGGTGTGCGCGTATAGGCTTGTTTAAAGTTGTTGGCAGCATCGAAATATTCGCCCAATGCAAGGTTTTTTTCACCCTTTTTAATATATGCATCAGCACCGCACGATGAAGTTACGAAGCCAAAGCCATCAGTATAGCGTTTATGTTGCTTAGTTTCATTTTGCTTTCTCGTATGAGTTTGGCGGTAAGTTTTGGCTCAACCGCTGTATATTTACAACGCATATTGTATCATTTTATTATAAGCGAGCGCTTATTAATGCATCGTTGCTAGTGTTGTGTAAGTCTTTATAACGCAGAAATCCCAACCATATTGATATGGTTGGGATTCTGTTGTTTGTTTGGAATAAGTGTAATTGTTTTATTTATGCCTCAGCTTCCGGTATTACAGAAACGTAGCTTTTATCTTTGCGGCTTTTGCGGAAGTTCACAACACCGTCAACAAGAGCGAAGAGCGTATCGTCTTTACCGATGCCCACGTTCTTTCCGGGGTTGTGTTTCGTGCCACGCTGACGAACGATGATGTTACCTGCAGTAACTTTTTGTCCGCCATAAATCTTAACGCCAAGTCTTTGTGAAGCTGATTCGCGTCCGTTCTTAGAACTACCAACACCTTTTTTATGTGCCATTCTTAATTCCTCCTGCGTTTAAGCGATTACTTGTTTAACTTCTACTTGCGTGAACTGAGCGCGGTGACCATTCTTCTTACGATAGTCTTTGCGACGTTTCATCTTGAAAACGATGACCTTGTCACCTTTTACAAGGGGGTTCACAACTTCTACTACTACCTTTGCACCTTCAACGGTGGGTGCACCCACGGTGACTGCTCCTTCTTTGTCTACAAGCAGCACCTTGTCAAACTCAACAGTTTTGCCGGCTTCCACATCTTTAATGTGGTGAACATAAAGCTTCATGCCCTGTTCCACCTTAAACTGTTGTCCGTTAATTTCTACAATTGCGTACATTGATTATGTTTGTAAAACGGTTTTCCGCGAGGCGTTCAGACTCGTTCCGACGCTTTTTTAAGCCTCCACGGACTAAAACAGGTGCAAAGTTACTAAATATATTTGGGTGTTTTCTTTTATTGAGATATGGCAATACCAACTTTAACACTTATTAAGTTTTAATCTTTGCTTTGTGTCCTATTTGCTTCTTTAGCAGGTTTGTTTTTTTGTGGTGTTGCATTTTGGGGCTCTTTAGTATTGGGGTTAAAGGCTTTAGAAGGTTTGGGCTTTGAGATATGTGGTTTTTAAACATAATTTTTCGTGTAAATTTGTCATTGTTTAGGGTAAATAATGTGTTTTTACACCTTATAATATAGGTTAGATAAATTGGCGTTAAGTTCCATTGGGTTATCAACCATCACTGCAAACGTGATTATCCCATGAGTAGACATTATGTTTAACCCCAATCAAGCCTTGAGCAATACATTCTGTTTGATAAAATGCTGCAAGATAGGAGTAAGGTTTCAAATAAACTTTTGGTCATGGTCTTTGGTTTCAAAGTCTTGTTTTGCTCACTCTGGTGTTAAAAGCAGTATAAAAACTTTACAAATACGCCTTTCAAACCAAAGCCTTCTAGCGCAAATCTAAGCCCAAAAGCATGCATTTTGCCCCAATTTTTAGTCCCTCACATTTTATTTTTACACCAATATTTGACTAAAAACCCGCGTTTTGCACCATTTAGTCTTTCTATTTGGTTGCCTGTTCACGATTTTTCATTGCCTCAAAAACAGCTTTTAGCTGCTAAAAAGCATATTCTTAGGCAGTTTTCAGTCCTTAAAAGTCGGTTATTTGTCGTTTTTTGGAGATTATAAACGTCACCACGACCTGTGTTTTGCACCTGTTTACTCTGCGTTTTGCACCATTTAGCCTCGCGTTTTGCATGAGTTAGCACTGCGTTTTGCATGAGTTAGCACTGCGTTTTGTAGGAGTTAGCACTGCGTTTTGCTGCATTTAGCTTTCCTATTTACATCAAAACGCCCAATATTTAGTATAAAACACGGTTTTTTACATCAAATATCCATCTTATCATGCTTCATTCTTTAAATGCGTTTTTCGGCAAGTCAAACCTCTGCGAGAATTGAATATTTGCGAGCGAGTGGGAACTCGGTGACAAAAAAGGCACTCATAATGTTAAATTTCTTACTTAATATTTTACAGTTTAAATTAAAGGTCACTTATGCTATAAAAACAACGACAGGATAAACTATATGCATCCTCACACTATCAGGCATAACTTGAGAAGTGCTCATTACCTAAAGAACTTAACCCTTACTTTGAAAAACTCACCATATATGTAAGTTTCTTAGGCTTGTAAGATGAACTATTTTGTCGTAATGTGTCATTTTCCGAGATTAATTCTATAAATTTGCATGCGTAACCAAATAGATTAAAGGACTATCAATTCGTATTTTCAACATCGTCATATCAGGTTAATGGGCATATTTATAATCGTTGTCCTCTGTTTGTTGGGGCTTTGTGCTTGTGGCGATAACAACGCTGCAGAGGCAGACAGGCTCAACAGTAAGTCGTATGCTTTTCACTATCGCAACCTTGATTCAACCAAAGTGTATGCCCAAAGAGCCTTCGATTTGTCTGATAATTATGCTGATGGTAGAGCAGAGGCCTTAAACAATTTGGCCTTTGTGCACATCTCGAAGATGGAATTTGAAACAGCTTCAAAGTTGCTTGCCGATGTGCGCAGCATCACCGACAATCAGGTGGAGTTGTTGGTGGCCGATGTACAGTTAATGAGACTTTGCCAAAGGCAGTCGCGCAATAAGGATTTTTACAATTTTCGCGAGAGTGCTTTGCGCCGATTACAACGCATAAAGGAAGAATCCAACAACCTTTCGCCCCGTCTTCGCAAGCGAATGATATATGCCGAGACCGAGCTTTACATCGTGGCTTCGGTGTATTTCTACTATATAGGATTACCCGAAAGGGCGTTGATAGAGCAAGAAAATATTGCGCCTAATGGAGATATACAGCAAGACACGGCCCAATGGTTGAGTTACATGTATAACATGGGAGCTGGCGGACTGATACATGGCTCGACCAAGGAAGCCATCTACCAGCAAGAGTTTGATTTGTTGTTTCGCTGTTATAGCCTGGCCGAACAAAGCAACTATCCTTATTGGGTGGCAAACTCGCTGCAAGGACTTAGCGAACACTTGATGGACAAAAGCAAAAGACGCCTATTGGTGAAAAACAATGCCACGGCCATCACACTTCTTAACAGCGACGACATGCCCGATAGTTTGTTGGCAGGCAACCTTGCCCAAAGGGCACTGGTGATATTCTCTAATTATGGCGATGTTTATCAAACGGCTGGTGCCTACCGCACCTTGGCCTCGTGCTATTGGGCTGTGCAAGATTATAAGTCGGCTTTGTTTTGTTTGCAGAATGCATTGTTTCGTAATTCGGTTATCAGGAAGGCACCCGACCTGGTTTCGTCTATCTGCGAGCAATTGAGTTTGGTGTATTCGGCCATGAACGTAAAGGCACAAAGCGATGTAAATCGCAACATATACCTTGACATTCAGCGACAAACCCGACAAGACAAACAGCAGGAGCACGTGCCGAACAGTTAGAGCAATCGTCGAAACAGCTAAACCTCATGCTTGTGTATGTGGGTATTGCCATTGTGGTGGTGATTCTTTTGCTCTATCTTTTCAATTCAATGCGTGCTAAACAAGCGGCCAAATATTCGCCCGATAAGATGCTCGAACCCCTAAGGCAATGGGAACAGATCAACGCACAGCATGTGGAAGAGCAAAACGACCGCTACGAAGAACTGCACGAACTGCAAGAAATTGGCAAACGCCATGTGCTAGAGAACAAGAAGAAGAACATTGAGCAGCGAGCCAAAGTGTCGTTAGTAAATTCGGTAGTGCCCTTTATCGATAGAATGCGAAACGAAATTCACCGCCTTAATGCGGTGGAAGAGCCAGAAGAAATTAGACAAGAACGCCTGGCCTATGTAAAGGAACTTACCGAGAAAATAAAAGAATACAACGACATCCTTACTCAATGGATACAGATGAGACAAGGCGAACTAAGTCTGCACGTGGAAAGTGTGGCTTTGCAACCCCTCTTCGATATTGTTGGGAAAAGCAGAATGGGGTTTGACCGCAAAGGGGTGAGACTTGTGATAGAGCCAACATCCGAGATTGTTAAGGCCGATCGCACCCTTACGCTCTTTATGATTAACACGCTAATAGACAATGCACGCAAGTTTACCGAACGAAACGGCAGCGTTACGCTTAGTGCCAGTGTGGTGAAAGAGGGATATGTAGACATTATGATTGCCGACACGGGCCAGGGAATGACCGAGGAAGAGCGGGCTCACCTGTTCGAACGTAAGGTGATTAATTCGTCGTCGGCCGAAGTACAAACCTCGCATGGCTTTGGATTGCTCAACTGTAAGGGCATCATTGACAAGTATAAGAAGGTGAGTAGGATATTCGACGGCTGTACCATCTCGGTAGAAAGCGAGAAAGACAAGGGCAGCGTGTTCAGCTTTAGGTTGCCAAGAGTGGTGCGCACGTTGCTTGTCCTGCTGGCTATGGGCACCTGTTTGCAGGTTTATGCCGCAACACCCCCCGACAGTCTACAAGGCAATCGCAGCAAAATTCTCGATCGTATATCGGCCAACACCTTCGAAGGAAAGTTGTTAAAACGCGCCAGCGCCTTTGCCGATAGTGCTTATTTTGCTAATGTAAACGGGCGTTACACCAAGGCATTACAATATGCCGATAGCTGTATTGGTAAACTTAACGCCATTTATCGACTAAAAGCACCCCATGGTAAGGATTCTTTGGTGATGTATTCTCAATCGGCCGAAAAGCCCGCAGAAATACAATGGCTAAATAATGGCCTAGAAACCAATTATCGCATTATATTGGATATACGCAACGAGAGTGCCATTGCTGCGCTGGCTTTGCACGAATGGGAACTGTATCGCTATAACAACGAAGTGTACACCAGGCTCTTCAAAGCCAGTTCGGCCGACAATACGCTCGATTCTTACGTGGTGGGTATGCAGCAATCTAAGGCCAATAAAACAATTAGTATTGTTGTACTCATCCTTATATTGATGCTTATCGTACCAGCATATTACGTGCTGTTTTATCGACATTATGTGGCCTACCGCATCTATGTAGAAAGGGTGGAAGAGATAAATAAGGTGTTGATGAACACCGATGAGGCCCAAGTAAAGCTGGATGCCATTGCCCGCATCATCAAGTCGATTAGCAAGCACGGTGGCGAAACAGTACAATTTAATTCGCTTAACGAAGTGGTAAGTCAGATAACCGAAGTGTTGCAGAAAAATGTTGAGATGGAAAAGGCTCGCGAAGAAAGCATAGAAATGGCCGAAGACGAACTGCACAGGGTGGAAATAGAGAACGACAAGCTACACGTTAACAATAGTGTGCTTGATAATTGCCTTAGTGCGCTGAAACACGAAACGATGTATTACCCCTCGCGAATTAGGCAACTGATTGAGAATGGTGGTGAAGACTTGCACGACATGAACGAGCTTGTGGATTATTACAAGGAACTTTATATGCTGCTTAGCGCTCAAGCCATGCGACTGGTAGACGACTTGCGCTATCCCTGCAGGCCTGTGTCGCTTCAAAAGTTGCTCAAAGTATTGCCCTGTGCCGGCGAAAACCAAGCCGAACAACGCCACATCTTGGGCGATGAAGACCTTTTAACCTACCTTTTCTTTCTCTTGGCACAGCTGCTTGAAGGGCAAACGATAGTGCTTAAGGCTAAAGATAAGGGAGCGCGATACGTGGTGATAGACATCGAATTGCCCCATATGGTTTACACCAATGAGCAATGTCGCGAACTATTTGCATCCACAACGCCCAATCTGCAGTATTTTCTTTGCAGACAAATTGTGCGCGATACTGGCGAATTTGCCAATGCCAGGGGCTGCGGAGTGTATGCATGCAACATCGACAACAAAACACATCTAGAAATAACTCTGCCCAAAGCAATGCAGGCTTAAATATAAAACATCAAACAACCACACATAAAATGGACAAATTTAAAGTGATAATCGTGGAAGACGTGCCCTTAGAATTAAAGGGAACGGAAGGCATTTTTAGGAACGATATACCCGAAGCCACCATTATAGGTACGGCCGATAGCGAACCCACGTATTGGAAATTGATGAAACAAGAACTGCCCGACCTGGTGTTGTTAGACCTTGGATTGGGTGGCTCTACCACTATTGGCGTTGAGATTTGTCGCCACACCAAGGAGCAGTTTCCTAAGGTGAAGGTGCTTATCTTCACAGGGGAGATACTCAACGAGAAACTTTGGCTCGATGTTCTTGATGCCGGATGCGATGGAATTATACTTAAAAGTGGCGAACTGCTTACGCGCGATGATGTAATAAGCGTGATGAATGGCAAGCGCCTGGTGTTTAATCAACCTATTCTCGAGAAAATTGTAGAGAAGTTTAAGCGTGTGGTAAGCACGCAAATCTTTAGGCAAGAGGCTTTCATCGCTTACGAAATAGACGAGTACGACGAACGTTTCTTGCGCCATTTGGCTCTGGGTTACACCAAAGAGCAGATAACCAACCTGCGCGGAATGCCCTTTGGGGTGAAGAGTTTGGAAAAAAGACAGAACGAATTGGTAAATAAACTCTTTCCCAATGGTAACGGTGGCATGGGCGTTAACGCCACTCGACTGGTGGTGAGGGCCATCGAATTGCACATTCTCGATATCGACAACCTTGTTCCAGACAATGGCTAAGCATAAGATTGTTTATCACCGACGAACAGGAAAAGGCATTGCGCACCTGGTGTTGACACTGGTGGTGCTGCAAATCGTTGCCGTATTAGGTTCATGGGTGTTCAAAGCCGTGAGCCCAGAGCTTCCTATACGCTCGCTTTTAAGTGCCGAGGGCATTAGGTGGATGGTGGGAAGCATCGGTGATAACCTTGGCGGGCGTGGGCTTGTGTGGCTCTTATTGGGTAGCATGGCCTTTGGCTCGGTTAGGTTTTGTGGTATTCTTGATGTGCCACGCAAATGGAAAGCCATGACCTTTTGGGACCATTTTGGCATTATGGTGGTTTTAGCCGAACTGTTTGTTATTGTGGTGCTTTTGCTTCTGCTCACTGTTTTGCCTCATGCTGTGCTGCTTGGGGTTACGGGAAATTTATACCCCAGTAGCTTCTCCAAAAGCTTTGTGCTATTGGTTTGTCTCATAGTATGCTTTATTTCGGTGTCGTTTGGGGTGGTAAGTTCGCGGCTTCGTTCGTTCGAAGAAGTGTGCGACTGCCTTGTTGCGGGCATTGCTTATACCCTTCCGCTATGGTTGGTCTATATTTTGGGCATCGAACTTTACGCCTGCTTGCAGTTTATCTTTGTGGTTGCGGCTTAAAATTGTGGTTCGCCACTTTATGTTTGGGCGTGGCTAGCCTTATGGGTGTGCGCACAAAATATGTGTAGGCCTTCATAAAGAATTAGCGTTAAGCACTCTTTCTATATGGGGAGCAGCGTGTGGTGCTTAGCAGCTATCCTCGTTTTAGTCGTCGTACTACGGTATTATGCCTCCAAATGATAGTCTAAATCGTTTCTCTGAAAAAGTCTAGAGCCTCTTTAATTTCTTCCTTAGAGGCCGTCTGGTTGATAATTGGCTGTCCAATGTCAGCAAGCAACGTAAAATTAATCTCTTTAGAAGTGTTCTTCTTGTCGTGCTGCATCAGTTCGATAAGCTGGTCGTAATCGTTGCACGATAGTGGCAATGTGCCATAATACTCCCTAATAAACTGCACCGTCTGTCGCATTTTGTTTACGGGGAAGTGTGTTTTAAATGTGGCGAGGTATAGTTCGCATACCAAACCGAAGGCCACGGCATAGCCATGTAGCAGCTGCTGGCCATTATGGAGGGCAAAAGATTCGAATGCATGGCCCACGGTGTGGCCCAAGTTCAGTGCTTTTCTTATACCCTGCTCGTGAGGGTCTTGCGCCACAATCTCTTCTTTCACCTTCACCGATTGGACCACCATTGGCTGAAGCGTTTCCCAATTGGGCTGACCAAGGTCGAAGTTGAGCAGTTCGCTCCACATCCCTTCGTTGCTAATCAGTGCATGTTTCAGCATTTCTGCATAACCAGAGCGCGTGTTTTCGTTATCCAGTGTGCTTAGAAAAAGCGTGTTAAGCACAACAAATCGTGCGTTGCAAAACACGCCAATCTCGTTTTTCAGCGCGTTAAAGTTAACGCCAGTTTTACCACCCACGGCAGCATCCACCATAGCCAGCAGTGTTGTTGGGATATTGACGAAACGAATACCGCGTTTAAACGTGGCGGCAGCAAAGCCTCCTAAGTCGGTAACCATGCCTCCTCCTAAGTTTATTAAGCACGAACTACGCGTTGCGCCATTGGTTGCTAGGCTTTCCCAAACCTGCGAAAGCGTGGCAATATTCTTGTTGTAGTCGGTGGGTTTGATGCTAATGAGGTTAGCCCCCTTCAAACATTCAAAGTGTTGCAGCTTAGGCCAGCAAAATTGTTTTGTTGTATCGTCGGTAAGTACAAATACCTTATCGGGCGCGCAAACATTAATGGCGCGCGTCAAGTCACTTTCCAATTGGGCAGAAATAAGTACTTCTTGCATCATGTTATCTAGGATTTAATGTGGGGCAAAGTTAAAACAAAGCCCTAACCCCGCAAAATTTAGTCTACATTTTTTTATCGCCTTCATTAAACCCTGTTACTTTTTTATCGTCTTATATCGTAAAGTGACAATACAAAACGTTTTTTTTCGTGCGTCTTGTAAGTAAAATTTAGGGAAACTTGTCAAATAGTTAATATATGTAGTGGACTTGTTCTTTATGGTTATTGAGTTTGCTTTTCTGAAACCAACAGCACATTAACCAGCTGGTGCAGCCTTTATGGGACGCATGCTTGCTTATTAGCTCTCCAACAAGTGTATAAAACAAATGGTATGGTTAGTTCCATGCCCTTAAAATTAATATAGGTTTATGAATAAGTATTGTTTATTGGTATTGCTTTTCTTCGTCACAGTGGTGGCAAGTGCGCAAGAACGTAAGATTAGCGGTACGCTCACCGACCGTGACACGCATGAGGCCGTGACGCAAACCACGGTTCAACTCTTAAAGTCTGACAGCACCTTTGTTGGTGGAAGCATATCCAACGAGAAAGGTGAGTTTGCATTAACAGCCCCAGCCGATGGAAGTTATCTGCTTAAAGTTTCGAGTGTGGGTTATCTTACTTATTATAAAAAACTGCAAATTACCGACGGCAAAAACTTGGCTTTGGGCAATATCGTGATGAACGCCGATGCTATTATGCTCAAAGGAGCCACTGTTACGGGGCAAGCCGTGAAGGTAACAGTGCGCGAAGACACTTTTGTGTATAACTCGGCTGCCTTTCGTACGCCCGAGGGTTCTACTATTGAAGAGCTTGTGAAACGATTGCCTGGCGCCCAAATAAGCGACGATGGTAAGATAACGATCAATGGTAAGGAGGTGAAAAAGATATTGATAGACGGAAAGGAGTTTATGACGGGCGACACCCAAACTGCACTGAAAAACCTGCCAACGTCTATTGTAGACAAGATAAAGGCCTACGACCAACGTAGCGACTTGGCTCGTGTGTCGGGTATTGACGATGGCGACGACCAAACGGTGCTCGATTTTGGTATTAAGAAAGGTATGAACAAGGGGGTATTTTCAAATATAGACTTGGCTCAAGGCACACAATCGCGTTATGCCGACAGGTTGATGGGCGCTTATTTTAAAGACGAATACAGAGTAATGTTGTTTGCAAATGCGAACAATACCAACGATATGGGCTTCCCTGGAGGTGGCGGGCGTGGTAACTTTGGGCGTAACCGCGATGGGCTTAATGCGACGAAGATGCTCGGAACAAACTTTAATTACGAAAAGAAAGATAAACTAAAGATAGACTGGAGCGTGCGTTGGAACCACTCGGATGGCGATGTTCAAAGTCGAGTGGCTACCGAGAACTTTGTTAGCACGGCTGGTTCGTTCTCTAATAGTCTTAACCAAAGCTATTCGCGTAGCAATAAATGGAATGCTAGAGGACGATTGGAATGGCAGCCCGACTCGCTAACCAACATCATGTTCCGTCCTACATTCAGCTATTCAACTAGCGATGGCACGTCTACTAGCATTTCGGGAACGTACAACGACAATCCTTACAACTACGTGGCCGACCCACTTTTGGCTTCGTCCATTGCCCAAATGGCAGCCGATAGCTTGATGGTGAACAGCCGTTCGCTTAATTCTATTAGTTATACCCAAAATCAAGAGGCAGGCGGAATGCTGCAATTGAACCGCCGATTGAGTGCCAATGGTAGAAACGTTACTGTGCGTGCAGATGTGGATTATGCTAAAACCAATGCCAAATCCTTGTCGCTCTCAAATGTTCACCTCTATCAGGTGAAGGATGCAACTGGTGTTGACTCTACTTATCAAACCAATCGCTATCTACAAACACCAACAACAGCTTGGACCTATAGCTTGCAAGCCACTTATAGCGAACCGCTTTGGCGAGGCACCTACTTGCAATTTAGGTATAAGTATGGCTATAGTCGCACCACGAGCGACCGCGCAACGTTCGATTTTAGCAACCTTGGTGAAGGCTTCTTCGGGTCGCAATCGCCTCTATATCGCGGTTGGAATAGCTATCTTTCAATGCTTGCCAGCCCCTACGAAAGCTATCGCGACCAGCGTTTAAGCCGTTCTTCGGTTTATACGAACTACACACACGAACTAGAAATGATGCTGCGCTTTGTGGGAAAGAAGTATAAGTTGAATGCTGGATTTATGGTTCAGCCACAATCATCGCACTTTACCCAAAACTATTTAGGCCAGTTTGCCGATACCACACGTAGCGTATTTAATGTGTCGCCTGCGCTCGAGCTGCGCTATAAATTTAGCGATGTGAGTCAGTTACGCATTAATTATCGTGGTACAAGTTCGCAACCATCGATGTCAGACCTGCTCGACATCGTAGATGATAGCGACCCCTTGAACGTTCATAGAGGAAACCCAGGACTAAAACCCTCGTTCACCAATTCGCTACGCTTTTTCTATAACACTTATAGAGAGCGCAGACAACAAGCCTTTATGACCTTCCTCGACTACAGCAACACGCGAAATGCGGTGAGCAACCGTGTTACTTACGACGAAATAACTGGCGGACGAACCACACAACCCGACAATATCAATGGCAATTGGAATGCCAATGCAGGTTTGATGTTTAACACAGCCATCGACTCGGCTGGTGTGTTTAACGTCAACACGTTTACCAATCTGGGTTATAACAACTACGTAGGCTACATCAGTTTGAACTCTACATCGGGCTCACAACGCAATGTTACCCGTTCGCTTAGTTTGTCGGAGCGCTTGGCAACCAGCTATCGCAATAGCTGGTTCGAGCTAGAACTCGATGGCTCTTTCACCTATGCGCGCTCTAAAAACAAACTTCAGTTGCAAAACAACCTTAATACTTGGCAGTTTGCTTATGGTGCAACGCTTAACTTTACGTTGCCTTGGGGCATGCAATTGTCTACCGACCTGCATCAAAACAGTCGTCGTGGATATGCCGACCGCGCGCTTAACACTAACGAACTAGTGTGGAATGCCCAGCTTTCGCAAAGCTTCCTCAAGGGCAGTCCGCTTAGTGTGAGTGTTCAGTTCTTCGATATCCTGCGCCAGCAAAGCAACTTTTCGCGTGCAATCAATGCCTATCAGCGCACCGATACCGAATACAACAGCATTAACAGCTACGCCATGTTGCACGTGGTTTATCGTCTAAATCTTTTCGGAGGTAAAGATGCACGTCAGCAAATGCGCAACAAAAGACCTCAAGGAGACGATGAAGGACCTAGAGGAATGCCTCCTGGAGGTGCTCCCGGTGGTGTAAGGCCGATGGGAAGTGGCCGACCAATGGGTGGTGGTTTCTAACCAACGCTGTGCCTAGAACAAGAAACGGGCGTGCTAAAAACAGATTTTAGCACGCCCGTTTCTCTATAATAGGGTCGACTCTAAGGGGTATGAAAGCAAAAATGCACAATACTAACATTGCAAAAACCGAGAATTAGGTTGGTGAAAACCTGTGGGGCAACAACTCAAAAGGCGCGAAGCTCAAGCACCAGCCCAAATGTTGCTTATTGGTTGTTTGTCTACAACCCATCACATGCTTTGTTCTTTCTCACTATCTTTGCACGTATGCGATAGTACTATTAAGCTTATTCCTAGCAATGGCAAAGCTTTAGTGTTGTTATATCCCCTCTTTAAGACAACACTTTATCGCAGGTTTTCTTCACTTTTGCCTTTCAAGTTTTCAAATCAGCTACCCATCATAAAGTCTTTAGCCAGTCCGCCTTCGCTTGTCTCTTTATAAAGCGAGGGAATATCGTGACCAGTTTGCTTCATAACTTGTACCACACGGTCGAACGAAACACGGTGTCTTCCGTCTGAAAAAGCCGAATAGAGATTGGAATCTAGAGCGCGAGTGGCCGCAAATGCATTTCTTTCGATGCAGGGAATTTGCACTAGGCCGCACACAGGGTCGCAAGTCATGCCCAAATGGTGTTCTAATCCCATTTCAGCAGCATATTCAATTTGCGCTGGACTGCCACCAAACAATTGGCACGAAGCTGCTGAAGCATGGCACAAGCCACGCCAACCTCGCCTTGACAACCAACGTCGGCACCAGATATAGAAGCATTTTTCTTGACGATATTGCCAAATAGGCCAGCAGTGGCCAAGGCATGTAGTATACGCGTTTGAGAGAAATTGTGTCCTTTATGTAGATGATAGAGTACCGCAGGCAGCACGCCACAAGCCCCACAGGTGGGTGCAGTGACGATGGTTCCACCCGAAGCGTTCTCTTCGCTCACGGCTAAGGCGTAAGCATAAACCAGTCCGCGTGTTTGCAGCGTTTGTTTATAGCCGCTTGCTTTAACGTAATAAGTGGCTGCTTTGCGGGGTAAGCCCAGCGGGCCAGGCAACACGCCCTCGCGATTAAGTCCACGTTCAACGGCCGCTTGCATCACCATCCATACCTCGTGCAAATAGTCCCAGATGTCTTTCGTTTCGCATTGTTCCACGTATTCCCAATAACTACGCCCAGTTTTTTCGCACCAGTGCATGATTTCGGTAAGCGAGTTCATGTTATATATTTCCTCCGTGTCGAACATGTCGCCCTCTTTTTTTCCTTCTGAGAGTGCACCACCGCCAATGCTATACACCGTCCACTCGTCGATGTCGTTGCCATTTGCGTCTTTAGCCACAAATCTCATACCGTTAGGGTGGAAAGGCAAGAATACCGAAGGTTGCCAAACGATGTCTACTGGTGCAGCAGTAGAGAGCGTTTCTATGATGATGGCATCCGTCATGTGGCCCTTTCCTGTAGCAGCCAAGCTGCCATAGAGGGTCACTTCGAAACGCGACGTCTGCGGATTACGTTGTTTAAAAATCTCTGAAGCCTTTTGTGGCCCCATGGTATGACTGCTCGAAGGACCTTTTCCTATCCTGAACAATTCTTTTAACGATCTCATTTTTGTTGATAATGTTTTTGAAATGCAAAATTATTGCTTTTATTTCATATAGCCTTCTTTTTGCTTGACTAGTTTGCCAATAGCGACTTTGTTTTGCTAAAGGTATGCTCCTTTTTTATTAACTTTGCACTTGTTATGCATATATGGTGTGAAAATATGAACAATAAGAGCAATGGGCAAGACTTCGACCGCTATGAAGTAGCGGAAGAAAGCGTGCTACTAGACTGGCTGCTGCGTAATGTTAAAGGCAAGAGTAGAAACAAGCTGAAAGACATTTTGCGAGGCCATGGCGTGTATGTAGACGGGAAATGCGTTACACAATACGACTATAAACTGCTGCCTGGCATGAAGGTAACGGTGAGCCGAACTAAGAAGGCGGCTCCTTTTAAAAGCCGTTATATCCGTATTGTATACGAAGACCGTTACCTCATTGTGGTGGATAAGAGTGTTGGCGTACTGTCGATGGCAGCAGGGCATTCGTCGTTAAACGTGAAAGCTATATTAGATGGCTACTTCGATTCTACTGGACAGAAGTGTCGGGCGCATGTGGTGCATCGGTTAGACCGCGAAACCAGTGGACTTATGGTGTATGCCAAAGACATGGAAACCGAACAAATACTTGAACATAACTGGCACGATATTGTGTACGACCGTCGCTATGTGGCGGTGGTGTCGGGCGAAATTGTTGACGAAGGCGGCACAATAAGCAGCTGGCTCAAAGACAATAGCTCGTATATCACTTATTCTTCGCCTGTTGATAATGGTGGCAAGTTTTCTGTTACGCATTTTACAGTGCTCAACAGAACCACAACACACTCGCTAGTTGAGTATAAATTGGAGACTGGACGCAAAAATCAAATACGTGTTCACACATCAGATATAGGGCATCCTGTGTGTGGCGACCTTAAATATGGTAATGGCGATGACCCCATTGGACGCCTATGTCTGCATGCATATATGCTTTGTTTCTTTCATCCCATGACGCGAGAGCGGATGGAATTTCAAACACCCATACCCTCAACCTTTAAACAGTTATTTAAATAACCCCCATGACAGATTTACATTATTACATCTTTGTGTTGGTAGCCATCATTATAGGTGTGGTGGTTATCAAGAAAGTAACGGGCTGCATCATTCGTCTTGTAGTGGTGTTGGGCCTGTTGGCCGCCTTAGCTTACGTGTATTTCACTTATTTCAGTGCATCGTAGTGGCTTGGCTTAGGCGGATAGCCCTCTTGGTTACACCGAAATCTCGCCAGCAATGTTTTTATGCATCATTTTTCTAACAGTTCCGTTGTCGCGATACATGCCTTGTAGGTACATTAGTTTGGCTAAGGCCGCCTCAACGGTGCTGTCGTATCCGCTTACAACACCTGCATTCTTAAGCTGGAAACCTGTGTCGTAGCGTTCCATTTCCACACTTCCGGCAATGCATTGGCTGATATTCACTACAATAACACCACGGTTGTAGGCCTCTTTTAGTAGTTTCATTAACCAAGGATGTTGCGGAGCGTTGCCACTTCCGTAGCTTCTCATCACGATGCTGCGAAGTTCGGGCGCCTCTATAAGATAGCGTGTAATGTTCTCTTGTATACCAGGGAAGATGGACATAACCGCGATGCTTGAGTCGAGTGCTGTGTGTGGCACCATTGGTAGCTGGTAATTGGGCTTCAAAATCTCATGATGGTGGAAGTTGAAGTTGATGCCCGCATCGCATAGCGAGGGATAGTTGAACGACTCAAAGGCGTTAAAACCTTCTGCGTTTTGCTTTGTCGACCTGTTACCACGCAATAGTTTACCGCTAAAATAGATGCAAACTTCGGGTACCATCGGTGTTCCGTCTTCGTGGTGTGCGGCAGCCAATTCAATGCTAGTTACAAGGTTTTCCTTTCCGTCGGTGCGCAATTGACCAATAGGCAATTGACTTCCAGTTAGCACAACAGGCTTCGTAAGGTTTTCCAACATAAACGATAGGGCCGATGCTGTGTATGCCATGGTATCTGTACCGTGTAGAATAACGAACCCATCGTAGCAGTTATAATTCTCTGCTATGATGCCAACAAGGTGCGCCCATAGCCTTGGAGCCATGTCGCTAGAGTCGATGGGTGATGCAAACTGATACACCTCGATGCTCGTCTTGAGGTACTTAAATTCTGGTAAGTTGTCTACCAGATAATTAAAGTCGAGCGGTTCGAGTGCACCAGTAGCCGGGTTTTGGCCCATCCCGATTGTTCCGCCCGTGTAGATGAGCAACACCTTATTGGTTCTTTGATATATGAAACTTGCCATAACGACAATTTTTTAAACTTAATTTTTGCTGCAAATATACGTCAAATCTTCGGTAAATCAAAAAATAAATGTATATTTGCGTTGCGTAAACAGAGGTATACAAATGCCTTGTTGTGGGCATTGTGATATGCTTTACAGTGACATCGCCATCAAAGTGTTGTTAAAGGTGGTTAGTGCCTTTCTGTTTTGCATTAAAACAATGCAACAAAGAAACTTATCAGCAATACAAAATATTGACGATTTTTTCTTATCGAGCCACGTTCTTCACCAAAAAACCGATACAACACTGTGCAAGAGACTGCGTAAACTGTGTGGTGAATATGCTTATTTCAAGGAAAATGTCGCAATTGGGTACACGTTTCGCTCACTAGCTGTTTGTAGCGAACATCACTCGCAATGCCTTTTGTTACATTTACAGGTAATAGGGCAGGGAAGAAAAGAAACAAAGATAAGTCTTAATTTTAAATACTGACAGCATGAAAAGAACATTTAAACAAATGATGATGCTGCTTTTTGCAGCTTTGATGTTAGCACAATGTGCTCAGCACGAAGACAAAACCCTACGTATCAGAGGCAAGCTAACAGGTGTGAAAGATTCGTTGCTCTTTGCCATAACAGGCGTAGAGAATGGCGAACCTGTGTTTAAGGATACTACCGTGTGCACAAAGAACGGCGAGTTTGATTTGACTATATCGCTCGACAGTGTGTGTTTGATGGAGGTTATCGATGGTGCAAACGACAGAAATCATCGCTATGTGGGATTTTATGCTTTGGCTGTTCCTGGCGAAGAAATGGTTTTGGAAGGCGACATCAATAAGGATGGCGCTTTGGAGGTAGCGAAGTTTATCGCCAATTAAACGAGGTGGAAAAGGCTATTCAGCCTGTTAACCTTGAAATGAGGCAGATGGCGCAACAATTCGATAGTCTGGTGCATTGCAAAGAGTTTACCGAAGAACTTGAAAAGCAATACAGCGAGCGTGGCGTAACGCTCTATAATAAGTTGGAAGCAACTGCTTTTGTTTTTGCTAAAATGCATCCCAACATGGAGGCTGCTGTGATTTTGATAAACTATTTGGACGTTGATGCTGCCAAGAAATTGGTTAAGTTGCTCCATCCTAGCGTGCTTAAAGGGCGAATGAAGTCGTTTGTAGACCCACGTATCAATTTGCCTAGCATGCAGACTGTGCCTTACGACGAATAGCGTGATTGGCTTTTGGGCCAGCATTTAGTAAACCCTACTATGGTTATTGGTCCGTTTCTTAAGCAAAAGAGCAGTGATGTCTGCATTGACTTACAAAGAAGCGGGCCAACAACCACTATAAAAAAGATTGTATTTGTTAACGATTTGAATATGAGAAATATATTGTTGGTATTGGCGTTTTTGCTCAAGCCTTTCAAGTATGGCGCAAAAAACCGAAAAAGGGAATTTTATTACGAAGACAAACGTTATGCCTGGGGGTTATAACTTTTGGGTTTACACACCCAACGAGTACGAAATAGATAAGCACCCTTTGCCCCTTGTTATCTTTTTACATGGTGCTAGCCTCTGTGGCAATAATCTGCAACGGGTGCGTAGATATGGTGTGCTCGATGCAATAGACCGTGGAAAGATTATCCCAACGCTTGTTATTGCACCTCAAAACCCTGGTGGTGCATGGAGTCCGCAAAAGATTAACGACTTGTTAGAGTGGACTAAGGCTAACTATATGGTAGACACCACACGTGTTTATGTGCTGGGGATGAGTCTTGGCGGATATGGAACAATGGACTTTGTGGCTGTTTATCCCGAGAAAGTGGCGGCTGCGATGGCGCTCTGTGGTGGCTGTTCGCGCAACGATATTAGTGGAATAGGCAAGGTGCCGATGTGGATTATGCACGGTACTGCCGATAGAGCTGTGTCGGTGAAGCAATCTGAGGTGGTGGTTAATAAGCTTAAAGAGCAGGGCAACGACAAACTACTGCGCTACGACTGGGTGCAGGGTGGGTCGCATGGGTTGTTGGCTCGCCTGTTTTATCTGCAAAAAACTTACGATTGGCTGTTTTCGCATTCGCTAAACGATAAGCCAAGAACGGTGGATAGGCATTTTGAGATAAGTCGCGAAGACATTAACCAAACTTATCAAGAGTTAAGGAGATTGCCTTCGTGGTATGATAACGATTGACGAGGGAACTGTTTTGTGGATGTTACTCTAAAGAGCGATAAGGAAGTAATGAGCAAAAGTTTTTAAAAACACTGGCGATACCATGCCATTCAGCGTGGTATCGCCATTGTTTTTTGTGTGTTTTTGCTTCAAAGTAAAGCTTAATGCTGAGGGAAAAACGTTTTTGAGCCCTTTCAATACTAGCTCAACGCCTTATTACGAAGTCTTTTGACCATGTATATTTGTTCTTATCTTGGTGAGATATTGTTTCATCGCCTCGGCGTCTTTATCGTTAATGATGTCGAGAAGAGCGTTCAGTTCGTCGCGAATATGTCCCACTTGTTCGGCAGTATAGGGATTAAAGAGAATTTCGCGCAGCAAAAAATCGTCTTCGCCAAGCACCCCTCGTGCAATATTAAGATGGCGTTTAAAAGTTGTTCCAGGTGCATCCTGCGGTTTCATCACTGCAGCAAACACAAAAGTGCTAACGAAAGGGATGCTTAGAGAATAGGCAACAGTGCGGTCGTGTTCTTCAAACGTGTACTCGTGAATGTTTAATCCCAGCTTGTTATACAGGTCGCGAAAGAAGATGCGCCCCATATAGTCGCCCTCGGCAATGATGATAGCATTCTCGTTGCTAAGTTGATTGAGGTTGGCAAAAGTGGGTCCAAACATGGGGTGTGATGAAACAAAGGGATGATTGCAGCCTTCGTAAAACTCGCGCAGTCCTGTTTTAACCGATGCAATGTCGCTCACGATGCACTGTTGTGGCAAGAAAGGCATCACCGCTCGAAAGGCTTCGATGGTGTATTTCATTGTAACGGCATTGATAAGCAGTTGCGGTTCAAACTGTTTCACCTCTTCTAATGATGAGAACCGGGCACAGTTGTAGGTAAATCTCATTCTTTGCGGCTCTTGGTCGTACACAGCCACCTCGTGTTCGAAGCTTAGCAGGTCGGTGAAGAAGCTCCCCATCTTGCCTGCACCCAAAATTAAAATCCTCATTTTAGTTACTTGTTTATAATTTCCATTTGCTGTCTAACCGACTCTTCGTGTACACTTTCGAACACTGTAGCCACAAATTCGGGGCTCATTCCGCATAAAGCGCCTTGTGCACCACGCTTTTCAAGAATCTCATTATATCTACTTGCTTGAAAAACAGTCATGTTATGTTCCTTTTTATATTGTCCAATCTGTCTGCAAACACGCATGCGCTTAGCTAGCAGTTCCATCAATTGGTTGTCTAAGTCGTCTATTTGGTGTCGCAGTTGGGTGATACCTTCTTGTATTAAGCTCTTATCTCGCACAATGAGCAACGACAGGATATAATCCAAAACGTCTGGAGTAACCTGTTGTTTGGCATCGCTCCAAGCCTTGTCGGGGTTGCAATGGCTTTCTACAATTAGTCCGTCGAAGCCCAAATCCATAGCCTGTTGGCATAGCGGAGCAATCAGTTCGCGTCTTCCACCGATATGACTAGGGTCGCAGATGATGGGCAAAGCAGGTATGCGTCGGCGCAGTTCTAGGGGGATTTGCCACATTGGCGAATTGCGATACATCTTATTATCGTAGCTAGAAAAACCTCGATGTATGGCTGCCAAACGCTTAACGCCAGCCTGATTGATGCGTTCCATGCCACCAATCCACAGTTCTAGGTCGGGGTTTACGGGGTTTTTCACCAGTACGGGTAAGTCTAATCCTCGCATACAATCGGCCAAAGCTTGCATGGCAAATGGGTTTGCCGAGGTGCGTGCGCCAATCCAAAGGATGTCTATATTGTGTTTAAGGCATAGTTCCACATGTTCGGGTGTGGCCACTTCTGTAGCAATAAGCATGCCTGTTTCAGCTTTTACTTGTTCGAGCCATGGCAAAGCGGTTTTGCCGTTGCCTTCAAACCCACCTGGTTTTGTGCGTGGTTTCCAAGCACCAGCCTGAAAATGTGGCATCCTTTTGTGCCAAAGCGCGAGCAGCTTGCATCACTTGCTCTTCAGTCTCGGCCGAACAGGGTCCAGCCATCACCACTGGGCGTTCGTTATCGCTGGGTAGGTTAAGGGGTAATAAGTCTAGTTCCATGTCTTTATTTAGCTGTTTTGTTGTTCAATAATGGGTTTGTTGTCTTGTTTGCTTGTAATTCTTTGCAAAGCCTCTTGCATGCGGGCTTCATTTGCGCATAAAGAGAGTCGCACATAACGTTTGCCGTTGCTGCCAAAGATAAATCCTGGAGCAACGAAAATGCCGTGTTGATGCAGCAGATGTTCGGTGAGTTGCTCGGCATCGGTGATGCTCTCGGGTATTTTTCCCCAAAGAAACAGTCCCGTTTGCTGTGGGGCGAATGTGCAACCTATGGCCTTCATAATCTTTTCAGCAATCACTCGGCGGCGCTGATACACCTCCTTATTATAATAGGTGTGCCATTCTGTGGTGTTACCTGTTATCGCCTCGGCTGCTGCGAGCTGAATACCACGAAACGTTCCACTGTCAATGTTGGTCTTAACTTTAAGCATCCATTGCACCCATGTGGCGTTGGTTACGCACATTCCCACGCGCCAACCAGGCATGTTGTGGCTTTTGCTCAGCGAGTTTAGTTCGATGCAGCAGTCTTTGGCACCGTCTACTTGCATGATAGACCTAGGTTTGTTGGTCAAGATTAGCGAGTAAGGGTTATCGTTCACCACCACTATGTTGTGCGTTTGGGCAAATTCCACCAGTCGTTCGTAGGTCTTCATCATGGGTTTTCCGCCAGTGGGCATGTGTGGATAGTTGGTCCATAGCAGTTTAACGCCACTTAAATCCATGTCATTCAGCTCATCAAAGTTGGGTTGCCATTGGTTTTCTTCGCGCAGGTTATAATTCAACACCTCAACGCCAAGCAATCTACTAAGTGCTGTATAAGTGGGATAACCCGGGTTAGGCACCAGCACTTTATCGCCCACGTTGGCAAAAGCAAGGGTTATGTGCAGAATCCCTTCTTTACTTCCGATAAGTGGCATCACCTCGTTCTGTGGGTTAACGTCCACCCCATACCATCTTTTATAATGTGTGGCCATTGCCTCTAGCAGTTGCGGAGTGCCCTTTGTGGGTTGATATCCGTGTGTATCTTCGCGCTGTGCCACCTCACATAATTTGGCTATAGTATTGGCAGAAGGGGGTAAATCGGGCGACCCAATGGCCAAACTAATGATGTCGTTGCCTTCGGATACAAGCTGTGCCACCTCTTTTAGCTTTCTGCTAAAATAGTATTCTTGCACAAAATCTAGTCTTTGTGCAGGCTTTATGTTAAGTGTCTTGTTGTTTCCCATCTTCATATTCTCCTAAAATCTTTAGTTTTTTGGTAAGTGGAACGATGGCGTCTATACTTTGGTGATAACGAGTGATGTTGTCGAACTTAACATCAACGTAGAACATATATTCCCATTCGTGGCCGATAATGGGCAACGATTGTATTTTGGTGAGATTGATGCTGTAGAACGAAAGAATGGTAAGCACTTTCGATAAGCTACCCTCTTCGTGAGGAAGTGAGAACACCAAACTGGCTTTGTTGGCATTTTCCCAGGGTCTAAGACTGCCTGAGCGTTGCGGATGGCACACCACTAGAAAGCGTGTAAAGTTGTGTTTGTTATCTTCAATATGGTTTTCTAGCACCTTTAGCCCATATAGTTTGGCTGCCGATGCGTTGCAGATGGCGGCCCATCCGCGTTGTTTTGTTCTAGCAATGAGTTCGGCCGAGCCTGCGGTGTCTTCGGCTTCCACTGCTTTAAGCTTAGGATGATTGGCTAAAAAATCCCTGCATTGCATCAAGGCAACAGGATGCGAGTGCACTTCGCTAATCGAATGCCAGTCGTCTTCGGGCAGGCAGCATATAGCATGCTCGATGTGCAGCTTGTGTTCGCCTACGATAGATGTTCCCGAGGCGCGCAATAACTCGTAATTGTGCAGCAGCGAACCAGCGATGGTGTTCTCAATAGCCACCATTCCGATAACCGTTGGGTCGTTGGCAATCTGTCGAAACACTTCTTCAAAGGTGCTGCAATATATGCCTTGCACCTGCTCGTTGCAGAAATATTGGTGAGCGGCAATGTCGTGGAACGAGCCCGCGATGCCCTGTATGGCAATTCTCTTCATGCTTGTTATCATAAAAAAACATCCCGCCTCAATGTTATTGAAGCGGGATGTGATTGTT
This sequence comes from Hoylesella shahii DSM 15611 = JCM 12083, assembly GCF_000613445.1. GTDB lineage: Bacteria > Bacteroidota > Bacteroidia > Bacteroidales > Bacteroidaceae > Prevotella > Prevotella shahii. The sequence goes on from NZ_BAIZ01000036.1 coordinate 31,786, forward strand.
ATTTTCTTATTATGATGTTCACGTTAATAGTTGGCACGCATCTTCCCGCTTTACATTCTTGCTGTAAAGTAAAAGTAATAGAAGTATGCGTTAAAGCTCAACATATTGTATTCTTTCGTTGTTTATTTCTGCAAAAGTATCACTTTAATTCTTATTTTCCAAGAATATCATCACTTTTTTAGTGCAAATCGATATTTTTTATTGGCCTTATACTTTCTACTTGCCATCAAATGCTTGGTTAATTGGTCTTGTTGGTAGATGTATTCTTTTCTATTTCCTTGTTTTATTTTTTATTGTTGAGAACGCTAGCTTGGAGTTGGCCTTTGTCTCTCTTGTTCTTTTTTGGGGGGATGGGCGTTTTTTGTGTAGTTGTGGTGTGCTTTCACTAGGACTGATAATTGGTGTTTACGCAAGTTCTAATGTTTTTAAAGGCCTAAATATTGCAACTTATACACGCGCAAACTTATGGTTGCCACCTTTCAGTGCAATATTTATAGCGAAATATTTTGCTATCCCCCTTTTTTTTCTAACTTTGCAACCGCAAAACTGAAAGATATAGTATTGTGGGTAATGGTTCCGTAGCTCAGTTGGATTAGAGCAACAGCCTTCTAAGCTGTGGGTCTTGGGTTCGAACCCCAACGGAATCACAAGAAGAGGATGCCAATTGTGGTGTCCTCTTTTTTGTTTTGTAGCTATGGGCAACGCCTGTTGGGTGCTTCTTACGGGTCAGTCCTAAAACCCAGTTGTAAGCTTCCCCCTCATGCACATAATTTCATAAGCCTATACAGGAAGAACGGAATATCCGTCACTCCCCTAAACTGTGCTCTGAAAGTT
>NZ_BAIZ01000035.1 GCF_000613445.1 Hoylesella shahii DSM 15611 = JCM 12083
AGTTTATAAGGGAGGACTAATTAATGCTTCTATATACTTTCTACAAATTTGAATATTATGGCTGTCCGGTAAAACGTTTTATGCATGAAAAAGTTCTACCGGACAGCCATAATTTAAAATCTATAATAGATATCAAAGCAAGAAACACCGCAGCACAACAGAATGAATACTGTTGATATTATGCTTTTAAGTCGTTTTGGTACCAATCGAAGAGTTTTACTACGCCTTCATTAATTTCCACCCTGTGGTTCCAACCTAAATTGTGGAGCTTAGTTACGTCGGTTAGCTTGCGTGGCGTGCCATCAGGTTTACCTGAATCGAATTGTATTTCACCTTTAAAACCAACAGCTTCTGCAATAAGTATAGCCAATTCTTTAATAGTAATTTCCTTTCCCGTTCCAACATTGATGTGGCAGTTTCTTATTTCGCCCAATGCGGGGATGGCGCCACCTCGTCCTGCGTTAGAGTTTCGGTCGTTTTGACCGTTAGTTTCAGCTCCATAGAACACAGAAGAGTATTTCTCGATTCCGATGATGTCGCTAAAATTGACGTTAAGCAGTACGTGAACGCTGGCATCGGCCATGTCTTCGCTCCACAAAAATTCGCGAAGTGGTTTGCCTGTCCCCCACAATTGCACCACATTGTTGGTAATACCATATTTAGAAAGCACTTGCAAGATAGTGCCTTCTTCTGCATTACCGTCAACGCCTTCTACAGGTCGCTTATTTAAATCGTTGCGTATAGCTTGCCAATCTTTCTCGTTGATTAGTTTGGCAAGATAAATTTTACGCATCATGGCTGGCATTACATGGCTATTTTCTAAGTGGAAGTTGTCGTTTGGTCCATAAAGATTGGTTGGCATCACGGCAATATAGTTAGTGCCATATTGTAAGTTGTAGCTTTCGCACATCTTTAAACCAGAAATTTTAGCCAATGCATACTCCTCATTTGTATATTCTAGAGGCGAAGTAAGCAGTTCATCTTCCTTTATAGGCTGCGTGGCATTCTTGGATAGATGCATGTTGAGCCTAAGAAAAGTAGCTTTTTAACTTTATGGCTGTACGATTCGCTGATAACATTGCATTGCATTTGCATGTTCAGCATAATGAAATCTGCTCGATAAAGCGAATTGGCCATGATGCCACCCACATGAGCAGCAGCCAAAACCACCGCTTCGGGTTGCTCTTTGTCGAAGAAGGTGCGCACCTGGGCTTGGTTGGTGAGGTCTAGTTCAGCATGAGTTCTGCCCACAAGTTTGTGATAACCTCTTGCTTCTAGGTTCTTCCAAATGGCCGAACCCACAAGTCCGCGGTGTCCGGCCACATATATCTTTGTATCTTTATTTAGCATTTTGTAGATAAAGTGGGGTGGGACTATTCGGGTAATTGTGCCTTGAGATGCAATTTTTTAACAAAATGCATATCGTGTTCCACCATTTTCTTAATCAATTGCTTGAAAGACGTCTTCGTGGGGTTCCATCCCAGAAGCGTTTTAGCCTTAGTGGGGTCGCCAAGAAGCTGTTCCACCTCGCAAGGACGAAAATATTTGGGGTCGACCTCAATAAGAACACGGTTGGTTTGTACGTCAAAACCCTTCTCGTTTACACCCTGTCCTTCCCAGCGGATGTCAATCCCTGCTTCTTTAAAGGCTAGTTCGCAGAACTCGCGCACAGTGTGCATTTCTCCAGTAGCAATGACAAAGTCTTCCGGTTGTTCTTGTTGTAGCATCATCCACATACATTCCACATAGTCTTTTGCATAACCCCAGTCGCGTTTAGCATCTAGATTACCCAAGTAAAGTTTGTCTTGGAATCCCTGTTTAATACGACAAGCAGCAAGCGTAATCTTTCGTGTAACGAACGTTTCGCCTCTTCTCTCGCTCTCGTGATTGAACAAAATGCCGTTACAGCAATACATATCATAGCTTTCACGATAATTTTTTACAATCCAATAACCATAAAGTTTGGCCACCGAGTAGGGTGAACGAGGATAGAAAGGAGTGGTTTCTTTCTGCGGAACCTCTTGCACCTTACCATAAAGTTCGGAAGTAGATGCTTGGTATATGCGACATTGTTTCTCAAGACCGCAGATGCGCACAGCTTCAAGTAGTCTTAACACGCCCGTGGCGTCAACATCAGCGGTGTATTCGGGAACTTCGAACGACACTTTTACATGGCTTTGAGCAGCCAAGTTATAAATTTCAGTTGGTCGAACTTCACCAATGATACGAATAAGAGACGAAGAATCAGTCATGTCGGCCCAATGAAGATTTATGGGGCGCTGTTTTTTCATGTCCCTAACCCATTCGTCTAGGTAGAGATGTTCAATTCTTCCAGTATTAAACGACGACGAACGCCTTAGTAATCCGTGTACATCGTAACCTTTTTCAGTTAAGAACTCAGCCAGGTAACTTCCATCTTGACCGGTGATACCCGTAATGAGTGCTACTTTTCTTTCCATATTTTTAGTGTGTTATTCGCTGAATTGTTTGATACGTTGTTCTTCGCTACGCTTGCAGATAAGCAAAACGCCATCTTGTTCGGCTACAATGCAATCGTCTAGTCCTTGTATAACCACGCGCTGTTGTTGAGTGGTGTGCACGATACAGTTGTGCGAATCGAACATTTTAATATTGTTTCCGATGCAGCATTGCCATAAAGGTCGCGTTTTGATTGCTCCCAAAGGCTTCCCCAAGTACCCAAATCGCTCCATCCAAACTCAGCAGGGCAAACGAAAATCTCTTCGGCCTTTTCCATAATAGCATAGTCCACCGAGATGTTTTCGCATTGAGGATAAGCTTCATCTATTTTAGCTTGCTCTCCGGGTGTGCCATAGTAGGGCATCAACCCTTCGAAGATTTTGCTCAATGCAGGCTGATAAACTCTGAAGGCGTTAACGATGGTGTGTACGCTCCAAATAAAGATGCCAGCATTCCAAAAATAGTTGCTTTTGCTAATATATTCTATGGCTGTGGGCAGGTCGGGTTTTTCGCGAAACGAATCAACTCTAAACACCTCGGTGTTGCGGGCCGAATTAACGCTCAAGTCGGCCTGAATATATCCGTACCCAGTTTCGGGGCGAGTGGGTTTCATACCCAAAGTGAGTATAGCATCTGTTTCGCTTGTGAACTTAAGGCATGAGGTAACCACGCGTCTGAATTCCTGCACATTGGCAACCACATGGTCACTAGGTGTGACAATGATGTTTGCATTGGGGCATTCTTTCTTAATTCGCCAGCTTACATAAGCGATGCAGGGAGCGGTGTTGCGTCTACAAGGCTCGAGTAGGATGTGCGTTGGGTCGATTTCGGGTAGCTGTTCTGCCACCACGCTTTGATATTTTTTGTTGGTAACAACCCAAATATTCGATAGGGGACATACAGTTGAAAACCTATCGAGCGTGAGTTGCAACAGCGAACGGCCTGTGCCAAGAACGTCGATAAACTGTTTTGGTTTCTCTTCGGTGCTCATTGGCCAGAACCTACTACCAACTCCACCTGCCATGATGACGAGATGATTAAAATTATTCAAGCTCATAAAATCGTTATTTATATTTCCTTAATAGGTTGGTGACAGTAAAAACGAGGAATTTCGTCTTCATGTTGTGCGGTATTCGCAATCGTCAACGCATGTTTTACGACCTGCACACCCCCTTATTTTATGCTGGTTATTAATTATTTGAAGCAACACATCATGTTTAATGCTAGATGTTAATTGTTCTTATTTAGTGAATGTCACGCAATAACTATTCGCTTTTATCGTTCATTATGTGCTGTATGCTTATCTTTCCAAGCTTTCACTGCAGGCAAAGTTAGCGTTTTTTTTTAAGTAAACAAAAACATTTAGTCATTTCTTTTTGACATATAGAAGGTCTGGCATGTTTTTTGGATGTATAAGAAGGACGAAATACTTGCATATGTGGTTTTTTTTTATTAACTTTGCAAGGTTTTACGGCATGTTTTAGTAATAAGTCAACAGACATTAAATTAGATGTGAGGTTTTAAAATGAGGCAATTAAAAATTCAAAAAAGCATTACCAATCGCTCTAGCGAGGCACTTGACAAATATCTTGTTGAAATAGGTAGAGCCCCATTGATTTCAATCGATGAGGAAATAGAACTTGCTCAAAAGATTAGAAAAGGTGGTCCTGAGGGTGAAAAGGCAAAAAACGAACTGGTTACAGCCAATCTGCGCTTCGTTGTTTCTGTTGCGAAACAGTATCAACATCAAGGTCTTACACTCACCGACTTAATTGACGAGGGTAATATTGGGCTAATTAAGGCAGCGCAGAAGTTCGATGAAACGCGCGGCTTTAAGTTTATCTCGTATGCTGTTTGGTGGATTCGTCAAAGCATCTTGCAAGCAATCGCTGAACAAAGTCGTATCGTGAGGCTACCATTGAACCAAGTTGGCTCGCTCAACAAAATCAATCACGAGATTAATAAGTTTGAACAGGAGAATCAACGACATCCTTCTGTTTCTGAATTGTCGGATGCAACCAATCTCGATGAGGAGAAAATTGGGCAAAGCTTAATGGCAGATGGTCATCACGTAAGTATTGATGCGCCTTTCCAAGACGGCGAAGACAACTGTATGCTTGACGTTATGGCATCTGGAGATGATAGTAGAACTGACAAACAGGCAGACCATGAGTCGATGGCTTTAGAACTAAACAGTGTGCTGGCTAAGGTGCTTAAAGACAGAGAAATTACCATTATACGCGAATGTTTTGGTATTGGTTGCCACGAAAAAGGTCTTGAAGAGATTGGCGACCAATTGGGATTGACCCGTGAACGCGTAAGGCAAATTAGAGAAAAGAGCATTGCTAAACTACGAGATAGCGGTAATGCAAAAATCTTAATGAAATATTTGGGCTAACATTTCGTGCCCATTACAACTTTTGATAACATCCTGCCACTTGTGTGGTGGGATGTTTTTGTTGGTACATCTTCAGGCAAATAGGAGAGAAGTTGTATTGTTTTCATTACTATGCTTGCTTAATATACCTTTTTTTAGTAAGTTTGCACTATTCATTATTATACACAACAACATGGAAGTTAAAGTAAAAAGCAAGTTGCTGTTTGTTTGTTTGGGAAACATTTGTAGGTCGCCAGCTGCAGAGGGTGTGATGAAGCAGGTGCTGGAAGACCGTGGTATGGCGAACTTATTTGAAGTAGACTCAGCAGGAATTGGTGGCTGGCATGTGGGCGAGTTACCCGACAGCCGTATGAGAAAATGTGGTAATGCACGCGGATTTAGTTTTAATAGCAGGGCAAGGCAGTTCTCTGAAGAAGATTTCAAACGTTTTGACCATATTTTTGTCATGGATAATGAGAATTGGAAAATGCTTTCACAAAAGACTAGCGACGCAAACGATATGGCTAAAGTGAAGATGCTGGTGAATTATGCTACAAAACATCCCGCTGCAAAACTTATTCCCGACCCATATTACGGTAACGAAAAAGATTTTTTCTACGCGCTCGATCTTATAGAAGATGCAGCAAATGGCTTGGCCGATAAACTAGAAAAAGGAACTGAGATTTAATGCGCTGCATTCTTTCCTGTGTCTGTCAAACTGAGAGCAATGCTTTTCTTATGTTATTTTATCTGCTCAAGGTATAGTCATAAATTACTATTTAATAAGTAGTTGATATTAAAATCCTTAACCTTTACTTTTCGTTACGTGCTTGCATCTGCACACTAAACCATTAGATATAAAATGAAGAATGATGAGATGAATTTAGCCTGGCAGTTTGTAAAAAACACAGGCACTAGCATTTTCCTTACCGGAAAAGCAGGTACAGGTAAAACCACCTTCTTGCGTACACTGAAAGACAAACTTCCTAAACGAATGGTTGTAGTGGCGCCAACGGGTATTGCAGCTATCAATGCAAATGGTGTTACCATTCATTCATTTTTCCAACTTCCTTTTGCACCCTACGCTCCAAATGCTACGTTTAAAACTGATGGAATTTACAGACTTAGCAAGGAAAAACAGCGCATATTGCGAACGCTCGACTTATTGGTAATTGACGAAATAAGTATGGTAAGGGCCGATTTGCTAGATTCGGTGGATATGGTTTTACGTAGATATCGAGATAGAAGCAAGCCTTTCGGTGGTGTGCAACTGCTACTTATAGGTGACTTACAACAACTTCCACCCGTAGTGAAGGATGAAGAGTGGACCTTTTTAAGCACTTATTACGACTCCCCTTACTTCTTTTCTAGCCTTGCCCTTAAGCAGATGGGATACATAACTATAGAACTGAAACAGGTGTATAGACAGAACGATCAGGAATTTCTTTCTCTACTGAATAAAATTCGTGATAACAAAGCCGACGAAAACACCTTTAACAAACTTAATAGCAGATACATACCCAATTTTGTTCCACCTTCTGGCGAAGATTATATTCGTCTAGTTACTCACAATTATCAGGCGCAGAATATCAATGAAAGTAAGTTGGCCGAGCTTCCAGGAACTACCAAACTTTACAAGGCCTCTATAACGGGCGTTTTTCCCGAACAATCTTACCCCACAGAGTTTGTGCTTGAAATAAAAAATAATGCACAGGTGATGTTTGTTAAGAACGATAGTACTGGCAAAGGGCGTTACTATAATGGCATGCTTGGCAAAGTGGTGACTGTAAATGCACGTGGTATAACTGTAAAAGGTAATGAGACGGGGGAGTTAATCGAACTCCAACCCGAAGAATGGACTAATACAAAATATGTTTTAAACAAAGAGACGCACGAGATTGAAGAGGAAGTAGAAGGCACTTTTAAACAATTCCCTTTGCGATTGGCATGGGCTGTTACCATTCATAAAAGTCAAGGACTTACTTTTGAACATGCCATTATCGATGCGCAACACTCGTTTGCCCATGGACAGACATATGTTGCTTTGAGCCGTTGTAAAACATTAGAAGGCTTAGTGCTTAGTGCGCCACTTTCTGCTAGTGCTGTTATCTGCGATGAAAAGATAACTCGGTTTAACCAAGACGCCTCTGCTTCTAAGCCCACCAGAGAAGTTCTTGTGCAAATGCAGCGTGCTTACGAGCTGTATTTAATTGACGAACTATTCGACTTCAGACCCATTGGCATCGCATTCGAACGCATGACACGTTTTATTGATGAACATTTTGCGCGTAAATATCCACGTTTACTTCAAGAATATCGACAAACTAGGCCCATCCTTAACGAGATGGTGGCAGTGGCTGCTAAGTTTAGAGGGCAATACACGCAGATGTTGATAGCGAACCACGAAACCGAAATAAGTAAAGATGTGTTGCAGCGTATTCGTTCGGGAGCTGCTTATTTTCATAAACGTGTGGGGCTGTTGCTTGAGTTGCATCGGAAAAGTAAAATAGATACCGATAATAAGGCACAGAAGAAAACGCTTAAAGAACGTTATGCAGATGTAAATGAAGTGCTAGACTTTAAATGGAATTTGCTTAAATACGAAAGTAGGGAGGACGTGACGTTTGGCGTAAGCGATTACCTATTGGCTAAGGCAAAATTGCTGTTGGGTGCATTGAATGATGAAAAGGGTATTGTGAAGAAGGTTAAGGAGACAAAGCCCAAGATTGATACAAAATTGGCAACCTTTAATCTCTATCGTTTAGGGATGAGTGTTGGCGAAATAGCCAAACGTCGCGAGCTGTCAACTTCCACTATTTACGGTCATTTAGCGCATTATGTAGGCGAAGGCACTATCGAAATTTCACAGTTTGTTAACGAGAAGAAACGGCAAGAGATAACCCGTTATTTGATGAAACATCCTGAAGAAAAGAAAACTGCTAGTGAAGTAAAAGCTGAAGTTAGTCAGGATATAAGTTATGAAGACATCCGTTTTGTGATGGCCACGTATTACAAAAACAAAAAGTAGTACGACTTTAAAGTGTTGAGTGTACAAGTTAACAGCATGATGAACAGATGTATTATTGAGTGGACGAGTTAACTAGTTGAGTTGTTGACAAACTTACGAATTAGCTTGCAGCAGACAAAAATGTGTTTAACTCTTTCACCTTTTCACTCTTTCCCACTTCACCCATTCCCACTTTCATCCTTTCACCTTTTCACCTTTATCATGATATACACAATTACCGGTGCACCAATTAATGGAGTTATAGCGTTTAGGGGAATAATGCCTCCGCTTGCTGGTAGATAGCAAAGTAACGAACAAAGTAGGGCCACTCCACAGCTAGAAGAATGGTTGCTGGTAAGAGTAGGCGATGGTCTTCAGTGCCAGTTATCAAACGGGCAAGATGTGGAACGGCTAAACCAATAAAGGAAATTGGACCGCAGAATGCAGTTGTTACGGCTGTTAACACGCCTGTAACTGCAAGTAATGCAAAACGTGTTCGGCCCACATTAACACCCAAACTTTGAGCATATTGTTCGCCTAAGGTGAGGGCATTAAGCGGTTTAATAAGAAGTAAAGAACAAGCCAAGCCCAATAATACTGTTGTGCAGAAAAAGGGAATGTTTGCTAACGAGACACCACCAAAGCTGCCCATACCCCAAATTAGATAGGATTTTACGCCCTGGTCGGTAGCGAAAAAGTTAAGTAAAGATATTCCTGACGAAGCTAAATAGCCAATCATAATACCGATAATAAGCAGGGAAACATTGTTGCGAATACGCGTGGAGAAAGCTAATATAATGAGAGTTACGATGATTGCGCCAGTAAACGAGGCGAATAAGATGGCTGTGAATCCACTTAAATTCACCGTTTCTATAGACACGTTGCCACCTAAAAAAAGCATTACAATGGCCACTGCCAGTGCTGCACCGCTGTTAATACCAAATATTCCTGGACCAGCTAAAGGGTTGCGAAAAGCAGTTTGAAGCATCAAACCACTAACAGACAATGCTCCGCCACAACATAATGCTGTGAGTGCTTGTGGCAATCGGTTTTCAATGATAATATAATTCCATAATTCATTATCGACTTTTTGTCCCAGGATGATGTTTAAGACACTTTTAAATGGCACGCTAACAGAGCCAATTAAGAGGTTCAGCCCTAACAAAATCAGGATAAATACTAACAGCACGACAAATTTTACAGGAATTAAGCGCATGCTACTATTATTTTAAAGGTTCGAAATAGCGTCCCACAAAGGGTTGTTTTGAAGGGTGTGTTATGTTAACAAACTCTTGCAGCAGCCAGTCGGGGCGAAACGGAGTTTCCTCGAATATAGCTTTATGGCCGCATTGCATCCGTAAACACGCCGTGTTTTGAAAGCCTTTATCATGGCATATCCCTTATTCTCACCTAGCATCTGCGAGTAAGTGAGTGGGGTAGGAGCATTATATTTTATCAACCATATGTCGGCTGTGCGTGCTTTTTCCAATATTTTTTCTAACGGTAAAGCCAAACTTCCGCTTTGGTGGTGTTCTGCAAAGGGATAGATAGCCCCTGCATCGGCAATCATTTGACCGATGGTACTATGTCCTCCTGGCACATACCACACTGTACCCATAAGTTTCTCGGTTAAAATTCTCGGCTTAAATTTCGACTTTTTTGCTTTGTTTGATAGTTGAATGTAATTACGCTCTACAACAGCAAATAGCGAATCTGCAGTTTGTTCACAGCCAAACAGCAGTCCGTAAAACTTCATCCATTCGGCTCTACCGAGGGGAGAGGTCTCCATATAGTCGGCGCATTCAATGATGGAAATGCCTGTTTTTTCAAGCTTTCCATAGCCACCAATATTTTCGAAAGGAGATACTAGTATTAGGTCGGCACGCGTTTCTATCATTTTTTCAATATCGGGGTTGATGCTTTCTCCGCAATCAGCCACATTTCTTGATTTTACTAATTGATGCAATTGGGGCGATACCATGTATTTAAAATCGCACACGCCAACAATTTGTTGCTGGGCCGCCAGCATGTTTAGCAATGTTGCATGTGCCGAAGGACAAACAATGGATCTATGATTACCCTTTTTGATAATGGTTGTTGGGGTGTCATCAGCCTTATTGTTTGGAAAATCAGTACTATCACTTAATAAGATGTAGCGATGCAACAGCGTATTGTTTGTCCACGGATTTTTCAACTCAACGATAGTTGCTCCCGCCTGTTTAATCATTACAATATTTTGGGCATACTTAAAGTGGAGCGTGTCTGCCTCGCTCCCTTGTGTATTAACCTGTTTGCCACCGCAAGCAAGAATAATTGAGACGGCAAACAATACAAACAAAAACGAATATTTCTTCATATTATCCACAAAGTTACGAATTTTGTTTGTGTTATAGCGCAATAGCTTATTTATTCTCTTGCACGGCTTTACATTTCTTACTAACTTTGGTGCATCATTTGTGCGCAACGTGTTATAATCCAAATGAGATTAAACTTGATGTGCAGCAAAATTCCATTGGTATGCCAACAAAACAAAGACATCAAAGCTTGATTATTGCTAATAAAGACGATGAAAGGGAAGACACTTTTTGCTATTCTTTATTTGAAAATGCATTGTTCGACAAGTTAAGAATGGACGAACTAGTGAAATATGTATTGCATAATCAGTTAGACCTTACAGAAAAAGAAATATTGAATTGGATTATCCAAGGCGTTAATCGTTGTTTTGCTTACCATAAAGATGTAAACGATCATTATTCAATACTCAACTATTCTACTGATTTAGAGGAAAAATGGCACTCTTTTTGGAAAATTAAGTTGCTAGGCACGCTTGAAAAATAATATTCAATGTAACTTTGTTGTAGAATTCCCGCTTTAGGGATGCCTTTACATAACATTTTAATACAAATCATAAACCAAAAATCGAAGCAAGATAAGATGGAAAATCAATTTAGCCGAACCCAAATGCTTCTTGGACAAGATGCCGTTGACAAACTTAAAGCCTCTAAAGTGGCTGTTTTTGGTGTTGGCGGAGTGGGGGGCTATGCTGTTGAAGTGCTGGCTAGAAGTGGAGTAGGAAACATCGATGTGTTTGATGCAGACACCGTTAACATAACTAATCTTAATAGGCAAGTTATTGCTTTGCATTCAACGCTTGAACAAGCAAAGGTTGATGTGATTAAAAAACGTATCCATGATATAAATCCCAAGTGCGTGGTTGGCACATACAAGATGTTTTATTTGCCCGAAAATGCAGACGAGATAAACTTGAACAAATATGATTATGTTGTGGATTGTATAGACACCATCACCGCTAAAGTTGAACTAATTAGGCGCTGCAAGATGTTGGATGTGCCTTACATATCAAGTATGGGGGCCGCTAATAAGATGGATGCAACAGGATTTAAAGTGGCAGATATCTCAAAAACCAATATAGACCCCTTGGCTAAAGTGATTAGAAAGAAGTTGAGAGCACTGGGCATAGAGGGAGTTAAAGTGGTGTTTAGCGAAGAGAAACCACTCAAGCCAATGGGGGCTAGCCATTTACAAATCAAAGAGAATGATATAATTAATGCTAATGCCGATGTAAATGAGGGTGCACATAAATCAAAAGGTAAGAATAGCGTGCCAGCTAGTAATGCTTTCGTGCCTGCAGCTGCAGGGATTATAGTTGCGGGCGAAGTTGTTAAAGACTTGATAGGCTGGGGTATTTCTTCTCAAGTTTAATACAGCTTTCTATGATGTTTAAATCCCAATCTCTAAGTTTGCTCGATTGGGATTTAAATAAAAACGCCTATTTCCTATGTAAAATATTTAGTATAAATTTTAACATTATGAGCGTCTTTTTTCTCACCGACTGCTCACTCGCCTCTAAATATTCAATTCTCGCGAAGGTTTGACTTGATGAAATCATGCTCACTTGTAAATTCTGTCAACACGAATATATGAAGAAAAAAACGTGTTTGTGGTTAATATTTGCCTGTTTACAGCAAAAAAACGGATTTTTGCTGCAAAATGGGGTGCTAACTCCTACAAAACACACTACTAACTCGTGCAAAACGCATTGCTAACTCCTACAAAACGCATTGCAAACTCGTGCTAAACGCAAGGTTAAATGCAGCAAATTGCAGATTGTAGAAAATATTATGACTGCACTAAGAGTTAAAAAACGCAAACTTTATTAGTAAAAACTTCTCCCAAAAGTTACTATTTGACTACAAAAAGCTGCTTTTGGAGTGATAAAAAATAGAAGGTAGGAGAGCAAATAGAAAGGCTAAATGGTACAAAATGCCAATTGAGGCCAAAATTTAGCACAAAAATAAATGGTGGGAAGTCCCGAAATTGTTCAAAATGTATGTTTTCTACCATCAGTTTTCGCTAGAATAGGTCTTTAAGGATACTATATTTTGTAAAATATATTTACCAATTTAACAAATAGGATAGAGGTATGTGTAGGGTAACAAATATACACGATTAACTTTTGATTTAATAAAACACATTCCCCTGTCAAGAATAAGTTTATCTTGGCATATCTCCAAATCTTGATTGGAGTTAAAACATATTGTTAATTGCTGCAATATGCGTGGTAATAACGGGTATAAAAGTGTTTTGTTTTAACCCAAATGCATTAAACCCTGCATTTTGAGATGATGCGTAGGGCCATTTCATTAAAAAAAATGCGCACGCAAGGAATATATCCCGCCCGCGCATCAATTTAAATAGAAGGAATTAGCCCCTAGGGGCAATGGTTTTTATTTACCTTTTTCAAGTTTTGCCTTCAGGTCTGCCAAAACATCAATATCACCAAGTGTAGTACCAGCAGCAACATTATTGATTTGAACAGAAGCATCAGCCTTCTTGGCAGCGTGTTGTTTTCTTACGGGTTTCACATCGTCTTTTCCTTCTTCGAAGGTGCGACTGTGCGAAAGAATTATACGCTTGGTCTCCTTTACAAACTCGATAACTTTAAATTCGAGTTCTTCTCCAAGTTGAGCTTGAGTTCCATCTTCCTTAACAAGGTGCTTGGGAGTAGCAAAACCTTCGCCACCTTCGTTAAGCGTGATAACAGCACCCTTATCCATCATTTCAGAGATCTTACCCCTATGAACGCTTCCAGGAGTGTAGAGTGTTTCATAAGTATCCCATGGATTATCTTCGAGTTGTTTGTGACCAAGGCTCAAACGTCTGTTCTCTTTATCTATTTCGAGAACAACGACTTCGATTTCAGCACCAACTTGTGTGAATTCAGAAGGATGTTTCACCTTCTTAGTCCATGAAAGGTCGCTGATGTGGATGAGTCCGTCTACGCCTTCTTCGAGCTCAACGAAAATACCGAAGTTAGTGAAGTTTCTAACCTTAGAGGTGTGCTTGCTTCCAACAGGGTATTTAACTTCGATGGTTTCCCATGGATCGTCTTTCAATTGCTTAATGCCGAGTGACATCTTGCGTTCGTCTCTGTCTAGTGTCAGGATAACAGCTTCTACCTCATCACCAACGTGCAAGAAGTCTTGAGCGCTTCTAAGATGTTGGCTCCACGACATTTCTGAAACGTGAATCAAACCTTCTACACCAGGTGCAATCTCAACGAATGCTCCGTAATCTGCGATAACAACCACCTTACCTTTAACGTGATCGCCCACATTGAGGCTTTGGTCGAGTGCATCCCATGGATGGGGTGTAAGTTGTTTCAGACCTAATGCAATGCGACGCTTCTCGTCATCAAAGTCGAGAATAACCACATTTATCTTCTGATCCAAGCTTACTACTTCGTGAGGATCGCTTACGCGACCCCAAGAGAGGTCGGTAATGTGGATGAGTCCGTCAACACCACCGAGGTCAACGAATACACCGTAAGTGGTAATATTCTTAACCGTACCCTCAAGGATTTGACCTTTTTCGAGCTTGGAAATGATTTCTTTCTTCTGTGCTTCAAGTTCTTCTTCGATAAGAGCCTTGTGCGAAACAACCACGTTGCGGAACTCTTGGTTGATTTTAACAACCTTGAACTCCATGGTTTTGCCAACAAATACGTCGTAATCTCTGATAGGATGAACGTCGATTTGGCTTCCTGGAAGGAAGGCTTCAATTCCGAAGACGTCAACAATCATGCCACCTTTAGTGCGACACTTGATATAACCTTGAATAACTTCTTCGTTTTCAAGAGCGGCGTTAACACGTTCCCAGCTCTTGCTAAGGCGTGCCTTCTTGTGCGAAAGAATCAGTTGACCTTTTTTGTCTTCTTGATTTTCGATGTAAACCTCAACAGTGTCGCCGACTTTGAGTTCGGGATTGTATCGGAATTCGGAAGCGGGGATAACACCGTCGCTCTTGTAGCCGATGTTAACAATTACTTCCTTTTTGTCAACGGAGATAACAGTACCATCAACAACTTGATGCTCTGAAACCTTGTTAAGGGTTTCATCGTAAGCCTTTTCAAGAGCATCCTTGCTTACTTCTACAGGGCTGCCGTTCTCAAACTCTTGCCAGTTGAAATCGCTCAGCGGCTGTACATTTTTTAAATTAGACATAAATAATAAATAAAATAATTAATAAAGTTAGACTTTATGTTGTTTGAAAAACGCTGCAAAGATACTAAAATACAAGCAATTAGCACGCATTAACAGCGTATTACATTTGGTTTTAGCACACTTTTAACATTTGAGAGGGCAATAATCACGCCTTATTTATCATAATTGGTATTATAGTTTTATAATTGTCTGATGAACAAGAACTTGTCAATATGCCGATTCTGATAACTTAGATTATGCCCTTTTGCAAGTATTTGGTGTTAATTTCTAGTTGCCACACTCTAAAAGTTCCTTACTCAAACAGTATTTGCAGACACCTCGATAATAAATTTGCGTTTCAATTATGTGATGTCCATCAATGTTCTGCGATACTGAATGTTTTTCAGATGTTTCATCAAAGATGTCGAAAACATGTCCACACCGATTACAATAAAAATGTTTGTGCGGATTGGTACAGCCATCATAACACACATGGTGTTCGTTGATAGTAATCATTTGTGCCAGTTTTTTTTCGGCAAACATTCTTAATGTGTTGTAAACCGTGGTTCTACTAAGAGTCTTTATTTCGTTACACAATCCTTGATAAACTTCGTCTACTGTGGGGTGCGTTCGATGAGTGAGCAAGTAATTCATGATGGCGAGCCGCTGCGCAGACGGTCTTATGCCGTTTGCGAGCAGCTGTTGATAAACCTCCATCTCCATAATTATAAGCTGGATTAGAATTAATTAGGTGTAACAATAGCGATTAGTTCTTCTGCTGAAACTAGTTGCTGGTCGCCCGTGATCATATTTTTCAGCGTAACTTTGCCTTGATTAATTTCGTTTTCTCCCACCAGAACCACAAAGGGAATGCTTTTTGAATTGGCGTATGCATCTGTTTTTTCATCTTAGCACTATCGGGATACAGCTCAACAGATATGCCTGCAGCCCGTACTTTTGTTGCAATAGGTAGACAGAAGTCGGCTTCTGCCTCGCCAAAGTTGATAAACAGCACTTGTGTGGCTTGTGTTGCGTTTTGAGGATAAAGGTCGAGAGTGTTCAGTACATCATAGATGCGGTCAGCTCCGAAGCTTATTCCCACGCCACTTAGTCCTGGCATACCGAATATTCCGGTAAGGTTATCGTATCGACCACCTCCAGTAATACTACCTATAGCCACGTCTTTAGCTTTAACTTCAAATATTGCACCTGTATAATAGTTCAGACCGCGAGCCAAAGTCAAGTCTAATTGTAGTTCGTTTTGCATTCCAACAGCTTCTACCTTCTCAAGGATAAAGCGAGTCTCCTCTACTCCTTTCACGCCAATTTCAGACGTAGCGATAGTTTGAGCGATGGTTTTCAGCTTCTCTTTATTTGTTCCCGACATGGTAAGTATAGGTTGCAACTTACTTACAGCTTCTTCAGAGATGCCATTTGCAAGCATTTCTGCATTTACTGCGTAAACACCAATCTTGTCGAGTTTATCTATAGCTACGGTGATATCAACGATTTTATCGGGCTGTCCGATGTATTCGGCAATACCCGCAAGTATTTTTCTGTTGTTAACTTTTATCTGAACATTGATTCCAAACTTAGTGAAAACAGTGTCGATAATTTGTATCAGCTCCACTTCGTTCAGTAAAGAGTCCGACCCAACAACGTCGGCATCGCACTGATAAAACTCTCTGTACCTACCCTTTTGCGGCCGGTCGGCACGCCAAACGGGTTGAATTTGGTAGCGTTTAAATGGCATTTGCAGTTCATCGCGGTGCATAACGACGTAGCGTGCAAAAGGTACGGTAAGGTCGTAACGTAATCCTTTCTCGCAGATCTTGGCTGCTAGTTTTAGAACATTGTCACTTACAAATTCTTCGGAAGGCAGTTTTCCGATGAAATCGCCCGAATTGAGTATTTTGAAGAGCAACTTATCCCCTTCTTCACCATACTTACCCATGAGCGTTTGCAACGTTTCCATGGATGGTGTTTCGATTTGTTGATAGCCGTACAGGGCATAAACATCCTTAATGGTGTTGAAGATGTAATTACGCTTAGCCATTTCGGCTGGCGAAAAGTCTCTTGTTCCTTTGGGTATGGATGGTTTGTTCATTATTTGTTTCTAACGATTGTTTGACTTCTATCTGGGCCGATAGAAATAATTCTGATAGGTGTTTGCAGTTGTTTTTCCAAGAAGTCAACGTACTCTTTGAATGCTTCGGGGAATTGTTCTTCGTTTGTGAACTGCGTCATGTCGGTTTGCCAGCCTTTCAATTCTTCGTAAACAGGTGTAATGCCATGTTCGATGTCGAATGGGAAGTGGTCGAGACGTTGGCCGTTATACTCATAAGCCACGCATGCCTTAATGGTTTCAAAGGTGTCGAGCACATCGCTCTTCATCATGATGAGCTGTGTTACACCATTTATCATAATAGAATAGCGCAATGCCACCAGGTCAATCCATCCGCATCTACGTTCTCTACCCGTTACGGCTCCATACTCATGCCCCAGGTCGCGAAGTTTTTTGCCTGTTTCATCGAATAGTTCTGTAGGGAAAGGGCCTGCACCAACACGCGTGCAATAGGCTTTCATAATGCCATAAACATCACCAATTTTATTAGGACCGATACCCAAACCTGCGCATGCTCCGGCTGTAATGGTGTTAGACGATGTTACGTAAGGATAGCTACCAAAGTCAACATCGAGCATTGTTCCTTGTGCTCCCTCGCATAGTATAGACTTTCCCTGAGATAAAAGGGTGTTCAGTTCGAATTCGCTATCTACAATATTGAACTCACGCATGTATGCAATGCCTTCCATCCAGTTCTTTTCGGCTTCTGTAATATCGAAGTTGGTATAGTTCATGCTGCGCAAAATACTGAGATGGCGTTCTTTATGTTGGGCGTATTTCTCTTCAAAACCTTCGAAAATGTCGCCAACACGTAGGCCAGAACGTGAAACTTTATCAGTGTAAGTAGGACCAATTCCTTTGCCAGTGGTGCCAACTTTCTTGTCGCCTTTCAATGCTTCGTAGGCAGCATCTAGCACTCTGTGGGTTGGCATGATAAGGTGTGCGCGCTTTGAAATGTGTAAACATTTCTTTAAGTTGTGCCCACTTTTTTCCAACTCCTTTGCTTCGGCCATGAACAAGTCGGGAGCTAGCACCACGCCATTGCCGATGATGTTAGTCTTTCCGCCTTGAAAAATGCCAGAAGGGATGCTTCGCAAGACATATTTTTGACCGTTAAACTCTAGCGTATGACCAGCGTTTGGTCCTCCTTGGAAGCGTGCAACAACATCATATTGTGGTGTTAGCACGTCTACAACCTTTCCTTTGCCTTCGTCGCCCCACTGCAATCCCAGAAGAACGTCTACTTTTCCTGTCTTCATATTATAATATGTGTATTGTTTGTTTCTTGCAAATGTTATGCCGATGTAGCATGGGTATGCATGGCATGATGCCCTACAAAGTTACGATAAATATCTGAAAAGCATACTTTTCAAGACAAAAATGTAGTTAGTAACTTAAAGTGCATGCTCACCTGCTACTGTTATGACTCAATTAGGGAGTTTGTAGACCATCCAACAACTCGTTAACTCGCTGCTCATAACCTTCATTGAGCATGGCCAACTTCTGCAAACTGACGTTAGCAGCATGTCTTACGCCTAAGTTCTCGTGCTGTAAAGCAATCGATACTTGGTCTAGGTATTCGTCTAATCCACGGTCGTTGGGTTCGCAGCCCTTCATAAAGAGTCGTGCCAGAAGTTGATATGCGCATATCTGGCGGTCGGGGCGATTACTAGCCATCCATTGATAGGCCAATGTGGGTGCGAAATTTACATGTTGCAACAGATTAAAAGCCAACATTTCTGCCAGTTCTTGTTGAATGGGCTGGTCTGTCCACACATCAATTAGTTCAATAGACATACGTTCGGCTGGCATAATTAAGGTTGCCATAATCTTACATTCGCGAATATTTTCTTTCCATAATTCTATGGCAAGGTCATAATTGGGTGCGTAAGGCATGGCCATCTTACGCAGTTCGTGAAAAGGCACTCCCCAGTTTATTTTATATCCCAACCCTTTTTGAGCCATAGATCGCGATGTCGTACCATCCATAAAAAGACGGAACGACTGCTTTATAGCCATTAGTTTACTATGTGTATCTTCGTTCATTGTTTTATGCTACGTTTAAAAATGGTGCTGTAGTTAAGCTTGTTGCGCAAACTTGATTAAAATTTGCATTTACTTATCTGTTGTTATACCCCACTCCATTATGTTGTACTTTACATTAATCAAGATGTTGTTTTCTAAACAAGAAACCCAAATTCACTAGAGTAACGAAGCATTTGAGCGTCGTAAGCTTCGGTGTAATCTACTTTCACATCAACGACTTCGCCAACTTCGTTGTGAACGAGCTGATATACAGGGTTAATAAAGCCTTTATAAGGGGCAATATCTAATTCTGCAAAGCGTTCTAATACTTCTGAATGAAGTTTAGTGTCTACTTTAACCGCATATTTTTCAACCAGTTCTCTTGCTGCATTAAAATCGCCTTCGCTCTTTATCCGCTGCACTTCAGCCAGCAAATCACCGAATAAATGGCGTAATTGCTCGTAGTTATTAATCTTAATGAAGGTCTTGTTATTAAGCACAACCAACTCGGCAGCGTCTTTTCCATGTTCTAACACCCAGTGTGCGATAAGTGCTCTGTTACGCATGTGTGCTTCTTCGATGTTTTTACCAGTCTCAATGCGTGTAAGTTGAGTCATTAGACCATTCATCATGTACGTATAATATTGAGCGCGGTAAGCCTCTTTGTCGGGCACCAGTCCTAATTCCAACAGCTTATCATCGGCCAGATAATACAAACCAAAGAGGTCGGCTCGGGCTTCTTCGATAGTGTTGCCATAGGCTTTCAAGGCATCAGGACTAACTCCTGGCAGCAATTTTCCACTTCCGTGTCCCAAGCATTCGTGCAAATCAGTGTGCAAATTATCGCAAATGTCACCATATCGTGAAATCATTTCACGCGTATCCTCGTCAATCACAAATTCTTCTTTAAATCCATTGCCCTTTGCAGCTTTATTATATGCGTCGGTAATATTGCTGATGGTAACGCTTTTCGACCCATGTTGCGCCCTAATCCAGTCGGCATTAGGCAAGTTTATGCCAATGGCTGTAGAAGGATATTCGTCTCCTCCAAGCATAGCAGCGCAGACAACATTGGCTGTAACGCCTCGCACTTCGGCTTTTTTAAATCGTTGATCAACAGGCGAATGGTCTTCAAACCATTGTGCATTGTCACTGATAAGACGAGTTCGGCGTGTTGCTTCCTGGTCTTTATACTCCACAATACCTTCCCACGATGCTTTAAAGCCTAGCGGGTCACCATACACTTCAATAAATCCGTTGATAAAGTCTATGGTGCCTTCTTGTTCTTTAAGCCATTCAATCGAATATTCGTCAAATAGATGCAAGTTTCCAGAGCGATAATAAGCTATCAGTAAGTCGAGAACATGTTTTTGTTGCGAGTTCTCTGCTACTTGTTTTGCTTTATCTAACCAGTAGATGATGTGGCGAATAGCTTCGCCATACATCGTGGTTTCGCTCCAGATGCATTCCTCTAGTCCATTATCTCCTTTAATTAGTTTGGTGTTTAATCCCCACGAAGGAGAATTGTCTCCAGCAGCAGCTTTCATCTTGTTATAGAAGTCTTCAGCTTCTTGCTGACTAACACCCTCGTAATAGTTGCAAGCCGAAGTTTTTACCACGTCCACCCCATCAGCTTTGTTTACACGTTTGGGTAGGATTTCAGGATTGAACATTACGGGACAAATGTCGTTGCAAAGTTCTTCAGTTGTGGTATAGCCCGTCATTGGCAACTTTTCTAATGACATTTGACTAACAGCCGAGCGGAAGAATGTTTCTGAAAATTGCGGTATAATCTTATCGTTGGCGTAATGATGGTAGATGCCATTAGAAAACCACACACGTTTTAAATATAATGTCAGCTTCTCAAAATTGTCTTTATCAGAGTTGGCATCAAAGTGTGTATAAAGAGTTTCAAGAGTTTTTCTGATGCGGAGGTTGTATTTTCCAAACTGGTCGGTGGTGATGTCTCTTCCACAGAGCGTGGCTTGTGAAAGATAGTAAACGTATAATTTTTGCTGTAGCGATAACTTCTCAAACTGTGGTAGTTGGTAACGAAGCATTTGCAAGTCGGCAAATCTCTCATCGCTATATATAAAGGTGTCTGTTTCTTTCATGATGATTTTCTTAAATACACAAAAAAATTATCTCCACGCACTTATTAGCGTGGAGATAAAATTGATTACCTGTCTGATTCGGGAGAAATTCGGTACTCCCGAGGTGTCATTCCAGTGAACCTCTTAAACGAAGTGTAGAACGACTGACGAGTAGAGAACCCCACAGCATCCGAAACATCCTCGATTGTGAGGTGAGCCTTACGCTTGTCTTTCAACAGTTTCATGGCTTCTTGGATGCGGAACTTGTTCACGAAGGATGTGTAATTGGTATTGAATTGCCTGTTAATTACAGTCGAGATATATCTCGTGTTCGTACCCAAATCCTTTGCAAGTTGCTTTGCAGAGTAAGTCTTGTCCTTGTACTTTTGATTTACTGAAATCTCCTGGCAAATGTTTTTTGCCAACGTACCCATTAATTGGGGGTTAATGAAGATTTGAGAATCTCTCTTTTTACCTTTTGTTTCTACTAACTGTACCATACTATAAAAACTAAATGCCTACTGATGGTGCAAATATACTCATTATTTTATTAACACAACAATAATGTTACTTTTTTTTGATGTTTTGTTTATAACATTGCTCTTATAGGCTGATTTATGTACATATTTTGCTGTTCAAAGATGGCTGATTTGTGTTTTTAACAGATTTTACCTTATTTACATAAAGGCTTCATCTATGTTTACACGCCCCAATCCTTTTCCATTCATAAAACACGTTTTACCTGTATCGTTCTCTCAAGTTTTGCGAATGCTCTTGGCAAGCTGTGTATTGGTCTTTTTCTTTGCGATGCCAAGCGATGTTTAATGAGTATTGTCAGGGCAAATGCTCAGCTTTGGTCTTCGTTTTAGTAAGGGATGGGGCAGTTCTGTGCCCCATTTCCCTCATTATGCGTTCATCGAGAGTAAGAACTCGTCGTTGTCTTTTGTTACATTTAGACGATCGTGAATAGCGTTCATAGCTTCTATCGGATTCATGTCTGATATGTACTTACGCAGCACCCACATTCTGTCGAGCGTGGTCTTGTCTTGCAACAGGTCGTCGCGACGTGTGCTTGATGCTACCAAATTCACAGCCGGGAATACGCGTTTGTTACTCAACGAGCGATCGAGTTGCAACTCCATGTTGCCAGTTCCCTTGAATTCCTCGAAAATTACTTCGTCCATCTTACTGCCAGTGTCGATAAGAGCTGTGGCAATAATAGTGAGCGAACCGCCATTTTCTACATTACGAGCAGCACCAAAGAAGCGTTTGGGTTTTTGGAGAGCGTTGGCATCCACACCACCAGTGAGCACTTTACCACTTGCAGGACTAACGGTATTGTAGGCACGAGCCAAGCGAGTGATGGAATCGAGGAATATAACAACGTCGTGCCCCGACTCTACAAGTCGTTTGGCTTTCTCAAGAACGATGCCAGCAATCTTTACATGGCGTTCTGCTGGTTCGTCAAATGTAGAGGCAATTACCTCTGCATTTACGGTGCGAGCCATGTCGGTAACTTCTTCAGGGCGTTCGTCTATGAGCAGCATCATTAGATATGCCTCAGGATGGTTGGCTGCAATGGCGTTTGCTATGTTCTTCATTAAAATGGTTTTACCCGTTTTGGGTTGTGCCACGATAAGCGCACGTTGTCCCTTACCTATGGGAGAGAACAAATCAACGATACGAGTTGAGAGGTTTGTTGTGGCAGGATTACCACAGAGATTAAACTTTTCGTCGGGGAAAAGTGGTGTAAGATGTTCGAAAGGCACGCGGTCTCTTATTTCTTCAGGAGCCCTGCCATTAATCATCTCGATACTTGTTAGTGGGAAGTATTTTTCGCCTTCTCGCGGTGGGCGCACTTTGCTTCTTACAACATCACCTGTTTTAAGACCATATTTCTTTACTTGTTGTGTCGAAACATATACATCATCGGGAGATGATAAGTAATTATAGTCGCTTGATCTTAGAAATCCGTAACCGTCGGGCATTATTTCCAATACGCCATCGGCTGTTATCAAGTCTGTGAAGTCGTACGAGTTTTGTACAGGTTGTACCACTTCTTGTGGCTGAAATACTTGATTAGGCATGCCACTTGTAGGATTGTCAAAGATATCGTAGTTGGGCATTGCCCCTTGATCTTCGATGGGTAAGTCCACCACGGTGATAAAGTCAGTACCATCTCCAGGGTCACCTTCCCAATAACCATCTCTTATTGGGTCTGGTCTATCATTCGAATTCTCGTTACGAGCATTGATTTTTGCTTGCAATTGAGCTAGCAAACCGCTGTCGGGAGCATCATTGTTATCTTCCATTTCGCTTGCTTCGGGTAAGAAGCTAGCTTCGGGCACCGACATTTCGTTATCCTCCTCGGTAGGCTGAATATTATTGTTCTCGATGATGTCTGTTACAGGCTCAGGCTTTTCGCTTGTTTCAACATTCTCGGCATTTATTTCTTCGGTTGTCTCTTCGTTTTTTTGTTCTTCCACCTCTTGGCGCAAGCGTTCTGCTTCAGCCAAGGCAGCAGCTTCAGCTTCTTTTTCTTTCTTTGATTTGCGTCCCCTTTTCTTGGGTTTAGCAGTTTCTTCAGCAGAGTTTTCCGCTGTTGTTTCTTCTATATCTTTAAAAAGTGAAGGCTGTTCGCTAGGAGACATTTTATTGTTTTTCACATCAAAGTTTTCTCCCTCTTTCCCTTTTACCGAGTAAACTCTATCTGTGTCTTTCTTAACAATTCTTGTTCTTTTCTTTTTTTGTCCCAAGGGGTTTTTGGTTCCCTCGTCAATGGCTTGTTTATCTAATATTGAATATACCAATTCTTCTTTGTTGTTGCCGTTGTAATCGGCACCAAGTGTTTTTGCAATGTCCTCCAATTCAGACATCTCTTTTGATAATAGTTCTTCTTTACTATACATCTTTGTATATCTTATGCAATAAGTTGTTGATTGTAATAAAAGCGCTTCAAGAACAGAAACGCTTCGAATTTCTATGCAAAATTACGTAAAATATATAACGTCGCAAATATTTTCTCGTAAAATTTTGCCCTATTAATATATTTTAAGGTAATAATTGCAGCTGCTACCAACCTTTCTCTTATAATAGTGCCAACAGTTATGTATTTAAATGTTTAATTGATATGATGTTAATACGATTACTTTTGTGATTGTTTTGTTAAAATATTATACTGTCTTTATGCGTTTTGCGGCGAATATACCCCTGCTTTTACAAAGTTTTAAATTGGTATTAATAGTTAGATTAGTACTATAAAAACTGAAAATGCACGATATAAAAACGAGCAGCCCCCTTTGGGAGCAGCTCGTTTTATGTATAGCATTCTATACTCTAATTTTTATAGTGTACTCCCCTACTCTTTTTTCTTTCGTTCAGTTTCTTTTATAATGCCATGTCGATAAGCGTAGAGTAATTCTTCTAAGTCGGCCACCTGCTTGTTAAGTTCAACGCCCTTATCAGTATCGGCCACTAGCATTCTGTGCGACGACATTTCGATGATTTGCGTGGTACTTTTAATGTCGCTACCTGTGCGAATTGCCTCCATAGCATTGTTAAAAGGCTCGTGTTGAACCAATTGAAATCCACGGCTATGGTATACTAACGTGTAGCCTGCTATTCCTGTTTCCTTGTGATAAGCTTCAGAAAAGCCACCGTCAATAACCATCAACTTGCCGTTTGCTTTTATTGGATTTTCACCGTTGGCAACATGCACAGGAACGTGTCCGTTGATAATGTGTCTATTGTCTCCTGTAACACCAAAAGCATCTAGTATGCTATCTACAACGTTTTCGTTGTCGCGTAGTGTGAAATAGTTGCCTTTTTTCTCCTTGTGTGTAGCCTTATCGGCAATAAAATAGCGTTCGAAGGTTGCCATTTTAGACTTATCGAAGAGCGGAGAATTGGGTCCACACCATAAATAAAGAAAATAATCAATGGCATATTGGCGCTCTTCGGGCTCCGCATCCTTTTGGTATGCGGTACGAACAAGCATACCGATGTTGTGTAGCAGTTTGCGTCCTGATAGCGTTTGTCCAGGAGTTACCTCCACGTTTTTTAGCGAACCATCTTCGTTTAGAGGAATCGAGGCGTGAAAAAGCAAGTTGTTGTTATATATGGCATACATGCATCCATGTTGCAAAAGCAAGCGCACATGGCGTTGTAACTTTTCGCTCACCTTGAAAGAATGGCGTAAGCGTTTGGCCAACATCTTCTCCTCGTCGGTTAGTTCTAGTGGATTGGCTGGGTTTATCGTTGGAAATTCATTGCTTGTAAGTGGATATTCTTGTCCATCCAGAGTTATAGTACCCTTAGTATAGTTTATATTACGCAGCAAAACCCTGTCTTGCATTTGCCAATGGGAATGCTTCTCAAAGAGTTGCGATTCTATTTTAAACTGAATAACAGCGATAGCCTTATGCATTAAAGCTGTTAGGCGCATGGCTTTTTCGTCTAGTTTAGAAGACTCGCCACTATTTTTAGGCACAAACTCCTTACATTCTGTTTCGCCATAGGTCTCCATGGCAAAGGTTGCAAGTGGCACAAGGTTAATACCGTAACCATCTTCGAGCGTGGTGAGGTTGGCATAACGCAACGATAGTCGTATCACGTTGCAAATACATGCCACATTTCCAGCTGCTGCACCCATCCAAAGCATGTCGTGATTGCCCCATTGAATATCCCAACTGTGATAGCGTTCCATTGTATCCATGATAACATGTGCTCCTGGTCCGCGGTCGTATATGTCGCCTAGAATGTGCAGTTGGTCAATGGCCAAGCGTTGAATAACGTTGCAGATGGCTACAACAAAGTCGTCGGCACGTCCAGTGCTGATTATTGTTTCGATAATAACGTTTACGTATGCGGCCTTATTTGAGTCGTCAACGCGTTCGTGCAATAGTTCTTGGATGATGTATTGGAAGTCTGTTGGTAATGATTTGCGCACTTTCGAACGCGTGTATTTGCTAGATACATCCCTACATATACTCACAAGTTGGTGAATGGTGATGTGATACCAATCGTTTAGATCGGTTTCCGTTTCCTTAACCAACTCCAATTTTTGTTCGGGATAGTAAATCAATGTGCATAATTCTCGTTTCTCTGACTCGCGCAGTGTTGTTCCAAAGATGTCGTTAACCTTGCGTTTGATGTTTCCCGATGCATTTTTTAGCACGTGTTGGAAAGCCTCGTATTCGCCATGCAAATCGGCTAAGAAATGTTCTGTGCCTTTAGGAAGGTTGAGAATGGCTTGGAGATTTATAATTTCAGTGCTTGCTTCGGCCACCGTTGGGAACGATTGAGCTAAGAGTGTGAGGTAACGCAAGTCGCGCTCTATTTCGTATTTTTTCTTTGTCATTACTTAAATACCTTTGTTATCTTGTGGGTTAAGTGCGTGGTATGTTTATCGTTTAGAGGCAGTATGGGCATAAATCCCTCTGGAAGTTTTAGCAAATTGTGCATAACTCCTTCTGCTTGTCTAAAAAACTGCAGCATTCGTGCTTTATTTAGCGCTTGTACTAAGGCTTCTTCATCATAGTCAGACAGCCTTAAACTGGCATAAAGATTAACTAATAATTGTAGGTGTGCAGTATCTTCTGAGAGAGAGTTGTATAAGGTGCGTACATTCTCTACGATAGTTTTAATTACAGCATTATTGTCTAGGCTGTCTGTATCTTCGTCGATTTCCTCCACTTCCAGATCTTCCCCATCCTCAGTGTCGTTGTTGTCTTCGGGTATAGGATCGAAGTTGAAAGTTTCAAAACCTGATAGGTCTGTTGAAGGAGTAGTTGTTTGTAGGCGTTCAAGTCCTTTTCTCAGTAAGTCTAGCACGCGTTCTTGTGCTGCATACATCAACACATAGCTCCATTTGGATGTGGCAAGTGCTTCAATTGTTTCATTGCGCAGATCCATTAGTGTATACATCTCTGCGTCAATTCCTGCAAGTACCAGCAAACCAACCAGCTCTAGTTCGGCAGTTGTGAGCATAGAGGCAGGCCAAGTGTTAAGCGTTTTGCGGTACATGCGCATAAATTGGTTGGCCATGTCGGTCATTTCAATGCCGCTAGTGATGCGTGGGTTGTCTATTCTTACGATATTGGTGTTGACATTGAAAGCCTTCAGCGTATCGTATTCCAATTGTCCACATACATGCACAACACCTACCAGCTTCAACATCCTTTTTATTGGGATATTTAAAAGTAATCGTTTAGCCGTTGGAAGATTGTTTATATGCCAGGGATTAAGGTCGCCCAATGGTGATAGCACCACTGCCGTGTGAGTGCGAACGGCCCAATTATAAATATAAAGCGTCTTGGCATCCCAGCACCCAACAAGATGAACGAGTGAGAAACTATCTTTCCACGAAGGTGCTTCGTTTGCAATAGTGATGTTGAGTTGGTTTTGTATCAGGCTAAAAAGAGTAGTCAGATACTGTTTATCAGCATCTGAAACATCTTTTGATATGTAAACCAACACATTCATTAATTATAATTTATGACTGGTAAATTCGTACTTATCGGTCTTTAGATATTTGAAATACGACCGAATTTTACGCCAAGGCACCATCAGTTCAAATCCAATAACGCGCCAAGCGGGTAGGTCGACATTGAAAACCTTGATTGCTTTATGTGCAAAGAGTATGCGCAGCAACACTGTTAAAAGGATATTGGCCGACGCAACTGACACAATGAGCCAGCGCTCTTCTATTACTCCGTAGACCAAACATAGTATGGCAACGATATAATTGAGGTAGAGCATGATGTTATCTATATTAAACAAAAACCTGCTAAACCATCCGCCTTGTAGGTATTTGCGTGTTTCCCAGAAGTAGAGTTGCTTGTTTATCCACTCCTTTTTTGTTGGTGCCTTTGTCAGCGTGTGTGTTTCGGGATGCAAAGCCACTGTGGTGGCCATATCATCTCCAAACTTATTGACCAAATAGTCGTACTCGCCATGTAGCAAATTGAGATTTCCAGAGAAACCATCGCGCTTCATAAAATCGGTTTTTCTCATGGCCACAAATCCTCCTGCATGTCTATAAGTCTTGCCTCTTAGCGTTCGAGTGAGGATGTAGAAACTAGAGCGCAATTGTTGGTAACGCCACGAGGTACGCGTATCTTCTTCGAGAGCAGTGTAACCCACAACTAATCGGTTATCGGTTGCCAAACTAGGCGCAAGAGCTGCAAGCCATTTGGTGGATAAAGGGGTGCAGGTGGGTTCTAAAATCACCACCCAGTCGGTGTCTGCAGCTTTAATGCCAAGTGTCAGCGTTAGTTTTTTACGACTCATATAGCGCGACGAATTGGGTACAAAGGTGCAATACATGTGTTTATTATCCTTGTTTTCGGCCGACAAACGTTCAACTAAGGCATTGCCTTTATCAGCAACTAAAATCACGCGAAATGGCGCAGCATACTCTTGTTGAAGCATCATTTCAACTGTAGCAGCAAGCTCAGGTGCGTCTTCAAGAATAGGAATAACGATAGACACGGGTGCGGCCGCTGTGTCTGTTGTGTCTACTTCTTTCTCTGCTGCTTGCAAAGCCCATTTTTTTAAGCGCCTGGCACGCAAGAAAGGGTTGCAGAACATAGAGACAAAAAAAAGAACAATGAGCGACATGCAGCAAATAATGGCAATCGTATCAATGTATAAGGTTAGAACCATAAGGGATTGGTTTAAATATTGAAATCTTCACTTAGATAACTCTTGGCTAATGCACGACAGTTGTATTGCGAAGCCATTGCTTCGCCATAAGCACCTGCCGAACAGATAGCTATAAGATGTCCGCGATGGCATTGAGGCAAAACAACGTCATTACCAAAGACATCGCTCGACTCGCAAACAGGTCCTACTACATCGTAAACTTCGTTTGTACCCAATGGATTGGACAAATTGATAATTTTATGTTTGGCATGATACATGGCTGGACGTATCAAATCATTCATGCCAGCATCAAGAATGAGGAACTGTTTACTTTGTCCTTGCTTCACATAAAGCACACGCGAAATGAGAAATCCGCATTGTGCTACCAGTGATCTTCCCAACTCAAAGTGCACTTTCTGCTTGGCGTTGTACAGCAACTCTTTAGCATATGTGTCGAAATATGCTTTAAAGTCGGGTACAATATGTTCTTCGGGGTTGTTGTAGTCTATACCCAGACCACCGCCCACGTTGATGTGTTCGGGTTCAATGCCACGCTCTTTTAGAAATGCAAGTAGGTTATTAGCACTGTTGCACAGTTCCCGAAAGTCGTTCAGTTCTACAATTTGTGAGCCAATATGAAAGTGCAAGCCAATAAAACGCAGGTGTGTAATGGCCTGCATGCGCTCAATCGTCTCCCAAATGCAGTCAATAGGTATGC
The DNA here is from genome assembly GCF_000613445.1 of Hoylesella shahii DSM 15611 = JCM 12083. Taxonomy (GTDB): domain Bacteria; phylum Bacteroidota; class Bacteroidia; order Bacteroidales; family Bacteroidaceae; genus Prevotella; species Prevotella shahii. The sequence continues at coordinate 28,971 of NZ_BAIZ01000035.1, forward strand.
CAAACTTGTTTTCGGCCATACCTGTAGTTATTTTTTTATGTGTGTGGGCAGCCACGTTTGGATTTACCCTCAAGCACACATTGGTTGTGCAATTCATTTCATTGCAAAGCAGTTCAATCACTTCCATCTCTTCAATGCTTTCAACATTGAAGCAGAAAATGTTGTTTTCAAGTGCTAGCTTTATTTCCCAATCGCTTTTACCCACGCCAGCGAAAACGATTTTTTCGGGTTTAAAGCCCACACTGAGAGCTGTTTCAATCTCTCCACCGCTCACACAGTCTACCCCCAACCCTGCTTCTTTTATTATTTCAAGTATGCGAATGTTTGCATTAGCTTTTGCAGCATAGTGTACAATGAAGTTGGGGTGACTCGCCACTTGTCTGTTTAATTCGTCAAGTGTGGCGCGCAACAATTCTTCATCATAATAATAAAAAGGTGTTGGGTGTTGTTGAAAACTATGTGTAGGTAAATTAATCATTGTGAATGAAATTACAACCAGAGAGTTAATCAATCAAGAAGTAGGACGCGTGTGCTGCACGAGCGGCAAGCCTTTATTCGTTTTCAGCATGCCGACAATGCAAAGAGACAAGCGCCCTACCCTCATTGTCATGCTTTAAAAAGCGTGTCGCTAAGGCATTGCAATGCCCTTTGTTTGTCTTCTTCTTTAATAAGAAAGGATATATTGTAGTTAGAACCGCCATACGAAATCATCCTTACTGGAATATTATTCATTGCATCGGTAACCAAAGTCTCAAATCCAACATTATTCCAATCAAGATCGCCTACCACACAAACAATACACATATTCTCATCTACCGTAACCGTACCATATTTTTTTAGTTCGTCTACGATTTCATTGAGGTGCGAATTGTTGTCGATACTCATCGAAACGCCAACCTCAGAAGTAACAATCATGTCGATGGGCGTTTGGTAGCTTTCAAAAATTTCGAACACTTTACGTAAGAAGCCTGTAGCAAGCAACATACGACTAGACTTTATTTTGATGGCCGTAATCTTATCTTTGGCGGCTATGGCTTTTATTTTACCATGTAACACCTCATTATTGATGATTGTTCCTTCAGCATCTGGGTCCATGGTATTCTTCAGTCGCACAGGTATTCCTGCATATTTGGCAGGCTGTACACAGGTGGGGTGCAATATTTTTGCCCCGAAATAAGCCAACTCTGCAGCCTCTTCGAAGTTTAATTGTCTAACAGCCTCTGTCTTATCTACAACTCTTGGGTCGTTGTTGTGCATACCATCGATGTCTGTCCATATCTGAATTTCATCGGCTGGTAGTGCAGCTCCCACTAGAGAGGCTGTGTAATCCGAACCACCTCGCAGTAGGTTGTCGGTTTCGCCATAAGCGTTTTTGCAGATAAAGCCTTGTGTGATGTATATTTGATAGCCCTTGTTCTCTTCCATCAGTCGATTTAAATTCTCCCTAATGAAAGCCAAGTCGGGTTCATTATTTTTGTCGGTGCGCATAAAATCAAGCGCATTAAGCAATACCGCCTTTACGCCTATTTCCTGCAAATAGTTAACCATCATGTTGGTACTTATCACTTCGCCTTGTGCAACGATGCTTTTTTCTTCAAAGCTAGTGAAGAGGTCTTTGGTGAAAGAGCGCAGGTAATTAAACTCATCTATGAGAAACGCGCGCATCGTTTCTCTATGTTCGGGGGTTGAAAGCAGTGCGTCTACATGTTTAGCATATTGCTTTTCAAGGTTGTTAATAACCTCGTTAGCCCCTTCCGGATTTTTCTTATAAAGATAATCGGCCACCTCTACGAGCGAATTGGTGGTGCCAGACATGGCCGATAGCACAATAAATGAAGGTTCACCCGATGCCGTTATAAGCGAAGCTACGTTCTTCATACGGTCGGGAGAGCCTACAGATGTGCCTCCAAATTTCATTACTTTCATACCCATGTAAACTATAAGTAAGTGTAAGTTTATGTTTTTATTCTTCGTCCTCAGTGAGGTCTATCTTGCTATATTCGTTGGTAATCTCTTTCATTTTGCCATCTGCACAGCGGTAAACTATACCAGGGTATTTGCTAAGCATTGACAAGTTGTGGGTAGTCATCACCACGGCTGTTCCGCTTTGGGTGATGTCGCGCAGCAATGCAACGATGTTGCTAGCTGTTTCGAGGTCGAGGTTGCCGGTTGGTTCATCTGCAATAATCACCTTTGGATTATTTAATATGGCGCGTGCAATAGCAATACGCTGTTGTTCTCCACCCGAAAGTTCGTAGGGCATGTTATGCTTTTTGTCGCTCATACCAACATCGGCCAACACTTTCTCAATGCGTTCGGCACGTTCGTCTTTATCTTTCCAACCGGTAGACTTAAGCACGAACTGCAAGTTCTCCCACACACTGCGGTCGTGTAGCAGCTGGAAGTCTTGAAATATCACTCCCATCTCCTTTCTTAGTGCGGGAACTTCACGGCGACGAAGGGTTGTTAGGTTTCGTCCCAGCACTAGAGCCGTGTCAGCGTCTTCCTCGTCGATATCGAGTTCGCAGTAAGTAGTCTTAAGAAAAGAACTCTTTCCGGAACCCACTTTGCCGATAATGTAGATGAATTCTCCTTCATCAACATGGAAATCAACGCCTCGCAACACTTCGCGGTCGTCTTGATAAACGTTTACGTTTTTATATTCTATGAGCATTGGCCATCATTTTGTTATGATACTTCTTATCTGTGCCATTGACTACAGGGCACAATCAGTGCAAAGTTAATGATTTTCTTGCGATAAGTTCAATAAAATCGAAATAAAATGGGATATAAACAACGCAAGCCCCTAAAAACGAAAAAAGGACTGCTTAGTCCTTTTCGTTTTGCGTGCGCAATATAATACTGGTTGCACCAATGGTGAAGAGCGATCCGTCTTCAAGCACACGGCGTTCTCTGTCGCCCAAAATTTCGTTGTCTACAAACGTTCCTGTGTAGCTAGGGCCATCGCTCAGCACGTATTTTAGTTGTCCGCGTTTGTCGCGACTCACCTCTATGGCACAATGATGCATGTCGATACTGGGGTCGTTTGTCTCGATAGGGCAGTTTATACCACTGCCCTTCATGTATCGACCGATAACGTTTCGGCCCATGTTTAGTGGTAAAACTTGCTTGTAGTGAAACACATTCTCGATAACAGTTAACGTTCCGCAATGGTCGTCGTTATATAGTTCTTCGGGATTGGTTTCTTTCTGGCGGTTATGAAGTTTAGATACGCCAATGCGTATGCCAAACTCTTTTCCGCAATCAGGGCATTGAAAAAATAATGACTGCCCTTCTTGATAGCGTGTCTCGTCGAAAGTTATGTAGTTGTCGCATTTGGGACATCGTACTCTCTTCATGTTTTTGTTTGCATGTTTAGTTATGTAACAAGTTGCCATTAATTGTTGGCACTTTTACGCATTACCCAGCAGTCTTTAAAGTCTGCGTTCTTGTGCAATTTGTAGTAAGCGGCTTGTGCTTCGTTCATTGTTTCGTACCTGCCGTATACCACCTTTACGTCTTTATCGTTTGCCAATACTTCGGTCTCGCTGTAGCCTTTGTCCTTCATCATCTGTGTAAAAAGGTTGGCATTGCGCTTGGTTATTCTGCTTGCCAGCACTAGGCAATAAAAAGTATCGTTGGATTTTGCGCTATTCTCAACCTCAGCAGGTTCGTTTTTTTTCGCTGGAGACTTCGCAGGCGAAGGAATTGGAGCTTTAATTTCTGTGATATTCTCCTGTCCTTTAATCATTTCTTTGGGCATCATCGTGCTCAATAGTCCTGTGTCTACCATGCTATGCGATACAGTGTTAACCTCTCCTTCGGTAACGGTAGAAGGGAAAAGCAAGATGGCCACAATGGCAATACAGATAGCAACGGCATTTCTAAGCCAAGCTACAGGGATGATAAGTTCGCCGTCTTTAACTCGACTATCGTCTGAGTTTTCCTCTATGCTATTAGAAAGTGCGTTTGCAGTGTTATCCATTTCAAGCAGAATGGGCTTGTTTTCTGATTGAATAACTTTGGTCGTGGTCTTTTCTTCTTCTTTATTTGTTAATTCGATACTTTGTTCTGCATTGATAGTTTCTATTGTTTGCAGGCGAAGAATATCGATAGAATTAAGTCCATAGAGCGATGGTGTTAGTATTCCCGACTCGCAAGGCTCAAAAGTGTAAGTGCCATTTTCTGCATAATAAAGCACGCCAAGGTCGTTTAATTCGTAATAACCTTCGTTGTGCAAGTGTTGGCGCATCTCTTCCACCTCATTAGCAATTCGGGTTAAGGCTTCGGGGTAGCTCAAGTCGTAAGCTTCAACATACGATTGCGCCAACAGTGAATCGTTTAAACGAAGTTGGCGATTGAACAAGCGTGCGCGACGGCGGCAGAAACGTATGGTCACCGTCGTCGTATCTTGCTTCAACATGGTGCGCCATAAATCCTCCAAAGTCAGGAATAATTACGCAGTCGTTATCCAGCAATAAGATTTCGATATGTCTATGCAGTTCAATCACGATTGCAAAGTTACTATTTTTCTGCCATAGTTCAAGCCTGACACCTTATATTTTGGACATTATTTTACTGAATTATAATGATAATTTAACTATATTATCACTATTATTCTTCGGTTTGTTTTTGAATTGTTTTACAGAAACACCAATACACTGATATATAAACCTAAG
>NZ_BAIZ01000034.1 GCF_000613445.1 Hoylesella shahii DSM 15611 = JCM 12083
TACTTACATGAACTAAACGGATGCACGCGTAGCCTCTCACAACTAAGGATAGCACAAATATCGTAAACAAATGCAGGTTATTGGGGTAATACGTAAATCAAATATTAGGCCACAGCATTGTTTTTGCAAAATCCCTTACAACGTTTTGCGCGTTAAATTAAGTAATATTATTTTACAAAACACACCCTTCTAAACAACCCCTTCTAGCGAAAACGCATGCTAAAAAACATGTATTTTGGTCTATTTTTTCGGTCTTGCGCACTTTATTTTACACCTAATTTGAGTGCAATAGCGCCATTTTGCACCATTTAGCCTTTCTATTTGTTCGCCAACTCAAGATTTTAATCAGCCCCAAAAGCCGCTTTTTGTACCTAAAAAGCCCATTTTAGGCTATTTTTCACCAATAAAAGGCAGCATTATCTATCTTTTCTAAGGTGATAACCAGCGCCATAATCTACCATTTTCACCATTCAGTCTTGCGTTTTGCACCATTTAGCCTTGCGTTTTGCATGAGTTAGCACTGCGTTTTGTAGGAGTTAGCACTGCGTTTTGTAGGAGATAGCAGTGCGTTTTGCTGCATTTAGCACTTTATTTTGCTACAATTAGCCCAAAATATAGCATAAAACACGGTTTATTTCATCAAAAACACCTTTGAAAACATCATCAAAGCAAGTGCGCTTTTCATCCGAACAAACCTCGGCGAGAATCGATTATTTGGGAGCGAGTGAACTGTTGGTGAAAAATAAAGCGCTCACAATGTTAAATTTCATACCGAATATTTTACATCATACACAAACAAAACATAAGAACACCTACCATTACCTAATTAAGGAAAGCGCCGAGCACACGCGCTAGTAGTGCAATCGTTGTTAGAAAGTCAAACAACAGAGCAAGAATAATTCTGCCCATCGCTTTTGTATTTCCTCCAAATAATCGCTTGAGGTACACAGAAAACGAACACCTTTACACCCCCTCAAACCAAGATAAGCATAAATAAATCCACACTAGCAAACAACACTAAAACCAATATCCGCCACTAAATGTTAAACACAACACCATCAAACACACGTTGTTTCTACCCAATTAACGATTCAGCTACTTAGCACCTGCAACAACAACCTAGGCAAAGCAGCACACAAAGAGCAGCAGTCGTCTTTGAAACGCATGCCTAAAGCTTGTTCACAGGGACACTATGCATGCGACACCGATATCTGCGTGAATGAAGAGGCCGTTAGTTGTGGCGAAAATTATCCCATACAAGCACACACTTACGGCTCTAGACTTAGTTCAAGCCCCACAACGTGTTGTTAACAGCAGCTTCTTCCACCACATTCTCTATATCATCAGGCAAATTACAGAAAAAGTCGATACCTGTTTTTCTCTCCAATTCCTTAATAGAGACTGCGTATTTAGCTAAACGTTTGTCGTTGCTAGGTTTATGTTCAATCCAAAAGCCCATGGCATTATACACACCATTTTTCACCCTTAACAAAGCCATAAAGAAAAATTTGGGTACAATTAGTCCCTTTCCAATAGTTGCCAACACCTGTTCAGACTTGTCTATCGTGCCTCCTTTGCAAATATAAAGTGTATCGCAGAACGAATAACCATTGCGACTAGCAATCTCGCGCACCTTTGTTTCCATGGTTTCCCATACAGCTCGGTTAAATCCAGGCAACTGGGGCTGCATGTTGGTGAGATAAAAAGTTTGATAATTGGCTTCATCCGAATTAAGTCTGTCTGCCGACGGACATATATGCCCATGATCGTAACCAGTACTCCGGTAGGGATCAGAGGTAAACCATAGCGACTTGGGCAACAAAGGGTCCACAGGGTATTGGTTTGTGTCCGACTTATAACGGTTTGCGTTCTTCACCATGTTACTTCTAAAAAGCTGGTAGCAAGACCACCTTTGCGCTTTTTTCGCCTCATTCCATTCCACAGCGAAGTTCAAAACGCCATCTTTGGTTTTATGCAACAGCACCCTATTGGCCCCTGTTTTAAGTTGCGGAAACTCCAAACGCCTATACTCTTTATACGTACTGGCATTGTTGGCATTGCGATTTTCGCCTGTAGCCACATTGCCATTACCGCCCGTTTTGTCCACTTTACTAAGGTCTTCTCCTTCACAAGCCACTAATACAAAGGCAACGGCGAACATCATTAACTTCTTTATCATTTGGCAAAGAAAATTGTTTTGAGGTCATAAAAAAAATCTGTGGGCTGCATTACATCCTTCAACACATACCACATATATTTGCGAAATGCGCCCTTAACGTATATGCAACTACGTTGAGGGCGCATTTCTAAAGTGTTCGAAGCGTAATAGTGAACAAATGCTACTTCATACGCTCGTTTAAATATATACTTATAAAAAAGATATATTATTTTTTGATCTTACCATAGCGGTTCATGAAGCGGTCTACGCGACCAGCTGTATCAACAAGCTTGCTCTTACCAGTATAGAAGGGGTGAGAAGTGCTTGAGATTTCAATCTTTACCACAGGGTAAGTTTCGCCTTCAAACTCTACAGTGTCATTGGTTTTGCACGTAGATTGTGAAAGGAACATATCGCCGTTGGACATATCTTTGAATACGACGGGGCGATAGTTTTCGGGATGAATACCTTTTTTCATTTTACTTTTTTATATATATGTTATGTAATACGTATACTATACGGGCTGCAAATTTACGAATAAATTCGCAGCCCGCCAAAGCTTTCTATGCTTTTTTAGTGAAATGGTGAGTTGGCAAGAGGGAATTGGCAGTTGACAAAGAGGCTCTGACAGCCGACAAGTTAACAAGTTAACGAGTTAACAAGAAATTGCGCCAACCGCTGGTTTAGCCCTAACCTAACACTATATTGTGTGTTACTACCTGAAAGTTTTCTGCTAACCAAAGAGTCGTCACTTTGCGTATATAACAGTAACTTTAAGTATGCGCATTTGCACACCACCACCCTTGGGTTCTGAGAACACGTTTTTGTAAGTTACCGAGTTACCTGAGAAAGAAACAGTAGCCGTGGCATTGCCTACATAAATGTCTTCCTTGAACTTGTCGCAGTTAAGGACAACCTTGGCAATCTTCTTGTTCCCAGTTATGGTGAAGCTGTTATTCTTATACATACGCACATTATGGTGCTGCTTGTAATAAGCTGGTGCGTTCTGTTCACCACCTGCATCAAAGGTCATCTTCAAGCCTTCAGCCAAGTCTATGGATGTAAGCGGTTTTATATCAGCCCCTCCCAAGGTCTTAACTTCGTACGTTACGGTTTCCGTTCCCACTTCTGTGTTGGCATTGGTCAACGTTACCACTTGTCCCTCAATAGAAAGTCCTTTACCCGCTTGGGGTGTTTCTGGATTCTCGGGAGTAGTTCCGCCTGCCTCTTTCTTGCCGTTAAGCGTGAAGATGTACGATTTGTTAGCTTCGGTTTCGGGTGTATTACCCTTAAAGTTGATGAATGTACCATAGATAACAACTTCATCACCCACCTTAATTTGGTTGTCTGCGGTGAACTTGGCGTTACCTAAATACATGCTACGGAAGATCTGCAAGCTATCCATCTTCTTGGTATTGTCGTCCGAAATATAGTAAGTGGCATTACCATATTGGCCTTTATCAACCGATTTGATAAAACTTATTTTACCCTTTACATAAATATTTTCAAGCTTACCATCGGTAGCCAACGCCCTAACCTTAGCCAAGGCCGCCGTTACATTGTAAGGCTCGGCCTCCGTTCCAGCACCTTTAGGTTCGCCAGGAACTAGCGTTTCGGCCTCAACGGTCTTACCGTTAAGCGAGTGAATCCACGATTTGTTGGGTTCGCTCTCAGGCGTGTTGCCCTTGAAGTTGACGAAAATCCCACGGATAACAACCTCGTCACCCGCTTTAATTTGGTCTTTCGCAGTGAACTTGGCGTTACCTAAATACTTGCTACGGTATATCTGCAAGCTATCCATCTTTTTGGTAATGTCGTCGGAAATAAAGTAAGTTGCGTTGCCAAAATTACCTGTATCCACTTCCTTAACACTTCTAATCTTTCCTTTCACAAAGATTTCGCCTGTATTCTCTCCGCCTTTCAGGGTCTTAATCTTCGCCAAGGCGGCAGTAATGTTATAAGGATCGGCTTCCGTTCCTGTGCCAGTAGGTGTGCCGGGTTCAAACACTTCTTGGTTGCCACCCTTGTTTTCGTTCGGGTTGTTGTATGGTTCGGGCACGTCTTGGCAACCCCCTAGCATGGCGGTAGCAAGAGCCGCTATTAATATTGCATAGATTACTTTTTTCATAATGACTGCTTATTATATGTGTTAATGTTTCTTTTATCAAGTTTCTGCCTTACTCTCCGCCGTTGTATTATCCGCATAATTCTAGCTGTGTAGACAAACAAACGCGCATGGAGAGAGCCGAAAACTCAGCGTGTTTCACTTCTTTACGTCGCTCTCGGTACGTATTAGTATTTGCCACGTGTTGCGAAAGCGAGTGAAGATGCCTGTTATGTCTACCGTTCCTTGTGGAAGTGGCTGGGCGGCAAAGTCGGCGTAGGTGCTGGTGCGCACCACAATTTGTTTGCTTGTAAAGCCTTCCAACTCGCGGTTAACGCTGTTGGCTGCATCTTTTTCGGCTGCCGATGCAAACACCTTTTTACCATCTGCGTCTTTAAACTTAACGCCTTTGATGGTCATCAGTCGGCCACTGTGGGTGCGAAGATATTCTGTGTCCGATATTTTCGACACGTCGAACACTTCGGGTTGCACTTTCGACACATCAACAGCACCCATATAATTGAAATGCTCGTTCCACAAATAGCGGTTCATTCTGCTAACTGATGTCTGCCCCTTGCTGTTGGTAAAGGGCGTGCCGATAGACGCCTGCTGTCCGTAACCGCCCACATAGAGGTCTTTTAGGTTAACGATGATTTCTTGTCCAACGGGCAAATAGCCGAAAAGACCGCCTTGGGCGATGTTGATTAGTATGCCGCCTGTTGCATCTTCTAGGCAAATGCTATTGTAGATGTTGCCTTGAATGTCGTTACCTGTTATGCGACCTTTTATCTGCACGTCGTTCTCAACCTGCTTATAAGGGTCTGTTTGCGCGCCGATGGCATTGGCGTAGTTGTTCTTCAACTCGCTAATGGTAATCACGTTTGTTTCTTTTATGCTCGGATTGCCGTACGCCTCGCTGCTGTTGGGGTCGTTCCAATCCTTGTCCATACAGCCAACAAGGGCCGCACAAGCAATGGCAATGAGCGAATATCTTATTTTCATGTCGCTGTTGATATTTTGTTTACGCTGCCCAGTTCGTGACTTTGGCCAACCGAACTGTGGCTATGCGCATTTGGGTTATGAACTTATCAATTGTTAACTGATATGCCTAGGGGTATGAATGCCTACCGCATTAAAAGCGATAGCTAACATTAAGCATCGCATTAGTGCCCCAAGCATAGAATTTTTTGGGATTACGCGAGAACTTATAAGCACGTGCATTACCCGAAGTGGTATAGTCTGAACGACTTTGTTCGTAGCCACCTGTCACAATACGGCTATTGTTGAGCAGATTGGTGAACATCAAGTTCACAGACATCTGTCCGCGTTTCAGATAGATGCTCTTACCAATCGAGCCATCTAGCATAAATCCGCCATTCCCTTTATCTTGCGGAGTGCGCATCACATTGCCTTCGGCATCAACGTTTCCGCGTTTCTCGCCCACGCTCTTATAGCATGATAAAGCGAATAGCCCAGGTAAATGCGGTCGTAGTAGTTGCCACACAAGTCTACAAACCAGCCTCCTTTATGGTAGCTAAGAATCAAGCTACCAGCCGTAAGGGGTGTTCCAGCCTCGCGCATATCTTTATTAAGCACCACATCATTCTCGTAAGTACCTTGAGTTGAGTTTACATAGGTTACGTAAGCATCGTTAATATTCTTGGCTTCGCTCAATGTGCCCAAGAGTTTTACGTCAAATGCAGAGTTGATTTTATATTTCAACGCTGCTTCCAACCCATAGTGCACCTTCTTTTGGTTCTTAACTGCCACGTAAGAGAACGAGTTGATATCGTCGAAATAGAAGCAATGCCAATCGGCAACATTGCTTAAGTGAGTGAAATATCCGTTAAGGTTAAGGTGAATACGGCCAGATTGATGTTGAAAACCTAATTCAGCGCTATACACACGCTCGTTTTTCAGGCCTTGCACAAAGTCGTTGTTCAATTCAGGAGCTACAAACGACACGTAAGGCGTGGGTGCATTAAACTGATAACCTTGACCCAACTGCAACGTATTGCCGCCGCCCATGCTCCAAATTAGGCTTGCTTTACCGCCACCTTCAAGAAAATGCGCGGTACCGCTTTTGCCAAACGAGCTTTCTGCGAACAATCCGTTGCGCATTTTGCCGTCGCGTTGCATGCTAACGCTCCCACTTTACCAGCAAACATTAAGTTTACACGACCAAGAAGCACATTATAACTACTCCAAGCCATGGCCTTATTCACCAGCAGATGATAGTCGTAACCAAACACATCGCCCTTTCCCACCAGTGCATTAGGATTGTTCAAGTCGTATTGCACTTGCGAAGAATTGGGTGCATAGGTACCAATGGCATAAGTGTTAACGTTGTGATAGGAGTTAGCACCCAGCAAATCGTCCATAGTTTGATAGTTACGGGCATTGTTAGTGCTACCGATAAAACCTAAGTTCCATGTAGCGTTCTTTGTAACCTGCATGTTAAGTGTAGAAGCCAACGCCAATGTTAGTGCATCGTTGCGACGAGCTTGCAAGTAATACATAGCATCTACGCCCTGTGCTGCCACACTTTTATTGGCAGCATAGAGTCTATCCCAGTTCACTTGTCGGTTGGCTTTGCTTGCCGTTAGATAATTATAGGCTGTATACCAGTCGGCAAGTGATTGTCTTGTTCTAGCCAATTTGTTGGTTTCATCCCAAACATCATAATAGCTACTGGGCAACATTTTCCAATAATCAGGCTGCGGATTATCGCTATTATTATAGTTTAGCTTCGTGCTTTTGTACATACTGTATCGTCCAAAGAGCGAAGTAGAAAGCTTCAAGCCATCGTCAATCTTCCAATCCCAGGTCATTACGGCCGATGGTGCGAAGTCGTTTACCACGCGCGAGTTTCTCACTTTGCCGTTTTGGTATCCCCAATAGGGGTTGTATTGGTTATCGTTAGCAATCCAATAGCTTTCGTCTGTTGCTGCACCTTGCGAGCCTCGCTCTGTGGGATTGCCCCAAGTGGTGAAGGCCAACGAATGCTGTGTGCGCGAACCAAACACCTTTTGCACGCCCAAGAAATAAGATAAAGAGTTATAGAAGGTGCCTTCCACATATCCGCGGTTAGCCCAACGATAAGTTAAGCTAGCCGAAAAGGCCCATCCTTTCTCGTTTAGTCCGCTATTATATGTGTACATACCACGCAAAGTGTAGTTTCGGTTGGCGCCACCAATTGAGAGGCGGTGACCGGCGGGTTGATTAGCGGGTCGGAAGTCGTAGTTATTAGAACCTCCCAATGCAGGCATGGCAAAGAGATTATCCTCGAAAGGCAATGCAAAGTCGGCATTTCGAGTTTGTTGGTTCAGTCCTCCTACATTTGAAAAGCGGAATTGTCCGCTCACGGCATCGTTTAATGGCACACCGTTTACATGCACCTCGTTGTACTTTTGGTTAAGTGCACGATACCTAAACCTCATTGGTGAGAATAAGAATCCCACTTGCGAGGCATATAGATTAGATGCCGAATTAATGATGGTTACGTTCTGCGACATATTTTCGTTATCACCAAGTTGTGCCTCGGTGAATGTAAATGCCGACTCGTCTACCGTTGTTGGCTGTTGCTGTTTGTTGTCCTTGGGTGTTTGTGCAAATGCCACTGGAGCATAACACAAGGCAACCAATGCTAGTTTCAGCTTTGCTTTCGTCATAGTCTTATCTTTATTGCTAATGAGTATAATCGGTTGCAAAGTAACAAAATAAAATTGAAAAAAAGTTGTTTTTACCCAAAAGAATATGTTCGTTTCATCCCTATTGTTGTCCCTATGCACATTAATATGTTGGTAAACATTTTTTACAGACTATTCTTTAGCGGTAAGACAATGGTGAAATGCTTGTATTAGCGAAATTAAAAACAGCAATCCCAAACCAGCCAACAGCATAAGGATAACTCATTTAGCATGGGTAGGCCTTGCGCTATTGGCAGGTTCGGGATTGAAATTAAAGAAATGTGCAAGGCGGTGCGCACATTTTGCACATAATATAAAAGCTTGTTAGCAAGCTAGATGGCAAGTTTGTTGCTCACCAAGCATCTTCCGTATAAAGGTCGTCTTCGGTATTCACGGCTATGAAATCGGCAAAAAAACTGGCGTAGGCATCGCAAACAGCACTAGCAAAACGTTTTCCCTTCTCGGCTGTAGACAGCGAAGGCGAGCCAATACCTGTGTCTTTCGACACCTTTTTCCAATTGCGTGGCATCCACACACGTCCATCTTGCAAGGCTTCTATAGTGAAAGCGTTGCTCTTAGCTTCGCCCGCATCTGCGAGATTCACCAATTCTGGATGGTAATGCATCATCACCGAGGTTTCAATTTCGTCGGCATGGTCGCCTGGATTGTCGAAAAAGTCCTTTGCACAGCACATTTTAAACCACTCGCTAGCAGCGATAAGGAAGTCGGGATATTGTGTAAGCAGGTCGCGAATCATGCTTTTAAACGTGTTGCCGCCATGACCATTAACAATAACCAACTTGCGAAATCCTTGATGATAAAGCGAATCTACGATATCTGTCAGTATGGCCTTTTGTGTTTCATATCGTGTATGCACACAGAAAGGCAATGTTCTTTGCCCCGGATTTTGCGAACCCATCGTAATTGGTGGCATCACCATGGCATGCAAGCCATGCACATCTAGCAAGCGTTGGGCTGCATCTACGGCAATATCATGCGACAAAATGCAGTCTGTGAGATAAGGCAAATGGTAGTTGTGTGGCTCGGTTGCTCCCCAAGGCAGCACCACCAGTTGGTAGTTATTGTGCCTTGTGATGCCGTAGTTGCTCACCGAGAGGTCGACCGTTTTATTCATCTACAGTGTTAGAATTTCGTTTTCAGAATTTCGTTGCACAGCAAGAACGAATTGATGAGCATACGTGGGATGTGGAACGGACCTTTAAAGAGGTTGCCTTTGGCAGGTTGTGCCACGGTGCCATCACGATGTAAGTAGCCATACCACTCGCCAAACTCTGGGTCGGGCAAGTGTTTGTAGGTCCAATCGTTAATTAGTTGGTGGCGTTCCAAGTATTTTTCGTCGCCTGTAGCCAAGTAAGCGTAGAGCATAGCGATAACCGTTTCGGTTTGTGGCCACCAGAATTTCATGTCTTGCGCATAGTCTTGCGAGGGTAATCCCTTGCAATCGCGGAAGTTGATGATGCCTCCGTAGGTTTCATCCCATCCCCAATCCCACGACCAATCAAGGATTTCTAGGCCCATTTGTTTTAAGTCTGCATCCCATTTACGATGACGCGACTCTTCCAAAACAAACCAAGCCGTCTCTATGCAGTGGCCTGGGTTGATGGTTCGGCCGTTGATGGTGTCGATAAATTCGCCATTTGGTCCAACTGTTTCAAGCAAAGCCTTATATTCGGGATGCATAAAATAGTTTTTAATGGCATGCAACGAAGTGTCTATTTGCTCTGTTAGGATGGGGTCGTCGATGGCCATACGCAAACGCGAAGCCGTGTTGATAAGTATCATTGTGAGCGAATGGCCCTGGCATTGCACGCTTGGCAGATACTTGGCAGGCAACAATCCTGGTGTATTGGCATAGCGTTGCACCAGTTTGAAGAGGTCTAATGCGCGCTGAGCATAGCTCTTATCACCCGAAGCGATGGCATATTCGGCCATGGCGATAATGGCAAAGCACTCTGAAAAGAGGTAACGACGCATGCGAAGTGGTGTTCCCTCGGCCGTAACCTCAAAGTACATGCGACCATCAGGTGCGGTGCAATGGTTGATAATAAAGTCGATACAGCTTTTAGAAGCAGCAAGCCATTCGGGGTTTTGTTCGATATTGTTGTACGCGGCAGCAGCAACAAAGCCAAACCTACCTTGAAACCACACACTCTTAGTTGAATCGATGAGCGTTCCGTCGCGGTCAACACAGGTGTACACGCCCCCATTTTGGCGATCTAATCCGTATTTCATCCAGAACGGCATCACATTGTTTACAAAGTCTTCTTTATAACGCTGCGCCCAATGTTGCAAATATTGTTTTGTATCCATTTAGTTATTAGTGCTTAATCGTTTAGTTATTTGCACACGTTGCACCTTTCAAAAAATCCTATCTCTTCTAATTCTCTACGCATTTGCGCCTCTTCTTCGTCGGTCATATTTCTGAAAGGCGTGCGATTAGGTCCGAGGTCGAAGCCCAAGAACTTCATGATACGCTTTCCACCAACGATGTTTCCGCGGAAATGGCATATCACATTGATTACCGCTTGCGAGAAGTTTTGCTTTTCGCGAGCCGTTTCGATGTCGCCATTGTTCCATGCTTCGATGATGCCCACTAGTTCACGACCATTATAATTGGTTGTTCCGCCAATGCCACCTTTTGCTCCTCCTTGTGCCAAAGAAGGCAGAATGGTTTCGTCTTGTCCGTGCAGCATATCGTATTTGCCATCCTTATATAGTCGGCATTGGTTGTATTCGTACAAACTTTCATAGGTGTACTTAATGCCTGCGAAGTTAGGGATACGTCCATCAACAGCCTTAAGCAAATCTATCATTGGCAAGAAGGCACCATTGAAGGCGGGAATGTGATAATAATAGAAAGGCAGTGATGGTGCAGCCTCGGCAATAGCAGCGCAATAGTCTACCAATTCTTCGACGCGACCAATCTTTGGGAATGGTGGAGCCATAGCGCCAACGCCCCAAGCACCAATCTTTTCGGCATGACGAGCCAAGGCAACACTTTCTTTTAGGCAGCAACTACCAACGTGTACAATAACTTTGAAGCCTTCAGGAGCAACGCTAACCCAGCGTTCGGCCAACAACATTCGCTCCTCGGTGGTAAGCATATAGCCCTCGCCCGACGAGCCATTGATAAACACTCCCTTCAATCCGTTGTGCTGCAACATTTGCGCATAGCGTTCGATGGGTTCGAGATTTACTTCGCCGTTAGCGTGAAACGGTGTAAACGGCGCATCAATCAGTCCGATAATCTTTTCCATTATATGTATGTTTTTTATTTAAGTTCGTGAGTTATTGAGCTTGTAAGTTGGTGAGTTTGTGAGTTCGTAAGTTTGTGAGTTGGGTGTTCCTAGTTATAACTTCGTAAACATCTAGTGGGTAAATGTAGCCGAAAAGACTAAGAAAGTAAAACATAATAGAACCCGAAAACTCAAAAACTTATAAACACAAAACTAACACCTTAGGGTACGTTATCTGTTTGTGGGCGCAAGAACGCGAGTTGCATAATAAGCGCCAAGCCACAATGCCACCTAGAAGGGCGAAACCTAAGCCTAGATTACCGCCATCGGTCCACGAACCCAGCACTTGTGTAACTGCAGCGCCTGCAAAAACACCCGTCATATTCATAATACCATAGGCTGTTGCACGGTATCTGGCCGACACAAACTGGCAAAGTATGGGCATATTGTTGGCATCGAAAATACCAAAGCCTACACCAAAGAGCAAGCCTGCACCAACAACCCCCACAACACTATGACCAAATCCTAGCAACAAAAGCGCAGGAATGGTTAGACTAAGCCCAATGGCGCTGGTGTAGATACGACCACGAACGTTGCGTTGTGCCCAACGATCGGAAAGAATACCACCACAGATAACACCAATGAACGATGAAACAGAAATGGTAATGGTAGACATCGGACCAGCTGCTGTCATATCTAACGACAGATTTTCAGAGAAAAGTGTGGGTAACCAGTTCTTTGTTGCCCAACCAGGAAGACTGGGAACGGCGAAATAAAACAGGATAATCCAAAATGCCCAGTTACCTAATACCACGCCTAGTCCTCGCCAAATGCTCTCGCTTTTTTGACCAGGTGCCACCGTATTGCGACTCTTAACGCTGCATTCGGGGTTCTCATAGAGCAAAAACATCAACACAAACGAATAAACAACGCCTATCAAACCTAGAGCAAAGAAGGTGTAATGCCACGAGAAATAATGAGCAAGATTGGCACCAAAGCCTCCCAAACCTTGACCAACATACAAACCTGTCATGTGCACACCGATAGCCAACGAACGCGATTTACCCGAATGCCAGTCGGTTATTAGTGCTAAGGCCGATGGTATATAGAGCGCTTCACTAACACCCATCAGGCACGAAGCACGTAAAGCGTTTCGAAATTGGTGGCAAAGCCCATAGAAAGCGTAACGGCCGACCACACGAAGAGACTGCCCACCACGAGCCACTTTCGGCTAAGTTTATCGGCTATAACGCCCGCAAAGGGACTGAAACAACCATAAACCCACATAAACACTGCCATCAATGCACCGAATACTTCAGCTTTGTTCAATTCTACAATATCGGCCTTGATGGCTCCTTGCATTGTGGAAAGCATCTGGCGGTCCATATAATTAAGTAAGGCCACCACCCATAACAATCCAACCACAATCCAGGGGTAGTTTTTATTCGCTTTCATTTATCTGTATTTTGTGTTTAATATGTCGTGCTCATGACTCAAAATATACGCCAATCTCGCACGCAAAAATTGTCTTTACTTTTTACTTACTTGTTTCGTGCGTCTATCATCTATCGCACATGCCTTCGCCATTTGCTAGTAATCTAGCACCCTCAAACCAGTAAACTGAAAATGTTTAAACAGGCATACTACTAGCCATAGACTCAACCCGTGCACAAAAACTTAGTCCACACGAAACCTAACTATCTCGCTTGTGCGTATGCCTGGCTTCAATTCGCCACCCACAACATACACCCAACCATCCAATAGGCCAAGGCACAACCAGCACGAGCCACCGAAGAGTGTTGAAGCAGTTGCGTCCACGCACCTTGGCGATAGCACAACACCCTGTTGTTAAAACGATACCATTCGGGTTCGTGCAACAAATAGCCCTCAGGCAACTTATTGATGGCTGCCAAAAACACATCTTTATTAACACCACCCACCACAACAACACCTTTCTGGGGCACAGCAATAGCCGCGGCTCCACCTGTAAACACCTCTTCGCCAACAGCATCTGTTGGCACTGGTAAGGAAGTCCAGGTGCCACAACCAGCATTATAACTTGCGCCATTCATAGCCAACTGGGCGGGCTTTGTCGCTGTTTTAGGTGCAAAACCACCCCAAACACCCAGCAAACCACCCTCAAGGGGAGCAGCAATGGCTGAACTCTAGCAATACCAGGTATAGCAGCATGCTCTTTCCAACCCTCTTTTTCAGCGTTCTTTAGATTTAACGACCACACTTTTTGCGTGGCCACGCCCTCGCAATTGCCACCAGCCACATATAGAATGTGGCCAACCACTGCGCCAGACATATTGTCTAAGGCATGAGGCAAACTGGGTAACGCTTCTTGTTTCACGCCCTCGGCCGTGGGATACAATCTAATGGCCGTGGTAAGTGCGCCCACTTCGTTATTTCCACCAACAAAAATCAAGGAGTTTTCGTAACTAACGCTCACACCATAAGCAGCCTCTTGAGGCATCTGCCCAACGGTTTTCCAAACCAGTTGGTCGCTGTTGGCTTGCAGTTCGGCAGCATAAATAGTTTTATAAAACCGTTTTTTGCCACCCTCGGCCACTGGTTTCTCGGGGAAGTTGCACCCTCCTGCTATATATAAGCGACCGTTAATAACGCCACAGAAACAAGCTGACACGCCTTTATCGAAACCTGGTTCTTCGGTGGGAAACCCCATCATGCGTTGAATAGAGTTAGAATTTTGCGCCATAACATTTGTTATAAACAAAGCCATCAACACAAATATTATCTTAAGTCTTTTTATGTTGATAAACTCTTTATTGGAAAATATTTTATTATCTAAAAGCAATATTATAGTAATTTTTAGTTGTATAGACCGCAAAGTTAATTTAAAAACAGCAAAACACAAAAAATATTGATGCCTTTTTGCCATTAGAAACAAGTTAATTATTGATTATAAGTAATACAACACCAAAGTTATAATCTTCAATCTAGGTGTTATATGTTAAACTTCTTCCCAAAGCTGTCACAATAAAGGCCGACCCAAGACGCGGATTATGCACCACTTCTTGGGTCGGCCTCTGTTATATCTAAGTTCCTAATAGCCCTTTTGTCTAGGTTTTATCGCTTAGCAAATGGGCTACCTGTTTATATTCCTGCCCCAGCGTTAGGATTTTCGGGTTCTTCGGGTGCGCTGTTGGCGGGTGTTGCATCCACAGCAGGGTGTCCAGAAGCAACGTCTTGCGCACCAACTTCCTCGGCTTCGGCATCCACAACTTCTGCTTCGGTCTGCTGTTGTCGCTCAAGTCGGGCCACTTGCCTTCGTATATTCATCACCTTAAAGGCATTAATGCATTCCACAATCCCATAATACAGCATAGCCCAACCTAAGAAAAGCAAGGGAGCAGAGGCTATCCATTGGGGACGGAAAATAGCTATTAGCCCCACAACAAACACAATAGAGGGCATGAGCCAAAAGAAAAGTCCCAAACGAGAGAGTTTAACTACACTGGCCAAGGTGATATATTGCCCCACAGCACCTAAAATAAGGATGGCACCAAAGATGTAAACCATCCAGTTAACCACTATTGTGGGGAATGCAGCCAAGGCCACTCCTAGCACTAAACTACCAATACCCACCACTGGAAACGTAGGCTTGTCTATCGAAATGGGGTTGCCATTTACATCCAAAGTGGCCGTGGTCTTGGCGTTTCGATTAACTAAATAAACGATACACGATATCAAACCAGAGATAAAGAACAACACACCGATGATGATGGTTATCCACGTCACCGTTTGTTCGCGGTATTTTATCAACAAAAAACCCACCACAACGGCGATGATAGCACGGAGAAATGCTGCTTGAACTGTTTTCATACTCATTATTATATATACATCATATTTTTTTAGGCGTGTTTTGTAATTTCCTCGTTCCGTTTATGGAGACTCTTCATGAGCCTTTCCTCTTTCGCAAGACACGGACTGGATGTGCCTTAATCTACCTACAAAAATACAAACTATCTTTTGTCGGTGCAATTTTTTTGGTTACTTTTGTGAAATGTTTATAACTAAAGGTATCCTAAATTCAACATCTAAAGAATTTTCTCGTCTCTAACATTCAACATAAAGATGAATGTTATGCTCAAACTGATAAGCGATGCGTTGGTATAAAATTATAACCTCGCGTTCGAAACCTCAGCAACTCATAAACTCAAGAACTCATAAACTCATCACCTCCATATATGACAACGCTTTTACTGGTGCGCCATGGCGAAACCGTGGACAATGTAAACCAAATACTGCAAGGCCAAACTCAAGGCGAACTAAACGAAACGGGCGTGGAACAGGCAGAGAAATTGGCGCGCAAACTTAGCAATACGCATATCGACGCCTTTATTAGCAGCGACCTACAACGAGCCGAACACACCTGCAAAATTATCGCTGAAGCTCACAACAAGTCGTTTGTTACAACACCTTTATTGCGCGAACGCGACTGGGGTGGCTTCACCGGCGAATTTATTCCTAGTCTTAAAGACAAAGTTTGGCCCGATGATGTGGAGACTTTGCCACAAATTAAGCAACGTGCTAACCTATTTCTCAACTTGATTGCTCAACAATATCCCAACCAAACGGTGCTAGCCGTGGGCCATGGCATTATTAATAAAGCTATTCAAAGTGTGCTTTACGATAAGGAAATGCACGAAGTGGAAAAGATGGGAAATGCGGAAGTGAGAGTATTAATGGTGAAAGGGGATTGGAAAGGGGAAAAAGTGAAAGACTGAAAAGAGGAAAAGGGGATAAAAAGGTGAGAATGTGGCTAAGCCTTCTACTTCACAACTCTTTAAATCCCTACTTCATAACCCCTTAACTCCGACTTAATACCCCCTTGTCAACAACATACCCTCGCTACAAGAGCCTTGTAGTGGGCTACAAGCAACTTGTAGTCGCAGTACAAGATAGCTTGTACTGCAAAGAATACTACAAACCGAGCGATGTAGAGAGGCTACTCTTCATAACGTAGAAACAAATTATTCCATTTGTTGCTTAGGCCAATTCACCAAGAAAAGTTTACTCTTAGCACGTGTAAAGGCCGTGTAAAGCCAATGCAGATAATCAGAACGCGACGCGTCTTCTGGCACATAACCCTGGTCAAGATACACATGTTCCCACTGTCCACCCTGCGCTTTATGACAAGTTACGGCGTAAGCAAACTTCACTTGCAAAGCATTAAAAAACACATCACCCTTCACCATCTTCATTCTATCGGCCTTCAAAGGCACGTCGGCATAATCGTTTAACACATTATTATATAGTTCCTCGTTTTGTTGAGCCGTGAGCGCAGGTGCTTCAGAGAGCAAACTATCCAGCACAATGGTTACTTTTAGTTCCTCATTCTCGTAGTCGCTTAGCTGCAACCACACATCGGCGAAGCGCAATCCGTGTGCTGTTTGTTCGTTTTTTACTCGCATCACACGCGCTCGGTCGCCATTAGCCAAGAAGCCTATAGAACTTTTTTCCTTCTCCGTCCAATAATAATTGTTCTTCACCACCATGAGCAAGTCGCCCGTGGTGAGCAATTCTTCTCGTCCTAATACCGTGTTACGAATGCCTTGATTAAAAACATTTGCCCGCTTATTGCTACGTGTCACCACGATGGTTTCGTCCATCCCCACCATTGTATAACTAGTGTTGAGTGTCTCGATAAGCTCATCGCCAGGCACAACCAGCACATCAGCAAACCCCTGAAACCTAACTTTGGGCAACAGCGTATCATCGTCGCGCCCCATTAACTGGCGCAAGCAAGTGGCATTAAACAGGATACCACTTTGCGATTGCTGCCTCACCACCTCGTTGAGGTTACAGGCAAATACTTCCATGCCATAGCCTTCCATAAACTGCGTGTCGAGAGCAGGGCTCAACTCTTCGCCAACAGGCGGAAGCTGCGCTTGGTCGCCTATGAGCACAAGACGGCAATTGCGCCCCGAATAAACATAACGCACAAGGTCGTCAAGCAGTTTACCACTACCAAAGCCAGCCTCTACCCCACCCCCATTAGCCACCATTGAGGCCTCGTCCACCATAAAAAGCGTGTCGGTATGCAAGTTGTCGTTAAGGTTGTACTCACCCCCGATGCCAGCAAATGCCCTTAGTCTATAAATCTTACGATGAATGGTAAAGGCCGCATGCCCACCACTATTGAGCGAAAACACCTTAGCGGCGCGACCAGTGGGAGCCATCAGCACCGTTTTTTGTCCTAATAGCGCCATCGCTCGCACGAAAGCGCCAG
Organism: Hoylesella shahii DSM 15611 = JCM 12083; assembly: GCF_000613445.1. GTDB lineage: Bacteria > Bacteroidota > Bacteroidia > Bacteroidales > Bacteroidaceae > Prevotella > Prevotella shahii. The sequence continues at coordinate 17,468 of NZ_BAIZ01000034.1, forward strand.
CCAAAGAACTTTTTCCCGTACCCGCACTTCCACGCATCAGCATCATCGAATGCGGGTTGCGACACACCAAAAATTCTGTAAAAACACGCATAGCCGATTCTTGTTCTGTCGTAGGCGCATGCCCAAAACATTGCTCAAGGCGAAGATATATCTCGTGGGTTATCATTGTTTTTGATTTCTAAAACACCAAGTTTGCAAACATTTTTGTAATTTTGCAAAAGCGTTGTGCAGGATTACGTCCTGTCACGATGCGCCCAACACAACGGAATGCAAAGTTAGAAAAAGTATCCCGAACACCGAATGAAAGTAAACATTAATTACATCTTGGCGTTATGCGTGGCAATATTGCTGGCCTTATGTGTGCTCAGCATCTTGCGCGGCGCCGCTTAAACCCCACCCAAGCCATGCAGGAGACTGCTCCCGACCTTCATATACAACAAACGCGACTGGTGATTCGCGCCACCCGCAACACGCTTTCCTTCGCCGCAGTTGACCCTACGGTGCAGACAAACTTGTTTTTCGAACCCTACACCGTTCGCAGTGGCATATCGGTAGCAGCCAACTTACGCGAGGCTTTTAAAACATCCACCTTGCTACTTCGGGGCTACAAACGCGCCAACCTGCTGGTTGACACGCCTGTGATGCTTGTGCCCATAGACGAGTTTCAAGAAGAAGATGTGCGACAACTATACCATCGCACCATGGTTTTGGCAGATGCCGACACCATGATGCACCATGTGCTGCCCGACCTCAATGCTGTGGCGGTGTTTGCTGTGAACAAAGACTTGAAACTTGTGGTTGACGACCATTTTGTAGATGTGAGAATAACGCCTCTAATGAAAGGTGTGTGGACACATCTGCACCGTCGTAGTTTTACAGGTAGCCGCAGAAAACTGTACGCTTACTTCCACGACAAGCGCCTAGAGGTGTTCTCCTTTGGCAAAAACAGATTTAAATTTAGTAACGCTTTCGACACCAATAGCTCGCGCGATGCCATGTATTTCATCCTTTATGTTTGGAAACAGATGGGCTTCGATAGTGTGCAAGACGAGCTACACCTATCGGGCGACATCCCTGATAAAGACTGGACGAAGAATGCTTTGCTGGAATTTGTAAAAAAAACCTACGTTGCCAACCCTGTGGCCGACTTCAACCGAGCGCCCATCACTGCTATCGAGGGCTTGCCTTACGACCTCATGACCATCTTTGTGAGAGGCATAAAAGACAGCAACCGATAAACTTTAGCTTACATTTTTGCCACAAATCACCACAAACTAACACTCATCATGCGCATTATCACCGGCATATATAAAGGTAGACACTTCGACATCCCACGCACGTTTAAGGCTCGACCTACAACCGATTTCGCTAAAGAGAATATCTTTAACGTGCTTAACGCATATATAGACTTTGAAGATGCCACTGCACTCGACCTCTTTGCTGGCACGGGTAGCATATCGCTTGAATTGCTTTCAAGGGGATGCAACAGCGTGGTGAGCGTGGAAGCCGACCGCGAGCACGCCAACTTTATTCGCCAATGCACCACAAAACTTGGCACCGACAAATGTTTGCTTATCCGTGGAGACGTCTTCAGGTTTGTTAAAAGCTGCCATCAACAGTTTGATTTCGTCTTTGCCGACCCACCATACGCCCTACCCGATTTGGAGAAAATCCCCAATTTGATTTTCCAACACCAACTGCTTAAACCCAATGGCGTGTTGGTTTTCGAACACGGAAGGGGCAACGACTTCTCCCAACATCCACATTTTGTGGATCATCGAGCATACGGAAGCGTTAATTTTAGCCTATTCAAAGCACCCGAGAATAAGGAAGTTTAAGTTTTTCTTAGCGCACACACCGGCCTAAAGTATTTTAAGACTGCTAGGTTTGCATCGCCAACCAATTGCGCCATCATAACAATGACCGTAAGAACAACCACTCTTTACAAGTGATGCCCTACAAACAAATTGCCTATTAGGGGCTTGCTTATGACGTTTTTTATGACTATCTTTGTAGAAAAATAAAAATCCAAACAATTTATGAACAATAAAATGCTGATTGTAGGGGCTCTCTTGGCCATATCAGGAAGCCTCAACGCCCAAAACAAGGACGGCGGAATATCTTCGCAAATGTTGCAACAGATACAGCAACACAGTAAACAAACAACGGCCGAGAAGGCTATTTCTAACGCCATCGCCACTAATTCTATCGACGAATTGGCACGAACACCTCAAAGCCGAGCTGAAATAGACCCCTATTTCAGTGTGGAAACACCCAAGCAAAACATTCATAACCAAAAGAGTTCGGGCAGATGTTGGATGTTTACAGGCCTTAATGTTCTGAGGGGCGACTTTGCTTTGAAAAGCGATTCGCTAACAGTGGAGTATTCGCATGCTTACCTATTTTTCTACGATCAGCTTGAAAAAGCCAACCTCATGCTGCAAAGCGTGGTAGACTGTGCCAAGAAACCTATCAACGACCCCGAAGTGCAATTCTTCTTTAAGCACCCTCTAAACGATGGTGGTACATTCACTGGCGTGGCCGACTTGGCCGAAAAATATGGTCTAGTACCCAAAAGCGTAATGCCTGAAACCTACTCTAGCGAAAACAGTAGCCGGATGTCGAAACTTATTTCGTCGAAACTTCGCGAGTATGGACTTGAATTGCGCAAGATGGTTGCCGCTAAAGCCAAACCCACACAAATACAAGAACGCAAGACACAGATGCTTGCCACCGTCTATAAGATGCTTGCACTAACACTAGGCGAGCCTGTCAAGTCGTTCGAATATGCCTTTAAAAACAAAGCAGGCAAAGCCATCACCCCTGTTGAAACCTATACTCCAAAACAATTTTTCGACAAAACAGTGGGCCGTTCGCTTAACGACAACATCATTATGGTGATGAACGACCCGCGTAATGCTTATTATAAAGTGTACGAAGTGAAACACGACCGCCACACCTACGACGGTCATAACTGGCGCTACTTGAACCTTCCAATGGAAGATATTCACAAATTGGCCATCGCATCACTTAAGGCTGGACACAAGATGTACACCTCTTACGATGTAGGCAAACAACTAGACCGTAGCAAAGGTTATTTGGATTTGAACAATTTTGATTACGGATCACTCTTCGGTACAACGTTCCCCATGAACAAAGCCGACCGCATTGCCACCTTCGACAGCGGCTCTACGCACGCTATGACCTTAACAGCTGTTGACCTCGACGCACAAGGTAAGCCTCTTAAATGGAAGGTTGAAAACAGCTGGGGAGCAGACAATGGATACAAAGGCTATCTCATTATGTCGAACGCCTGGTTCAATGAGTTCTTCTTCCGCCTAGTTGTAGACAAGCAGTTTGTGCCTGCCGACATCCTAAAGATGACCGAACAAACACCCATCATGCTACCCTACGACGACCCCGTGTTTGCAGATGACTTGTAAAAGAGAATTTAAGGAGTTAAGGAGTTAAGCCCCCTTAACTCCTTAACTTCTTTATTCCTCATAACGAATACGCATTATAAAGGATATTCTTCAAAAGCATAAAGCACCGTTGAAAGATATCGCTCACCCGTATCGGGCAACAAAGTAACGATGCGTTTGCTTGCATTCTCGGGACGTTTAGCCAATTGCATGGCTGCAAATACAGCAGCACCCGACGAGATTCCAGCCAAAACACCCTCTTGTTGAGCCAATTCCCTACCCGTGCGAATGGCATCATCATTGCCAACCTGTACCACTTCGTCTACCACGCTGCCATTATAGGTTTTGGGAACAAAGCCTGCACCAATGCCTTGTATCTTGTGCGGACCAGGCTTACCGCCACTCAAAACAGGAGAATCGGCAGGTTCTACAGCCACAATGCGCACATTGGGATTTTTCTCTTTCAAATACTTTCCAACGCCCGACACCGTTCCGCCTGTTCCAACACCAGCCACAAAAATATCTATTTCACCACTCGTATCAGCAAATCTCACGCCCTGTAACCTCGTAATGACGTTCGGGGTTGGCCAAATTCTCAAACTGCTGCAGAATAACAGCCCCAGGAATAGCAGCTCTTAGCTGCATGGCCATTTCTATTGCGCCTTTCATACCTTCTTTTCCAGGCGTAAGTTTCACCTGCGCACCATATGCTTTCACCAAATTTCGTCGTTCTACGCTCATTGTTTCGGGCATGGTGAGTATCAACTTATATCCTTTCACGGCAGCCACAAGTGCCAACCCCACACCAGTATTGCCACTAGTGGGTTCGATAATGGTAGCACCTGGTTTCAGCAAGCCCTTGCGTTCGGCGTCCTCAATCATAGCCAGCGCAATGCGATCTTTCACACTTCCGCCAGGATTAAAACTCTCTATCTTTGCCACGATGGGCGTTTGAAGGTTGTTAGAAGCCGAAAACTTACTAAGTTCCAACAACGGGGTGCCTCCGATTAATTCGGTCAGCTGCTTTGCTATACGTGCCATACCTTATTCTCTTTTTATTTTATTATCTTTTTGACGATGCAAAGTTACGAAGAAATGCAAAGGCGTGCAATCGCATAAGTGTGGTATATTTGTGCCTATACAAACATATTAGAAACAAAGTTATCGGCAACCAATAGACAACAAAATATTTTCATCAACACTAAAAACGCTAAACTCTTCGCAATTCACCTCAACTTTCGTATATTTGCAGTATTCTGTCGCACAAGGTCTGCACTCGCATGATAAGCAAGTTGAATGGAACAAAGAGCAAAAGCATGTGGCGGTGATGAAATGAAATTCGACAATAATAGCATTCATAGTTTATAAAACTCGAAAAGCATAATGATAAATCATGGTTTTGAACAAGCCAATAATAATGATACGCTTGTTGATAGAATAAAAGGAACCATCTATGGCCAAGCCATTGGCGACGCACTAGGCTTGGGTACAGAAGGAATGACAGACGAAGAAATGGCCTTGAAATATCCCAATGGCATTACCCATTACGGCGACATCTTTCAAGACCATCATCGCAAAAGGTGGAAAATAGGTGATTGGACCGACGACACCGACATGATGCTGTGCATTGCCAATGCCGTTATCAAGGACAAAGGAGTGAACCTAACTTCTATTGCCCAAAACTTCAAGCATTGGGCGGATGGCTGTCCGATGGGCATTGGCGAAACCACCCATAAGGTTTTACTCTTTGGAGACTACGTAGAAAAACCTTTTGAGGTGTCTAAGAAAATTTGGGAGATGAGCCGTTGCAGGGCGGCAGCTAACGGAGGACTGATGCGAACATCGGTTGTTGGCTTGTTTCCCAAAGCAGTAGAAGTGTGTGCTGCAAACATTTGCAAACTAACCCACTACGACCCGCGTTGCGTTGGTTCGTGCGTTATCGTGTCTTTGCTGATACATAGCTTGGTTTACGAAGGCAAAGGCCTGTCTTATCACCAAATAATAGACTTGGCCAGAAAATACGACGATAGGATTATCGAGTACGTAGACCTATCTATCGACACCGACATTCGAGCCTTAGAACTACAAGATAAAAACTCTGTTGGGTACACCTTACGCTGTTTAGCCGCAGGCCTATGGGCCTATTGGCACGCCAAATCGTTTGCAGATGGACTTTTAGCCATCGTAAGGGCAGGCGGAGATGCCGACACTAACGCGGCTGTGGCTTGCGCCATTCTGGGTGCTAAGTTCGGATATGGCACTATTCCTACGGAATATGTTGACGGACTGATTTATAAAAAACAGCTTGACAACATCATTAAAGAAATAAGTTCTTTGGTGCTACATTAAAGGCAGCAATGTAATATGTGTCTAATCTGTTTTCAATCAGCCAAATATTCCACTCTGTTGTTCTCTTAGATAGAGACTGAGGCTAGGACGTTACTTTCTTTTCTCAAGGTCGCGCTTGCTCTTCGACTTTGTTACAAGCCAGACACCACCAAACACCAAGATGATGGCAAGACCCTGTGCCCACTTCAATACGCCGATACCCATCAGCACACTAACCGTTACCGACACAATGGGCTGCACATAATTGTAGATGCTAACCACCGTGGGGCGAAGTGTTTTCTGGCCCACCATGATGAGACAATAACAAACAAAGGTGCAAATCACCACCACATAGGCCGTTTCGAGCCACGTAATAGCCCCTATTTGTGCCCAAGGCAAGGCCGCGACATGCACTCCTGTGAAAGGCAAGAGTATCAAAGTGGCCCAAAAAAACATCCACTTGCTAACCGTTATCACCGAATAGCGCCGCACAAGGGGATTGAAAAGCGAGAGATAAAACGCATAAGAAAACTGCGCGCAAAGGCAAAGCAGGTCGCCACGTATATCTCCTTGCACCTTGTTGGTGGCCGCAGCACTTGTAAGAATAAGTATTAATGCACCACTACACCCCATCAACACGCCCGTGGCTTTCTTTCCCGTTATGGGTTCTTTAAGGATGATAGCCGAGAAAACCATCGCAAAAATAGGCATCGAAGTGGTTACAATACTGGCATTGATAGGCGAAGTGAGGCTCAACCCGATAGTAAAACAGCACTGATTGCACACCAATCCAAAGACGGCTGCACCTGCAAAGCGAAACACATCCTTGCGTGGCACATGCTCTTTACTAGCAAAAAGCGATGCTAACCAAAACAACAAAGCACCACCTACCACTCTAAACGTAACCATCGAGATGCCATCTAGCCCGTGGGTCATGGCATCTTTGCCCAAGGGTGCCATCAATCCCCAAAACATACAAGCCAAAAACATGGCCGCATGGGCCTGCAATGGCGGTGTGCCTTGAGCCTTATTGGGCGGTGTTGTTGGCGCTTGTTGGGCTGCATTTGGTGCTATTTGGTTGACCTCTTCGCAGAACGAAGAGGCATTATCATCGCTGATGTGCATATTGTCCATGTCTTCTTTAAGTTTTTTATGGTGCAAAGTTAGTCAAATTAGAATAAAATGCGTATTTTTGTAAGGAGCGTTCATGCCATTTAATTCGTGGTCTTCATAGGCAGCGGAGTTAGATGCAGGCGCGAACAACGAACAAACGTTTGATTTTAACAGGCCCTAACCTCTGCTTAACACCAACAGTACGAGCACAGGCCACAACAATAAGCCCACATGGAGAAATATGCTGACTACATCAAGGAGATTGAAATAGACTCGCTATGGAGCGGAACGCGACACATTGTGTGGCGACTGCATAAGCAGGTAAACGTGTTGAGTGGCGTTAACGGTATGGGTAAGAGCACCATTCTTAACCGGGTGGTGAAATGTTTGCCTAAAGGTGGCGACACCAATCAGGCGCATGTAAAGGGTGTGCGCATTACGATGGCGCCCGAAGATGCTACATGCGTGCGATACGACATTATCCGTTCGTTCGATCGCCCGCTGCTCAATGCTGAGATTATTGCAAAACTAGGATTGAACATTGCCACCGAACTAGATTTCCAACTCTACCAACTGCAACGCCGATACCTAGACTATCAGGTTGATATTGGCAACCGCATTATTAGCACTTTGCAAAGTGGCACCCCAGATGCTGCACGCTTGGCGCAGGCGCACAACGAACCCAAGCGACTGTTTCAAGACATGATTGACCGTCTGTTTGCCGAAACGGGCAAGACTATTATTCGAAGCGAGAACGAAGTGCGCTTTGCGCAGATAGGCGAAACGCTGCAGCCTTATCAACTGTCTAGTGGAGAAAAGCAATTGCTGGTGGTGCTGCTTACAGTGCTGGTTGAAGATCAACGCCCTTATGTTCTCTTTATGGACGAACCTGAAGTAAGTATGCACATCGAATGGCAAAAACAACTTATCGACCTTATTTTGCAACTTAATCCTAACGTACAGATTATTCTCACCACTCATAGCCCCGCTGTTATCATGGACGGATGGCTAGACAGAGTGACCGAAGTGAGTGATATCATGGTGGAATAGAAAACTGATGAATGAATAAACAGACAAGTTCACTAGTTAAAGAGGTGATATGATGAGTTTATAAGTTGATGAGTTTATAAGTTGATATGTTGATGTATAAATGAGTTAACAAGCAGAAGGCGAAGCCATATTTTCACCTTTCCAACCTTTCACCTTTTCACCATTACATCCCCCTTTTTCACCCTTTCACCTTTTCACCTTTTCACCCTTTCACCTTTAAAAGCCCTTTCGCCATTAAAGCCCTTTCCTCCTTAAAAAAAAATCGCCTTATGTCCAGAGGTTTAAAAGAACATCTTTCGTCGTCTTACTTCGAAGCAGCCAACAGAATGACGCCCAAAAAGGCGCGAAGGCGCATCGTGGCTTATGTAGAAAGCTACGACGATATTTTTTTTTGGCGCACAGTGCTGGGCAGTTTCGAAAACACAAACCTATATTTCGAGGTAATGTTGCCTTCGAAAGAAAATAAATTAGAACGGGGAAAAAAAGCAGCTCTGATGAGTCTTATTGGCGAGAAGGTGGGAAACGACATGATTGCCTGTGTGGATGCCGACTACGATTATCTGCTGCAAGGGGCCACACTGCTATCTAAAACCATCCTTAACAACCCCTTTGTGTTTCACACCTACGCCTATGCCATTGAAAACTTACAATGCTTTGCTGGTGGATTGCACGAGGTGTGCGTGGCTGCAACCCTCAACGACCACTTTGTGTTCGACTTCACCGACTTCTTTTCGCGTTATTCGCGCATTGTGTTTCCCCTCTTTGTGTGGAATATTTGGCACTATCGCACAGGCTGTTATAGTGAGTTTACACTCACCGACTTTAACCGAATGATAGACCTAGGCAGGTTTTCGATTCATCGAACGGATGAACTTCTGGAGAAACTTCGAAACAGAATAGACCACAAACTGCGCCAATTGCGCCAACGCCATACCAACGCTAAAACGAGTTGGAACGAGGTGAAAGCCGACTTATTGCGCCTGGCGTTACGCCAGATACAACTTATCTCTATATTCAAGGCCACCACTTGGCCGACACACTGGTTATACCAATGCTTATGAGAGTGTGCGAACTGCTGATACACGAACGCGAAATAGAGATAAGACAACAAAGCGTGCATGCTACACAGATGCGAAACGAATTGGCTTCTTACGCACATAGTGTGGCCGACATGGCGCCAATGCTCAAAAAAAGTAAGATATATGTAGACGCTGCCCCTTTTTTGAAAATTAAAAAAGATATTCAGGCCTTTTTAAATCGCGACGCTAATATCAACACAAAACCCATCAACGGCACGCCCGACAACGCTGGTTCTGCTAAGTAATATATTGCCCAGTGGGCCATCAGTTACTATTACATGCGTGCTTAATGCTTCGTGGTGAATTTGTGGCCAACCAACAAGGGGCTATTGCCATTAACCATTATAGAAATAATGTAGCCCGATAGAACTTCGCCTAAAGCAAAAGTAGGTCGTTCGGATGGATTGAGCAAACACATAGAGCTTAGCTCCGTGTTAAATACAGTAATATTATTTTACAAAACACACTCCCAACAATCACCCCTTCTAGAGAAAAATCACACAAAAAAGCATGCTTTTTGCCCTATTTTCAGACCTGCGCCCTTTATTTTTACATCCATTTTGAGCACTAATTCGCCATTTTGCACCTTTTTGCCTTTCTATTTGCGCGCCAACTCACCATTTTTAACCACCCCAAAAACAACTTTTAGAAGACAAAAAATACCTTTTTGAATAGTTTTTCAACAAAAAAACTAGTATTTTTTCAGCATTTATAAGGTCAAAAACTTCTTCTTAAGCTGCAATATGCACCATTTTGCTTTGCGTTTTGCAGCATTTAGCCTTGCGTTTAGCACGAGTTAGCACTCCATTTAGCACGAGTTAGCACTGCGTTTAGTAGGAGTTAGCAACGCGTTTTGCTGCATTTTGCAAGCCATTTTGCTACAAATAACCTATTTTCTAGTGAAATATACGGTTTATTTATCTCAAAACACGAATTATCAACATTCACCAACGAAGTGTGTTTTTCATCAAACCAAACCTTCGCGAGAATCGATTTTTTGCAGGCGAGCGGATAGTTGTGAGCAAATAACGCACTCATAATGTTAAAAAACACACCGAATATTTTACAATAAATCCAAAAGTAGTTGTGATAATTTCACCCCGAATAAAGCAAGAATAAAAAGATAAGTCCCACAATCAAAACAAAACGAAAAAGCCTTAACGCCAAGTGGGAATTAAGCGTTAAGGCATAGAATTTCTGTTGGCGAGCATTTACGCATCGTGCTCATCGCCAAACACATACTGCAGATGTTTCATGGCATGCCCACCCCATTGGTTATCGCCCACATAACGAAATCCCACATCATGATAAAGCTTTTCGGCCTTGGGGTTTCCTTTATCTACTAGCAAACCAACAGCCGGCAAACTCAGTCTGCTGGCACGCAAAATAGTGGCCTTAAGCAATGCCTTGGCAATGCCTTGGCCCGATGATGCGCATCAACCGCCAAACTGTCTACATACAATTCGCCTGCAGCAGTTTCGTCGTCCATATCACTGAAATCGCGTCCAAACCACTCTAAACAACTTTGCACAAAGGCAGTGCGCAGGCGACGAAGCTCAGCACCATCGTAAGATGTGCAAATGCCAATAACCTTACCCGCTGCATCCAAAGCCACAAGCGTGTTGAGATAACTATATTGACTATCGGTGCGCCCTACCAAATGGGTCATCAACTGATGAAAACCCATTAACCCATGTGTTTCGCCTGCGAAATAAAGGCAACAATCGTGATTCATTGCCTCCATGATAAGCCTAGCAATGTCGGCCGCTTGACTCGGTTGAGCCTGCTCTATTGTTAGCATAAAACAATCATCTGCTATGTGTTTGAAAATAATTGGTTGGTAAAGCTTGCCTAATGAGCTTTGCCAGAAATACAAATCTAGTCAAAGCCGTGCAGCCTTACCAACCAACACTTATGTTATTATAGACTAAACGTCCATTAGCTGAAGAACAGCATGCGCTCTACCCAATAAGTTAGGATACCAGCAACATAACCCACGAAGGCCACCCACGTGATACGTTTCATGTACCAGCCAAAGGTTATCTTCTCCAAGCCCATCACCACAACGCCTGCTGCACTACCAATGATAAGCATTGAACCTCCAACACCAGCACAATAGGCCAAGAGTTGCCAGAAAATTCCATCAACAGCCATATCGCCAGTGGGCGCAATGGGATACATACCCATACATCCAGCAACAAGCGGAACATTATCTACGATACTTGAAAGCACACCGATAATACCCGTAACTAGGTAATGGTTGCCATCGCTGATGCTTTCCAACCCACGACCCATAGCCGTAAGCACACCAATTTCTGACAAGCAAGCCACAGCCATCAATATACCCAGGAAGAAAAGGATGGTACCCATATCAATTTTACGCAGCAAGGCAATAACGCGAGCCGACATAGAATCTTCGCCCAAGTTCGTTCCACGATAGAAAATCTCAGTGGCAGTCCACAAAACGCCCAACACAAGCAAGATACCCATGTAAGGAGGCAGGTCGGTGAGATAACGGAAGATGGGTACAAACATCAATCCGCCTACACCAAGAAAGAAAATGATGCGACGTTGCGAACGAGTAAAGACCAGTGCGCTGTCTTCGGCCGATATAACCTTTGTTGGCAAATTGCCCTTCAACATATATTGCATGATGAAAGCTGGAACAAGCATAGACACCAGCGAAGGAACAAAAATCTCACTGAGAACACCAGCCGTGGTGATAGAACCAGCAATCCAAAGCATAATGGTGGTTACATCGCCAATGGGCGAGAATGCACCACCCGAGTTGGCCGAGATAACCACAAGAGCAGCATAAACCAGTCGGTCGTTTTTATCAGCCACGAGTTTTCTCAACACCATAATCATCACAATACTCGTGGTGAGGTTGTCGAGGATGGCCGAAAGGAAGAATGTCATAAAGGCAATACGCCACAACAATCCGCGTTTGCTTTGTGTTTTCAAGGCATCGCGCACAAAGTTGAAGCCACCATTGGTGTCTACAATCTCAACAATGGTCATCGCGCCCATGAGGAAGAAGAGCGTTTCGGCCGTTTCACCCAAATGTTCTTTCAAGCTTTCGCCCACATGTGTCACAATTCCAGCAGCATTACCTGCCAGTTCGGGGATGAAGGGCACAATATAATCTGCTGGATTAATCATAAAGAGCGTCCAGCAAGCCACACACATCAAGAGCGCCACTGGCGCCTTGTTCACCTTCGTCAAGCTTTCGAGAGCAATACAAAGATAACCCATAACGAAAACAATGACGATTGCCATAGTTAATGAAGTCATTTTCCCTATTTTGTTTTTAGTTATAACAATTTGAGTTGCAAAGTTAGTAATTATATTGATAATAAAAAATGTACACCACTTTTTGTAGCATTTATTTCAAAGAAAGTGAGAAAATCGGATGCGCTCGCAAAATTAAATATTGCAAAAGCAATATCCACATTGCAAATTATCACTATATTTGCAACTATGTTTCGGTTCACATGCCACAACTAACAACAGGACTTATAGTATCCTCAATACACATTCGCTCTAAAACTAAGAATCAGTTTCAATAATCAGCAATACAAAAAGCTTGCAATAAAGAGATGAGAGTTAAAAGAATAGATGCAGTATAAAGTCATCAATGCTATATAGTGATAATTGTTATTAGCAGTACGTGTACCCACACTTTATTAACAACTTAACAAACAAAGTTTTATGAAGACAGCCCAAGAAATTCTGAACAACCCTTTTATGAACAAAGGTACAGCGTTCACTATGGAAGAACGCAAGGCATTAAACCTCATTGGGGCACTTCCTCCAACCGTGCAAACCCTAGAAGAACAAGTAGAACGCACGTATAAGCAATTCTGCAAAAAAGCAAACAACCAGGAAAAGCGCATCTACTTGATGACACTTTTCAACACCAACCGCATTCTTTTCTACGCCCTAATGGCTCAACATGTGGTTGAATTCATGCCCATCGTCTACGATCCCGTTGTGGCAGATGCCATTCGCCAATACGACGAACTATTCATGAAACCACAAGATGCAGGCTTTTTGTCTATAGACCATCCTGAAGATATCGAGACATCCCTAATAAATGCTGCTGGTGGGCGCGACATCCGATTAATAGTGGTTACAGATGCCGAAGCAATCTTAGGTATTGGAGACTGGGGTGTAAATGGCGTTGCCATATCTATAGGCAAACTAATGGTATACACGGCCGCCGCTGGTATTAACCCAGACAACGTGCTGCCATTGGTTCTCGATGTTGGAACAAATAACAAACAACTGCTGGACAACCCACTCTACCTTGGCAATAGGCACGAGCGCGTTAGAGGACAAGCCTATTACGACTTCGTTGACAAATTCGTAACAACAGCCGAAAAACTATTCCCACACCTATACTTACACTGGGAAGACTTTGGCCGACCTAACGCTGCAGCCATACTAAAGAAGTATCAAGAAAAGATTACCACCTTTAACGACGACATTCAAGGGACGGGCATTGTGGCATTAGCTGGTATATTAGGTGCTCTGAACATCTCTAAGGAGAAATATACTGACCAAAAAGTAATGATATTCGGAGCTGGGACTGCTGGGGCTGGCATTGCTCATCAAATCTTCGAAGAATTTATGCAACAAGGCCTTTCGGAAGAAGAAGCTCGTAAACATATCTACCTAGTAGACAAACAAGGTTTGCTATTTGAAGATACAAACGACTTAACAGAGGCTCAGAAACCTTTCGTAAGACAACGCTCTGAATTTGAAAACAGCGCATCGCTTGCAACTCTTTACAACGCTGTTAAGGCCATTCATCCATCAGTTCTCATCGGAACATCTACCCAACCAGGAAAATTCAGTGAGGAGGTGGTAAAAGAAATGGCAACGGCAGTAAAACGGCCCATCATATTTCCACTGTCTAACCCCACCGAACTAGCTGAAGCTAAAGCCGAAGATCTTATACGATGGACTGACGGACATGCGCTTGTTGCTACTGGTATACCAAGCGCACCAGTTGAATATAAGGGCGTAACCTACAATATCGGACAAGCCAACAATGCACTAATGTACCCAGGACTAGGACTAGGCGTTATCGCTTCAACAGCTAAAGTGGTGAACCAGACACTGCTTTCGGCAGCGGCTCACGCCTTGGGTGGCATTGTAAACTCCGACCAACCTGGAGCTGCTGTACTTCCACCTGTAGATAAACTAACAGAATTTTCGGAGCACCTAGCTATCGTTGTGGCTCAAAACGCCATACAGCAAGGCATCACGAAAAAGAAAATAAACAACGCACAAGAGGCCGTAAGGCAAATGAAATGGTTGCCTAAATACACCGAATAACACAGAAACCGCAGACTAAACCAACCCGTCTTGACTACACTATGCTGTCAAGACGGGTTTTTGCATATAAAAACGACAAGACAGAATGACAAAATGTCGCATTAGTGACAGAGAATTGTCTTTTTGTCGCTGTGGCATAGGCTTTGTTAATAAGTAAGCGAGTTGGGCAAGCAAAAACAAACACTGCAAACCCGACACAACTTATTATATATAGGAAACAGGCAAACCACAAAAGGGATGCCGCAAACAACATAACATCGAATAAAAATAATAAAACAAAATATTCTTATGGGAAAAATTATTGGAATAGACTTAGGAACAACTAACAGCTGCGTTGCCGTTTTTGAAGGCAACGAGCCAGTAGTAATCGCAAATAGCGAAGGCAAACGCACCACGCCTTCTGTGGTGGGTTTCGTTAAAGACGGCGAACGCAAGGTGGGCGACCCCGCCAAACGTCAGGCCATCACCAACCCCAAGAACACCGTTTACTCGATTAAACGTTTTATGGGAGAGACCTACGAGCAGAGTCGCAAAGAGGCTGAGGCCATGCCTTACACCGTTGTAAACGAAAACGGACTGCCTCGTGTGGACATCGAAGGCCGCAAATACACGCCGCAAGAAATATCGGCGATGATACTTCAAAAGATGAAGAAAACCGCCGAAGACTACCTCGGACAGGAAGTAACCGATGCCGTTATTACGGTTCCTGCATACTTCTCCGACTCACAACGTCAAGCAACCAAAGAAGCCGGACAAATCGCAGGCCTTAACGTACAACGTATCGTTAACGAGCCAACAGCTGCCGCTCTGGCCTACGGTGTAGACAAGGGCAACAAGGACATGAAGATTGCCGTGTTCGACCTTGGTGGCGGTACGTTCGATATCTCCATCCTCGAATTTGGTGGTGGCGTATTCGAAGTGCTTTCTACCAATGGCGATACCCACTTGGGCGGCGACGACTTCGACCAAGTGATAATCAAATGGCTGGCCGATGGCTTTAAGGCCGACGAGGGAATCGACCTAACGAAAGACCCCATGGCCATGCAACGTCTGAAAGAGGCTGCCGAAAAAGCTAAGATTGAGCTGTCGAGCACCACTTCAACCGAAATCAACCTGCCATACATATCGGCAGAGGGTGGCGTGCCCAAGCACTTGGTGAAGACCTTGACGCGTGCTCAGTTCGAGCAATTGGCACACAACTTGATACAGGCTTGTCTCGTACCATGCCAAAACGCCATAAAGGATGCCAAGCTGTCTACCTCGGATATCGACGAAGTTATCCTCGTAGGAGGTTCGAGCCGCATCCCCGCCGTGCAGACATTGGTGAAGAACTACTTCGGCAAAGAGCCTTCGAAGGGTGTTAACCCCGACGAAGTGGTAGCCGTGGGTGCAGCCATTCAGGGTGCTATCCTCAACAAGGAGAGCGGTGTGGGCGACATCGTATTGCTCGACGTTACACCTCTGACGCTGGGTATCGAGACAATGGGTGGCGTAATGACCAAGCTTATCGACGCCAACACCACCATTCCGCACAAGAAGAGCGAAACGTTCTCTACAGCAGTAGACAACCAAACGGCTGTTACCATCCACGTTTTGCAGGGCGAACGTCCTATGGCTTCGCAGAACAAGAGCATCGGACAGTTCAACCTCGAAGGCATCGCACCCGCTCGTCGCGGTGTTCCACAGATTGAAGTAACATTCGACATCGATGCCAACGGTATTCTTAACGTGTCGGCCAAAGATAAAGCCACAGGTAAGGAACAAAAAATACGTATCGAGGCTAGCAGCGGATTGAGCAAAGAAGAGATTGAGCGCATGAAAGCCGAAGCTGAACAAAACGCTGCAGCCGATAAGGCCGAACGTGAGAAGATAGATAAGCTGAACCAAGCCGACTCGATGATATTTACCACCGAAAACTTCTTGAAAGATAACGGTGATAAAATCCCTGCCGACCAAAAGCCGGGCATCGAAAGCGCACTGCAACAGCTTAAAGATGCTCACAAGGCTGCCGATGTTGTCGCAATAGACGCAGCCATCAACAACCTTAACAGCGTGATGCAAGCTGCTAGCGCACAAATGTACCAAGGTGCAGGCGGTGCTCAACCCGACCCCAACGCAGGTTTCCAAGGCGCAGGCGATGAGCAAGCACAAGGCGGTAGCACTGGTGACAACGTGCAAGACGCAGATTTTGAGGAAGTGAAGTAAAGAAGTCACAACAAATAACATAAAGAGGAAGTGCCAATATAGGTACTTCCTCTTTTTCTTTGCACAAAACATTTCTTTCTTAACCTCTTACTCAAAAATA
>NZ_BAIZ01000033.1 GCF_000613445.1 Hoylesella shahii DSM 15611 = JCM 12083
TAATAATTCCTGATAGTTCTCATATAGAATATTCACGGAAAATAAATGTCGTATTTAAAATTAAGAATGTGAGTTGGAGAAACCTTTTTATCCCTATAAGCGATGAAAGGGGAAATGAGTATCATTCTTTTATTAAAGTTTCGTCACCAACGAATCACAATGTAATGGCAGGCGCTTACTATTGGCAGAATAAAAGTATGCTAAATAGTGGTGATAGTATTAGCATTTGTGTTCGATTAATGGAACTACAATTACGAGATTTAGGTGTGTATAATTAAATCCCAAAGAAGTGATAAAGCGTATAAGTTTTGAGTATGTTATCGATGCAAGGGATTTGAAGGAAAGTAATTGTCTTGTTCCCAATTTGAAATTCCATATTTCTCAAAACGTTAAGTATGTTTATCAAGAACCCGAAGGATGTGTGGAATATGACGTGTAACTTAGTACATGGAACTATACACCGCATTTATACCAATTATTCTAAAAAAGAAAAGAAAGTTTGAGAAAAGCTAAGATGACTTCACTTTTTTATTTTTGTTATTATTGCATAAGGGTGCTTATTCTGATAGGGCTGTTTAATATCCTTATAAAATTGTATCTGTAATATGATTTTTCTCCCTTCTGATATGTTTGGCACTTTACATCTTTTATGAAGGCTTATATAGTACTTTTGTCCCTTATACAGAAAGGAGATTGAAGTATAAGGGATATTTTGAGTTACATTCCTTATTACTAATGCAATACTATCATTACATTCGTTTAATGGGTCTCGCCCGAATGCCAAATACGTAACCTTGACTGTTTTAAAACACACGCCATCAGAAAAAGAAAGACCATCATATAAATGTTTCTCTAAATGTTGTGCTTCTATTGTGTGTATCTGTACGCAAAGCAGCAATAGTAATAAAGCGTATCTCTTCATTTGTCTATTTTCCTCGATACTTATTTTCTATGTCTTCTCTTGATTTGTGATATAAGTTCTAGGTGATTTCTGTGCATACTCATTCACTATCCTACTTGATATTTTATACTAATTCTTCTGAAGAAGACAAGAAAGAGAGAAAAGGCAAAGTAACTTCATGTTCTAACTAATCCGCGTTTATGTCATTTCTCCTTCTTAAGCTAGAACTTTACGGTCTTTTAGACCTTATCTGCCAACTTTCCCTTACTTTTTCAGTGGCATAGTTCACTATCGCCCATCAAGAAGTAAGAGTAATCTGACAGATAAAGTCTAAAAATACAGTGGAGGTAATTTATAGAACCTACCTTAAACGTAGGTTTGTACCAACTCGATAACGCCTTCCACCTTCACGTTTTGTGTGGTAGCCGGAACAAGAATCGAGTCGCCCGTCTGCATTTCCACGGTGTTGCCCTCGTTATCGGTAATAGTTCCCTTACCATTGGTGCAGATAAAAATAACGAAACTATCGAGTTGCGAAAGGTCGATGGTCATTGGTTTGTCCAAATCGTAGAGGTTGGTGGTGAAGAACGGACAGGTGGCGAGGTTCACGCCCATATTTTTAGCGGGCACATAGTTGGTGCGATAGTTCTCTTCCACAGTGTAGTTGATGCATTCGGCAGCCTCTTCAGTGTGTAGTTCGCGTGTGTTTCCGTCTTTATCCTTACGGTTAAAGTCGTAGATGCGGTAGGTTACATCCGAAGTTTGCTGTATCTCTAGTATGAAACAGCCCTTACCAATGCTATGAATACGTCCTGCAGGTATAAAGAAGCTGTCGCCACGTTTTACGTTATAGTTGCTGATGGCGTCGCAAATGGTGTTGTTAGCCACCATCTCTTTGTATTGTTGAGGTATGATGGCGGTTTTCATTCCGCAGTTAAGGTAAGCCTTAGGGTCCGACTCCATCAAATACCACATTTCTGTTTTGCCACGACTTTTACCGCGTTTTTGTGCCAGTTCGTCGGTGGGATGCACCTGAATAGAGAGGTCGTCGTTGGCATCGATGAATTTAATGAGCAGTGGAAATTCGTTGCCAAAGCGTGCATAGTTCTTTTCGCCCACCAACTTTCCTTGTAGTTCTTTCAGCACTTCGTTTAGGCTTTTGCCTTCGTATTCTCCATTTGCAACGATGGTTTCATCGCCGGGGACGCCCGATATTTCCCAACTTTCGCCTACATTTTGCAGGTTTGAATCGAGATGTTTGAAGGGCACGATTTTGTTTCCGCCCCAAATGGTTTGCTTTAATAAGGGTTTAAATTTTAGTGGTTGCATGTTGTTTGAGTTTATGAGTTTACGAGTTTATGAGTTTTTTGTGGAGTTAATTCCTTAACTTCTCAAAAAACTATCTGTCGTTCCAGAATGCTGGGGTGAAGATCACTAGCACAGTGAATATCTCTAAACGTCCCATGAGCATTAAGATAGAGCAAAGCCACTTGGCCAGGTCGGGCAGTTGCGCCCACGACATGGTTGGGCCAATCTCTATTCCCAGTGTTGGTCCAACGTTGCTCAGAGCACTAAGTGTGATGGTGATGGCATTGGTGTTGTCTATTCCTGCAGCAATCATAGAGAATGCACAGAACAAGCACATCACCAATGTTACGGTGAGAAAGGCCAAAAGAGTTACACGTTTCTGCGTAGAGACGTTTACACCGTCGATCTTTAGTGGTAAAACGGCATTGGGGTGTAGCAGTTGTTTAAACTCGTTGCGTATAATCTTGAGCAACATTACCGCACGAATGCACTTAAAACCGCCACTGGTGCTACCCGAACAAGCGCCAATGAACATACAAACGGCCAAAACCACCCATGTTACATGTGGCCAAAGGGCTGCATCGTCGCTAAAAAGTCCAGTGGTGGTGATGAATGATACCACTTGGAAGATGGACACGCGAAAAGCTTTTTCCAATTCGTATTGGTTGCGGATGATAAGTTCGGCCATGATGAAGGCCGTGAAACTTAACACCAACCAAAGATAGAGTTTGAACTCTGAATTGCGTAACAGTTGGCGAATTTTTAGTTTGGTGGCTGTGAAATATAGCAAGGTAAAGTTCACACCAGAGATGAAACAGAAGAATGTAACAGCATATTCGATGGCAGGCGAGTGGAAAAACTCCACACTGGAGTTGTGGGTTGAGAAGCTCCTGTGGCCAAAGAGGTCATAGAATAATTAAGACTGTCGTACCAGCATGCCTAAGAACTTGTAACAAAGCGTGCAGGCCACCGATAAGGTGATGTAAACTGCCCATATAGCTTTGGCACTGGTGCTGAGTTTGGGGTGCAACTTACTTTTTATGGGGCCTGTTGCTTCGGCCGAAAACACTTTTACCGACCCACCAACGAGCGATGGTAACAGGGCGATGGTGAAGAACACGATACCCAAACCACCAATCCACTGGGTGAGCGAACGCCAAAAAATGATGCCGTGGGGTAGAATTTCCACATCGTCGATGATGGTTGCACCAGTTGTTGTGAAGCCCGACATGGTTTCAAAGTAGGCATCGGTGAAACTGTGTAGATATCCGCCTATCATGAAAGGCATGGTGCCGATGGCGCTAAAGATAGCCCATGAGAGGCTCACCACCAAACAGGCATCGCGCCTTCCCATGGTGTTGTCTGAGTTTCTACCTAGAAAACGAAATGTAAGTCCAAAAAATAAGGTGGCGATAATAGATACAAGGAAGGCCAATACATCGTCTTCTGCGTAGTAAATGGCCATCGCCAGACACGATAACATCAAGGCTGCTTCGATGAAAAGCAGCGACCCGATGACTTTATATATGGTGCGATAGTTTATCATAGGAGCCTCACCCCAACCCCTTCTCTAAGACTAGAGGGGGGTATTTGCTTTGTGGGCGTTTTTATTTGTTCGTTTATTTGTTTTGTTTTTTGTTCTTTCAGGCTGTTAAGGACATTTGTTGCCGTTGTATAGTAGCCTTTAATCTTGCTCTTTATATAATAAGGTGTGCCCCGTTTATAAAGAAATTTTGGCAGCGCCCCGTTTTTTTCTGTGCAGACAAGGGAGTTTGCGTAGCCTTTTGCGTATTTAGTTGAAGAACTTTCCAATCTGTTGCATATTGGTGTTATGGCAAAACACCATCACGCTGTCGCCTGCTTCAATCTGTGTTCCACCCGAAACAAGCACGCCAACACCATTTCGAACAAGTCCGCCGATGGTTACTCCCTTGGGCAATCCCAGTTCGTATACACGTTTCTTTGTGACCTTCGAACCGCTTTGAGCCGTAAATTCGGCCACGTCGGCATTTGCCATGGTAAGAAAACGCACATTGCACACGTCGGCATCAAGCATCATTTGGTAGATGTGGCTTGCTGCAATATCTTTCTTATTAACGATAGTGCCAATGTCCAAGCTGTCTGCCATGCTCACATAGTCCATGTTTTCAACCATGGCAACGGTTTTTCTCACGCCCAGTCGTTTAGCAGTTAGGCAAGCGAGGATGTTGGTTTCGGTGTTTCTTGTAAGTGCCACAAAGGCTGGGTGTTCATAATTCCCTCTTCGTTAAGCAGCTGAATGTCGCGCCCGTCGCCATGTATCACTAGGGCCTTGTTTTCATCTAGTTCGTTGTTAAGCACCTCGCAACGTTCTTCGCTTTTCTCTATAATCTTCGCTTCCATGTAGCTAGGTAGGTTTTTAACCGCCCTTATACAGGTGCTTCCGCCGCCCATGAACAGCACATTCTTTACATCAACATAATGTTCTTTGCCTACAATCTTGCGAATGTAGGGTATGTATTGCCTGGTAGTCATGAAATAGGCCAGGTCGTAGAGTTTCAGTTCGTCGTTACCTCCAGGGATAATGGTTTCGTATCCGCGTTTGATGGCCACCACATGATAGGGATCATCGGGTCCGCAGAGTTGTTTTAGGGGTTGGTTAAGTATTTCGCAGCCCTCTCGTAGTTTGATGCCTAGCATCACAAGTGCACCATTGTGCACGTCCCAACGTTGGCGCACCCACGACATTTTCAGTCCGTTGTTGATGTCGGTAGCGGCCAGAACCTCAGGAACGATGAGCGAACTAACGCCCAAACGTTCGAATAGTTCGGCCACACCAGGTTCGGTAAGTTGCACATCATCTATCTTAGCCACCGTTTTTTTTGCCCCCAGTTCTTTTGCAATCATGCAGATGTTGAGGTTCAGGTGTTGGTCGGGCGTTACGGCGATAAACAAGTTGGCGTGTTGTGTACCTGCATCTTTAAGTGCTTTCACGCTGCTAGGCGATGCTTGCAGCGATAGGATGTCGGCTTCTGCGCCCATTTTATCCAGTCGTTCTTCGTCTTCATCAATGAGGGTGATGTCTTCGTGGCTATGCGAAAGCAGTGTTGCCAAGTATATTCCGATGTCGTAAGCACCGGCAATGATTATTTTCATGCTTCTATCTCCTTTCTTATCGAGTCGGCGTCAAGACCTACTAATTGTCTCAGTTGAGCCACAGATCCATGTTCAACAAAGGCATCGGGTAGGCCCATTCGTACCATTTGTGGGTAAAACTTGTGGTCGTTAAGCCATTCCAGCACAGCAGAACCCATACCGCCATTGCGTACACCGTCTTCAATTGTGATGATTTTCTTAAACCTGTTACCAATTTCTTGTATCATATTTTCGTCTAGTGGTTTTACAAAACGCAGGTCGTAGTGGGCCACGCTTTTTGTTGTTGGCATCTCATCAAGCACTTTTACCACTTCGTTACCTATTGGGCCAAAGCTTATGATGGCCAGTTCGGTGCCTTCTCTCAGGCATCGGCCAGTGCCCACGGCCACCTCTTTCATGGGCGTTCGCCATTCGGCATGTACGCCGTTGCCTCGAGGATAGCGTATTACAAACGTTCCTTTGTTGGGTAATTGCGCGGTGTACATCAGGTTTCGCAGTTCGTGTTCGTCCATAGGCGATGCAATGGTGAGGTTAGGCACAGCGCGCAGAGCAGCTATGTCAAACGCACCATGGTGTGTTGGACCATCTTCGCCCACCAGTCCAGCGCGGTCTAGGCAGAGCACCATGGGTAAGTTTAGCAATGCAGCATCGTGTATAACGTTGTCGTAAGCACGTTGCGAAAACGAGCTATATATGTTGCAGTAGGGCATTAGTCCATCTTTAGCCATGCCAGCAGAGAAGGTTACTGCGTGTCCTTCGGCAATGCCCACGTCGAAAGCACGGTTGGGCATGGCTTTCATCATGATGTTGAGCGAGCAACCTGTGGGCATGGCAGGCGTAACGCCCACAATTTTGGGGTTGGCTTGTGCCAGTTCCACCAATGTTTCGCCAAAAACGTCTTGGTATCTGGGTGGTTCGCCAGTGTTATTGCTCACATGTCGTTCGCCAGTTGCTGGGTTGAACTTGCCTGGAGCGTGCCAAATGGTGGCCGACTCTTCGGCGGGCTTATAGCCTTTGCCCTTAATGGTGTGCAGGTGAAGCAGCTTAGGACCACGTAGCAGTTTCAGTTGTTTTAGTTTTTTCACCACTTCGGTAACGTCGTTGCCGTCGAAAGGGCCGAAGTAGCGAATATTCATGCCCTCAAAAATATTTTGTTGGTGGCTCAGGGCCGATTTCAAGGCATTGTTTAATCTCAAAATACCCTTCTTGCGGTCGTCGTCGAGCCAGCCTTTGGCGTGTAGCCACTGTGCGGCTTTAAATCTTAGGCGGTTGTAGGTTTCGTTTGTGTCGAGGTTAAGCAAGTATTTCTCCATGCCACCCACAGCTCTGTCTATGCTCATGTCGTTGTCGTTAAGCACGATAAGCAAGTCGTTGTTGGTAGATGAAGCGTTGTTTAGTCCCTCGAAAGCCAGTCCGCCACTCATAGCACCATCGCCAATAACAGCCACAACATGTCGCTGTTCGCCTTCTAACTTAGCTGCTACAGCCATTCCAAGTGCAGCCGAGATGGAGTTTGAGGCATGTCCGCACGCAAATGTGTCGAAATGGCTCTCTAATGGAGTGGGGAAAGGACGTATACCACCCAACTTTCGGTTGGTGAAAAATTGCTCTCGCCTTCCCGTAAGCAACTTATGGGCGTATGCCTGATGGCCCACATCCCATACAATTCGGTCTTCGGGCGTGTTGTAGACGTAATGAAGCGCAACGGTGAGTTCAACTACTCCTAGACTTGAAGCGAAGTGTCCAGGGTTCACCGATACCTCTTCGATGATGTCTTGGCGTAGTTCTTGGCACAGTTGTGGCAGTTGCTCAACGTCTAGTTTGCGCAAGTCCTCTGGGTATTTTATCTTATCTAATAGTTCGAAACTGTTTTCTCCCACAATACATCTTGTTCAATTAGGCTACAAAGGTACGGCTTTTAATCGAATATCTGTAACGCTACATTCATATTTCGACTGCCTTTTGGTTTTTTTTACGTAGGGCTCGTTTTTAGTTGGGTTTGTGTTTGGCTTCTTGTAAACGTGCTTTTGTTGGTGTTTCCTTCGTTGTTGCTGTTTAAAAGGTTAGAATTGAAGCATTTTTTGTAAAATAAATGGCTTTTTTGTTGCAAGAAACAGGAGAGAGAATTACCTTTGCAAGGGCTTACTTTTTAAAGCCTTGCTACTAGAATAAAATTAAGATTATGCGCATAAGCTCATACCTTATCTGTATGGCCACCGCTTTGTTGGCCCTTCTTGCATGGCCTACACGTGTTGTTGCATTGAATAACGCACGCAATTTGGCTTGCTCTGCAGATACGTTACGTCAAGGAAAAGACCTTGGCGAAGTGCTTGTGGTGGCTAGAAGAAAGCTGGTTCAGATAAGAAAAGACACCACTTTTCTCAACGTTGGCTCGCTGCATACCAAGCGCGGGGGAAGTTGGAGTACTTGTTGCGTAAGGTTCCAGGCATGCGCTACGACCGTGTTACGGGTAGACTTACCTATAATGGAAAACCACTTGTTAAGATTAATCTTAACGGTTCTACATTCATGGGCAATAACATTGCGCGAGCTTTGGCCGCTATGCCTGCCGAAGCTGTGTCGCAACTCAAAATCTACGACTTGCTTTCTACATTGGAGAAAGCCACAGGTGTTACCGATGGTTTACAGGAACTAACATTAGACATCCAGACAAAAGCCGAATTTAACGGCGCTGTTACTACAAATGTGAAGGCTGAACATGGAACTCAGGGACGACGCAACGACAGTGCGCTGCTCAATTGGCTGCGTTCAAATGGTGAAAGCATGTCGTTGGGCGCTGCAAGTAGCAATTTGGAGAGCACCACTGCCGGAAATGGCAATTATACCAATATGTTTTCGATAGACGGAACAAAACATTTGGGCAAGAAACTGAAGATTAATGGTAGTGTTTCGCTCATGGATTTTCATCATGAAGTGAAAGGAACAAGTTACAACGAAGAATATCTCACTACTGGAACTCGAGCCGAAGCCGCCGCTAATAATATGCATGGGCGAAACACCAATGGCACATTGTGGGCTTCTTCTAACTATGAGCTATCTAAAAGAACACAACTTAATGTAAACCTCTCGGGAAATATCACTGGTGGAAAGAGCGACAGCCAAAGCGAAACTCAACTCTTTGATAAGCGCGCACGCATCGACACCGTAACCGTGGGTTACGAACGCTCACTCTCTAGAAACCATTCCAATAGCTTTAGTGTATCTGCCGACTTCACGCACTCCTTTTCTGAAGGGGGAACGGCATTGAGTATTGTGGCTCGAATGGATGCTAATAACTCTGGAAGCACTAGTAATTCTAATAGTACAACACATTATCGACAACTGAGGAACAACGCCGGAACCGACTCTTTGCAGCTTCGCAACTTGCAACAGCTTTCGCCCACACAGTCGAAACATACGTCTCTCTCGGCACTTCTTACACAACCTTTGGGCAAAAAAGTACGCTTGCAAGCTGGTTGGGGTGTTGTTATGTCTAATAATCATCGCAAACAAGACACCTACGATAAGGCTCGAACGAACGGAATGTGGGTGGATAGCTTGAGTAATGAAAGCCGACTCAATTCTTTGGGGCAAGAAGTGAAACTTACATTGAGCTATGATAGCGAACAAATAAGGGCCAATGGTGGACTCACTTTGCAGCCTCAACGCAAACGATTTCATCAAAGATATAATGGAGAAACACGAGATACCACGTTGCGACACGCCGACTTCAGACCCATGGCTAATATTAGATGGCGGGCTAAGGGCATGAATGTGCGACTTGATTACACTGGATACACCTCGCAACCCAGTGCTGAAATGTTGCTGGCGTTTAGAAACACCACCGACCCTTTGGCCATTCGAGAGGGCAATCCTAACCTTAAGCCCACGTTTAACAACTTGTTTGGACTGGAATGGGAACACGAACGTCTGGGACTTACGCTCCGCCTGAACTATCAAACAGCGCTGAACGATTTCGCTGAAGAGATGAAGCTCGACCGAAAGACTGGTGCTAGGCATTACAAGCAAGTTAATATCAATGGTAACAACAGCCTTAGCACCAATATGGCCTGGTATAAACAAATGGGATTATGGAACTTGGGGCTTGATTGTTCCATGTCGTGGCGACACGAAGTGCTGCTAAACGACGATGCTACAGCGACCGAAGTGAACAAGAGTATTACAAAAATGCGTGAAGGGGAAATGGCTTTGCACTGTGGATTTGTTCCCAAATGGGGCGATATAACCATGGGCGCACGATGGCAACCGCGCTTTTCGCACAACGACGACACCCAAACGCGCACCCAAAACCACGACTTTGTTTTTAACCTCAATGCTATGGCCGACCTACCTTATAATTTAGAGCTGTCTACCGACGCCTCTTGTTACCTGCATCGAGGCACAATGACCAATAGTGATGCCGACCAATGGCTGTGGAATATGGCCCTGGCTTGGAGCTTTTTACGCGAAAAACAGGCTACGTTAACCCTTAGTTGGAACGATATTCTAAACCGAAGACAAAGCCTACATCGCAACGCTTCGGCCACAGGGTTTAGCGAAAGCTATAACCCCGTGATTAAAAGCTACGTGCTTTTGTCGTTTAGCTATCAGCTTAATATCAAGAAAAAGGAGAACCGTGGCTAACCAATTGCGCCCTTTACACCATTGTTGCAAAGGGGATGGTGATAGATGGCTTTGCAGGTTTGGCCAATTTGTGTTGATAAATCTTTATCGTGTTATGCTGTTTTGTGAATGGTGGTGGTGTGATAGAACCGAAATGCGTTGCGATTGCAAGCCAATGACTCGTTATCAGCCATGATAAACGACACAAAATAACCTTCCCAACCAAACTTTTGCACGTTAAAATGCGGGATAGAACTTTTGTTTTTGAAATAAAATGACGATATTTGCAAATTAAATAAAGGCCGATTCTGAGAATCTTTCTTGGGGTTTTAGGTGCTTTATCTGTTATGGTTTTGCTTATTTCTTAAACAATTGTGGTGACTTACTGCCAAATAAACGTGCAAAAATAACCCAATTGCAAACAGAGTGTTCACCATCAATAAGCGCACAAACATGCTTTGTTGTGCAGCCAACTGCCGCCTTAGGCCTTGTCTTAACACAAGATGCACACATAGAAAGAAAAGAATAACAACAACATTACATAAAAACATGAGCTATTTTAAAAAAACGCTCGCCCTGGCAGCCTTTATAGTGCTATCCTTAACGGCAGCGGCACAAAAGAAATTCGCGGTCTATGCCGCCGGATTTTACAATCAAGAGAACCTTTTTGACACTTGTCACGATGAGGGTAAGCGCGATTACGACTTCCTTCCAAATGGTTCGTACAAGTGGAATGGCCTGAAATACACTCACAAACTGCACAATATGGCACGCGTGTTGGCCGATATGGGTACCGATGTGTTGCCTGGTGTGGGCTGTGCTATCATTGGATTGTCTGAGGTGGAGAATACAAAAGTGCTCACCGACCTCACTGCTCAACCAGCCTTAGCTACTCGCGGATATAAGTTTTGCCATGTAGAAGGACCCGACAGGCGCGGAATTGATTGCGCATTGCTTTATAATCCCGCCCTTTTCGAAGTGCGAAATGTAAAACTTGTACCCTACGTGCAAACTTTAGAGAAAGATAGCGCCTTCTATACTCGTGGTTTTCTCACTGTGAGTGGCACGCTGGCAGGCGAACATGTAACAGTGGTGGTGTGCCATCTCCCTAGTAGGTTTAGCGATTCGTTCTATCGTGAGCAGGGCGCTAAGCAGGTGTTGACCATTCGCGACTCGCTTCAACGCGAAGATAAAGATTGCAAAGTGCTAGTTATGGGCGACATGAACGACGACCCAATAGACAAAAGTATGAGCGAAGCATTAAGAGGTAAGGCCAACATCAACGAAGTGGGCGAGGCCGATATGTATAATCCTTGGTACAACGTGCTAGCAAAAGAGGGCGCTGGAACCTTGCAGTACCAAGCTCATGGAACCTTTTCGACCAAATTCTGCTATCTAAAAACCTGCTCAACACCAATGGCTCGAAAGACTATTCTTCGCTTAAATATTGGAAAAACCAGATTTTTAAGCGCGACTATCTTTTCCAAACCGAAGGCAAGTATAAGGGAATGCCTAAGCGAACCACTGCTGGTGGCGTGTGGCTCGATGGCTTTAGCGATCACCTTCCCGTGGTGGTTTATTTGGTGAAAGAGAAACAATAACAGGGTTGTGACTCGCTTCTGCGGGCCACACTCGTCATTCAACAACGATGATAGAACGCCATCCTCTAGAACCATTCTTGCCCAACGGTTGCAAAATACTAATGTTGGGCAGTTTCCCTCCCTCGCAAAAGCGGTGGAGTATGAACTTTTTCTATCCCAATTTCATCAACGATATGTGGCGCATCTTTGGCTTAGCGTTCTTCGATGATAAAGCTCATTTTGTTGACGAGGCCAACAAGACGTTCAAACTAGATGAGCTTAAAGCCTTCTTAACAGTAAAGGGAGTGGGTCTATACGATACGGCTACAGCCGTTAATCGTACTACGGGCACTGCTGCCGATAAAGATTTGGAGGTGATAGAACCCACAGATCTTGATGCCCTTTTGCTGAAAGTACCCGATTGTACAAACGTTGTGGTGACAGGACAGTTGGCTGCCGATGTGCTTAGAGCACACTTCAACATTGCCCAACAACCCAAGGTGGGGACTTATGTGCCCTTTATCTTCCAACCCGATGGCCGCCAAATGCGGCTCTATCGCATGCCAAGTTCGTCGAGAGCCTATCCACTAAAGGTTGAAAAGAAGGCTCAATTTTATCGTGCTATGTTCGACGAAACTCTATAACTCGCCTTGATAATAAGCACGATAACAATAAAACAAAATACAACATCCACACATATAATATATCACAAGATGCAAAAGACAACGGTAATAGGTATTGCCGGCGGAACTGGTTCGGGCAAAACAACGGTGGTTAAAAAGATTGCAGAGGCCTTACCTCCACATTATGTGGCTGTGGTGCCACTCGATTCGTATTACAACGACACGTCGGAAATGACAGATGAAGAACGACATGCCATCAACTTCGACCATCCCGACGCTTTTGATTGGAAACTGCTTACAAAGCATGTAAACGATTTGCGCAACGGTGTGGCAATCGAACAGCCCACTTATTCGTATCTGCTTTGCAACCGCTTAAAAGAAACAATACATGTTGAACCTAAGCCTGTGATTATCATTGAGGGCATTATGACTTTGCTGAATAAGAAGCTGCGCGACATCATGGACCTGAAAATATTTGTTGACACCGACCCCGACGAACGATTGATACGCAATATTCAACGCGATACCATCGACCGCGGACGAACGGTTTCGATGGTCGTAGAACGCTATTTGGAGGTGCTTAAGCCCATGCACGAACAGTTTATCGAACCCACTAAACGCTATGCCGACCTAATTATACCTCAAGGTGGTGAAAACGAAAAGGGTATTGGCATATTGTGTCGCTATATTGAGGGGCTTGTACCGTTGGAATAGCGTGGCGGTATTATTGCTATAGGTCAAGAAAATAGCAAAAGTAAAACTTTTTGGTGTTATTTTTTGCAATTTCTGTTCTTTTATTGTATCTTTGTCACGTATTAGAGAAAACGAAGTTATAATTAAAAACAAGTTAAGCAATGAAGAGATTTATACTTGCATCCTTGTTGATGCTTACATTGGGGGTAACAGTTTTTGCAGGTGATAACAGACAAATCAACGACTTGAAGAACCAACAAAAGGCGTTGAAACTGCAAACTAAGCTTACTAACACTCAGTTGGAATACGAAAAGGAATTGGCTTCGCTGGAAAGCTTACGCAAAAGAGCTGTAGAAATCAATATCGAAGCCAACTCTTCTGTGGTTACTGGCTTAAGCACAAAAGACGCTGCTGCCACTGCAAAGGCTGCTAACGATAGAGTTAAAATGCTGAAAGAGGTGGCTAAGATAAATAAAAAGCTTGCCAAAGGCGAAAAGAAGATAGAAGGATTGCAGAAGAAAATCGAAAAACTTCAAATCCAAATTGATAAGTTGAAACAAAGAGTTGAATTTGTAAGATAATGCATAAAGGCGCTTAAGCGCTTTTAATCTGAAACAGAAAAGGCAGGGTGAGAACATTTCTCACCCTGTTTTTTTTGTATTCTACGCAAGTGGCTAAGGCACAGCAGGGTAGTTGGCAGGGTGTTAGGTTCATAATTCGTGCGTAACTAATGAGGCTTCACCGCAGTTATATTATTTCTTTAGCTTGAAGTTGGCTCGATGTTTAGTGCGTGGCAGGTGCGTTGTTGCCTGTTATTAGTACACTCTTACCCCGGCATACTTGCCCGTTTCAGTCTTTTTTTATAATTTCGCAGTTGGTTATAGCGACTTCATTGCACTAGCAAGTAGTCAGTATAGAGCAAAACATGATAGACAGAGCAACCGTTGAGAGAATACAAGAGGCAGCCAACATCGTGGATGTGGTGTCCGAATTTGTAACCCTTCGTAAGGCAGGGGCGAACTATAAGGGGTTGTGCCCGTTTCATAACGAGCGCACACCGTCGTTTATGGTGTCGCCAGCTCGTGGCATTTGTCACTGCTTTGGTTGTGGTAGGGGAGGCAATCCTGTTACCTTTATCATGGAACACGAACAAATGACTTACCCCGAGGCATTGAGATGGCTAGCCAACAAATACCATATTGAGATACAGGAACGCGAGCTGAGCGACGACGAACGACGTGAACAGAACGAACGCGAAAGCATGTTCATCATTAACGAATGGGCGGCAGCCACTTCGAAGAGGTCTTACACAATCATGAAGATGGCATTGCTATCGGCATGCAGTATTTTAGAAGTCGCGGATTTAGGGATGATATCATTCGGAAGTTTCGGTTGGGCTTCGACCTTAACGACCGCGAGCAACTGGCCCGCACGGCAACCGACAAGGGGTATAACGTGGATTTCTTGGTGAAAACCGGGCTTTGCTATCACACCGACGATGGTCGTTATGTGGACCGCTTTGCTGGGCGTGTTATCTTTCCTTGGTTTGGCGTGAGCGGAAAGGTGGTGGGGTTTGGCGGAAGACTGCTTGACTCGCGCACAAAAGGCGTTCAACAAAAGTATGTTAACTCGCCCGACTCGGATATTTACCACAAAGAACAACAGCTTTATGGCATTTTTCAAGCAAAAAAGCCATTGCCAAAGAAGATTGTGTGTACATGGTGGAGGGATATACCGATGTGGTTTCGATGCATCAGTGTGGGGTTGAAAACGTTGTAGCTAACTCTGGTACTGCTCTTAGCATACATCAGATACGCACATTGCACCGTTTTACGTCTAATATTGTGCTACTGTATGATGGCGATGAGGCGGGCATTCATGCCGCTTTGCGCGGAACTGACATGTTGTTGGGCGAGGGTATGAATGTAAAGGTGTTGCTATTTCCCGATGGAGACGACCCCGACAGCTTTGCACGAAAGCACAACGCGGAAGAGTTTAGGCAATATATCGCCGACAACCAAACAGACTTTATTCAGTTTAAAACGCGTGTTTTGCTCAATGGAGTTACCGACCCCACACGTCGTTCTGAGGCAATATCGTCTATCGTACAGAGCGTTTCGGTTATTCCCAACCCCATACTGCGCGATACTTACCTGCACGATTGTGCTCAACGATTGGGAGTGGCCGAGGCTACGCTCATCAACAGCATGAACAAATATATACGCGAAAGCCGAGAAAACAGGTCGACCGAAACGGCAAGAGCCGATAACCAGCCTGGACTTGCCACTCCCAAACCCATCATTGAGACGGTTACACCCCTGCAACAAGCTGCTAAGGTGGAACGAATGTTGGTGGAACAGGTGGTGAGATTTGGCGAAAGAATTGTGTTGCGCAATGTGGAAGACGAAGAGGGAAACTTGCTAAACCTCACCGTGGCACAATATATTCAATACGATTTTTTGCAAGATGGCTTGGCGTTTCAGCATCCAATATTTAATCGCATATTGGAAGAGGCTGCCGAAAGAAGCCTGCAACCAAACTTTAAGGCCGAGGCTTTTTTTGTGCACCATGAAGATATTGAGGTGAGCAAAATTGCTACCGAACTGTGTATGGACCCCTATCAATACCTCAAACTGAAACAAGTAGAACCTGTTCGTCCGCTCGACGAGGAAGAAATTCGACAAAAGGAGAAGGAGAAAGAGGAGGAATTACGCCAGCGAACAGTGCATTTGCTACTTGATTTCCGACTTGATTATGTGGAACATCGACTCAAAACGCTGCAATCTGAGATTGCTCAAGCTGCCAACGAACCCGACAAGATGATGCAATTGATGGCCGAATTTAAAGATATGCAGGTGATTAGAAACGAGCTGGCGCGAAGGTTGGGCAGCGAAATATTAATTTAAACTTGCTTCAAGGCTGTTTGCCAGGCTTGGGCGAGGTCTAGGGAGTTTGGGTTTTTGCTTGTAAGCGGTGATGGCTGTTGGAACTTTGCAAATGGTGAAATACTTGCTAGCACGCATAAAAACGTGCCACGCCATAGATTGGTAATCAATAAAAAGGCTGCATGTGGGGCGAAACATAAGGTTTAGCTCAGGGCAGTGCCAGTTCTAATGGGGGGATTTGGATTGTATTCTTTGATAAGTGGTAGCACAACCGATAGCGATTTAATCTAAAACAAGAAACAACATCTATCGCCCAAGGCATCTCATAGAAGTTTTTCTTGAACATTTTTTTTGATAATCATCTATTGATGATTTGTTAATTCGGTAAAGATATTTTACAAAAGGCTGTTTTATTTTTGCTCATTCTAGAACAGAAATCCTTGTAAATACTATATAAAACACACCTGAATGATAAAAAAACAACCCGGATTTAGACGCTAGCTCACGCAGTTTTTTGCCATTTACTATGCTTTTGCATTTCTCTTTCTAGAAAAGTTGCGCCAATTTTCTATCCGCAACGACAAGAAAATGCAACAAAATACTTGTTGTGAACTTGCAATATGCATAAAAGCGAATTGCGTTTTGCACCAAAATGCTGCGCATTTAGCATCAAAACGCAGTGCATTTAGCACCAAAACGCAGTGCGTTTAGCACCAAAACGCAAGGTTATTTGCAGCAAAACGCGATGCTATTTGTAGCAAATAGCACTTGAAATAGGCGAAAAGTGGTCTAAAAATTCGATTTTATAAGCTATTTGCCTGTTGCGGATGCAGGCTTCATAGTTGTATTTGATAATACGAATAATTATACCTTAAGGGTGATTTTTGCGCTAAAAATGGTGTGTTTTGCGTATTTTTTCTTATAACTTATTGCTAACCAAGATGTTATAAACTTTAAAAATACGCGAGAATATACGCTCGAGGCTCGGTGTTTTCTCGCCGTTGGCACTCATAATGTTAAATTTTAGTACAAATATTTTACAGTTGTGGTGTCGTGCTTCACTGCGCAATTAATTGGTGGCAAGTGTTGTTTGATGTTTATATGCTTTTTAGGGATTAACTTGGGTTTAAGTAAGTGCGCTGCTAGGGTGTGCGGTTGTGTGCCTAGTGGTGGGTTATATGCTGGCGTTTGATTTGAACAAGAGGGGGCCAAGGGCTAAATATAAACAGCGAATAATAACGGCAAGATGCACACAAGCAAAGGCAAAATGCACTGGAGCAATGAAAATAAATTAAAAACAGGTGATAAGCGGTCTAACAACCAATTTGGTTTAAGTGCAGAGATAAGGCGTATGGGCCAAGGATAAACACGAAAAAGGGTTGTTAAGCTCTTGCAGTTGTACTTACCAACAATCGCCTAACAACCCCATGTGTGATAAAACTTACTTAACAATGTCCCATCCCATCACCGCAGAAACAAGCGGTGCAAGGGTCATACAGATTTTTTGTTGTCCCGACAAGTTGGGATGATAGTTAGACCCAAGGTCTTTTTCAACCGTGATAATCCCTGGCATAAACTCTGCAAAATGCACATCTTTGTGCGATGCCATGCGCTGTTGCAGCACTTTAAAGCTTGCAGAGAGGTAAGCGCCAGCCGAATGCGGGCGGATACAGATAACAGGCACAGGGCCATAATTTTTTCTAACCAGTTCGATAAGTCGTACATAAGCCCCTACATATTGTTCAACAGTGGGTGTGATGATGGGCGAATAATCGTTTGTACCCAGGTTAATCAATACTAAATTTGGGCGATAGGCTTTGAAGTCGTAAGGAGTGGTGCCATGATGGTCGAAGAGTTGCAGGTAGCGTTGCGACATATTGCCTTTAGAAATCTGCACACTGTCGCCCCAATTGCGTACCATGCCACGGCCCGAGTGGGCGGTTAGCACATAGTCGGCATCAAAATAGCGCGCCAACAGGCAGGCATAGGCTTTGTTGCAGTTTTCGGTTTCAAGTTTAAAAGGTTCTGTGGCCTTACTTCCTTCTGAACCATAGCCGCAGGTGTACGAGTCGCCAATAACCTCGATGAGGCGTTTGGGAGCATCAACGGCATGCAGCGACGCCCCTTTGGGCAAGATAAAGGCATGCACCGTGGTGCATCCGTATTCGCCTTCGGTGCACTTTTGCAGTTCCAATTGGTGTTGTACGGCTTTCAAGCCTGTTGCTAGCACTATGCGTTGAGGGGTGTTGCCTTTCACCTTTATTTTCTTTACCCACTTGCCATCGATGAAAACGTTGTGGTAGCTCTCGCCTTCGTCTGAGATAAGTACACTTATTTGCGTGCCCGAGAAGCCCGTGCGGAGGTGCGTTCCCACCCAGTCGTAGCGCACAGTGCCCGCGGTGGAGTTGTGTTCCACACGCCCAATGTACTGAATGGCGTTGTGGGTGGCCTTAATTTGATTGTCGTTGGCGGCATTGACTGTTAGCGAGGCTAGTGCTGACATATAAAAAGCAGTGCTGCCTGCCTCATTCTCATCAGGCTAAAGGGGCGTGGTGTGACAGCTGTCGCAGCCTTATAGAAAGATGTGTTGATGTTGTAAATGAGATTCATGTTGGTGATATGGATTTGTTTTGTGGTTATTGACTTGGTATGCATTGAAACAAACATTGCCTGGAGCTGTTTAAAACAACCGCAGGCAATGTTTTTTGTTTATCAAGAAAGCCTAGCTTAGGATGGCGAGAGAGAGTTGAACGAGCATTGTGCATGCCGTTGATATTCTCGCCATGCTTTCTTGCAGATTAATTTTTCACCACCTTGCGTGTTTTGCCTTGAGCATCTTTAATGATATACACGCCTTTGCGGTTGGTGTTGTTAACGCGAACGCCGTCTAGAGTGTAGATTTCAGCTTCTTTGTTGTTTTCAACGCTGGGCAGGTTGTTGATGCCAGTGGTAATATTGATGGTGTAAATGCGGTATTGGCTTAAGTCGCAGCTTACAACAAGGATGGTGCTTTGCCGTTTTCAACCTTTTTTGCCACCTTCATGCCTTGACCTAATGTTGGTACTTTAATGTCGTCGGCCGTGATGTTGGCTAAAGAATAGTTGTATTCTGTGACATCTTGGTTGAAGTTAGGAAGTAGCTTATCCTTGATAAGAATGCCCTGAATGCCAAAGTTATATATCAATTCCATATCGTCTACATACAATTCATCGCTTCCGCTGCCTTCTCCTGGCTTGGCATTGGTAGAGAAAGTAACGAGGATGGCCTTGGGCTCTAAGGCGTTGTCGGCACCATAACCAAAGGGAATAGAGTAGCGATACCATGTGCCTTTGGTGTCGGCAATCTGGTTGGTGCTAGCCTCAGCCACTTTATTGGTGTAAGTTTTGTCTTCGGGTAGTTGGTAACGAGTGCCGTCGGTGATTACTGCATTGGCACTGGCATAGGGTGCTTTGGGAGTGGCTACGCCTTGTTTAAACTTCACCCAGAATGTAAGCGTGTCGGGACGGCCAATCAATTCGGTGTAGAAGGGGTCGCCATTTGTGTCTTTGTCGTTGTTGGCGAGGTCGAGGAACGAATGGTTCTTGGCGTTAGAGGCGTTTGATGAACCTGCATTCAGTCTGCCAGTCGTCAATGTGCCGTTAGCAATAATGTTGAAAAAGAAAAAGTCTATCTTTCTCGACTTAATTAAAACGCTACTTTTGCCCTTAGAGCCAGGACGTGTTTCGGTGCTACTAACAGCCGATTCGTCTTGTGCAGAGTTTGCAAACGAGCCAGTAACGGTTTGGAAAGAGTGCCAGCGTTTGGGCTCTTTGCTATCACCAAACACCTCGAAATCGCTGTTGGGCACTTGGAAACCTTCGCCAAAGAGCACCTTAATGGTCATTCCGCCAAAGTCGATGGCGATGTTGGCGTTCAGCTTTTCGGCTGTTTCTTGAGCAATCAGGTTGATGGGTACATTGCCAAGTCCGTTAATGGGCACAGGACTATTGGCTTGCAGCAAACGCACATTGCCCACAGTGTAGGGAGTGGCAGGGATGTTGATTGTGCCAACATTTACTTCTTGGCCACCAATATTCATGGAGAAGTTGGCCAAAGAGAGTTTGTAAGTTCCGTCGCCTTGCTGGTCTACGTCTATAGAAGCGGTCTTGTTACTAAGTGTTTCACCATTAACCATGACCACAAGTTTTCCTGTGTAGCTTTTAGCAAATGCCGTGCAGGCAGCTAGTGCAACGAATAAAGAAGTAAAAAATCTTTTCATACTATTAAGTTGATGTGGCGAATACCATTCGGCTCGCCCTATTAAACAGAATGCAAAGCTAAGCATTTTTTTTGATATGGCGTATTTTCTGTTTAAGTTTCAATGTTTTATGTGCCATATTTTATGTAACTTCGCAGTATGAAACTTGGAATGTTATTGTTTTTGCTCATCCCTATTATAGGGCATGTGTATGTGTTTTGGCATGTTTGGAACATTGTTCCGCTAAATAATTGGTATAAGGCAGCATTGCTAGTGTTGCTTTCTATGGGTGTTGTGGCCTTGATATTTGGCTTCAGCGTAGGCCTTAATATCGTGCCGTTTAAGTGTGCTACGTATATTTACGAGTTTGGCACATCGTCTATCTTTGTGCTTTTGTATGCCGTGATGCTGTTTCTTCTGCTCGATTTGGGTAGATTGGCGCGCCTTGTTCCAAAGCATTTTTTATATAACAGCTGGCCAGGAACACTTGCC
This sequence comes from Hoylesella shahii DSM 15611 = JCM 12083, assembly GCF_000613445.1. Classification (GTDB taxonomy): domain Bacteria; phylum Bacteroidota; class Bacteroidia; order Bacteroidales; family Bacteroidaceae; genus Prevotella; species Prevotella shahii. The sequence goes on from NZ_BAIZ01000033.1 coordinate 20,478, forward strand.
GTGGTGGGTGTGTTGGTGGCTGTCTTTGTGTATGGCAATATTCATTATCACCATAAACAACGCCAAGAACTTAACCTCAATACTTCGAAGAATGTGAGTAAGGCATTGAAAGTGGTGATGGTGTCCGACCTGCATTTGGGTTATCACAATCGTAGGGCTGAATTTGCACGATGGGTTGACTTGATAAATGCAGAGCGCCCCGACCTTGTGCTCATTGCTGGAGACATCATCGATATCAGCATCCGACCACTGGAGGAGGAGAATGTGGCCGAAGAATTTCGCCGCATAAAGGCTCCTATCTATGCTTGTTTGGGAAATCACGAGTATATGAGTGGGGAAGAAAAGGCTGAGAGATTTTATCGTGAGGCTAGAATTAACCTCTTACGAGACAGCGTTGTGCAAGTGATGGACCTAAATATTGTGGGAAGAGACGACAGAACCAACCGCCGAAGAACTTCGCTTAAAGCGCTGATGGGGAAGACAGATCCACAAAAATACACCATCTTGCTTGACCATCAACCTTACCATCTGGAAGAGGCACAAAGGGCTGGAGTGGATTTTCAGCTTAGCGGGCACACGCATTACGGACAAGTTTGGCCTATCTCATGGATTGAAGATGCGATGTATGAGAAAGCTTACGGCCCACTAACGAAGGGAAACACGCGATACTTTGTTACTAGTGGAATGGGTATTTGGGGCGGAAAATTCAGAATTGGCACACGAAGCGAGTATCTTGTGGCTACCATAACGAAGAGTTTTTAACCATCGAATAACTGCTTGTATGGAGATGATAAGGCAGACGCTGAACGATGGAAAACGAGGGTGAAAGCGAGAATGGAAAACGAATTTAAGCTAACTAAGGGGCATTTGGAAACATGGTTTGCGCAGTTTAACCGCGATTATTTTGAGGCTAAACTGCCGCAACCTAAGCTTGCGCTTTCGCATTCGAAAACGCAGTTGGGGGCAATGCGTTTTAAAAGATGCATTAAAATGGGAAAGATGGAAACCTTCGACCATAGCATCCGTGTGAGTATCATGTTTAAACAAGATGAACTGGGTTATAAAAATGTGCTGCTACACGAGATGATACATTATTATATTGCCTACAACAATATTCAAGATACTTCGCCTCATGGGGTTGTTTTTAGAAAGATGATGAACCAGCTTAATAGCGAATATGGTTGGAGTATGAAGGTTTCTGAAAGCGGAAAAGCATTGCAAGTAGCCCAAGAACGTCTACCCAGGAGCGAATTTCTGGTGTTGGCACTGGTGCTTAGCAATGGAAAGCGATTTCTGTCGGTGGTGACGCCTGCTAGTTTTCGAAAGCTTAACCAGCAGGTTAAATGGGTAAAAGAACTTGAAAGTTATGGCTGGTATGTGTCTAGCGACGTGTATTTCAATGCTTATCCTCGAGTGAGAACCCTGCGAGGAGTGGAGGTGACCCCTGATTTTTTTGAAAATATGCTGAAAACAATGACGAAGCTGGTGATTTCTGAGTAGTGATTGTGCTTTGCTAAAAAGATGTTTAACCATGCTATGTACGCGCAAAGCCCTTTTAAAGCAAAGGCGAAAGCAGGCGGATGAGCGACTCCCATAGACGGGCAAAGAAAGGGCGATGGGCGAAAATCTCAGGACTATCCAGCACAATGCATTCGGCTTCGTCGGCTAAAAACACCTCTTTCATTCTTAAAGCCATGTCGCGATCGTAGAAAAACACATTGGCTTCGAAGTTGTTTTCAAAACTTCGGAAGTCAACATTGGTTGAACCACATGTGCATAGGCTGTCATCGCACACCAAAAGCTTGCTATGGTTGAAGCCTGCACAATAAAACGAAATCATAACACCCGCTTCTAAAGCAGCCTGAACATAGGAACGACCAGCCCACTCAATGATTTTAGAGTCGGTTCGCGCAGGGAGCATCAGCCTAATGTCAACTCCAGCTTGTCGAGCAGTGCGCATAGCGAAGAGTATAGGTTCGGTTGGCAGGAAGTAAGGCGACTCCATATAAACGTATTTCTTGGCTTCGAGCAATATGCGCATGTACCTTGCATGATGTCGGGCCAAGGCGATACGGGGCTGCAGGTCACCACTTGCGCAATACAATTGTTGCGAATGAGTGGCGAAAGCACTGGATAATAAGCCTTATCGGTGATAAGCGTGCGCGAGACGAAATACCAATCCACCAAGAATGCGCGCTGAATGCCATACACAGCACCGCCACGAAGGCGCAAATGGGTGTCGCGCCACTCTTGTTTGCGTGTTCCTTTAACATATCGCAAGGCCACATTCATACCGCCAATATATCCCGTTTGTCCGTCTATGATGCAGAGTTTGCGGTGATTTCGGTAGTTCATCTTGCTGGTGAACATGGGAAAACGCACAGGCATGAACGATTGAACTTGAACACCACCATGCATCATGCGTTCGAAAAACTTGCTTTTTACGCTCCAACATCCCACGTCGTCGTAGATTAATCGTACCTCAACGCCCTGCTGTGCCTTGTCAATGAGCGCATCGGCGATGAGTTGACCCAGAGCATCATCTTTAATAATGTAGGTGCCAAGGTGAATATGGTGGCGCGCATTGCCTATTTGGTCAAGCAAATCCAAGAAAAAATCGTAACCATTGGTAAATATTTCCACCTCGTTGTCTTTGTAAGGGAGAGCCAAACTAAGGTTGGTAAAGAGGTTGATAAGTTCTTTGTGGGCGTTGGGCAGTTGCAATTCGCCTTGCTCGGCATATTCAAGCATGCTCCGTTTGGTGAGTCGGTCCATGCTTCTTTGACTGATTAGTCTTTCTTTACGGGTGTTTTGTCCGAAGAAAAAGTAGAAAATAATGCCCACTAGGGGCACAAAAGTAAGCACAAGCAACCACGCCATGGTTTTTGCGGGTTGTCTATGGTCCATCAATACGCGCACCATCACACCTAAGGTGATGATGATGTACAAGGCGATGATAATGTTGTGGACGTATTGCATAGGCTCGCTTGTGCCACTAGGCAGTTTATACAACTTTTATTTAGCGCCCTTTAGACTCTCTAGACTGTGCGTTTGGCACTGTCAAGGCCACGTGTTAGTGGCATTTGGGCATCGTTGTTCTTGTTCTTGTATGAGGGTTCGTCTCGTTTTTCAATTCTTTCTGTATGCGCAAAAATACACATTGTTTTTAGAATTACAAAATAATCGTGGTATAAATGCGTGTGGTAAAGAGGCAATAGTAATCGAGAGGGGCATAATCGTCCCATTTTTTTGCGATTGGGTTCTGTGTAATTGGATTATGAAGTATTTGTTTTTTTCGCTGGGATGAGGTAAAAATACAAAGCAATTCAATTTCTTTTTAGCATGAATTTGATTACTTGTATGAAAAAAAGGTGTGATAAACTTTACTAATGTGTAAATAAATATGATTGTGGAGAGGGTGGCGAGTGGGTATTCTGTTGGAAAATGGTTGCTCTAGTGGTGATGAACAAAAAGCTATTGTATATAATGGTCTATCTGTTAATAGCACTTGTTAGTATGTTTTGTTTAGCTTGGTGGCTATTCTCTATTAATGAGAAATAAAAAGTTTTTAGAAACAATTGAAAAAATATTACTTTTCTTTTCGCTGTTCTTTACTTTTTTATTAACTTTGCAGTCGAGATGGAAATGTAAACACGTGAAAGTAGACCGTGAGATGTTATGTGCGTGTAGATAATAACTGTTACCAACTGGCTATAGTAAAGGCTGAGGGCAACGCTAGATAAAGCGTTTGATAAGATGCCTAGAGGAAAACTTTTGGCAGTTGAGAGAAACAGATATTAATAAGGAGTAAGGCTCCCATGAAAACACAAGCAAATACCAGAACAGCACATTATATATATAGCAACATTTTAGTTTTACAGTCAGGAGACAAAGGTGCATGGTTTGTTCCTAGCATAAGTATAAGGCAGGGATGGTATCATGTGGAATAAGTTCCCAGTGGGGCTGCAAGCAAAATGTTAACGATGAATACCAAGGAAAATTAGATAATTTCTTTCGTGTTATTGGTACAGTGATTTAAGGTCGTGTGTAATGCTCACCCCCGAAGCTAAATAGTAAAGATGGCATGACGCAACGAATGGAGGTTGATGTGAGACTTTCATTGCACTGTGTTAAGGAATAATGTTCGCTCTAAACGCGTAGAACATACATATCTTTGAAATCAAAATGTGGTTAATATGCGGGTAAGACAACCGACATGAGAGAAAAAGAGAGTATAAAGGTGTTGTGAGTAACAACAACAGTGGTACTGCTAGGGTGGTGACAAGAGGCATCGCTGCCTGATGTAACTGTTAGTTGAGAGGAATGCTAACAACCCTTTGGGCATGGACGAGCATGTGTTAACTCGTCCATGCTTTTTTCTTTTTATGAACTTTAATGTTTGTAAAAAGAAGAGTTAGTGCTTTCTTTTATGTTCTTCGACATGTTTATGTAAATAATTTACATTTTACTTGCGAATTTAAAGATTAATATCTAACTTTGCCATGCGTCTGATAAAGATGTATATGCATAAGTACTTGTGTGTTATTATGTTTAATTGGGCGTTACGTAGTTTGTCCTAAGTGAAGGATTAACGATATCTAATATAAGGAGCGTAAATATTCTATACATGATAGTACCAATATGTATAAAATGTTCAATGGAGACTTTGTACCTCTCTACTGAATGGTGGGACATGAAAACTCGATGTTTAAGTGACCATGAAAACATAAAGCTCTAAATGAAATAATGAAGACGACGAATAATCGGGCTTAGTAACAGTTGGCGTTTGAAGGTCTAACCCAAGGCGCTAGGTGGAGAAGTTGTTGCATTTAAAATGCGTTATGCTATCGGGATAGTTTCCTATGGATAGCACAATACCTCCTTTTCTTCACCTAAAGTGAGTAACCCAATGAAGCTTTGCTAGCCTTATGGCTTCTGCAGACTCACAAATCGGTTGTGCATGACTTAGCTTTAAGTTGTTTGTAATGGCTATCAAGCAATTTAACTGCTACTATAGTGTGGCCAAAATGCTTACATTCGCTGCAGATTGTTACATTGTTCCGATTAATATGTTCGCCTCTCGGCCATACACATTCATTGTTCTCGCTCGGATAATTGTGCGGACAAATAGTTGTTCGAACCAAGAAACAGAGATTAGGGAATACAGAATTAGCAAACCTTGCCATAGCTTATGCTTGTATTTCTTCTGAAATAACTGTCGCTAGATGGTGTGAAGAGATATTGAATAGCTAGCCAAGGGATGTAGTGGAAGATGAAAAAGATTTAATGGAATGTTTGGGAATGAATTAACCCAGCGTTGAAATGATTGAATGTGAGGTAGGGGATTTGCCAGAAGTTAACACTGATGGCAAAAGTGAGAGATGGCGAAATGATGGTGTCGGCGTTAGATTAACAGCAAAATGATGATGATAATATGGAGCGCTTGCCCTTGATGGTTTTGTCTTCAATGAGCTTTTAACGCCTAACCATTAACGGTGTAACGTTCTGAAACATATACATTGTTATGCAGAAACGTTGAAAAAAAGGAATAAGGGATGCATTATGCACCCTAACCCAAGGAAAATCCATTTGTGTAAAATGGAAATTGGGCTTGTGAAAGTCTGTGATGGTAACAAAAGAATGATTTAAGAAAACTGATTTTTTAAAAGATGCAGTCTGTTTGAATGCACATTGGGACTGCAGTCTTTATGCAACTGTTCGCATCTACCACTGCCCAGCGGGGTGTGTTGGATTAAGCTGTACCTACATTTGACTCTCTAGGGTGCGGACAGGGAACACATACATAATCCTAATAACCAAGAGAACACAGAAGACCACTGCGACGAGATGTCTCAGCGGTCTTTTTTATGTGTTGGTCTGAGCTTTTCTAAACTTCATCGGCCATGTGTTGATGCTCTTCAATTGCCTTTCTGCACCATGTTGTCTAGTGATTAGAGGTATTGAAGGCGTTGAATCCTACCAACTGACGTGTGATAGTCTTATTACAAATAACAAGATAACCTTGGTACAAATGATAGAAATCATCATTATGAGCAATCTGTAACGAGTTTTATCCCTCATTGATAGCAAGATTATCTGTGTGGTTTAAGTTAGGCTGGCCTTGCTGATGCCGTCCCATTAGATAGTACGTGAGGTGGTATCAACGTCTAGATCCATTGTCACTAACTACTGATGACTTTCTGTTTGATTGCGCGTGCAGTGGTTTGTGCAACCATTCGCTTCATGATTAGCATGTTAAACGCATTCTTGTGGCTCAAAAAACGGTCCTTAGAGAAAGAAAATGTAGTCTATGGGTTAGATAATGCGTTGCACCTCGTGAATGCCGTCGATGTCTTTCAACTTATCCACAATCTCTTGCGTTTCGTTTCTGTCGTGCACACGTAGGTCGATTGTTCCATCGAACACACCCTCTTCGCCTGATATAACAAGCTTTCGCATGTCAATATTCAGTTGTCCAGAGATAACATCAGCCACATCTCGCAGTAGACCATGGCGGTCAATACCCCTAATTTCAATGGTAGCATCGAAGAGCATCTTACCATGCATGTCCCATTTTGCGTCGAGTATGCGGTTTCCGTAGCTAGATTTCAGTCTGTTGGCAACAGGACATGCGCGTTTATGCACCTCAATACGTCCCTTGTTATCGATATATCCTAAGATATCGTCACCAGGAATGGGGTGGCAACACGTTGGGAAAATGTATCGTTCGATAGACGTTTCTGTGATGATACAGGGCAATTTTTTATTAAAGTCTTTGCCAACCACCAGCAGGTTCTTTTCGTCTTTTCCCGTCTTATTGCGTCGTTTCTCACGTCCCATGAAGGGCATGCGTTTTAGCCAGCTGAAACTACCATTGCTTTTCTTCTTTCCTAAAATCTCATCGAGGTCTTTTTCGCCCAAGATAACCGTGCGGTCGCCTAGATGCTGAAACAATTCTTCTGGTTTTTGCAGTTCGTGTAGTTCGCAAAGCTTGTCTAATATCGACGTGGTTTGTTCTAATCCATGCGTGTTGAGCCATTCCTTTAGGATGTTCTCGCCTTGTTTTTGTAGTTCGCGGTTAGCCCTTCTAAGTATGGCTTGAATCTTTCCACGCGCTTTAGCAGTAGATACGAAGTTGATCCAGGAGGGATCAACGTGCTGCGATTTAGACGTTAGAATTTCCACTTGGTCGCCACTTTGCAGTCGATGACTAAGCGGGACGAGTTTATGATTTACCTTAGCGCCGATGCAATGGCTACCAAGGAAAGTGTGAAGTTGAAAAGCAAAGTCGAGTGCGGTACATCCAGCAGGCAGCATTTTGATTTCGCCTTTGGGTGTAAACACGAAAATCTCCGAGGCAAAGAGGTTCAATTTGATGGCATCTAAAAAGTCCATTGCATCGGGTTGTGGGTCGTCGAGAATTTCTTTGATGGTTCTTAGCCAGTCGTTTAGTTCGCCATCGTCCTCAGTAACCTCTTCGCCCTCCTTATATTTCCAGTGAGCAGCAAAGCCCTGTTCGGCAATTTCGTCCATACGGTCGCTTCTAATCTGCACTTCAATCCATCGTCCTTGTTTGCTCATCAGCGTAACATGTAAGGCTTGATACCCGTTGGCTTTCGGGTGGTTGAGCCAATCTCGGAGTCTATCAGGGTGCGATTTATAGAGTTGACTTATCTTTACGTATATCTTAAAGCTCTCGTTAATTTCCTCTTCACGATTTTTTGGTGTGAAAACGATGCGTACAGCCAGGATGTCATAAATCTCTTCGAATGCCACATGTTTGGTTTGCATTTTGTTCCAGATAGAGTAGGGACTTTTGATGCGTGCCTTTATCTCGTATTGAATACCTAGAGGGTCGAGTGCTTGTCGTATAGGGTCGGTGAATTGTTGGAAAAGAATATCGCGTTGTTCTTGAGTAGAAGCCAGTTTTGCTTGAATGATGGCGTATTCTTCTGGGTGTTCGAACTTGAAACTGAGGTTTTCAAGTTCGGTTTTAATTTTGTTTAGACCAAGTCTATTAGCCAATGGCGCGTAGATATAAAGCGTTTCGCCTGCGATTTTGTATTGTTTGTTAGGCGCTTGGCTTTCAAGCGTTCGCATGTTATGCAGTCGGTCGCATATCTTAATGAGTATAACACGGATGTCGTCGCTCATTGTTAGCAGCAGTTTCTTAAAATTTTCGGCTTGTGCAGAAGCTCTATCACCGAATATTCCGCCAGATATTTTGGTGAGTCCGTCTACGATTTGTGCGATTTTTGCGCCGAAAATATTCTCGATATCTTCAACAGTATAGTCGGTATCTTCAACCACGTCGTGCAGCAATGCAGCGCAGATACTGGTGGAACCCAGTCCCATTTCCTCGCACGCGATTTGAGCAACGGCGATGGGGTGCATGATATAAGGTTCGCCCGAGAGTCGTCTCACACCTTTATGCGCCTCTCTTGCAAAGTTAAAGGCTTTGGTGATGATTTCTTCTTTTTTTCGGTGTGGCGATGCCATATAGGTTTCTAGCAGGTGTTTGAACGCCTTGTTCACCATCTGTTCTTCCGTTTGTTCTCTTTCTTTATCTCTCGTAATTTGGTCTGACATATCGCTGCAAGTTATGTAAATGAACCTATTGTGTAATGAAAATGAACGTTTATTAGCTGTATGGAGTTTTAAAATCGGGTGTTCAAGCATGCGTTAGGCATTGCTGCCAGTGTTTATGTGCAGTGTTGTTATCCCGAAATATCGTTCTATTTGTTTGTTGGGTGTTGCCCGTTTGGTTTTATTGTTGCCTGGCGTGTAACGTCAAAAGGAGTTCGGCCAGACGTGTTGCATAGCCAAGCCGTGTTTCCAAGGCCTCGGTTGTCTATCTGACAGAACTCCTTTCATGTGCTAATCCTTAGTGATAAAGGACGTTGTATGCCTTTATTTCACTTTTAGTTTCTTTCCTGCTCTGATGCTCGAACCACTGATTTTGTTCAGCTTTTTAAGCTTCTGCACGGTGGTGTGGTTGCGTTTTGCAATTTCAGAGAGTGTATCTCCGTCTTTAATCATAATGCTCTTTCCACCTGCGCTATTGCGTTCGCGTCGTTCGCGTTTGCGTCTTTCTTTTTTCGATTCGTGTCTTCTGCTTGAACTTCTGCTTGAACTTCTCGAAGAAGAATAAGAAACAGGAGCTTCGGCCACCTCAACTTCTCTTCTCTTAGTGGGTAAGTCTTCGCTGCTGTATGCAAATATCTCTTCTTGTTTGTCGATAAACTTGTTTACCATGCTAGCGGGCAATCGAAGCGATGCAGGTGCAGAAGCGCCACACACAATATCTTTACGGTATTGAGGATTGAGTGCCTTTATTTCGGCAACATCTATGCCTAGCACGCCAGCCACTTGGTTAAAGTGTATGTCGTGATTAACAACCACAGTATCGGTCTTTATCGGTAGAGTAGCCGTCATGGGGCAGATATTGTGTTCGCAATAATAGTTCATGATGTAGTTGGCTGCGATAAATGCCGGCACATATCCTCTTGTTTCTTGTGGCAAGTAAGGATAAATCTTCCAATAATCCTTTTCGCCTTTAGCTCTATGTATCGCTTTATTGATGTTATCAGGACCAGCGTTGTAGGCTGCAATAACCAAATTCCAGTCGCCGAAGATGCGATAGAGGTCGCTAAGATAATGAGCGGCGGCGTAAGACGACTTTGCGATGTCGCTACGCTCATCGATTAGCGAGTTTACTGTTAGACCGTAGTGTTTTCCAGTGGCCAACATAAACTGCCAAAGACCAGTTGCGCCAACTCTTGACACGGCTCTAGGATTAAGCGCCGACTCGATAACGGGGAGGTATTTCAGTTCTAGGGGCAATCCGTAAGCCTCAAGAGCTTCTTCGAAGATGGGCATGTAGAAGTTGCTAGCCCCCACAACATAGCTCACCGAGCGACGAAGTTTGCCACTATAGCGGTCGATAAACTTCTGTACAACTTCGTTATAAGGCATTTCGATAACCGATGGTATTCTACTAAGCCTGTCGATATACACCTCTTTGGGGAAAGTGGGATTCACGTTAGGCATGTTACAATCGGTTGCAGGCCTGAGATATTTCTCCGCATTGTATTGTTTGAGCAGACTATCAAGTTCGTAGGTCATGCCCTCTGGCAAGTCTATCACTTCGTTTTTGCCGTTTGCTGTAGTCACGGTGATTTCCTTATCGTCTTTGTTTTGCTGTGCGAATGCGGTTGTTGCACAGCCCAACATCACGGTGATTAGCAGAAAGTTAACTCTTTTCATGCTGTATTTCATTGTTCTTATTGTTCAATACTATAGGTGCTTATGTGCGATTGTTGTGTATCAGAATGTGAGACTGCAGTGCAAGCCAATGGCCGAAGGTTTAAATGCCATGCCCGTTGCAGGGCTATTCATTACGGCAGGCTCAACTCGAAGCGACAAATCATCAGATATATCGAATTCGGATAGTGATGCATCTACATAAGCATCAACGATAGAGAGGGCATAAACGCCTAACAAGCAGAAGAAACTAAGGTCGCGCCAACGGCGGTATTTGTCTTTTCTGCTTTTAAAGATGTTTTGGTATTGCGTTTTGTTCTCATCGGTAATTCTTGTGCCCAAGTGCAAAAACTGGTTGTAGCTTTGTGTTGTTGGGTCGGTGTCCATGATGTCTTGGTAGGCTTTTGAGTAGTCGCGAAACATCATATTGTTCCATTGCATGGCGTAGACACAACCCACAAAACCACCATATACCAATGGTAGTTTCCAGTATTTGCGGTTATATATTTGTCCTGCTCCAGGCAGAACGATGGCCAGCCACATAGCCCGTTTGGGATTTGGGCGCCATGCATTCCAGTCTATTTTTTCCTTATGCTTCTGTGTTTTTGGCACGAGCATGGTGTTGAGGCTGTCTTGTTGGTATGCGGTCTGGTTGTTGTAAAGTGTTGTTGTGAGCGTGTCGCCCTGTTCTTGGGCATTCTTTGGGCCATCGAAGTGTCCTTGTGCCATGGATGCAATGCAGCCAAAGGGCGACAACAAGGTCATCGTCAATAACAATTTACAAATCTTCACGCTCATTTTATCAACTTTATGTTTATTCTTCTTTCAGTTTGTCGAACGTGGCCATGATACGTGCCAGTTCTTCTTCGTTGGCAAAGGGGATGCTAATCTTACCCTTACCTTTAGGCGAACAGGTCATTTGCACCTTGGTATCAAGAAAGTCGCAAAGCCTTTGTCTAATCCTAGTTATCTCTTCAGACATAGGTGTTTTTGTGACAATAATTTTCTTTCCGCTCTGAATGTCTTCGCCATTTTTCAGTTTTTGGGCCAGTTCTTCCACTTTTCTCACCGAGTAGCCGTGTTTTTGTATTTCGCGGAAGAGTTTAATTTGCAGCGACGGACTGTCTATGGCTAGCAGTGCGCGTGCATGTCCCATGTCTATTTCTTTTTTTTGCAGAGCCATTTGCACTTGTGCCGGAAGTTTAAGTAGGCGCAAATAGTTGGTGATGGCTGTGCGGCTTTTTCCCACTCTCTCAGAAACGCGTTCTTGCGTCATACCCTCTGCAGAAAGCAGATGTTCGTAAGCCAAAGCAATTTCGATGGCATTAAGGTCTTCGCGCTGGATGTTTTCCACCAGTGCCAGTTCCATAATGCTTTCGTCTTTGATGGTTCGGATGTAGGCAGGTATAGCTTGCAGTCCAGCCAATTGAGATGCCCGCCAACGTCTTTCGCCGGCAATGATTTGGAATTTGTTTTCCGCAACCTGTCGCAGGGTAATGGGTTGGATGATACCAATTTCGTTAATGCTATTGGCAAGTTCTTGTAAAGCCTCCTCGTCAAACTCTCTTCGAGGCTGATTGGGGTTAGCCTCAATCTGCTCAAGTGGAATTTCGTTGATGGTGGAGCTACCTTGTGGGCGCACGCTTTCGGTTGAAATCAGTGCGTCGAGCCCTCTGCCTAAGGCGTTAAATTTCTTATGTACTGCCATTTAGAAATATTCGTTTATGATTGACATATAGACAAGTCGGCGATGTTTTTTACTTGCTAAGCGCCTCGGTTTTAGGCTTCTCGTCGAGCTTGTAGTCCATGTCTTGATAGTTGTAGGCAAGGCGTTTTCCCCATTTTCCAAGTTTTGCAAGGATGCTGTGGGAAACGCCTTGTCGTTGTTTTTACTTTTTGTGGCACACGTGGTAAGTCTTTGCGCTTTGGTTTTATTTACCACGTTAGGCTTCTTCGGCCCTTTAGCCTGCTTTTATCGTAGCTGGCTATAGGTTGTTGTGTCACAGCGTTGGGCCGTTTGTGCAAAAGGCGTTTTAGTTGCCTTTCTCCACAATTTCCTTTGCCAAAGCCAAATGGTTTTTACTACCTGTCGACTCAGCGTCGTAAAGAATAACGGGTAAGCCATGGCTTGGGCTTTCGCTCAGTTTAACGTTGCGTTGAATCACCGTTTTGAATACAAGCTCCTGGAAATGGCGCTTCACTTCGTCGTAGATTTGGTTGGCCAAACGCAGACGGCTGTCGTACATTGTGAGCAAGAAACCTTCAATTTCCAGCTTTGTGTTAAGCTTGCTCTTAATGATTTTGATGGTGCTGAGCAACTTGCTGATACCTTCAAGCGCGAAATATTCGCACTGCACGGGGATGATAACCGAATCGGCCGCAGTGAGGGCGTTAACGGTAATAAGTCCCAACGAAGGCGAACAGTCAATGAGTATGTAGTCATAGTCTCCCTTGATGCCGTCGAGCAGTGTTTTAAATGCGCGTTCACGGTTTTCGATGTTGAGCAGTTCTATCTCTGCACCTACAAGGTTGATATGGCTAGGGATGATGTCCAGACCGTCGATGTCTGTAGTGTAGATGGCGTCGCGTACGTCAGCATGGTCTATGATGCATTCGTAAAGCGAGCATTCCACATCATTCAAGTCCACTCCAAGACCACTTGAAGAGTTTGCTTGTGGGTCGGCGTCTACCACCAACACGCTTTTTTCTAATGTAGCCAATGAAGCAGCAAGGTTAATTGTGGTGGTTGTCTTCCCCACACCGCCCTTTTGATTGGCTAATGCAATAATTTTTCCCATAACCTTTTTTTCCTGGTTGTTTTTAATAGAATGCAAAGATACATATTTTAGACGAAATAGCACTATATTAAAGCTTTTTTCGTACTTTTGCATGTAAATATTTAGGCTTTGCCAATGTTGTGAACACGATTTGTAAATACATTTCAACGTGTTGTTTACGGTTGCCTGTTAGTTTTTTAGAAAAGGTTAACACATTGGTTCTTAGGCTCTGTAGGCGATGTCTGCTATCACACTTTTGCTTGTAAAAAGGGCTTTTTGCTGGGGTCTGAATAATAATTTGGGAAATAAAAAGAAGGTGAAAGATGGAAGTAAAGAAACCGCTTATATTAGTATCTAACGATGATGGCTATCATGCAAAAGGACTTCGTTCGTTGGTGGGTATGCTCACCGATTTTGCCGAGGTTGTGGTTTGCGCTCCCGATGCTGGTCGTTCTGGTTTTGCTGGCGCCTTTTCGGTGGCAAAACCCTTGCAGATAAAAAGGCGAAAAGATGTGGCGGGCGCCACGGTATGGTCGAGTAACGGCACGCCTGTTGACTGTGTGAAACTTGCTTTTAGCGAGTTTTTCGCTCAACGCCAACCTGATATTATTCTTTCGGGTATTAATCATGGCGACAATGCTGCCGTTAACGTGCACTATTCGGGTACAATGGGAGTGGTTATTGAAGGTTGTTTGAAGGGTGTGCCATCGGTGGGTTTCTCGCTTGCCGACCCCAATGAAGATGCCGATTTCGAACCTTTGCGCCCTTATGTGCGTGGCATTGTAAAGCGCGTGTTAGCCGAGGGCTTGCCCAAAGAAGTGTGCCTCAATGTTAATTTTCCACGCACACAATCTTTCAAAGGGATTAAGATGTGCCGAATGAATAGGGGAACATGGGTGAACGAATGCGAGAAGCGAACTCATCCGCATGGTTACAACTATTTTTGGATGGCTGGATATTTTCAAAGTGATGAGCCTCAAGCGACTGATACTGACTACTGGGCTTTGAAAAATGATTATGTGGCCATTGTTCCCACACGTGTTGACGTTACTTGTTACGACTCGTTGCAACGTATGAAGACGTGGGAAAACGACGACTTTTTAGTAGAAAAAGAAATACAGGGATAGTCTTTGTATCGTGGATGGTAAATAATAGAGTGGAGTGGGTTAAGACGTAAGTGAAATAGCGACTATATACTACACTCCCGTTCGCTACTCGTCTTGTCTTGTTGGGTTGCGATTACCGCTCTTAACTGTCAACGGTTGACCACTCTTTTAATCCTTGTAGGTTATTAGTCTATTCGATTTTATTGCAGTTAATGGGTAGCTTGTCAACTATATTTAAAATTCTATGCGTTATTATCTCATCGTGGGAGAGGCCTCAGGCGACCTCCATGCCTCGCATCTTATGCGTTCGTTGCAGGCAATAGACCAATCAGCAGATTTTCGTTTCTTTGGTGGCGACCTTATGACTGCCGTAGGCGGAACGCGCGTAAAGCACTTTAAAGAAATGGCATACATGGGATTTATCCCTGTGTTGCTGCATCTAAGAACCATCTTTCGCAATATGTCTTTCTGCAAAAAAGACATTGTGGAGTGGGCACCCGATGTGGTAATACTGGTGGATTATCCTGGGTTTAACCTCAATATTGCTAAGTTTCTGAAGCAGAACACCACGATACCCGTGTATTATTACATATCGCCGAAGATTTGGGCGTGGAAAGAATATCGCATCAAAAACATCAAGCGTGATGTTGATGAGCTGTTTTCTATTTTACCTTTCGAGGTGAATTTTTTTGAGCAAAAACATCACTACCCCATACACTACGTGGGAAACCCAACGGCCGACGAAGTGCGTAATTTTCTTTCCACTTATCATGAAGGTTCGAACAGTGTTGCCAAACCCACAATTTGCCTACAGATAGGCCCATATTGGCCTTGCTAGCAGGCAGCAGAACGCAAGAAATTAAAGACAATTTGCCTGCAATGATGCAGGTGGCTGCACGCTTTCCGCAGTATCAAGTAGTGTTGGCGGGTGCGCCTTCTATTGCCGATGAGTATTACCAGCGGTTTATTGACGGAACGCAAGTGCGTTTAGTGAAAAATAAAACCTATCCGCTTTTGGCTCATTCCACTGCTGCATTGGTTACTAGTGGTACAGCAACGCTCGAGACGGCTTTGTTTAATGTGCCTCAGGTGGTGTGTTATAAAACTCCTGTTCCTCGCCTTATTCGCTTTGCTTTCAACCATATTATAAAGGTTAATTATATCTCGCTCGTTAATCTTATTATGGATAGAGAGGTGGTTAGTGAGCTGTTTGCCGACCGTTTTACTGTAGACAATATTTCTAATTGCTTACAAGCACTCTTGCCTGGGGGCGAGTTGCGTCAACAGATGCTTGATAATTATGCCCAACTTCGTCATATCTTGGGTAGCGATGTGGCGTCTGATAATGCCGCAAAGATGATGGTTGGCTTGCTTAAGAAATCTGAAACGGGTGATAAAAACGTTACTGCACTCAACTAAATCACTTTGTTTGGCGTAAGTGTTGGGGGGATGTAGGAGTGGTAAGGCTAATATCAACTTGTTGTTTTCTTACTTTTACTTCATGCCAAGTGTTCTTACATCTGCAAAAGCACCCTTTTTAGTGTGTTGTTGCTTGCATCTTTGCCTTTGCCAGTTAGCAGTAGGTTTTGTTTGTTGTATTTAACTCAAATCGCTTATTAGACCACAATGTTTCTAGAATTCTTGTTTGGATGTTGTTTCCTGACATCTTTTATTTTCAGGTCTGCATCTTGCTTGTCTTTGAAATTTGACGTAGCCCGCTATGCCTGCGTTACAAATATAGGCAATCTGCTCGACAATAAAACAAAA
>NZ_BAIZ01000032.1 GCF_000613445.1 Hoylesella shahii DSM 15611 = JCM 12083
GACCCTAGGGTGTGGCAGGTCTTCACCAAGGTGCTCTACGGCAAAGTGTTTGCCGATAAGGGCTACATCAAGCAAGAGTTCTTTGAGAACCTCTTCAACCAAGGCATCCATCTCGTTCACGGGCTCAAATCAAACATGAAAAACAAGCTTATGCCCTTGTGGGACAAGATGATGCTGCGCAAGCGATATATAATAGAATGCATCAACGAACTGCTCAAGAACAAGGCCAACCTTGTACATTCACGCCATCGCTCCGTACATAACTTCCTTATGAATCTCTGTGCGGCATTGGCTGCATACTGTTTCTTCGACAATAAGCCAGAGGCACTGCCTGTGCGCATTGAAAAGACTAGGCAATTGGAACTATTCTAAGCAAACCCTTATCCCGAACTGGCGTAGATACCTATAAACCAATTAGCGATGTACAGGAAAAATGCAAACAATAAACAACATGACATAAACGCTATAACAACCAATTGAGGTTAGAAAAACATCCGTCGCCCCCCCCGTGAGCATGTAGCATCCCCCTCGACCGATAACAGCACAATAAAGGCGCGCAAGACAAGTGGCTATATAAACCAGAAACTTGCCATGCGCGCCAACAAAGTTAGGCAGCTGCCAGTGAAAAAGCTAAACAGCCACTACGGTTTGCGAGTAAGTTTGGGTTGTACAAACACCTCGCCAATGCCACGAAAAGCACCCAAAACAGGTTTCGTGTCCGAGTAACGGTTCCATCCATACGAAGAGAACGTTTGTTCAGAAGCAATTTTCTGCGCCTCTTTAAACACCAGTTCGCCCTTGTCGTTGATGGCCAGTAACACACTTTCTTGTGTTCCGTTAATAGCCGTTTCGTGTCCCTTTCTAAAGTCGTCGGCCACAATCACCGTGATGAGATATTCGAAAACGCCAGTCTGAACCTCATTTTTGCCAACAATCTTACCGTTTTTCATGTCAAAACCTTTGCCAGGCGTGAACGTAACGGGCCAAACATATTGGTTGTCTACGATGAAGTTAGCTGTGGTTTTGCTAGTAGCCACGATTCGCACATCAGAGGTTCTCTCCTCTAAGTTTCTATCGGGCTTTCTCATCATGGCCGTTTGTAGATATTCGCCTTCAACATCAGCCAGCGACGCTTGCACCACTTTGAGCGAGTCGGTAAGGCCAACAGCCTTTGCCATCACCCATCCCACACGTGGTTTACCCGTATTGTTTTCGGCAACTTTAACGGTAATAACCTCGCCTTTTTGTTCAACAGTAATCCAATTACCAGTGGTGCTGTAGTCAACAGCTACATTAGATAAGGCAATGAGTTTTTTCTCGATGGGTTCGTCGCCCGTATAGATATCCTCTCCAGTGGGCAAACCAAAGGAGATGCCCTCTTGTTGCACGTTGATAAGTATGGAGTCGCCCTGTTGATTTTTCACCACCAACAGGGTGTTTCTCGATTGAGGGTTGGTGTTGGTCTCGGCAGTGAGCAAGATGGTTTCGGCCTTAGTTGTTACTTTAAGCCATGCATCTTGCGCATAAGCCATAGCAGGCTGAGAGGCCATGATTACCTCTTGTGTGCCACCCACCACGCCAAAGGCAGTTTGAGCCCTAACCACATCAAGTCCGCTAGCATATTGGGGCAATTCTTTATCGCCGCTACAAGCCGCAGCAAGGATGATGGCAGTCACCATCATTATCATAGATATGCACTTGTTCATAGTTGTTATCATTTCGTTTTCGTCATGTATTGAATTTTAGGGAGCGTAAAGGCAAAGACATATCCGCCTTCAGCGTTAAGGATGGGTTGCAAGTCTTCGCCGTAAGCAACGCCAAAGAACGAGTCAACGGCGTGTCCCGAAATCTGTCCGCTGTCTTCAGCATCGGCGCGTTCGGTGTCTTCGTTCCAGGTAAAATACATGCTTCCCTTGCCCTCACCAAAGAGTTTGTTCTCTTGTTGCGATGCAGGTATGAGTACAATACCAGCAGGATACTTGTAGGTTGGGTCGATAACGGGCTGTCCGGGCAGTTCAATGCGTCCAGTGGCAGGGTCGTAAGTAAGCTGTAACTCGTAGGTAACGTTGTTTATATGCAGCTTACCATTGAGTGTGTTTTGCGCCGAGCCTTGTTCCAGCGTGAGCGTTATGCGTCTTCTAATGCTCGTTTTGAGTGTCCATTCGCCCACCCAGAAGTCTAGTGATTTATGGCTCTTAGGCACAAATTGCACTAATTTGAGGTTGTTATCGGTAAGCGATTTTTCGTTTTCGTCCCATACAAAGTTACTGTATTGCTTGTTGCCAATGGTGATGGGTTGGCCCAAAACGATGCCTGTGGCAGTGGTGCAATAGGGCACATCCCATGTGGTTTGTCCCAATTTAAGGGTAAGTCGCCTAATTGAAGGGTCGAAAGAGGCTTGTGTAAGGGTGTCGTTTCCTTGTATCACGTTGTAGGTTGTAACCTCCATACCAGCCTTAACATTGATAATTCCCAACATATATTCCTCCCAACTAGCCTCTTTAGGCATGGGCGTAAGCACCATTTTGTTTTTCCATTTGCGGCCTTGCAGCACCACACTATCGGCATTAGCGTTAAGAATAGAAAACTCGTAGTCGCCTTGAACGCCGTCGGGATTTCCCAACCAAGGTTCAGCAAGAGGGTGAATAACTTTGTTGTAGACGTTGAACGAGAGCATCGGTCCTTGGTCTTTTACCACGGCATATTCAGATGTTGCTTGTTCTTCGGGGTCTAAAACGTCGCCCATTGCAGTTACATGTCCGTTTTTAAACTTTAACAACAGCGTGTATCCGCCATAGCTATAGTTTTTACCTGCATAGTATTGCAGCACCCATCCGTTGTCGGCCGACTCAAGAATTTGGGTGTAATCCTCAACACTTTTGTCTATTCGTTGTGCAGCAGGCAGGTCGAAAGTGGTGTCGTTGTCGTGCAAACACGATTGCATGGCAAGTGCCATCACCACAGCGAAGAATAGGAAATATGCTTTTTTCATTTGCTTATTCATTTACTTCATTAATGTTGTTAATGTGCATCAGTGCGCGTTTGTTATTCAAAGCTCTCAAGGTTGAGTGTTTCGATTTTGCCTCCCCTTCGTAGAATGTCGTTGCGTAGCAAGTCGATATCAGCATCCCAGGCCGTTTTCATGTAATCGCGCACCATTTTGAGTTTTCTGTTGATGATGCTTTTGCCCTTTGTTCCGGCAACGGTAAGGATGTCGTTCCATTCTTGTGGCGTTCTCGTAACATACTTGGCGTACATTTCGGCAAAGTCTTCGGCAGGGTTTTCCATTGAATATGCCGAAACGAATCCCTGCTTTTGCGCCTGCCTATCAGACCAGGTGGTCCAGTTACCGCTGAGATAATCTGCACGCGAAATATTGTCGTACGACTCGTCGTAGGGTTTCTTTTGGTTCAAGATGTGCATAAACTCGTGGTGCATGGTGTGAAAATAGAAGGTGGTCATGCTGCTATAATCTTTCAGCACATCGGCAGTAAGAGCGTTAACCTTGGTAAGTGTCACCTTATAACCGCCTTCGGCACTACCCAGCACCTCGCTATTATGTCGGGTATAACCCGGAATGCCCACGGTGATAATGATGCGTGGAGCGTTTTCTTTAATAAAGTCGAGGCCAACGATTTGGGCATAGGGGTCGAACCACATAAACTTGGTGATGATAGCCAGCTTAGCAGCCTTAGCCGAATCGGCAGGAACGAAGTTATACGATTTATCGGTCTCTTCAGTTTTGAGGCGATATTGAAAGTCGACATTGTATGGCATGGTGTAGTTTTTGTACAGCCATTGGTCGAAAGGATTTCGTTTTTGCTCCTTTGTAGTAAATATGGAGTCGCCGGTTAGTTTGTCATCGTTGCACGAAGACACGAGTGCGCCACTGCAAGCAAGGGCGATAACGGCCAGATATAAATACTTTTTCATGAGTTTATGCTGTTTATTTGTTACGTGGATTGGGCGTTACTCCAGCGATATAACGTCTTGGGGCAGTTGTATGGCCAATCGTGGGTCGCCAGTTTTCATCGAGTCGGTAACGGCAGTAACATTCGATTGCACGTCTACCTGTCTGCGATACATGGTAATGCCATATCGTTTCACGTCTTGCAATCGAAAACCTTCGTGCATAGTAAGCAGTCGACGCAGCTGCAAGATGCATTGCAAGAGCGGTTCTTGCGTGGTTTTTTCGATAGTGAAGAGCGGGTTTAGCGCTTTTTTAGGCGTGGGTTTTGTGGGTGTGTAATAAGCCAGTGAACCATAGAAGTCAACAATTTCGTCGAGTGTTAATTGCGTTTTTTTCTTGGTAAACACCGACAGTTCGGCATTGATGTCGTTCACGGCTTATCGTATTGGCCAGAAAGGGCGTAGGCTTCGGCACGTTCAAGCAGCGTGGCATCGGTGTTAAACACAGCAAACTCGCTGTAAGGGATGCCAATACCAGCCGACACATCTAGCACACGGGGAACATAAGGAATTTTGCGCAGCGCGTATTTAGACACGCCGTTGTTGTAAGTAACACTATAAAGCATTTCGTTTCCGCTGTCGCCCCAGGGTCCAGCAGCCTGCAAAGTTTCTGTTTTGCTAAGCAGTTGTCCGTGTGCATACTTACTACCCAAAAGTGTGGGTATGCTAATCACGCCCCATTCGGAGGGTACGGGCAGTAACAGGATGTTGGCATTGTTGCTAGCCATTACAAAAGCATTGGGCTGAACGTTTCCGCTTGGGCCAAGACGGTTCCATTCGGTCCAGTTTCTTAGCACATCGGTGGGTTGTTCGCCCAGCACCAAGTCGGCGTATTTCACCGCCTTATCATATTGTTGTGCATAGAGATAGAAGCGTGTTGCGAAGGCATAGGCAGCCTGTTTGGTGAAATGGAACTTAGGTCGAGCGTACTTAGTGCCAACCAATTCGAGACCTTGCAGCAAGTCTTTTTCGATGTTGTTGTAGAGTTGTGCCAGGGTGCCCCGTTCAATGAGTCGTCCCACCACCTTCTCGGGTTCGGTGGGGTAGGCCAGTCCCAAGTTGTTTTGTGCTGTAGTTTTGTCGTAGGCTTGGCAAAAAACGGTAGACAATTGGAACATGGCGAAGGCCCTACAAAGCAGAGCTTCGCCCATTTGAGCGTCGTAATCGTGCGCGTTGTTCACGCTAT
This sequence comes from Hoylesella shahii DSM 15611 = JCM 12083, assembly GCF_000613445.1. Taxonomy (GTDB): domain Bacteria; phylum Bacteroidota; class Bacteroidia; order Bacteroidales; family Bacteroidaceae; genus Prevotella; species Prevotella shahii. The sequence goes on from NZ_BAIZ01000032.1 coordinate 5,156, forward strand.
TGATGTGCGCGATAGCCTCGTTGGCGGTAGCCACCGCCGTGTAATGTGCCTCCCATAGTTGGTAAGGCGTTTCGGCATTGCGCACCTCGTCGATGTCTTTCCATTGATAAGCCTGCTCCTGAAACCTGTCGAACGCGCTCCAAGTGCTGTGCATTTGTTCGTCGGTGTTGTCAGAATACATCTCGGTTAGGTAAGCAGGGTGTGCCGCGGGATAAGCGCTAACCAGTAATTGGCTAACCTCAGAAGAGGTTTTTAGGTCCATGCGACTATCAGGATACTTGTTTAAGAAGTCGTTGCACGAAGCCAAAGCAAGCGAAGCCACAGCCAGTGGCAGGGCAGCTATATATTTATTGCGAATTATATTCATAGCTTTTAAAGTCCGAGTTTAACTGTAAGAGTGAATTGTTTGGGCATAGGCGAGGCCACACCACCAACGTTATAAAATTCGGGGTCTTGGCCATTAAGTCGCTTATCGGCATAAAGCAAGAAGAGATTGGTGGCTTGCAGCTTGAGCGACATGTTTTTTACTACGGCCTTTTGGAACCATTTAGCGGGCATATCATAGCCCAACGACACCTCTTTAAGGCGTACGAAGTCGCCTTTAGCAATGCGTAGGTTGGTGTAGTTGTAGGCGTTATAGCCCAGTCTGAGGCTAGTGTTGGCCATATATTGTGCCTTTGAGAGTATGCCAGGGACGTTCGTTTGGGTTTCTTCTCCGGCTTTTGTCCATCTATTTTTAAAGGTGTTGGTCATCGAAACCAGGTCGTTATAGCGTGCACGGAACTTAGGATCGAGGCGTACAACATTGCCGAAGGCGTAAGTAACAAACACATTGAGTCTGAAACCGCGGTAAGTGAATACGTTACCGATAGAGCCTGTGTGGAGAGGATCGGTTGAACCTTCGTATTTTAGGAAGTCGGTGAGCGTTCTTTCTTGGAAATTGATGTCGTCGGAGGTTATCATTCCCTTTTCGTTGAGCACCATGGGTATTCCCTCGTTGTTGATTCCAATAAAGGGGATAGAGAACAACGAGCGAGCGGGATAGCCCTTTTTGGCAAATCCACTGCCGCTAACCAGACTCATAACATTGCCTTGATTGAAGAGTTTTGTAATATTGGTGTTGGCGTAGGCATAGATAAAGTTTGTTGTCCACGAAAAGTTTTTGGTTTTCGTATTTACCGAGGAGATGCTCAATTCCACACCATTCGAGTTCATTTCGGCCACGTTGGCAGCGCGTATGATTTGTCCGCCCAGTCCAGGAGACACCATCGGACCAATCTCATCGAAGTTTCTACGGGTGTAATAATCGAAGGTAATGCCTAGTCGGTTGTTCCAAAGCGATGCATCGAAACCCAAGTTCAGTTCGTTTTTCTTTTCGTAGGTGAGGTTGGTATTAGCCAATTCGTAGATTTCGAGTTGGGGTTCTTGGTCTTCGGCAAACAGTCTGAAGGGGTTAGACGCCTTGATGATGGCCGTGGAATTGGCGTAAGACGCATCGGGAGGCGTACCCGTAAGGCTGTACGAAGCGCGCAAGGTGAGCCGTGAAAGAGGCGAAAGGCGGTTGAACCATTCCTCTTCGTGCATGTTCCAAGCGCCCGATACGTTCCATGTGGGCATCCAACGGGCGTTAGAGTCGCGCCCCATCTGGTTAGAACCTTCATATCTCAGCGTGCCATTAAAAACGTAACGGCCCTTATAACTATAAGTGGCGTTGCCGTAGAAGGCCACACTTCTAGAGTTGGTAGGCGTAATCATATAATAGGTGTTGCCTGCTTCTACCGCTTGTTTAAAATATTGGTAGATGTAGAAAGGCACTTGTCCGGCATCGTAACGCAGTCCTGTGCCCTCGAAAGTGTTGCGCTGACGTTCGATACTCTTAATTTCCATACCTGCAAAGAGGTTCATGATGTGCTTCTCTGCAAAGGTATGATTATAGTTTGCTGTGGTGCGGATGTCGAAATCAGTCATCCTATTATCGCCTTTATGGTACAATCCGCCATAGGGAAGCACCGGCATGGGAAGCACATAGGGATTAGAGGGGTCGGTATAAAGGTACTTATTGGCTTCGCGAATGATGCCGTTAGACATGGCACGATAGGCAAGAGCTTGATTAGAATTGTCCTTTACATTGTGCTCTTGCGTAGAAGTCATGTACTTAAATGCACCCAAAGCCGATAGTTCCAGTCCCTTTATGGGTTTGTATTTCAGTTCTAATTGAAACTTAGCATCAATTACATTCAAGTCGATATAGTTGTTGTTTAACTCGTTGAAGATGTTAAACGGAGCGAAGTTTGCCAAGTAATATTCGTTGGGGTCGAGCACTCTAGAAGTGTTACTTGCATAAGAATAGGGGTTGATGTCGAAGTCGCGCTTCACCTCTCCGCCCACAACGTCAACGTCTTGACCTAGCGTTCCGGGTGCGCGCTGCTTGCGATAGGCTGCGCCACCAATAAGGTTAAGCGAGAGATTATCGGTTAGATGCTGTGTTAGGTTTAGGTTAATGGTGTAGCGGTTAACGTTACTTTGTTTGTACCACCCTGGATCAATCATCGCACTTAACGAAGCATAGTAATTAGAAGTTTGCGTTCCGCCGCTCAAACTAATAGAGTGGTTTTGCATGATGTTCGACGAAAACAGTTGGTCGAACCAGTTAGTATTTCTAAATTCGGCGGCTTGCAAATAGCGGTTTTTAGCTTCAGTGGTGTTGTCTAGTGCAAACCTACCAGTGGTTTTGTTATACTTATTAAGTAGTTCGTACATTTTTCCGTACACACCATATTCGCTTCCGTTAAGCACTTCCGAGAAGTTGAGCCAACCTTTATCGGCCAATTCCCTGTAAATGCCCATTTGTTCTTTAGAGTCAAGGATGTCGAAGTTGCTGTAAGAAGGCACCAAGCGAGAGGTAAACTCCCCCGTATAGCTTAGGTGTGCTTGTCCTTGCTTACCTTTTTTGGTAGTAACCACGATAACGCCAGCCATAGCTCGCGCGCCATAAATAGAGGTAGCCGAGCCGTCTTTCAGTATTTGAAAACTCTCGATGTCGTCGGCATTAAGTCCGGCGATGGCCGATGAGATGAGCGTTTCAGGGTTTCCCGAAGCCAAATCGTCGGCACCCACGTTGGCAGCATCTTCCATAATCACACCATCTACCACCCAAAGAGGTTTGCTACTACCGTAAATGGAGGTAGCTCCACGAACGCGAATTTTGGGAGCAGTACCAAATGTGCCACTAACATTTTGTACCGACACGCCCGCAGCTTGCCCTTCGAGCGACCTACTGATGTCGGCCACACCGCTAAGTCGTGCTTTTTCGGCATCCACCTTGTCTGTAGCACCAGTAAAAAGGCGTCGGTCTGTTCGTGTAAGACCCGTTACCACCACTTCGTTAAGAACCTGCGCATTGGCCTTAAGTTCCACTTTCATGTTGGTAGAAGCCTTTAAAGTTTGGGCCACCATACCAATATAGCTCACCGTAATTTGCGGATTGTGCACGTCGGTGGTAAGAGAGAAGTGTCCGTCAATGTCGGTAACGGCTGCCGTCTTAGTGCCCACCACTGTGATAGTAGCACCAATAACGGGTTCGTTGTCGCCAAACGACACCACCGTTCCCGTGATTTTGGTTTGCGCCACAGCCGCACTTACGCACAGCAAGAGTGTGAGCAAACACATAAGTAGTTTTTTGTTCATAAGCATTACATCGAAATTGATTTTATCTATTTAAAGGGTTGCAATAGTTTTTCAGTAAAACGCTGTTGGGTTAAGGCGTCTTTCTGCTTGTTTTATATTTATGTATTAAACGCCAAGGCTTTACTGTTTCAGCGCAATGGCGAATGTTTCAATTGGCGTAGAGCATAATCGGCGGTTGGCAAGCCGTGTTCTACAGGCGCATCGCATAGTTTGTGCATCGCTGTGGCACATCTTTTAGGGAGTTATTACAATGTGTATGGCAAGTTTTTATTGGGCACACGCATTTTGTTTGTTAGAAGTCTCGTTCACTTGTTTCGCAGTTAACGCAGCTATTCGTAAGAGATGCTGTTAATATGTTCGCTCGTCTACTTGTCAGATCGTTGTTTGTTCACTCGTTCACTTATAGCTCGTTCACTTGTTCACTCGTAACTCGTCTCCTCTTTCTTCCTATTTGGTCAATTTTTTCAGATAATTTACTATCTTGGATTAGTAATGAACAAATGTAGTTATTTTGTGTCTATATTAAAAGAAGTTTGCTCTGAAGCCTTGATTATTTAACAATAATTGTCTGTTATGGCTGGTTTATTATACTTTGTGTAAGGTGTTTTCTTGTTTAAATTTAATTAAGATGTAAAATAAAGACGATTATGTGTGATGCGTTTTTCATGATTTTTATTTAACTTTGCCGAGTGTGCAATTCTCACTAAAAGGCATTGGGATAGTTGTTGCAGCGAGTTGGTAGGGTAAAGGTTGATAAAATGACTGAGCTTTTCTCGCTAATGTGCTCAAGATTTGCTGTAAGCACCATCTTCCATGCCAGTGATTATATGCTTCAATGCATGTTGGCCTGTGTATCGTGAGCCTCATGTGTAGCTCAATACATTAGAATCAAGGCAGTGCGAGTTAGATAAAGTTTCGCCAATAGTCAGCTTTTAAGGTGTTGTTTGCTTCACCTGTATCTGTTTTCGGTTTGCTTTTTGTCTATAATTGCATACAGCAACCGGCGTGTGCTGTTGTCGTACTAGCCTTTACAAAAACAAATAGCTAGTTCTTAATGCGCATTTGTGTTACTAGAAGTTACAAAATTTCGGCTAAAACCTTACTTTTGCGAGGTTTGTTGTTATTTTTTGCTAACTTTTTATTACTTTTGCACCTTATGAATTAACGTTTCTGCCAGTTTGTTTGGCAGCTATCGTAAGAACAGCAATAACTGTTATTATAAAAATGAAGAATAAAGTAGCGCTTATATTTGCATTTATGGCAGTAGGCTTTTCCTTTCCAGCCTTGTCGAGCACGTTCAATTTCTACGAACAATCGTGGTTTTCGCGCAAGAAAAAGAAAGAAGTTCCGCCTCCTTCTGCTTATCAACAGCTCACCCAACGCGACACCCTAGCATTGTGTGGGGTGATGAACGTTTTGAAAAAAGACAAAGATTATTACCTCGAAATACCCAAACAACTGTTGGGTAGACAAGTGTTGGTATCGAATAAGCTGTTGCAAGTTCCTGCAGAACTCAATGAAGCCGGTGTAAATAAAGGGATAAATTACGAGAATAAGACCATCGTGTTTGAGTGGGAACGCCAACTTGGGCGTATCCTCATTCGCGAACAACGCGCCACTCCCGAAGTGTTAGCTGGTCATGCAATGGCACTTTCGGTGCAAGAAAACTACATCAATCCCCTTATTGCCAGTCTAAAAGTAGAGGCAGTGAGTAAAGATTCGGCATCGGTGGTGGTAAAAGTAACCGACCTTTTCAATGGTCGAGACAATAGTTTGAATGATGTTTTCAACCTCATTAATCTCGGAACGAGCGCCAATAGCGAACTCTCGCGCATCCTCGAGATGAGGTCTTACGATGGAAATGTGGCCGCAACGTCCGAGCTAACCACTGTGGTGCACGAGGGAAAAAGCAAAACCAACATCACCGTTGTGGTGAGTTCGTCGCTTATTTTGCTACCCGAAAAGGCCATGCCTGGTAGAGTTGAGAGCCAACGAGTGGGATATTTCACCACGCCTCGCCTGCAATATGGCGACTATCAGCCCGAAGTGACAACACGAAACTACATTACGCGCTGGCGATTAGAACCCAAAGACACCGCCGCTTATATGCGTGGCCAATTGGTTGAGCCGATAAAACCCATCACTTTTTATATAGACCGTACCGTTCCGCGTAATCTACGACCCTATATCGAACGAGGAATACTAGATTGGAACAAGGCTTTCGAACGGGCTGGATTTAAGAATGCCGTTCGCGTTGAGACCTATACTGACAGCATGGCAGCCGAAGGCGACGATGCAAAGTATTCGGTTGTTACCTACGATGCATCCGAAAAAGCCAACGCAATGGGCCCTTCGGTTATCGACCCACGCACAGGAGAAATCCTTAAAGCCGATGTAATATGGTGGCATAATGTGCGTTCGCTGCTCAAAGAGTGGCTAATGGTGCAGACTTCGGCCTACGATGCTGCAGCCCGTCAGCCCGTTATGCCCGATAGTCTTATTGGTGCTGCTGCACGTTTTGTGGCTTGTCATGAAGTGGGACACTCGCTCGGACTGCGCCATAACATGCGCGCTTCAGACGCTTATCCAACCGACTCGCTGCGTTCGCCACATTTCACCAGTAGGATGGGGGGCACTTCGGCTTCTATAATGGACTATGCCCGCTTTAATTATGTGGCTCAACCAGGTGATGGTGTAAGGGTTACCACGCCAGCCATTGGTCCTTACGACCTTATGGCTATCGAATGGGGCTATCGCTGGTTCCCCAATGAACGACAAGCAGAACAACAACTCTTCGATTTTTTACAGAAACATCAAGGCAAAGAGTATTGTTATAGCGAGGCACAAAACCAACGCACAGCCATCGATCCTCGTGCTTTGAGCGAGGATTTGGGCGACGATGCCATGAAATCGGCTAGCTATGGCATCGCCAACTTAAAGAGAATTGTACCCAATATCGTGAAATGGACCACCACAGGCCAACCAGGACAAACCTACGAAGATGCTTCGCGCTTTTATGCTGGTATCATTTTTCAATGGAGTCTTTACGCTTATCACGTGTTGGCCAATGTAGGTGGCATGTATTTGGAGAACACTTTCGTGGGCGATGGCAAACGAACATTCAGCTTTGTGCCACGCGAACGCCAACAACGAGCCGTGCAATTTTTGCTCGACGAGGTGTTAAGTCCGCAACCTTGGCTTTTCTCCACGCCCCTTACACAATACACTTATATCAATCGTCGCACACCAGTGGGCGTGCAAGAGATGTCGCCCACCTATTCGCTTACCAACCAGCAAAGCTACGTTCTATGGGATTTGCTAGACAACGAACGACTGGTGCGAATGCTCGAAAACGAGAAACAAAACGGCTCTACACGCACATTCACTGCTATCGACTTGATTGATAAATTGCACAACCACATCTTTAGTACCACCATTGCTGGGCGTAACCCCGATATTGCCGAACGAAGCTTGCAGAAAAACTTTGTAGACGCACTGATAACGGCTGCTGCCGAGCAAGAAGGAGTGAAGATTAATAAGAAACTTAACAACCGCACACAACGCTATATCAATGCCACAAGCGAGACTTGCTCAATGGGGTGCCCACAACATCTAAGTAGTGCACCGCGCATTATCGAGTTAACAGGCAGTCAGGCCACACGTGTGAGCGATGCCATCAGTGTTAAACGTGGCGAATTGTTGCGTATTCTTAAGTTGATGAAAGCACGAATGGGTTCGGCCAATACTGCTGCTCGTCTGCATTACGAAGACGTTGCGTTGCGCATACAAACAGCATTGGGCCTATCTAAATAAACCACGAGAGAAGTGGGATGCGCGTGTAAAACTAAGCAAACACAATGTTTCATCGTGGGTTATGCCCAGCATTTTGCGCATTAGAGCGTAACTTAAGTGGGTATGGGCCCTTAGTTCAACTCCCAAAACGAATTTTTAGGTCGTGCAAAAGCATCATTTGGCTGCCATGCATTCATCGTATTGACTACAAGGCCATGCAGAATGCCATCCCAAAGCGTGCTAAGCAGGGGATTATTTCTCCATCCTAACACCTTTTATAAATAAATTTCATAAACGATATGAGACAACTAATCATCCTTCTGCTTCTTGTTCTTGCGCCTTGCGCATGGGCACAGCGCGTCATAACAGGCGTGGTGGTAGAAGCCGATTCGAATAACGACCCGCTGCCTGGTGCAACTGTGTCTGTGTCTGTGCCCGGTTCGAAGGCACAAGCAGGAGCAGTAACCGACTATGAAGGGCGTTTCAAACTGGAAGTGGGTGCTAAAGTCACCAGTTTTACCGTGCGTTATCTGGGTTATCAAACCGAGGAAGTGCGCCTGGTTGATGGACAAACCCATTATAACATACAACTAAAACCCAATGCTCGAACGGTAAACGAGGTGGTAGTGACGGGGTATCAGAAGATAGACCGCCGCAAACTCACTGCCGCTGTGACCAAGGTAGACATCTCAACCGAGAAGGTTGGTGCCGTGAAAAGCATCGACCAAGCTTTATCGGGACAGATTGCCGGACTCGCAGCAGTTGCTTCTTCGGGCGCACCTGGTGCTCCAGTGAAGATTAGAATCCGTGGAACGGCCTCGCTAAACGGTTCGCAAGAACCCCTTTGGGTGCTCGATGGCATGCCTCTTGAAGGCACAGACATACCCAGTATGGACGACCTAAAAGACATCGATAATATTTATCAAACCTCAATTGCGGGCATCAACCCTGCCGACATCGACAATATCACAGTGCTCAAAGATGCCGCTGCAACGGCTATCTATGGCGCTCGCGCAGCTAATGGTGTGATTGTTATTACTACTAAGCGCGGACGCGAAGGGCAACCTGCCGTTACCTATTCGGCTAAACTCACTTATTCGCCTCGCACCAACCTGTCTAGACTCAATATGCTAACGGCAGACGAGAAGGTAAACCTTGAACTCGAACTGTTGAAAGGCAACTATACTTATCGCGAAGGAAAGGGTGGGGTGGCACAAATTCTCAATGCTTTGGGCGAAACTGCTGCATACAAAGCTGGCGGATTTAGCGCACTTAGCGCTGATGCTCAAAACCAAATCAATGCCCTTCGCAACATCAACACCAATTGGAACGAAATTCTTTTCCGACCCGTTATCAATCAAGAGCACAACATTAGCCTAGCTGGTGGTAGCGAACGCGCCGACTATTACACCTCGTTGGGCTATTACGACGAGATGGGAACGGTGCGCGGAGTGAGCAACTCTAGATTTAACGTTACGCTTAAAACCAACTATCGCGTAAACAAAATGCTCAAACTGGGGGCCTCGATGTTTGCCAATCGTCGCAAACAACGTAGCTATCTCACCGATACCAACGGATTTACCAACCCGTTTACTATTCGCGCCTAGCCAATCCCTATTTCGAACCCTTCGCCGCTGATGGTAGCTATCGTTACGACACCAATATTCAAGGACGCGAAGACTCGTCGCTCGACTTCAATATCTTTGAAGAACGAGCCAACACTTCTAACAACCGCACCGACCATTCGTTGATGCTCATCCTCGATGCCGAACTAAAACTCAGCAGCAGTCTTAAGCTTACCACACAGTTTGGCTACCAACAAGATGGCTATTCGCTCGACCGTTATGCTGGCGAAAACACCTACGCCATGCGCAAAGAAAAACTCTTTGCCACCTATACTTATCCTGATGGCAAGCGAACATTCTTGCCTACGGGAGGTATGCACAAACAAACCGAGGCGCACAGCAGTCAATGGACCTGGAAGCAATGGCCGAATACGCACACCGTTTTAATAAAGTGCACGACCTTGAGGTGATGGCAGGAACCGAAGTACGCCGACTTAAAAGCTCTTCGCTTTACTCTGCGGCCTATGGTTACGATGCTAGAACACTCACCACTCAACCAGTTCTTTTCCCCACCGAAGACCTCGGACGCCAATATCCCTTACATCGCGAAACCTTCCAAGAAAATGCTTACGTGTCTTGGTTTGCCACTGGGTCGTACACTTTGATGGCTCGTTACACCCTAGGTGCCAGTGTTCGTTGGGATGGTTCGGATGTTTTTGGTGTTGCAAAGAAGTATCGCTTCTTGCCTCTCTACTCTGTTAGTGGGCTCTGGCGTGTGTCTAACGAACCATTCTTGCGCAATTCTAGTGCAGCTAAATGGATGGACAACCTTGCATTGCGCCTCTCTTATGGCTTGCAGGGTAATATTGATAAGAACACTTCGCCTTATCTCATCGGCACTTTTAATCGCACCACCGTGCTACCTGGCAATGTTGAGACCGTTATTACGGCCGAAACAGCCCCCAATCCTAACTTGCGTTGGGAGAAAACCAGCAATGTGAACCTAGGTCTCGACTTGAGTTTGCTAGACAATGCCATTAATGTCTCGGCCGATTACTACTATCGCAAGAGCACCGACCTCATCGGCACACGCATGCTTCCACTTGAAACGGGCTTCTCTTCAACCATTATCAACTGGGCCAGCATGCAGAACGAGGGTCTTGAAGTGGCACTTACTACACGCAACATCCGCACCAAACATTTCACTTGGCACACAAACCTGAACTTAGGTTTCAACTCTAACCGCGTGTTGCGCGAGACAGTGGCCGAAAATTCCACCTATCCCGGACGCGAAGGCTATCCCGTTGGCGCTATCTTTGCTTACCGCACGGCTGGTCTCGACAGCGATGGATACCCACTTTTCCTTACCAACGACGGACAAAAGGTTACCGCCCAACAATTGCTCAAACTTAATTCGCACGGCGCTAGCACGCTAACCGCCGAACAACAACGTGCACAATATCAGTATATGGGCACCATCGACCCCAAAGTGTCGGGTGGATTTATTAACACCTTCGACTATAAAGATTGGCAACTTGGCGTTAACTTCATTTTCAATCTGGGCATGAAGGTGCGTGTACAACCCAGCTATTCGCCAGCCAACTACGACCGCGGACTGAACACCAATCGCGACATTCTGCAACGATGGACCACCAGCAACACCAGTGGAACTTTCGCAACGCTGATGACAAGCGGAACAAGAGCACCCGAATATATTCGTTATTCGGAGTTCAACCTCTACAGCATGCTCGATACCTGGGTGCGCAACAACAGCTATTGCCGCCTGCAAAGCCTACGCCTGGCCTACAAGTTGCCTAAAACGTGGCTTTCAAAGGTGGGCATTCGCACCGCATCGCTATCGGCCGAAGCGCGCAATCTCTTTGTTGTGGCTAGCAATTACGACAATTATCTGGACCCAGAGACAATGGGAAACCCCTTTGCGCAGCCTTTGGCAAAGAGCTTTGTCTTTGGTTTGAACGTGCAGTTCTAGCTCGTCTTACAGTTTGATAGTTCTCTGTCAACGCTCATCATGGTGCGCTAAAAGAAAGTTATCAAGCCCCAAAACATTCAAAATCGACAATTATCAAATAAAATATGAAAGATATCCGATTAGCCTTCTCCTTTGTCTGGTGGCTGTTTTCACCTCGTGCGACAAATTTCTCGACATCCGTCCCACGGGCAAAGTAATTGCCGAAACAGGCGATGAGTATCGGGCATTGCTCACTTCAGAGTATAAAAACTTTCCCGAAGACCGCGGGTTGGCAAGCTTTCGCAGCGACGAAATCACTTTTGATGCTTCTACCACGAGCAGCGAAGACTACGATTCGTTCTTTGATATCTGGACATGGAACGATCAATCGCCACAGGCCACAACTGCTTCGTTGGGCTGGCGACGTTATTATCATGCCATTTATATTGCCAATACCATCATTGCCAATCGCAATAACATCACCGAAATATCTACAGCCGACCGCAATCAGCTTGTGGGCGAGGCTTATATGATGCGTGCTTACTGCCATTTTTTATTGGCTAATCTCTACGCAAAACCCTACACCACAGTGCAACCCGACACCACAAGGGCTGTGCCTTTGATGTTAACGGCCGATGTAAACCTCGTGCCTCAAAGCCAATCTTTGGCTGCTGTCTATGCTCAAGTTGAAAACGATGTGGACAGTGCTGCATTGTTGATGAACAAAACCACCTGGGATAAGGGCTTCAATTATCGCTTTAACACCACTTCGGCCTATGCGCTCAAGTCGCGTTTGGCGCTTTATAAGGGAGATTGGGCTGCTGCTTTGGCTGCTGCCAAGCAGGTTATTGCGGCACATCCCGCATTGGAAGACCTCACCTCTTCGTCGGCTGTGCTGCCCAATAGTTATAAGTCGGCCGAAAACATCGTTGCCTTAGAACAGGTGATGACGCCAACCTACGCCCGAGCAGGCCGAGTTTCGGATGAATTGTTGGCCTTGTATAAGTCGGGCGATAGGCGCAAAGCGCACTATTTCAACGAAATATCTTCTACCACAACACTTATTAGCAAAGGCGGTGGTGGCGACTTGCGTTGCTCTTTCCGTTCGGCCGAGTTCTATCTCATCGCTGCCGAGTCTGCTGCCGAGTTGGGCAACGTGGCTGAAGCGCTAACTTATCTCAAGGCATTAATGGCTAAACGCTATTCCACAGCGTTCTATAATTTTCATGCAGCAAACGTAGACACTCTGTCGCAAGCCGAACTTATCAGCTATATCTATGACGAACGCGCGCGCGAACTGGCTTTCGAGGGTCATCGTTGGTTCGACCTTCGTCGCACCGCACGGCCTCAGTTGCAGAAAACCTACGACAGCAATACCTACACATTGCAGCAAAACGACTCGCGTTACACGCTTCGTTTCCCCTTGGAGGCTGTAGAAGCCAACCCAGGAATTGAAAAAATGGAACGCTAACAACACCTCTTTCAGGGTTCGTAAACCGTGGCACATGCTGCTAGATATGCTCAATGTGGCCTGATAACGCTGCAACAATGCCTGCCAGCTTAAACTTAAGACACTAGCTCCAGGCTCTTTACCAGCTTTCGAACCCTGAAACACCCCTCGTATATCCCTCGTTGCACGACTGCACACCAGCCCTGCAGCACATCATAATATTAAGAAAATATTTAATTTTAGGAGGAACAGTTTATGAAGAAAATCTTACTCACTGTAAGTCTTGCCTTAACGGCATACACCATGCAAGCCACTTCGTTTGGAACAACCAAATGGACGCAAAATATTGATGCGTTCTCTTTGCCCGATAAGGCAGTACGCGTAGCCCCTATGGCGGTGGCAAGCGATGGCACCACTTATGTTGCAGGTGCCTATAACACCGATGTGGTAATCGGAACAAGCATATTCCAGAACACAGCCACCAGTGCATTCGTAGCTAAGTACGACACTAACGGCGATGTTTCTTGGGCGGTTGCCCTCAAAGGAGCGGCCCGCGTAACGTCAATAACCACCGACAACAGCGGAAATGTATATGTAGTTGGTACGTTTGCTAAAGCCGTTGAGCTAATTAACCCAACAGGTAACACCGTTGAAACCATCAACGGTAAGGCAAACGACGACAGTCGCAGTTCGTTTTTTATTCTGAAATACGATAATAATGGAACGTTGAAAGCACACAAAACAGTGATACCCGCTGTGAAAAGTGATGTGGCTAGCTCAGGAATGTACTTTGATGAGGCCGACGCCACTTATTTTCAGTCTAACAAAGTGATGTGGGCAAACAATCGTCTTTACTTCTCGGCCACTTACACAGGCGTTAGCACGTTGGATGGTAAAACGCTTTCGGGCAACTATTTCTTGTATGCAGGCTTTATGTATGTAAACATTGCACGCATGGGTGTTTACTCTGTCGACCCCTCCAACCTGGGAAATCTAAAAGAAGAGGTGGCGCTTACCTTCGACAATGATGGTGCAGAAAACCAAACACGCCCCGAAAGTGTTAACTTCACTGTGGCAGATGGCAAGGTATATGCAGCCTTTGTGGCAACAGGAAAGGTGAAACTAAGCACGCCAAACAAAACCGAAACTTTCAACTTTACAGAGGGTGGCGGTAAACGCGAGCATGGTTTTATTCTCTCAGAAGTTAGCGCTAGCACCACCAACAATGTTACTTATCGTTCGGATGTTACGGATGTAGAAACCAACTACAACCTGTTGGAGGCTATGACATTCGACAACAACAACTTGTATGTAGCAGGAACGTTTAACCAACCTGCTGTGTTTGGTGTGGAAAAAACGTTTAAAGGTGGTTCGGATGCTTTTGTTGCAGCCATCAATCGCAGCAACCGCAGAGTTAGTTGGGTGGCAACCAGTGGATACAACGAAGGCGAAGCCAAACAAAAACGCGAAGTGGTTACAGGTTTGGTAGTGGTAGATGGCAAAATACTTCTTGCCTCTTATGCCGAAGAAATTAAAGACCGCAAGCCCGTTGAAGCTTTGGTTTATGGCGTGAAGAGCAATGGAACGATGAATAAGGGCAACGACTCTTACGTTTACGGTGTGGCTAACAACAGCAATCAAATCGTTGCTTCTACGGTAGATGGCGTGTCGATTACCTACACAGCTTACCAAGTTGACGAAACCACCGATGTTCGTTCGCTTTCTGCTCAGCCCTCTATTGTGCGCAATGGCGATGTGTTTAGTTTTGCCAATGTGCAGGATGTGCAGGTTTACAATTTGCAAGGCGCCTTGTTGCTCAATGCAAAAGCGGTTCGCAGCATTTCGGTTGCCTCGCTTCCTAAAGGCGTTTATATGCTAAAAGCTGGCTTGGCTAAGCAGAAATTTGTGAAGTAATCATCTCCGAAGATACACCCTCTGGTGTATGCCTCATAATTTTAAAGCGGTGTGTTCCTTGCTTTATGCAGGGTCCATACCGCTTTTGTTTTTGCTAGAGCCTTAATGGGTCGGTTGATAAGCATATACAACCGCGTTTTGCTACTTGTTGTAAGGTGAAATGTTCTCTGAAAAACGCAGGCATTAATGCCCTTTGAACGCAGACTATGCACATGAAACAACATCAAGCGTATTGGCGTGTTAACAGAAATAAAGCCCTTTTTTTCTTACTTTGTAAAAATAAACGTCATGATTTTAACAAAAAAACAGCCCCTTTTGGTCACCACGCCTAGGTAAGTGCCCAAATATCGCCGTATTCTTAAAGTTTGTAAAGTGTTGATACATAGGTATTTGTTGCGTTTTAGGGCTAAAATACCCCTTGGTAACCATGTTTTAGCGTTATCTTTGCATAAAAATACTATTAGAAACGAATAAAAGTTAGTGAATGATATGTTGTTGTTAAACAGATCAAAATAAAAGGTAAAACTACCATTTTTTTGCCTTATTATCATGCAATTTGGTGCTAAATACATGGCTAACTCCAGCATTTTACTTTGTAAAATGCAGCAAATAGCCGTGCTATCTCTAGCATTTAGCGGTGTAAACTCATGCATATTGCAAGGCAAATTCATACGTTTTGCACCCATTTAGGAGTGTTTTTCTAGCTGAATTATTATCAAAAATAGGTGGAATTGTGTCATTTCACGGAGTTAAATTTTTGAGTTTTTCGAGCATCTAGCGCACCAAAATGTATATAGTTTACTGAAAACAGGTGATTTTTTTGTTCGCTTCACCTCAATTTGTATTCCCAAAAGGGGACAAAATAGTGCTTTTTAGCCTTGCATACGCGCTAGATTGGTTGGTCGTGCGATGCGTATATGTAAAAATAAATTACTAAATTAACATTTCTGGTTAACCCAAAGGGTGGGGCTAAACTTCGATATTAGGCGCAACAAACATGGCCTATGCTCACCAAAGCATCAGCAGTGTAAGGTTGGAAAGCAGGTAAGAGGGAAGTGTAAACAGGTAAATGCAAGCCTAGGTGCGGGTGGTTTGATGTGGGTGTTGTCCCGCATGAATACCCGCAAAAGCACAAAGAAAATGCAAAACATTTCTGGGGCAATTAAACTTTTTGGGATTATGCGAGTCTTATGTTATTGAAGTGTTGTCAATACGCTTGGTGCTAAAATCTATAGCGCATCATGAAACCATTTTTTGTGCGCCAATAGCAAGCTAAGAGTAGGGAGGCTATATCGAGTAATCAGTAAATCAGTGTGGAACAGACCTAGAACGCCTCGCTAATCTAGCAACGCGCTTGCACAACACAAAGCAGAAACGCATATAAATAAAGTAAGTAACACGATAAACCAACAAAGAAATGAAAAAATTTTGTTTAAAACTGCATAAGTGGTTGGCCTTACCTTTAGGCGCTTTTATGGCCATACTGTGTTTCACAGGGTTTCTTTTGCTTGTGATTAAAGATATTTCTCCCCTTTTGGATTAGATACTCAAGAGATGCCATTTTATACTTGGGTGAAGCAATTGCACCGTTGGCTGTTTATGGTGCCCGAAAACCCACGTGGTGGATTATCTGTTGGAAGAGTTATCATGGCCATTTCGTCTATGTGCATGGTGCTGGTGCTGCTCACAGGTGTGGTGATTTGGTGGCCCAAGAGCAAAAAGATGCTTAAAAGCCGACTAAAGGTGAGTACGGATAAAGGCTTTCGAAGGTTTGTTTACGACAGCCATGTGTCGCTCGGTATCTATGCTTTTGTATTTCTTTTCCTCATGGCCTTAACGGGGCCGGTGTTTTCTTTTGGTTGGTATAGACAGGCCATGTCTAAATTGTTTGGACAAAAAATGCCTCCTAAAGAAATGAAGGCAACAGACCAGAAGGGCGAAGCGCAACATTCCACAAAAACAAATGCTTTTGATAAGGCCAATAACAGCCAAGCTAAAGCGGATGAACCAGCACACAGCGGCGCACCTAAAGACATGAAGGCAGGCCTCGATGGAAAGAAAAAGGGTGGCCCAAAACTCTTTAAGCAATTGCATACAGGCACTTGGGGTGGCTGGTTTACACGCGTGCTTTATGCTCTTGCAGCCTTGATTGGAGGTTTCTTGCCCCTCAGTGGATATTATCTGTGGTGGCAAAAGCGCCAAGCAAAGAAGCTGCGTAAAACTAAAGGTTAAGGCAAGGCCTTGCATCTAGATGGGTGAAAACCATCAGTTGCAATAGAATATGCGCTCAACGCCCAGCAAAGTGAAACAAAAGCTGCTTTGCCGTGCGTTGGGCGCATTGCTTTTAGATGAAAATACGAAGGGTGAGGGTAGAAACAGGGTAAAAAATACAGCTTTGAGCGGTTGTTTTTTACATAAAGTCAGTAGTGTGAAAATTGCTTTTGATTGTTAACTATCTTTCTAAAACTCCGATGTTTTCTAGGTTTCTATCTTGATTTATCTCAAAAATATAAATTATAAACTTGTTAAAACGAACAAATTATTTGCGATATTAGCAAATTTTACATTATCTTTGCAAAACAAAAAATCAGGTTAATAGAGATTGAAATTACCCCTGCGATAGGGGCATGTGACAATTGGAGGTGTGAATAAGCACTCAAATAATGCACTTAATTTTATCTTTTAAACCCCATTCGCCTTGCGTATGGAGCTAGAGACGATTATGTTAAATAGGTTATGACAATAGTTATGGATAGAAAACAAATTTATTTTAAGCCAGTAATCTCAGTGCTTAGTTTTATGGAAGAAAACGCACTTATGGCAGCAAGTCCAGGTGTTAGACCCGGAAAAGGAGGTCAAGGCAATATCAAAGTTATCGAATTGATAAATGATGTTGACGAAGAAAACGATTATCTTGAAGGATAAAAGCGAGTAGACAACTAGGAAAACGACTTAACATAGAAGAAAGATATAATGAAGAAACAGATTTTTTATCATGCGCTGTCGGCCTTGTTTGTCGGTGGCTTTGCGCTTTCGGCCCTGTCGTGTGCCGAAGACACAATGGATAATAGCACAAGCGATGGCGACAAAGAAGCCATTGTGAGGTTTGATGTGAGCGATGCACAGGATGAAGCGCTCAGCAATGCGCCTGCCTTAACACGTGGTTTGCTTACATCGGGACTTACCGATGCCGACCTTGCCGACAGGGTGTTGCCTATAGAGAGCAACGATAACCTAGACGCTTGTGTGGTGGAATCGACCATCGAGGGTGTTAACCCCACCAAAGCAGATGCAGCAACGCGTGCCAACATCATTAATATCCAATCGCTTGGCGAATTTTCGTCGGCTGGTATGCGCGGTGAGTCTGATGATAAGATTCAAGAATCGTGGTTTAGCAACGAGCGTACCGAGAGCGATGGCCAATTGGTGAAGAGAATACCTTGGTCGTGGGAAAAGCGTCATGGTATTTTCTACGCCGTATATCCTAAAGTAGACGACCATAAGCAGAACATAAAAATAACGGCTCCAACCAGTAATACCGCACCCACTGTTGATTTTACGGTTTACCAAGACGTAAAGAAGCAAGTTGACTTGATGACGGCTTGCACGGGTAAAGTGCTTTATGCCACACGCCATCAGGCCCCTTCAACCAGCTTGAATTTTCGTCATGCCCTTACAGCCATTCGCTTTGCTGTGGGCCCCAACCTTTCGTTTAACAAGTCCATCAGGTATATTTCAATTCACAAAGCACTACTTCGTGGTACCTATAAGATGTCTAACGACCTTAACGGTGAGGGTACTTGGGTTGCTGGTAGCCTAAAAGAGCCAGGCACTGTAACGCTTAGTGGTTTGAATTATAGCACCACCGAGTATCCCAACAGTATTATTAGAGATACCCAACTGGGTAACGATAAGTACAAGAACGAGACGGACGTGAAAAAGATTGAAGACAACTACACGTTCTATATGATTCCGCAAGAGCTAGACAATAAGGATGTTGAGCTCGAAGTTGCTTTCACCGACAATACTTATATTAAAGTAAAACTTGCTGGAAAATGGAAAGCAGGAACAACCCGTACATACAAGATTAGTCAGAAGCAATCTAACTGGGATTATAAACTAGATTGTACACCAAGCGTAGAAGTGCCTTATAATGGCACAGAAGCCACCATTCGCGTAAAGAGTTATCGCAAAGTGGCTAACAATCCCTCGCAGTCTGTGGCATGGAAAGTGGTGGGTTACGACGCCAATGGCGACGGAACATACACGATGACCGAGAAACCAGCATGGCTTAAAGGTTTTACCAAAGACAACGGAACTGGTGGCGAGGCTGACGAAGTGATTAAAGCCAACCTGGCAACAGATGTTGTAGACTATCTTGCAGAACGTAATAGAGGTTTGCAAAACGCTACACCTGTAGGTTCGTCAACACAACCCTATAACCTCTCTAACAGCAATGGTGCTGCTAATGTAGAAAATACAGCCAACTGCTATGTAATCTCTGGTCCTGGTTATTACATGATACCATTGGTTTATGGTAATGCAATTAAGAATGGAGCAACAAATGAGGATGCGTATAAGAGTAAGGCAGCTTCTTTTGCTCCAACTTTTGGAAGTCCTGCCCGACCAACGGATATCATTCTTCGTGAAATGAGAGATCACGATGGAAGTGTAATTAACTCACCTTGGATTGAGGAAACAGGCAATAGAAAGAACAATGGCGTGAATGGTGCCCAAGTAGTTTGGGCCGACGAGGCTAACCTTGTTAAGCAGGGTTCGTTGAGTATTGTTCGTTTTGGCGGTAAGGCTTACGTAAAGTTTGAAGTAACAAGAGCCGACATAAAGAGTGGAAACGCAGTGGTTGCTGTTAAGAAAGGCAACACAATAGTGTGGTCGTGGCACCTGTGGTTTGCACCCAAAAATGTGCTAGACAAAATAACTGTTACCAACAACCAAGGCAAACAATACCATTTTACCAACGAAACCCTGGGATGGAAGCCCACTAAATGGATGGCAACACCTTATGAAGATCAACGTACGGTGAAGGTGAAGGTGGAGCAAACTGTTGGAAACAATGGTGTGAAGCAGGAAAGTATTATCGAAATCAAGCAGAATGCTTATATCGAAAGAGCTGGTATTGCTACCATGTATCAATGGGGACGTACTGAAGCTATGCCCGGAACGGATGCCATTCGCGAAGGAAGTTTCAATAAAAACGGTAACGACCAGATACATATTGCCAACAAGATACAGTTCCCTAATGTTTTCTTTAGAACCTTCCTAGATAATAGAGGAATGATTAAGCAGGGTGATGGATTGACGAAATATCATTATTTCTATAACCTCTGGTCAATACATAACAGTTTGAGAGGTGACGAGGATGCACCGAATACAGTGCCTGTTACGAAGAGTGTTTATGATCCATGTCCTGTAGGATTCAGCGTTCCTACCAACGGAGCCTTTAGTGGATTCACCGCAAATGGTAGGAATAGAGGAACAATGAATGTAAAGGGAACGAACAATGCGGCAACATTCAATGCCAATATGGGTCATTTGTTCTGGACAAACAGTGCTAAAAATGCCACGATTTATTTCCCTGCACTGGGTTATAGAAGTTCGCTTAATGGCAATATCGAGCATGCTGCAATGTACGGCGATTATTGGTCGGCCGACCCAAAGGATTGGAATAATGCTTGTTGTATGGGCTTTGATGTAAACGATGTTTATCCGTTGTATGTAAATATGCGTACTTACGCTTATCCTGTTCGACCAGTTTCTGAGTAATTATATCTAAACGCTCCATTATGGGGGCTGTTTTAAGAAGAACGTTTGTTGCAAATAAGATGGCGCACCACAGTGCCAACCACTGCAACAACAAAGAAGCACACCGCGTGTGTGTAGGCGTTCGACTTGAAGCAGCCCCTGTTTTGTACCCTCATTTTTATATTTAAACACTAACCTATAACGAGCATGCTAACCTTATTAACACGCCATGCCCTTGCCCAAAGACTGCCAAACTATTAGTTTTTGCCAACATATTGTTCGCGATTGTTGTTTGTTAATCGTAAATGAGCGCTTTTATCATAAAATATTTTAATAAGTTCTGCTGTTTAAGAAAATAATCATACTTTTGCCATAGACTATCTAAACAGAGTGTAATATACGTTATCAAGGAGGCCAATAAAGACAACAAGCCCTCTTTTACTTAACTAAGCAACAACAGTGTGAATTAAATAAGCATTTCAGTAAATAAATTTAGCCCCTCAACGCAAGCATACAGTACCCTTTGTTGTGCATTTGCGAAGAAACTAAACAATCTCAATTTATTAAATAGTAAGACATTTATGACTTTACGCATCAAGCCAATTGGCATTACGTTATGTGTGGGTGTATCTTTCTTCATGCCAACGCAAGCATTGGCAGCTCCCGAGCTGTTGGTACAAAACGTTCAGCAAGCAGGAAAATGCACAGGTGTTATCGTAGATGAACATGGAGAGCCCGTTGTTGGCGCCACCATTCTGGTGAAAGGAGTGGGGAATGGCGGTACGACCGACTTAGATGGGCGATTCAATTTGCCCAACATCAAACCCGGCAGTGTTCTTGTTATCTCTTATATCGGTATGGATACAAAGGAGGTAAAGTGGGACGGACAAGAACTAAAGGTTGTGATGAAAGAAGAGCAACATGCCCTAAACGAAGTGGTGGTGACGGGTTATGGTGGTCAACAAAAACGTGCAACTCTTACAACGGCCATCTCTAAGATGGATAACAAGGTGTTAGATGCTGCCGCTTTTGCCAATGTGGGTAATGCCTTGCAGGGAAGTGTAACTGGACTTCAGGTGGTTAGTAGTTCAGGACAACCAGGTGCTGCGCCTTCAATCACGTTGCGTGGTGGTGCTTCAATCACAGGAAGTGCCCCCACTTTGATTATTGTCGATGGTGTGGAACGTGCCCTTTCAGAGGTTAACCCCTCGGACATCGAGTCGATGGAAGTGCTCAAAGATGCCGCCTCTACAGCCATTTATGGTGCTAGAGCCAACGGCGGTGTAATCCTTATCACCACCAAACGCGCCAAAACAGGCACATCGAGCATCAATTATCGCGCCAAGTTGGGTGTGAACTTTAGACGCAACGACTACGATTTTATGAATGCTCGCGATTACATTTACTACAACCGTATGGGCTTTAAGCGTTACACCGATGCGATGGAAGGCCACGGTAGAGCAGCAAATGTGGATGCTCAGAATGGTTATTCGGGTAGAGGATATACCGATTATTCGCCTCGCACTGATGTGATGTATTACGACGACACCAATGCAGAGCATAAAAGACTACTCGCAGAAGAAGGTTGGCAAATCATGGACGACCCCTATTACGGGGCTACTAATGGTGCTCGACTCATATTCAAAGACTATGGTAGAACGCTCGAGGATGCCATTTACCACAACCAGACGCTCACACAAGACCACTATGTGAGCTTTAGTGGTGGCAACAACATGGGTTCGTTTGTGGCCTCTTTGGGTTATTACAACGAAAATGGTGTGGTGCGCAACACCGCTTATAAGCGTTTTACAGGAAGTGTAAAGGGCGATTACCAAATTAAACCATGGCTTAAGGTTCGCGCCGGAGCACAATACTCATGGCATACCACGCCCAGCACCTACCTAGATTCGTGGTATCAGTTGTTTTATCGCACGCGTTCGCAACGTCCCACATGGAATCCTTACCTCGAAGATGGCTCGCCTGCACCAGGATGGAGCAACTCTGATGGTAACTATCAGTATTGGAGCGATAAGCTTACATCAAGCAACAGCTCGCGTTCAGAAACCTTTAATGCAGGATTAGACTTTACATTGATACCCAAGCACCTTATTTTGAAAACCAATGCTTCGGTTTATCATGTGCTTAATCAAAACGAAAGCTTTAATAAGGCTTTCTATACACAAAGTAATCCTACCAGCATTAACACCACCAGACGTGCTTACGGCTACTTGTTTAAGGATACCCAAATTCAGCTTAACGCCACATTGAACTACTTCAACACGTTTAACGAACACCACAATGTGGACCTTATGCTCGGTGCCGAATACTACGACTATAACTATTACTCTCTAAAAGCGTCGACAAAAAATTCGCCAACCGATGATATTCCAACGCTTAACGCCGGAGCCGACAAGGATAGCAATCCCGAATCGCTGAAATCGCGCAACCGCATTGAGTCGCTTTTCGGACGTTTCAACTACGATTACAAGCAAAAATACTTGCTAACGTTTACCTTCCGTTACGATGGCAACTCTAAACTCAAAGATAATCGTTGGGGCTTCTTCCCTGGGGTGTCGTTTGGATGGAACATGATGGAAGAGAATTTCTGGAAAAACTCTTCGCTATCTAAGGTTGTGAGCAACATCAAACCACGTATTAGCTATGGTAGCAATGGTAATGTGAGCGGTATTGGCGACTTCTATATCTATGGTATCTACGACCAACAAACCAATTATCGCGGTAATACGGCCTTCTACGACCGCTCGCTGGTGAATACAGCCTTGAAATGGGAACAGAGTCATACGTTTGAAGCGGGTCTTGATTTGGGCTTCTTCAAAAATAGATTGTCGTTCATTCTCGATTATTATGTGCGCAACACCAGCAACTTGCTGCAAAGCGTCAACCTTCCCTCTTATTTGGGATTCTCTTCTATACAAACCAACTTGGGTAAACTGCGCAACCAAGGTTTTGAAATGGAAGTGAAAGCCACTCCCGTGCACCTTAGAAATGGTTTCCGTTGGGACCTTTCGCTCAACCTTTCAACGGTTAAAAACACCATTATAAAGCTACCAAAGAGCGACCGCCCATTTAATCAGCTCGAAGGTGTTGAGGTGGCAGCAGGTAAAGTGGATGCCAATGGCAAAACGCCCACAAAGTGGATTGGCGGTTATCGCGAGGGTGGAACCCTTGACGACCTATATGGATACAGCCAAAACCATATCTTTAAAGACTGGGACGACGTGAAAGCTCATGCCAATATGCGTATAGATAACGTGGCAAAACTTTACGGACCAGGATTGGCCGACCAAGTAAACCCCGAAACAGGTGTGCTTTATAAAAACTCAACAGGCTGGAAAGCCATTGAGCCAGGCGACGTTTGTTGGGAGGATATAAACGAAGACGGTATCATTAATACACTCGACCGCAAAGTGCTTGGTAATGCCCGACCCACTGTAACAGGTGGATGGACCACGACACTAAGCTATCAAAATCTTTCGCTTTATGCGCGTTTCGACTACGCTTTGGGTCATACCATCTACAACGACCTTAAAGCTCGCTCGATGGGTCAGTTCCAAGGACAGTTTAATCTCATTGAAAACGTAAAGGATATGTGGACCGAAAACAATCCTAACGCAGCCTATCCAGCATTTAGTTACGCCGACCAGCTGAACAAACACAACATCTGGCGCGTGGGTTCTAAGTTCTTTGAGAAGGCCAGCTACATGGCTTTACGCGAAATAACACTTAGCTATAACTTGCCTAAGAAGTGGATTAACGCACTGAAAATGGCCAATGCTAGTGTTTATCTAACGGGACAAAATCTTTTCTACCTCACGTCGTATGATGGCGCTTCGCCCGAACCAGCAGGTGGATATGATTATGGTCGTTATCCCACTCCTCGCACTCTTATCTTTGGATTAAACGTTTCATTTTAACTAATCAATTTTCAGAGCAATGAAAAAGTTAGTATCATATATTGCAGCAGGTATCTTTGGCTTGTCGCTAACGGGCTGTATGGACTTAGAACCAACCAGTACCATTACCGATGCAAACTATTGGAAAAATGCTGATCAGGTGCAAGCCTTCAACCAAGGTCTTAATTCTTGGATGAGAAGTTATGCCGATAAGTACATTGTTTGGGGCGAAATGCGCGCCAATATATATAGCGGTAGTTCTTTTAGTGGTGAGGCTTCGCAAGGTTATGAACGCCTGTGGAACAACACACTTGAGAAAACAAATGCCGTGATTAACAACTATGGAGGTGTTTACACGGGCATTAATCAGATTAATTTGATGATCGATAAGGTGAACGAAGCTGGTTATCTAAGCGACACACAAAAGAAAGCTTATCTTGGAAGTGCTCATGGCATGCGCGCTTACTTGTATTTCCAGCTGCTTCGTACCTATGGCGACGTTATTTTATATTTACAACACACAGAGGGAAAGACGGTAGACCTCAATAATGTTGCACGCAAACAGAGTTCGGCTGCCGAGGTGATGGCCCAAATTAAGGCCGATATTAAAACCTCTGAAGAGGCTTATAACAACAATTATCAGTTCGCCAGCGGCCGTAATTACTGGTCGCTTTCGGCCACAAAGATGCTTAAAGGCGAGGTGTATTTGTGGAGTGGCAAGCAGATGGGGGGCGGAAATGCCGACTATCAAACGGCTTTAACGGCCTACCAAGATGTGGAAAGCAATGCCGATGTGGCTCTGCTCGATAAGTTTGGTGATGTGTTTGCCTACGACAAAAAAGAGAACAAAGAGATTATCTACGCGCTACATAACCGCGAAAACGAAACTTCTTTGTGGAATGGGCTCTATACTTCGCTCGTGATGAACAAGCAAAACGTGGGCGCTTATCGCTACATAACGCTGCTGGACAGGCCATACAGTTTAGCGAATCCGAATATCTTAACTTGCGTTTGGGTAGTGGTGTGATGCGTTTCTCGCTCGATAAACAGCTGTGGACAATGCTTTATTCTAACGATAACGATACACGTAAGAAGGCTACTTTGGCCGATGTGTACCGCGCTTCGGATGGAACGTATGTTGGAAACATATGTAATAAGTTTCATGGAACGCTTCTTACGGGTGGTTCGGCCACATCGTGGTACGACGATCAGCCCATTTATCGCTTTGCCGAATGTCTTTTGGGCATTGCCGAAGCTAAGGTGTTGTTGGGTCAAGACCCAAGAACAGAGATTAATAAGGTGCGTTTACGCGCTTATGGTGCCACCTATTTCAACGCTCATCCCGAGGTGCAATATCCCAATGATGTTAGCAATGGCAGCATAGCAGCCTTAACAACATTCTACACCAACAACCCCTTTGTGGGCGGAGACGAAGACGCCACCGAGGCTATTTTGAAAGAACGCCTACGCGAATTTATGTTCGAAGGCAAACGTTGGCACGATATTCGCCTCTTCGACAAGGCCACTAAGTACTCTACAGCCAACGCTAATCGTTTGTTGTGGCCAATAGACGAGACCACCATGTCTACCAATGCCGAATTGGTTCAGACGCCTGGATATAGCGATTAAGTCGCTTTAAAGTGGACTTCATTTAAAAAATAATGAAGCTGTGTATCAATCTTCACCCGTTGATTTGATACACAGCTTCTTTTTTTATCAACTACTTGGGCGTTTTTAAATTCAAAAACACTACTCAAGTTGCTCAAAAATCATTAATTTTGCATCATTGCTAAGGTTCAGGTTTGTTATGTGCCAATGGTTGCGTGCTGTTGCTTACCAACGATTTGGCTCTACACAGAACCTTAAATGTAAGGGCTAACACAACGTGTGCCCCCTAAACAGTCAAAACAAAAACTTATGATGCGCTTAAAACCCATGTCTATTGCCACAGCTGTGGCCCTTTCGCTGTGTGTAACACCTAACGTTGCGCTTGCTCAATCACAAAATCTCAAAGCGAAGGTACAAAAATATTTCTTGCAGACGCTTCAAACTAAGCAGGCCGACGAAATGAAAAGTCGGGACAATTTTGTGCACAATACCCCTTATTCTGCTCCTTTGCAAGTGCAGATAAAGGTGAAAGATGTGGGCCAAACTCAAAAAATGGTGTGGGATGCATGGTGTGCAGCCAATAACGAATTGCAAGAACAAAAGCTTTTACAACCTCAAAGCTTGAAGCTGGGTGGGCATTCAACATGGAATTTGCCTGCATCGCTCGAGCCCAATGCTGTTTTGCCTTATTATTATGGTAGCAAGGGAGTGGCTCAAGGCAAGCTACCGCTGTTTTTATACCTTCATGGGTCGGGGCCTAAAGAGCAGGAATGGCAAACGGGATTGGCGCTAGGCAACTTGTTTCAAGATGCACCCTCGCTCTATTTCATTCCGCAAATACCCAACGAAGGCGAATATTATAGATGGTGGCAACTGGCCAAACAGTTTGCTTGGGAGAAGTTGTTGCGCCAGGCTTTGATTGATAATAATGTTGATGCCAATCGTCTTTATGTGTTCGGAATATCCGAAGGAGGCTACGGCAGTCAGCGTTTAGCCTCGTTTTATGCCGATTATTGGGCTGCAGCAGGACCGATGGCGGGTGGCGAACCCTTGAAAAATGCCCCCGTGGAGAACTGTGCCAATATGGGATTTTCGTTCTTAACGGGTGCCGACGACACAGGTTTTTATCGCAATATCTTAACGTATTACACCCAAGTGGCCTTCGATTCGGCCCAACTGTCGCGCCCGCTATCGGTGGATAAACGCCCTCTTTTTGTTCATCGCATCAACCTATTGCCGGGCATGCAGCACAGAATTGATTACCGATTAACAACACCTTGGCTCAAAAACTTTGTGCGAAACGCTTATCCCAAAACGGTGCTTTGGGAGGATTTTGAAATGGATGGCCGACGTCGCAATGGGTTTTACAACTTGCAAGTGATGGCACGGCCTTCTGAAAATCGCACTTATTACGAGATGGAGATTAACAATAACGTGGTGAAAATCAATGTTAGCGATGTGAAATACACGTGTGTGGAACAAGAAAAGCAATGGGGCATCGAGATGAAATTTAGTCGTTCGTATGCTCAAGCTAAGGGTGGCAGGCTGCGTGTGTATCTAAACCAACAGCTTGTTGACCTTAATAAGCCGGTGACCGTGATTGTTAATGGACGTCAGGTGTATCGCAAAATTGTGCAACCCTCGTTGCAGGATATGGTTAACAGCTGCGTTACCTATTTCGATCCCTACCGTGTTTACCCCGCATCTGTGGAAGTTAGTTATTAACTTGAGGCACAACACGCCACGCCAGTAGGCATACATGGAGACCCTATGAGCTTACCATTGGCGCCTTACATAGAAATTAAACGCGGAAAAGGCGATAGTAATCAATCAAGGATAAAGCAACGTACAATAATGTATAATCAATAGCAGCCTATTTATGGTTTGCTAAGCAAAAAAACAAAACAATATGGGAATGATAGCCAACTATCAGTTTATGACTGATGAACAATTAAACGCACTAAAGAACTTTAAAAACAACAGCGAGGAATTGCTTGAAGAGGTGGAAGAGTGGGGCGAACAAACCGAAATCTTTTTGGATATAGACAAGATGTGGGACGTGCTGCATTTTGTTCTTACTGGCGTTGATAGCAGTAACCCAATTCCAAACAATCCTTTAAGCGAAGCTGTTGTGGGGGTTCAAGCGCTTGAAAACATTAGCGAGTTTGTTGCTTACACCGAAAAGGCGAGAATTGCGACGTGCTTTCCGCTTTAGAGGCTTTTGATATGGACCAAGCTTTATCTCATTTCAGTATGGAAGCATGCAAAAAAGCCGAACTTTATCCCGATATATGGGACTACGACGATGAGAAGGATGAAATAATAGAAGAAATAGCCGATTACTTCGAAAGCATGAAAGACTTCTATCGAGAGGTGTTGGCAGCTAAGGGGAGTGTTATGGTTACGATTTGTTAGTAGCTGGATGGGCTAATGTTGGTAACGCAAAACCTTTTGTTGCTGATTTTTTACACCTTTTGCAATCACTTAATATGAACGATTTAAAAGCACTTTGGCAAAAACATAACGATGGCGAACTAGAAACAAGCCTTGTAAACATGTCTGATGAGATATGGCAAGGGGGTACGATAGAGGAAATAAAAGCAAAGGTAAGTAACGAAATGTTTACCTTTCATGTTGCCTTAAACATGATTGGCAATTGGAAAGGCGATGGTTGGCATTATCTTTTATGTGAAGGAAGGGAGTTTTTGCCCTACATTCCTGATGTACTAGATAAGTTAGGGCTGGAAGAAATGAAACAGATGTTTGATAAAACATTATCTGTTTTCCCCGATTTTGCACAAGGTTGTGATGATAAAACCTACATAGATGTTGTGAACTTTCTGAGCAATCCGCGCTTTAAAGTGTCCGACGAGCGCCTAAATGCCATCCCCAAGGCCGAGAGAGTGGCTCTGTGCAATGCATTCAGCGAGTGTGTTGAACAGTTAGACAACCTTTCTATGCCTTTGTGGGCCTTTAATGCCGAAGCTGGGGGCTGGAAAAACGTGTTGGATTATCTCTACTCGTGCATGGATAATCAGAACTAGATTGCTCTGCAGCACGTGGAGTAGGGCAGTGTAAGGGCAAAATGTGCTATTAAGGGGCATTGATATAGAAAGGATTTTGCACGATAAGCGAGAAAAATATGCGGTGATGAAACTGAATGTAGAACTATTAGAAACGCTTAAATGCGAGTTGTGCAATTGGAAATCGTTTGACGAGGCTCAATTGCAACACAAAATGCGAGCCTTTGAGAAGTTTCCACGAGCTGAGTATTCCACCTTTTATAAGCCAATACTTACCAACGAATGTTTGATGAACAGCCTGGTTGAGCTTGGTGAGGCCTTTTTTGCCAATTCTAATCTTCTTAGTGATGTGGTTTCCAGTATGGGATATATCATTCGTAGATATGGTTATGTTCCTTCTACCACTGTTTTTTGCTTGTTTACACGAGCGGCAACAAACAAAAAAGCCCGTTACTATGTGTCTTTACACCTATCTTCTTTTCCGCAATTTTCCACCTGGGCATACCGTTGGGACTATCTTCTCTCAATGCCAAACATTGCTCCAAAAAAGCTGTCGATAACAAATTTTCATGGCGAAGTAAAACGATTGCTTCATACAAAAACCCAAATTCCCGCGGAAGTTGTTCAGCATATTGCAGACCTTCTCAATGCATATGTGGCTAAAGCTGCATTAAGTGATTATAGCAAAACGGATTATTTAAATACCATTTGTTTATTGAAAAGGTATTTACTCCATTAAAATTGCTTTACCCATCATTAATATTACGCGCAAGAGCTAAAAGAAAACACCTACAACCTCACACGCATGAATCTCGTGATGCGTTATATTGCTCCTAGCAACATCAATACGCGCTGTGCCGACTCGCTAGACCAAGACTGGCCCCTGCAAACCACGGGTGCCGACTTCTACAAACCGCTCTACGTTGATGCTGTGGTGAGCAATCCGCCTTACTCGCAGCATTGGAATCCCACGGATATGGAGATGGATGCACGATTTAAAAACTATGGCGTGGGCCTAAAAGCAAAGCCGAAAAAGTTATGACTTGCCGCCTAATGTTGGGGCTGATTATGGCTTGGCGGCCGAAGATAGGCCCCCACGCTAAGGCTTTACTTGCATGCGTGTGCTGCGTGGGAGGTGGGTGTTGCTGGTGTTTCACACCTGCCGCACTGGCCTCCCACAATTGCTATTTGCTTGTAAAGGCTTGCGCCTTGCATGCAATATGTGGGGCAATGGGGGTGTATGTATTTGTTAAATTGGTAAACAAACTTTACAAAACGTGCCCTTGTGGTCACACCATTCTAGACGAACTAACCTGCTAAATAACATCAAAAACACTCCTTTAGGGTGAAAAGTGGGGTGCGCTTTTCACAATTTTCACCTTGATTTTTGCCCTTTTCTATGTTTTTGGCTTTCTATTTCAAGAAAATATAGCCAAAATTTGAACCCCAAAATGCACGAAATAAATGGTAGAACACCACGAGCTGAATTGCGTTTTGCACCAAAATGCATCGCAATATGCATCAAAACGCAGTGCTATCTCCTACAAAACGCAGTGCTAAATGGTGCTAAACGCAGTGCTAACTCCTACAAAACGCAAGGCTAAATGGTGCAAAACGCAAAGAAAAGGTCTAAAAACTGGTGTTTTAAGCCTTGTTTGTGGGTGTTTGGGCTATTTTAGGCGAAAGCCATTTTGTGGTTCTCGGTACAGCATCTAACTATGTTTTATGTCGCTATTTTGTGTTATACAGCAGTTATTTTTGCTTTATTTGGTGTAATTGTCAGTCAATCAGTTTGTTATAAACTTCGAAAATACGCGCTTAAATTCGGTCTACGCCCCGATTTTTTTGAGCGAAGGCACTCATAATGTTAAAAAATGGTACAAATATTTTACATCTCGTTTGCGCTACCTCGGCATATAGCTACTGGCAACAGCCAAGCGCAGCAGCCTAGCAGTAGTTTGTTTGTCTCATTGTGGTTTTATCAGTTCGTCATCATGTAATATGCCACTTTTGGGAGCAAAAATGCACCTTTTTTATTCAAACAGCAAAGAATAATTCTTCTATGCAGAAAGACTGCACTTTTATGTCTTAACTTTGCACTCATAATTAAAAATTTCAAATTATGAACGAATTAAAATGCCCCAAGTGTGGCAATGTTTTCAAGGTGGATGAGGCCGATTACGGCTATATCGTAAATCAAGTAAAGAACCATGAGTTTGAAGCTGAAGTGTGCAAACGATTGGCTGAAATAAACGAGCGCACCAAAACCGAACAGGCATTGGCAAATGCCCGTAAAGAACAGTCGTTTCAAACAAAATTAGCCGAAATAGAAAAACGACTAAATGAAAAAGATGCCGAGATACAACGACTGAAAGGTGAGAAAGAAAATGCGCTTTCGCTGCAAAAAGCTGAAATGAACACCGCCATTGCCAACCTTAAACAAACGATGGAGGGCATGGAGACGCAAAAAAGAAACGAAATGGCTATTGCTTGGCACAGAAAGAAGAGACTATCAATAAACTGAAACACGAAATTAGCCAAAACGACAATAAGCTGAAGTTGGCCCTCATGGAACAACGCATCAATGCCGAGAAAGAGGCGCAGGAGAAAGAACACCAAATTGTGAAACTGCAAAGCGAAATAGAACAAGAAAAGAGTAGGGCGCAACTCAATCAAGCGACCTGAAAAAGCAATTTGATAACGAATTGCGCCTAAAACAAGAACAAATTGACTATTACCGCGACCTGAAAACCAAAATGTCTACCAAAATGGTGGGCGAAACGCTCGAACAGCATTGCAGTATTGAGTACGAACGTTATCTACGACCCATGTTGCCCAATGCTTTCTTTGGTAAAGACAACGATGCCAGCGATGGTACTAAAGGCGACTTTGTGTTTCGAGATAGCGGAGATGGAACAGAATACCTCTCTATCATGTTTGAAATGAAAAACGAGATGGACACCACGGCCACCAAACATAAGAACGACGACTTTTTGAAAAAGCTGGACGAAGACAGAAAAAAGAAAGGTTGCGAATATGCGGTGCTGGTTAGTTTGCTCGAAGCCGACAACGAACTATATAATAATGGTATTGTGAACAAGAGCCACATCTATCCTAAAATGTATGTTATACGCCCGCAATTCTTTGTAACGTTTATCACGTTGTTGGTTCAGGCTTCAAAACAAGCCTTGGAATATAAAAAACAACTGGTGCTGGCACAACAAAAAGAGGTGGATGTAACTAACTTTGAAGCAAAGATAGAAGACTTTAGACTAAAGTTTGTGAGGCATTACGAATTGTATTCTAATAAGTTTAAGGATGCAATTAAACACATCGACGACACCATTATTAAACTGCAAAAAGTGCGCGACGAACTTATTAGCAGCGAAAACAATCTGCGCCTTGCCACACAAGACACCGAAGCACTAACCATTCGTAAACTAACTTACAATAATCCTACGATGAAAGCTAAGTTTGATGAGGCTAGAAAAGCCAATGATATAGAAGAAATAAAGGATATTGAAGGGCTGGACGAATAACAAGCCTAGAAATTTCTTGTGAATTATTAATTATAAAACAATCAGAACAATGAAGACTTTATCTGTTAGACAACCGTGGGCTTCGCTATTGGTGAGCGGCCTGAAAGACATAGAAAACCGAACATGGGCACCAAACTTCAAGGGAGGCATTCTGATACATGCTTCGTCGGCTAAAGTGCCTAAACGCTTTGCAGAAATGAATGTGTTTGAAGTGAATAATCATAATAAAGGTAATGAATAGGAAAGTAACGTTTATTATATGTTCTTTATTATTATGCAGCTGTAAGAGGGAAGTTTGTTTTTACTTTAATTTTGGCTCTCAATCCTTATATGTATATAAGAGTTCTTTCTATAATCTTAGTATTGAGAATGACTCAATTACTCCAGATGGAAAATCATACGAAGGGGCGTTATCCTTATTCTGGACTGATTCAGCAAATTCTCCTCCCCAAAGAATATATTTAGACAGAATCCCCAAGGGCTACTCTGTTTATCGTGGTGGAATAAAATCAAGCGAAAAAAGAATAAGTCTAAAAGGAAACTCCGTCTATACTATAACATCAACAGGGATAGGTGCTGTGGGCTGTAGTATTAAGGTATGGACTAATCATCGAGGCGAAGTGATAAAAGCAATTCAAATGCCACAATTGGGGAATGCCAATGGAGATTCCTAAAGAAATTATGAATATTCCAGAATCCTCCTTGTCTGTTATCAGATAATGGACCGTGTTATATTGCTTCCTCTCTCAAACAGTATCTCTGTTAGGGATATTCAGTAAATATCTAACTAATTGTTTGTCAGTGTAATATATTATTTGTACCTTTACATAAAAACCCCCGAACGACCCATCACGGCAGAATCGGGGGAAATTTATAAAATTAACTGCTGTGAAGTTACGAAAAATTTCTGACATGACACCAACTTTGCCCTTTACAGAGTTCGATTTTTTGCAACATTATCGCGACAGCTTTGCAAAAAGCGAACTTGGGCGCATCCGTGCCCAACTCCCACTTGAGGAGTTGGTAGCGGAGTTGGCAAGCCGCACCCATGAGCGTAGGCGTGGGAAAAAGCCTCTTTTTTCGGCAGAAGGGGAAATCGCCCTCATGTTCCTCAAGCCATACACGGGCCTGTCGGACGACGGCCTGATAGAGCTGCTCAACGGAAGCATCCACATGCAGATGTTCTGCGGTGTGCTGATAGGCCCTGCCAATCCCATCAAGGACGGGAAGATTGTAAGTGCCATACGCAACCGCCTTGCCAGGCACCTCAACATAGACGGCCTTCAACGCATATTGTACGCCCGGTGGGAAGGCGACCTT
>NZ_BAIZ01000031.1 GCF_000613445.1 Hoylesella shahii DSM 15611 = JCM 12083
TTTCTACACAAAAACTTAAATAACATAGGCAAGCTAGAAGGAGAAAAAAGACATATGTCTTTCTCGCAGATCGTCTTAATGCTAAGGCTTACGCTAATGTATTATACGGATTACATCTCATTGGTGGGAAACACAAAGGATGATGAGTTAAAATAATATTAGTTAAATGATATAAGCATTCAAATAACAATCATTAAAAATTGGTTTCGTGTATTGTATAAAACTATCATTATAGCTAATTTTAGCACAAAAAAAAATGAGATTAAAACATTTATTACTATTCTTAGTAGCATTACTGCCCAATTGCTTATATGCGCAACGAGAGCAAGGGCTATTTCTTGAATTACTTGGAGCATCAACTACGATAGGGGTTCACTATGATACCCGTTTTAATAATCATACTGCCTGGGGAGGAAGAATTGGTTTATCCTATACCAATTCCAACTCTCAAGATTTTTTTGAGTCAGCTCCAGAGAAAACAAGTGGCTGGAGCTTTCCTGTAGCTGTAAATTATCTTATTGGTAAAGGAAAGCATCATGCAGAAATTGGTATAGGAGTGAGTTATGGACTTTATAAATGCAAATACCACGATAAAGAAGGAAGGGAGGTCCAGCAAGACAGATCAGGTACTTTCGGCTTTATAGATTTAGGTTATCGCTATCAGTCTAAACATGGTGTTATGATACGTGCAGGAATTAATCCAGGAGTGGCTTTGGGAAGACATGATCAATTGGGAAGGAATGACCATGGCGTTGACCGTGCAGCAGTTATATACCCTTATATAGCCATTGGCTATAATTTTTAAATACAGACAAATGAAAGCAAAAAATTATTTACTGACTATTTTAGTCGGATTATCTATGTGTGCTTGTAGCCTAGAAGATACTGTAAAGACAAGAGAAGAAAATAATTCCAATTCTCTAGAAGAAACTACAGCCGAAATTATGTCTTTTGAGAGTAAGGACGCCTTTAAAAAAGCGCTTGACAGTTATGATATTACAAAAGGGGAAACAAGATCCTCGCACTCTTTTTCATCTGCTAATAATATTTATAATGATCTTTCTAAAGAAAATACGAATGCCGAACAGATAGGATTTCTTGTTCCTGATGAAAAATTTAGACATTTCCTAAATTAAAATTTAGAAATTATTGTTAATGATACATTGTATCGCATAACGAAAGATGGTACATTTTTTACCCATCGCTCTAACAAGATAGAACTTGAGGAAGCTATTACCCAAGTGAACAACTTTACTAAAATTGCTGAGGGATTAAAGAAATTAGGTAATGTAAAGTTGAAAGACACCTTCGGTAAATGGAATGATAATTCTTCTAGTCCAATAGACAACGAACAATACTTCGATGAAGACTCTGATGATGTTGTCATACCTAACCAACCTACAACAAGGGCAGCAACTCGTCATGAACTTACGCGAGAAGATGTGCAGAATTTTCCGACAGTAGGAGCAGTTAAAGTTCATATTGCAGATAAGATAATCAGATTTTCTCCTAGCTATCTGAAACATACAAAAATCAGATTCAGTTCAAATTCACGCAGAAAACTATATGTTTCTTTATATAAATATGATTACGCATTTGGTGTATCCATTGGTATTGATTGTAAAGTAATGAAGAAACTTTGGCATGGTTTAAGTTGGGGAAGAATGGTGAACTGGGATGATGGTATTTATTATGGTCTATCTTCGCTGATTGTAAGACAACAAATAAAAGAACCGGCTTTTAATGATTTTATGAATTTCAACAAGTCTAAGTTACAACAACAATGGAATAGTCTTAATAATCATCGTTTCACAACTTATGCAGAAGCAACAAAGAATCTTAATGGAGGAATTAAGAATAGGTGGACTACAGAATACAATGGGAATCCAACGAAAAGTCCATACATCATTCCTATTATAGGAGAAAGTATCTATAATGTATTAGGAGATAATAAAGCTTCTGAAAAATTAGCAAAGAATCTGGACCATTTTTTGGTAAATAAAGGAATTAATTTTTTCTCTGGATTAGATACTAGCAATTCTGGAAAGCAGATACAATTCTTTTCTGAGAATGATAAAGCAGTGTATAGTTTTTTTAGTAATGATTTAACGTGGAATGGTGGAGGTTATAAAATACATGATACATTTCTAAAATACTATAGAAATGTTGTAGTGGGAGTATCTATCAACTTTGGTGGTTCTAAGTCAAATATAAATGTAAAACCAGATATTTCTGATAATGATTTTTTGGGTGCACCTGAAATATTCTTTTGTGAAGGTATAGTATATACAAGAGATGGCAGTGGGTGGATAGGTGCAAAGATTATACAAGAGGCACCAGATAGAACTTTCTCAACAGGAAACTTTGGAGGAAGAAGGTAATATTCTATTAGCCCAAAACCTATAACAAATTTTTGACCGTTACTTAATTATAAGTAACGGTCAATTTTTCTCAAGTAGGTAATTAAAACATAATGCCTCGTGCACAATTTGTGTTTTTGAGGCTATTGGTAAGCGCATACATCCTTTATCTAGAAGCCATCAGTGCAAAAGTACGCCAGTTCGGGATAAGTATTTGCTTAGAAAAGTTCCAATTGCCTACTCTTTTCAATGCGCACGAGAAGTGCCTCGGCCTTATTCTCGAAGAAACAATATGCTGCTAATGCCGCACAGAGATTCATGAGGAAGTTATGTACGGAGCGATGGCGTGAATGAACAAGCATGATTTCGCTCTTGGACATCTGTTCTTTACGGTTTCACATGCACTTATATCCCTCGTCTATGGGGACGATGTGTAGGTTTTTAGTTAACTCGGCATCTAAATTCTTGCATAACTCATCCAATATACAAAATATTTCTGTAACTTTGTCTGTGGCAATCATCGCTATATATGTTTTGTAAGTTATTGATTAACAACTATAAAATTACAAAATAATAGCGAGATTACCAACTTTTTAGGGCACTTTCTTATCCCGAACTGGCGTAACATGCAGGTTGATCATACATGCCCTATACGATAGCATTGCTAAACCCGAGGACAAGTTTATACAAATTATTCCTGTAACTATAAAAATAAAATAATATGTTCAAGCACATTTTAATTTTCTCTACAACATTGCTTATTACGTGTAGTTTGATAGGTTGTTCAAAAGATAAAGATGGAACCATCACTGTGTATGGATATGCTAGCGTTAATGGTGTCGCATATAAAGATTATGTGTCTATACATGATGCTTTCCACCCTGATCTTCCAATAAAGCCAACATTGTTCAATGGTGATAGATTAGGTGTCTATAACGATAGTATTTTTATTTTCCAATTTATGTTTAGAAGTATTCAAAGTCAAACACCATTATGGTTGTTTGGAGCTTTTCGTATCCCTCAAGGTGAAGTCTTTCCAAATTTGGATAAATCTTACCAATTATCAAAGAATTTAATGTACGATAAAGACAGAACTATCTTTGAAGATTTCTTGAAATATATACCAGTTTCTAAAAACAACAATGATAGTAAGGGTATCGCTATTATTATAGATTATAATAAGTTGCCATCAGCAACATCTATAGATGGCACTATTATTTTTAAGAAATTTAATAATAGAACTAAAAAGTTAGATGGTGAGATTTATCTCTATTCCAATGGTGAATTTCCTATTTCATATAAGTTAGAGGGACATTTTTCTGATGTTTTATCCTATAACAAAGTACAATTACAATAAAAAAGTGTTTTTAGAATTATTCCGTTATTTGCTGTAATGTTTTTCTTTACAGCTTGCCAGATGCTCCTTGATGAAGAAGAGATAATAGTGCTTGAAGTTGCGGAAAGAGCCAAAATGGTAGCAAAGCAGGATGATCATTATTTCGCTCTTAGGCATTTGCCCTTTGCGGTTTCGCATGCGCTTATATCCCTCGTCTATGGGGGCAATGTGTAGGTTTTTAGTTAACTCGGCATCTAAATTCTTGCAGAACTCATCCAATATACAAAACATTTCTGTAACTTTGTCTGTGGTAATCATCGCTATATGTGTTTTGTAAGTTATTGATTAACAACTATAAAGTTACAAAACAATAGCGAGATTACCAACTTTTTAGGGCACTTTTTTATCCCGAACTGGCGTAATAAAATATACTTTTACATAGCTTAGTTACAATCGTCTTTACACCAACATCTGGAATAAACGTGTTGAAAAGTTGTGTTTACTAAATTTTCTACACCAATAAGCGATACACGCTAACAAACTAGTAACGCCCATCAAGGACAATTCTCCCTTCGATAGTTAGTTGGCGTAACGCCAGCCACCGTTTTAAATGCGCGCACAAAATTAGAATAATCGTTAAACCCACATTTATCGGCCACCTCCCCTAAGCTCATTTGGGGGTTATTGACAAGCAAGTTTTTGGCTTTTTTTATCTTCAGGCGCAAGATATAGGCCGATGGCGTGTAGCCAGTGAGGGCATTTATCTTGCGATAGAACTGTCGAGGGCTCATGCACATCAATGATGCCACAATAGCAACATCAACATCCTTACCGCCACTTATCTGCATATACACCGCACTCGACACCTTAGCAAGAAATCTTAGGTCGACATCTTTGGCGGCAGGCGCCTTAGCATCATCGTCTTTTTTAAACTCGGCCGACATGGTTGCAAACTTCTTTTGCAGCAGTTTGCGCCCTTGTAGCAGTTTGTCGGCCCTAGTGCGCAGTTCGTTGTCATTGAAGGGTTTGGCCAGATAAGCATCTGCACCAGCCTCAATACCCTTAATGCGCGCTTCTTCGGTTATCTTAGCCGTGATGATGATGATGGGCACATGACTAATTATTTCGCTGTTGCGCACCTGTCGGCACACTTCCAGTCCGTCTAAGCCAGGCATCATCAAGTCGGTTACAATTAGGTCGGGCACTAGTTCAAGTGCCTTCTCCAATCCCACCTGTCCATTTTCGGCATAGACCACGGCATATCGGCTATCAAACTGGCCACCGATATAGCTGGCAACATCCTTATTGTCTTCGATAACCAGCACACAACACTCGTTGTTTTCGCCAATGCGGTCGGTGGGGTTATCGCTTTCGTGAGGCAGCAAAGGCTTGCAGTTCTCTGTATTGGGGGTTAGTGGTTTGGTGCAATGGTTGTGGATAGGCACCTTAATAATAAAGGTAGTGCCCTTTCCCTCCTCGCTTTCTACGGTGATTGTTCCTTTCGAGGCATCCATAATCTGCTTAACAAGAGCCAAGCCCACGCCCGTACCCACCTGCTTCATCTCGGTGTTGTCTTGATAGAAAGGTTCGAAGACGCGTTCCAAGGCTTTTTTACTAATACCCTTACCTGTATCGGCCACAGTGACAACAAGTTGTTGGTTTTCGCTTCGCACCAAAACGCTAATTTTGCCATAGGCAGGCGTGAACTTAAAGGCGTTAGAAAGCAAGTTGTTAATCGCCTTAACCACATATCCAGGCACAAAATCCATTACAATTTCGTCTTTAGCAAACATCTGCAAATCTATCTTATGGCTTTGTGCATAGTCGTGATAGCTCTCCACAATCATAGCCATAAAGGCCACGATGTTGCCGTTGCGCCAATCGGGATTGCCCACAGCCGACTTGATTTTGGATATATCGAGCAGTTGGTTGATGAGTGTTAGCAAACCTTCTCCTTGTCGCTCAATCACCTTAGCCGTATCTTTGCAGTTGGTGGCAGTGTCTTTTTGCATATCGCGACTAAGACCTAAAATCACCGTTAGTGGCGTTCTAAACTCGTGCGTGATATTGGTAAAGAAAGTTTCGCGCAAGGCCGCCATTTTCTTTAGGGCCAAATGGTTGCGCCTTTGAATGCGCTGAATGTAGAGAAAGGCTGTCAAAGCCCCCAACAGCATTATAAGGGCCAAGCCCAAAAGGGTGAAGCCCACGTTGCGGGTGCTGCGTTCTTCTTCAAGCGTATGCCTAGCTTTGTCTATCTCGCGCATCTGCCTGTTGCGTTCAATATTAAGACTAATGTTTTGAATGCGGTTCACCTTCTCCATGTTAATCACGCTATCCTGCAACGCTGTAGCCAGTTCATGCGAAGCCAAGGCCAGTTGGTAATTACCAGTTTCCTTCGCATGCGTGTAATACAAGGAGTGAATATCGGCCAGATGTTCGGTACTTTTAATTCGCTCTGCAATCTCTTTAGCCTTAGCAAGAAACTCCATCTCCTGCGTATCATTGTGCATAATGTGATTAATTCGGGCCAAGGCAATAAGAATATCAAGTGTATGCCACTCGTCTTTCGATGCCTTCATAATCTGATAAGCCTCATCGTACTCTTGATGGGCCTTATCATATTGTTTGCGTTTTTCGTGAATAGAGCCATAAAACATATGGCAAAGAGCGATGCCCAGATCGCTATGTCCCAGGGTATTCATCTCCATCGACTTGTGATAATACACGAGGGCCGAGTCTAAATTTCCCTTTTGTTCGAAGATAGAACCGAGATTAGCATAATTAATGGCCTGTCCCACGAAGCTATTAAGTTGTTTTTCGCCCATCAAAGCCAGTCGCAGAGCACTGTCGGCCCGTTCAAAGTTGCCCAGCGTCATGTAGATATTTCCCAAACCATTGAGCGACATCACACGATTTTTCTTTGCAGCAATGGTGGTGTCGGAGTGTTCGTTGCTCAACAACCACGCCCGATAATGATAATCTTGAGCCACATCAAGCACCCCAATACGTCGATAATCAGTACCCACATTATTAAGTGCCTGCACCCATTCGAGTGTATCGCCAATGGCCTCTGCCTGTTGTTGACCCAGGCTATGCATGTTCAGCGCCTCTTCAAATCGGCTTTCATTGCGCAATAACTTTCCACATTCTCTCAAAGCAACGATACTTCCAAGTTTGTTTCCGCTTGTTTCAAATTGCCGTTGTAACAGGGTTAGCGAGTCGATGTTCTTCACAGGCATTACCAAACTGTCGATTGCTTTTCGCTCGTTTTCGTTGTACGTGGCAACACGTTTGTTGCACGAAGCCAAAAACACAAGGCATGCCACCAATGCCAAAGGCAAAGAGCGCCAAAGGCACTGTGCCTTTGCGTGGGGATTAGCGCAAAGGTTGGAAGCCAATTGTTTATCCTTGTAAAGATGTTGCATAGTCTGAATGATAAGGGGTGTTAATAGTAGTGGCATTTACATTGCCAAGTCGTTTTTCCCAATTACAAAGTTAGGTGTATTTATCGTTGTTTGGTACGCGTTAAACAAAATTTAAGCAATAAATATTATGTGAAAATACGTAAATATGTCATTAGTAACAATTTGAAAGCTAAGAAATTAGAGAAATATATGTTCCGACAGTGACAGACGATTTATAAATAAAGATGTCTGATGTTACAACATAAATGTCCGATATAGATACCCATAAGCCATAGATATAGTTCTAACTTTGCAACATAAAGGAATAACCCTAAAGAAAGCTATATGGAAAAGCAAGTGAGCAAAAAGCCAACACCCAAGCAAAGGCAGAACATGCAATTCTCGGAAGATAGGTTTGAGCTGCTTGAAATCATTCATGAAATGATAAGCGATGAGCTTGAACGTAGAGGGATAGCAAATACAAACAATGCAGACGACACCAAGAAATCGTGTTTGCCTATCATCGAGCAATCTCCTCGCAGTTCGCTTAAAGATACAATGTGTGAAAAGCTAATATCACTACTACTTTCGCGCCATCCACAGAAATAAAACTCAAGGTATAAGCACTAGGCAAAATAAGTGTAATGATAAAAAGGCACTTCTATCAAAGGGCTAGTCTAAAGCTGGTGTAGAAACTTTTAAGCATGTTTGTGGCAATTGTGCATTCGGGCTACAAGCTTAAGAACGTTGGAAACGAATCGGAGAATAAGGTGGAGCAATGATGGTGTGCAATGGTTAATGGCTAACATTGATCAATGACATGCAGAGTTAAATTAGGCAGGAAATAAAACTCAGGCCTTTTAAGAACCATTATCTTCCACTTAAAACGCAAAATGCTTGCAACGCTATCCATTCATTTAAACCTAAAACTAATGTTTTATCGCGTGATATGAACAAACTTAAGTATTAACATTTAATCTTTTAATTTATGGCAGACTCAGATTATGGCAAAGAATTAGCCAGTTTAGACTTTAAAAACCTAATTGGAGGACCGCTGTCGGCTGTGGTTGAAGCACAAGCTATGGCGGCAGAGAGTACAGTCAACTTTATTAAAAACATGGGATTTGACCAAGAGGGGAACCCACAGTATGTAACGTTTAAATATCAAAAAAGTGCCACGCAGGCAGAGGGAGAAGCCAAACAAAGCGATCAAAATGAGATGATGGAAATGCAAGTTCCTTTCCTTACACTCATCCCCATTCCTTTTATTCGCGTAGATGAAGCCACTATCGACTTTAATGCGAAAATCAATGCTATTAACTATTCCACCAAAACATCCGATCATAAGTTTGACGCTGGAAGCGATCGCCGTAAGGGCTTTATTGGGCGTCTATTGGGTATAAAGGCTTCATACTCGTATAAGAGCACCACAAACTCGGGGAATAGGGTGGAACGTACTTTTACCTTGGCTATCCATGTGCGCGCTGTGCAAGATGAAATGCCTGGTGGTATGGAGAAAATTCTTGGCATATTGGAGTCGTCGATTCGCGACAATATGGTGACAAGACAAGCTGCCGGGGTAGAGAAAAAGTAAAGAGATGAAGTAAAAAGGTAAACAAAAAACTTTATCAATCTCTATACTTACTTCCCATTTTGTTCGGCAGGCATCGTGCTTGTTTATATTTGAACAACTTTTACCTGCCGAACACTTCATTATTCTTTCTTTATAAATATTGCAACGCTATGATAGAACTAAGCGATTTTTTAGGGAATATCCTCTCACAAGTTAGCGAAGCTCGCAAACACGCCGATGAAGCAAGTATTGCATTGGCAGAATATTATGCCCAAGACAAGCTCTTGCGCTGTCTTCCTGTGCCACGTGTGCGCCTTCCTAATATTGAGCTCACAATACCTGTGGCGATAAAAGAGGTGAAACACAAAACGGCTTATAACCCATATCCTGGCTTACCGAAAAAGGAAATTGTACGAACTATCTTCCGTACGATGTACACTGAAGAAAGCAGGCGCAATGAAGAGTTACCCAATAGACTTCCCAAAGGCTTTATTACCATTAACAAAAAGCTTATCCAAAACACCGACAAACTGAGTGCTCAATTACGAAAATCTAACGAAGTAGACGCGAATGTGCTGGATGATTATCTAGACAACTGTATTAAAAAGGCTTCAAAAATAATGAAACCATCACAGAGAGGGGATATAAAGAATATCACTCAACTGAAGGCACGCTTAAAAAAAGAACTGCTTGATATTATCCCCATGCGCCAAGGAATGCTGTCTAACCTGGGTATCACTGTACAAACCAACGAGATAAAAGAACTTGACGTGGCAGGTGGGCAGACTATTACAATGAAGCTTTTTATTAAAGAAGATTCCTTTGAACTGGTAAGAAAGAATGAGGAAGGCAACGACAACAACGTGAAAGGGAAGGAGCTAGACAATTATTATATTGCATTAGAGTGACGATTAGCACCAAACATCTTTTGTTATGAAACATTCCATTACCCTTTTTATTGATAAAGCAGAGGAGA
Organism: Hoylesella shahii DSM 15611 = JCM 12083; assembly: GCF_000613445.1. GTDB lineage: Bacteria > Bacteroidota > Bacteroidia > Bacteroidales > Bacteroidaceae > Prevotella > Prevotella shahii. Next base: position 9,650 of record NZ_BAIZ01000031.1, read on the forward strand.
TGATAAGGGAGGTGTCTGATATTGCTAACTTGAGTAGCGACAACATCTCTAACTTTGCACACGCCCTTGAGCTGTGGTTGATAAAAGCCGAACAATTATTTAAAGAATACAACCATGGCGAACAGGCGTTATTGGCTGCTGTGAGACCCTCGGTGATATTGGCAGGATGCGCCGGAGCTATTGATACAAATGATGCTATAACGGGCAGAAGAAAAAGACGAAAAGCCTTACTTGCAGAGTATCTAAAACAAAGTGTAGACTTCTTTTATAGGCCGTATGCACGAGAAAAAGAAAAGGTGGACGAGGCAAACGATATCGTAAGACAGGTGGTTCTTGTTGCATTGCAAACTGGTTTGCTCAACAATGTGTCTTTGACCTTACCTATCAAAGCAGAGCAATTGGTAGAAATTCAAAACTTGCTCTATACCGATGACGAACTGAGTAAAGGTATTAACCGTACATTAGCCATCATTGCTTATCCCGATTTGCTACGACTCATCGACCTAAATCTTACAAATGTGCTTTCTGGCATTCGATATTCTAGATAGATTTCTTAGTCTTTTAAGGCCTAAACTTAGGTGTTCTTACACTAAAACATTGCAAAAATACACTTACTATTACGCAGGAAATTGTGGAGACGTTTTTAAACTGACTGGGGTAGGAATTATTGTTCCTAACCCAGTCTTTCTGTTTTTTGAATGGCGAAATACATTTAAGTTCTATAACCCCAATTGTTTCTACTTTATAAAGACAACTATTTACATCAAAAGCATATTGAAGGCCATTCGTATCAGAGGTTGAAAAGATTGCCTTTGACAACCATTGTAGTTATTGTAAACAACGTATGCTATTTTGAACGCACAATTAAAAGACAACCACTGTCGTAAACTATGGTTTACCGAGAAAATGAGCGGAGGCGAGATTAAGAGCAACAAAAACACTTTGCGCCTAAAAAACTGCAAAAATCGCTAATGCAACGACCTATCTGTATGCTTTGTTAATATCTGTTTACATAAATCCATCGCGCACGATATTTATTTAAATGGCGTTAAAACTTAACTTACATCGCTTGCGATATTAAATAAAATCATACCTTTGCATTGTAAATTAGGAAACTTAAGGGTGCGACTAGGTGGCCTCTTTATGGCTCGCTAACTTGCTAACAGCAAAATCTAACACAGTAGTGACCTTACATTGAGTGGCATTGGCCTTGCTTTAAACTTGTTTTGGCTTTTCATACTCTCGGCCTCACACCTTTAACGTTTTTCTTTCACAACAACACATTTATAACACATACAACTATGGCAAAGATTTTTGATTTTAATCTGCAAGACAAAAGTGGCAAAGAGGTGAGCCTCGAACTTTACAAAGGTAAGGTGCTGCTAGTGGTGAACACTGCAACAGGTTGCGGTTTTACTCCCCAATACGAAGAACTGGAGGCGATGTACGAGCGTCTAAAGGATAAAGGACTTGAAATTTTGGATGTGCCTTGCAACCAATTCGGTCACCAAGCTCCTGGAAGCGACGCAGAAATCGGCGAATTTTGCACCCTTAAGTTTGGTGCTAGCTTCCCCCAATTTAAGAAAAGCGATGTAAACGGTGCTAACGAATTGCCACTGTACACATGGCTAAAGCAACAAAAGCCTTATGCTGGCAATGCCTACGAAGAGAAGTTGGCTGCTATCATGGAGGACCTTTATAACAAGGCTAACAGCGAACCGCGCAAGAAAGACGACATTCAATGGAACTTCACCAAGTTTGTTGTTGACCGTAATGGCGATGTAGTGGCTCGATTCGAACCCACACAAAGCCTCGAAGAGGTGGTGAAAGTGGTTGAAGCGCTTCTATAATTAACGCCATTTGCTGGTGCCGAGTGTTGCTTACACTGCCTTTTGATAGGCGAGAGGCACGACTTAGACCTGCAAAACACATAGCTTTTGAAGGATAGTGGGGAGAGAAATCGCGCTCTCTTGCTATCCTTTTGCTTGCATTTCACACCCACCATTTTATAAAAACATATCACAACGCATAACGATGGCATACGAAGAAATAAAGCTGCAAAACCAAATTTGCTTTCGACTGTACACAGCTTCGCGATTAATAACCCAGGCCTACGAACCTTTTTTGCGCCCTCTTGGCATTACCTATACGCAATATCTGGTGCTGATGGTGCTTTGGGAAACCGACGACCTGCCTGTTAACGACATTGGCAAACGCCTGCTTTTGGGGGTTAACACCATGTCGCCACTTATCAAACGTATGGAGGCGATGGGGCTACTTGCTCGTCGCGAGAGCGCCACCGACAAACGCCAACAAATTGTTTTCTTAACGCCTAAGGGTAAAGCACTCGAACATCAGGCGGCTACAATCCCTTCTTGCATGGTAAACAATCTGCAATCGTGCAACATCAAAACGGAGCAACTCACCGATATTGCGCCCATTCTGGACGAACTAATTTTTAATCTTTCGGCTAAAGAAAATAAACAAGGCGCTGAATAACACGCCTATTGTCTTGGCTCTGCCCCACCCTGTGATGTAAATTGTATGTGTTTGGCGCAATAAGTTGTAGGTAATGCCCAAACAATGAGCGATGAAATGGGAGGTTTTAGGAGGATTTTAACAACACTAAATTCGCCCGCCCACTCCCTTTTGGCCTGGTAAGACATCGTGGTTTGATAATAAAGACAGGAAAAAGCGATGCGTTACGAAGCAAAACAAGGAGTAAGAGCGGGCAAAATATAGGCTTTTTGCGCCCCACTCGCCTTGAATGGGTGGCGCAAAAAGGATAGGACGCTAAGTTATATTACAGAATTTGAACGAAGGCCTTAGCCATGAAAGTCACAAATAGTAAGCAATGAAGCAGACAGATTAACCATTACATCACATCACTACTTGCAATTGGGGCGTTTAGGGCTTAAATTTCATTAGCCTCATCGCGTTAACCACTGCTAACAAAGCCACACCACTATCGGCAAAAACGGCTTGCCAGAGCGTAGCAATACCAAACAAACCCAGTGCCATAACCAGCAGTTTAACACCAATGGCAAGTGCAATATTTTGCCAAACGATGGCGCGTGTGGCGCGAGCAAGGCGCAAGGCATGAGCCAAACGCGAGGGCTGGTCGGTTTGCAACACCACATCGGCTGTCTCAATAGCCATATCGGCACCCCTTGCACCCATGGCAACACCCACATCACTGATGGCCAATACAGGCGCATCGTTGATGCCATCGCCCACGAAAGCCACTTTTCTACCTTGTTTTTGTAACGTTTCGATGCGCATTGCCTTATCTTGGGGCATCAAATCGCCCATTGCTTGCTCAAGTTGTAGCTCGTCAGCCACTTTATCAACCAATGCTTGCTTATCGCCAGAGAGCATCTCCACATGGCTTATTCCTAAGAGAATAAGCATCTCGATGGCCCCTTCGGAATCGGGTTTAATCATATCAGCCAGTAAGATACAACCGATGAAACGGTCGTTTTTGGCACATGCACGATGGTTTCGGGTATGGTTTGCAACTCTTCGGGATAGCTAATACCGTGCTTATCCAGCAAACGCAGTGTGCCAGCGAGCCATCTTTCGCCCTCGACAACAGCCTTTAAACCCAATCCAGCGAGGTTTTCGGCATCTATTTTTGGTCCATCGCCATAACTTTTTACTATGGCTTGGGCAATGGGATGCGTGCTGCTTCGCTCCATAGCCACCACAGTTTGCAGGTCTTGGGGCTGTAGTTGCAGGATTTGTCGCACGCCAAATTCACCCGTAGTGAGCGTACCTGTCTTGTCGAACACCACCGTATCAACGGCCGTTAGTGCATCAAGACTGTTGCCACCCTTAAACAACACGCCCATGCGCGAAGCACTACCTATGCCTGCAAAATAACTTAAGGGCACACTAATAACCAATGCACAGGGGCAAGAGATAACCAAAAACACCAACGCGCGATGCAACCATGTGGCGAAATGATATTCATACGTGGGTGAGAACTGCGCATAAAGCCATGGCAAAACCACGGTGAACAGAGCAAGAACAATAACTACGGGAGTGTAAATACTGGCAAAACGGCGGATGAATAGTTCGGTTGAGGCTTTGCGCTCACTGGCTTCTTCCACCATTTTAAGTATTCGTGTTAGGGCACTTTCGCTTTGTGGGCGCGTCACTCTGAGCGTAGCAGTGCGCTCAAGGGCAATCATGCCAGCCAACACTTCGCCAGCATGTCTCACTTGTCGGGGCAAACTCTCGCCCGTAAGTGCTGCAGTGTCGAAATTAAGAACAGCATCACGCTGGTCGACGGGCAACAACAGTTCGCCATCTAAAGCCACTCGCTCGCCTGGTAGCACCTCGATAACATCACCTACATTTACTTCTTCGGGGGCAACAAGCACTTGTTGCATGACATTTTTTTCGCCATTCCATCGCTGCAATCGCACATATTCAGGTCGATAATTGGTTAAACTAGCAATGTTATGCCGCGCCTTATCCACAGCCAGGTCTTGAAGTGCCTCGCCAATGCAGTAAAGTAACATCACTGCCACAGCCTCTGGATATTCGCCAATGGCAAAAGCACCCACGCAAGCCACACTCATCAGCATAAATTCGCTGAACACTTGGCCGTGCAGAGCATGTTCTATGGCCTCGTGCATCACGCCTAACCCAACGGGAAGGAAGGCCACAATGTACCAAAGCAGTTGCACCCAAGGCGATGCAAACCATGATAGGCCTATGTAATGAATGACCATTCCAGCCACTAAGAGCAAACCCGAGAGTAAGGGTTGCCACCATTTTGATTTTTCTTCGTGATGATATTCGCACATGATATGGAGTTTTTAGTTTACAAATTAAGCTAGAATAACTAGCTGGAGTTATTATTCTAAATGTTCTATTTGTACTAGAGTTACTTATATTCCTAGTTATTCTAGTTACTACAATGCAAAGTTAAGGGTTAAAACATGCAACCTAGTTGCATTTTTTAGTATCTTTGCATTATGACAGAAGACTTTGACATTAGAGACGAGCGAACGATGCCCAGCGAACGCGAGTTTGAAAACGCCTTGCGACCACCGAAATTCCAAGATTTCAGCGGTCAAAACAAGGTTGTAGACAACTTAGAAGTGTTTGTAGAAGCCGCTAAATATCGCGGCGAACCGCTCGACCACACCCTTCTACACGGCCCTCCAGGACTGGGAAAAACTACGCTTAGCAATATCATTGCTAACGAATTGGGCGTGGGATTTAAAATAACCAGTGGACCAGTGCTGGATAAACCAGGCGACTTGGCTGGCATTCTCACATCGCTAGAACCCAATGATGTGCTCTTTATCGACGAGATACACCGACTCTCGCCCGTGGTAGAGGAGTATCTTTACTCGGCAATGGAAGACTATCGCATCGATATCATGATAGACAAAGGCCCTTCGGCTAGGTCGATTCAGATTGATTTGAACCCGTTTACGCTTATCGGAGCCACCACGCGCAGCGGTTTGCTTACTGCTCCACTGCGTGCGCGATTTGGCATTAATCTGCATTTGGAATATTACGACCCCGAAACACTGGCACGTATCATCAAACGGTCGGCCCGAATACTGAATGTTCCCATCGACGACGAGGCTGCAATGGAGATTTCAAGACGCTCAAGAGGCACGCCCCGTATTGCCAACGCTCTGCTTAGACGTGTGCGCGACTTTGCCCAAGTGAAGGGGAACGGAAGCATCGATATGGTTATCGCCCGACTATCGCTCACCTCGTTAAACATCGATCAGTATGGTTTGGACGAGATTGATAATAAGATTTTGCTCACCATCATTGATAAATTTAAGGGCGGACCCGTTGGTGTGAGCACCATCGCAACAGCTATTGGCGAAGATGCGGGTACGCTTGAAGAGGTGTACGAACCCTATCTTATCATGGAAGGTTTTATTAAACGCACCCAAAGAGGTCGCATGGTAACAGAACTGGCTTACCAACACCTGGGCAGAAACATGTACTTGAGCAACGCTAAAGAGCCTGGTTTGTTTGATTAAACTTGTTGCTAATTATCGTTAAAGCCTTTAAACTGTGTTTAATCCATCCATCGCTTAATGTTTTAATAAACTTATTGTATTGGTATAACAGAACAATTTGCAACAAAATGGTTAACAAAAGAACAGCAAATTGACTGTTATATGTAAACAAATTGACGAGTAGATGGGTGAAGAGGCTTATTCTTCGCCAATCACCACATCTACTCGTCAATCATTTTTATGGTTTAACGCGTTAAAAAATCATGTTTTAAACCATAAATTGGTTAACTTGTAACCTTTGAATTACAATCCCATTTCCTTCAAAAGACGGTCGGCATGTCCCCATTTATCCATCATGAAGAGCATGTAACGAATGTCTACACCGATGCAACGAGCCAAATGCGAGTCGAAAAGGATGTCGCTCGACAAGCTATCCCAGTTGCCATCGAAGGCCAAACCAATAAGTTCGCCTTTGCCATTGAACATAGGCGAGCCACTATTTCCACCCGTAATATCGTTATTGGTGAGGAAACAAAGGTGCATGTTATGGGTGTTTTTATCGGTGTAACGACCAAAATTCTTCGATGAAAGCAATTGTTTCATGATGGGTTCTGCCTCATAGTCAACATTGGTTTTGGCCTTATCCATCTTTTCTACAATACTTTCGGGAGTGGTGTAATAGCCCAATTCTCTGCCGCCGATGGAAAATCCCTTCACCTGTCCGTAGCTTAGACGCATGGTAAAGTTAGCATCCGAATAGTGGGGCATATCTTCTTCCATGCGCAATTTGGCAGCACAGAGATAGCGTTCTTGTGCCTCGATGGTGTCGTTGATGGCACCCATGCCCTCGGTAAGGTCGTAATAAATGTCCATAATGTCTTGCCCAAAGCGCACACCAGGGTCTTCTTTATAAGCCTTGGTATTGAAGAACAGCTTAGCACCTTTCTTCATAACGATAGAACGAGCATACAAATCATCAACAAAACGCTGGTAATCGCCACCAAAACGCTGGTCGATAGTGGCATAGAATTTGGGCAAATAGCGATGGCCCACATGCTCGCGATAGTTCTTTAGCAACACAGCCAACACCTCTTTATCTAGTGCTGCATCCCATTCGTTGCTGTTATCGGCAAACTCATGATATTGCTTTGACGCAGGTTTTTTAGGTCCTTTCACTTCCAAACCGCCCATAGCAAGGCGCATGGCACGCGTTGCAAGTTCGTTGGTACGACGGAATGTCTCCAACCAATAATAGCGCGTACGCACACGGTCGAAGCGTTTTTCGTAATAAGAAGCAAGCTTATCAAAATCGAGTTTTCCTTTGAGATAGCCCGTTGAGTCTTGCCATTGACGCAAACGAGCCTCGTAATCGCGTTTCTGTTGCACCAAACCGATTGAGTCGATGCACTTGTTCATACCCAATGAGTTCTTCCAATAGTTGGCACTTTGCGCAAATTTAGAGTCGTATTTGATACGAACGGCTTCGCTTGCACGCATGTGTCGGCGCATCACATCTTGCTTAACGCCGCGCACTTGTGCACGTGGAGTGTTCTCGCAATCGCGTCTTTCGATGATGCCATAACTTGAGATATAACGGCTAGTACTACCAGGATAACCCATGGTCATAGCGAAATCGCCTTCTTTATAGCCATCTAGTGAGATGGGAGCCCAATGTTGTGGACGATAAGGTACATTGTCTTTAGAGTACTCGGCGGGACCATTTGTCGCGGGATTAGCATAAATTCTGAACACAGCAAAGTCGCAAGTTTGACGTGGCCACATCCAGTTATCGGTTTCACCGCCAAATTTTCCCATCGACTTGGGTATGGTAAATACCAATCGAAGGTCGTTGAAATCTTGATAAACTGTGGCATAGAAGCTGTTTCCTTCATAGAATGGGTCTATCGAAACACGCAATGTCTTATCCAACTTACGTACCGAATCGGTGAGAACGGTTTGCAACGAGTCTACCAAAAACGTTTTCTTGCTTTGCGAAGCCTTTTCATATCCGCAGGCCATTAGTCGCGAAGTGATGTCTGCTTGCGACTTCATGAAGCTTACAAACATGTCTTTATTGGGCAGTTCTTCTGCAAAAGTTTTAGCGTAGAATCCGTTCAACATGTAGTCGTGTTCTACTGTTGAATGGCTACGAATGGCTTCAAAACCACAGTGGTGGTTGGTAAACACCAATCCATCTGGCGAAACCACCACACCCGAACAATAACCCGAAAAGCTCACCACTGCGTTTTTGATGGCGTCTTTACTTTTGTAGATGTCTGAATAAGGCAGTTTAAAGCCTTCGGCCTGCATCTGTTGGTACACTGCTTGCGGCAGATTGTACAGCGTCCACATGCCTTCGTCGGCCTTCGCCGTTGCGAATGCCACAAGGGTCGCTAAGAGAAATGTAATTTTCTTCATATTTATTTGAATTAATGTATTTGTAAGGAGGAAAGGAGATTAGCCGTTTGCTTTGTTGCTCTATGGCTACCTATCTTTTTAACTTACCAACTTGTCAGCTTGTTACCTCATCAACCCACAAAGCTAATCACTCCCCTCTCTCTTTGGAGAGGGGTTGGGGGTGAGGCTTTACAAAGCTAATCACTCCCATCTCCCTTTGGAGAGGGGTTGGGGGTGAGGCTTTACAAAGCTAATCATTCCCCTCTCCCTTTGGAGAGGGGTTGGAGGTGAGGCCTTACAAAGCTAATCACTCCCATCTCCCCTTTGAAGAGGGGTTGAGGGTGAGGCTATTTATTTCCTCTTCAAATCCCACTTCCATATATGGCCGATGAAAAGCAGCACCAAAACAGTGTTCACAGCCAATGCAACGGGAATGGAAAAATGCGTATTGGCATAGTTCATCCCCATATAGAACAGAACCGTTATGCCCACATACACACCAATACTCATCAGCGGATAAGCGATGGGATATTTGCGTTGCCCCACGATATAGCTCAAAACCATGGCCGTGGCGTAACCTGCAAAGCCGGCCCAAGCACAGGCCATGTAGCCATAACGCGGAACGAACAATACGTTGATGGCAATGAGCACCAAACAACCAATACCTGAGAAGTAGGCACCCCAAATGGTTTTGTCTACAAGTTTGTACCAAAACGACAGGTTGAAGTAAACGCCCATCATGATTTCGGCTGCCATAACAATGGGCACTACGCGAAGTCCTTCCCAGTAATCGCGCCCGATGAAATGGCGAAAAACATTGATATAACCCACCACAACGAGAAATGCCAGCAGAGTGAAGATAATGAAATACTTCATGGCTTTGGCGTAAGTATCACGATTGTCTTTGTCTTTCGCCTTGCCAAACACAAATGGTTCATAGGCATAACGAAAGGCTTGCGTTATCATGGCCATAATCATAGCTATCTTACTTGCTGCTCCGTAAATGCCCAACTGCATGTGTGCATCATTTCCTTTATATATATAAGGGAACAATATCTTATCGGCTGTTTGGTTAAGTATGCCTGCTATGCCCAATACCAAGATGGGCCAGCTATACGAAAGCATACGTTTGAGCAGGGCTTTATCAAAAACGTAGGCGAAACCGCGCAACTCTTTATAGAAACAGAAGGTGATGCTAGCCGTACAAACGAGGTTGATGTAGAAGGCGTAACCTGCACCAACGCTTGGCGAATAAATAAGGTTCACCCATTGATGTCCTCCTTCGTAAAGGGCTGGCAACAGCAAATAGTAAATCAAATTGAGCGAAATATTGCTGCCAACGAAGAGCAATTTGAGGGTGGCAAACTTGATGGGACGTTTTTGATAACGAAGATAAGCAAACGGTATGCACTGAAATGCATCGATGGCTACCGTCGTGGCCATCACCCAAATGTAAGAGGGATGGTCGGCATAACCCATTGCTTGGGCGATGGGATGCAAGAATAGCACCACCATTGCGATGAAAAGGGTTGAAGTGAAACCCACGGAGAGCAGGATGGTGGAATATACTCGTTGCGGATTTTCGTCGCTCTTATTGGCGAAACGAAAAAAGGTGGTCTCCATTCCATAGGTCAATAGCACCAAGAAAAGGGCCGTATAGGCATACAGATTGGTGATTACTCCATAACCTCCGCTTACCGATGTTATCTTTATCGTATAAAGCGGTACTAACAGATAATTGAGAAAACGACCCACAATGCTACTTAAGCCGTAGATGGCCGTGTCTTTAACCAAAGATTTTAAATTTGCCATTATTAAAAGAAAAGGTAAGATATTAATATCGCTGCCACCACTCCTGCTAGGTCGGCAAGAAGACCACAGGCCACAGCGTGGCGCGTATAGCGTATGCCCACGCTACCGAAGTAAACGGCGAGCACGTAGAAAGTGGTGTCGGTGCTTCCTTGGAAGATGCAACTAAGTCTACCAACAAACGAGTCGGCACCATAAGTAGACATCGTATCAATCATAATGCCACGCGCACCTGCTCCCGAAAGGGGCTTCATCAGCGCCGTGGGTAATGCCTCGATGAAATCGGTGTTTATGCCCAGCAAGCCCACCAACCAACGAATACCATCTACAAGCAAGTCCATTGCACCCGAAGCACGAAACACTGCCACGCCCACAAGTATGGCCACGAGGTAAGGGATGATGCGAACAGCCGTTTGAAATCCATCTTTTGCACCTTCGATAAAGGTGTCGTAAACGTTCACTCGCTTACAAACACCAGCCACAATAAAGGCCACAATAATTCCCATCAGCAGCATATTGGCCACCGTGGTACTCACTAAGTTCATCGTTTCTTTGTCCATTCGCCCGAAAATCCATATTATTCCGGCAACAATGGCACAGGCAACAAACAGTCCGATGAGTGTTTTGGGCTTTAATAGATTGATTTTTTGGTAAATGCTGGTAATGATTATACCAGCCAAAGTAGAAAAGAAGGTGGCCAGAAGTATGGGGATAAACACATCTGTGGGTTGCGCTGCACCCAACTGGGCACGATAAGCCATGATGCTAACGGGTATCAACGTTAGTCCTGATGTATTGAGAACCAAGAACATAATCATGGGGTTAGAGGCGGTGTCTTTCTTTGTATTGAGCGTTTGCAGCTGCTCCATGGCCTTCAGTCCTAAAGGTGTGGCTGCATTATCAAGGCCTAACATGTTGGCAGAGATATTCATAAAGATGCTTCCCGTTACGGGATGTCCCTTTGGAATATCGGGAAATAGGCGTGTGAATACTGGACTTAATGCGCGAGCCAATGCGTTTACCACGCCCCCGCGCTCGCCTATTTTCATCACGCCGAGCCATAGAGAGAGGATGCCCGTTAGTCCTATCGAGATTTCGAAGGCCTTCTTTGACATCTCGAATGTGCTATCCATCATGCAGGAAACACTGTTGCGTCGCCCGTAAACAGCAACTTTATCAGTGCAACCACGAAGGCCACGAGGAAAAAGGATATCCAAATATAGTTTAAAACCATTGTTTACTTGATATTTTCTTATAGGGTGGATGCGACTTTGCACATCGTGTATGGGGGCTTCGCCCTTTGGCGCACGATGTTTTTTATCTTTGCGCCTAAAGTTAATAGTCTTGACGGCTATACTTTGGGGTGAAAGGCTTCTGCCTTGTGCCACTTTTGCCCCATCTGCACGACACCACGCCTCCATTTGAGGGGCATTTTGTCGATGCAATGGGGCAAAAAGGGCGATATCAAACCATGCCGACAGCTTTTTATTCGCTGCTAGTCGTGGGGTTGTTCTACCCCTAACAAGGTCTAACGGTTGTTTCTTCCGTGTTCGCGTTGTTCCTTTATCTGCTTCACTTGACGGACAAGGTCGGCATAATGTAGGGCGTTGATGCCTGTGGCCGATTGTGCTTGCTCTTTAAGATAAGCCTCTAGCTTGTCTAGATGTTGGGCCACATAAAGACGGGCATCGGTGTTAAAGGCTGGTGCTCCAGCAGCAGTTTTTTCTTTATCTTCGGGGTTGAGTATGCTGTTCAGGCGTTCCACGTAGTTGCGTTGCAAGGTTCTTCTACTGCTGTTCTTCAGTTCTTGCGATGCGTTGAGTGGCGTCCATACTTTATCGAAGAGGTCGTTGAGATAGTTTTCCAAACGATAGGCCTTGCTCGAAGCCTGCGAATTGTTGTAGACGGCATTGAGCAAACCCAGCGAGAGCATTGAGTTGAGGGCCACAGATTGCATCTTGGCTATCTCGTTGTTGGCATCTACACCGGTTTTTGCCGTTAAGTCGGCGGGATAAAGCCACAACGGAGCGTCGAACACCTGACGACCAAAATAGTCTATTGCTGCCTTTTGCTTCTCTGCTGGTACAATTTCGTAGGGCAATGTGCCTGGCATGTTATTGATATAACGGCCTCCGATGTTCTTTGCCACGTGTCCAAAGTAACGCGAGAACTGTTGTCTCACAGCCGTGTACATCTCTCTAAGGTCGTCGTATTGGTCGTTGTCCTGACGTGTCCATTGTGGTAGGTTGGCAATAACGCGCTGCAGGTTTTTCACGCCATAGTCGCTAGCCTTCACATTGTCGTCGCCCAGGTCTTCGCGTTGTGCTCTGGGGTCTTCGTTTGTACCCTCACCGCCAAACCATAGTCGTGGATTTTTGGCTAGTATAGCGGTGGTTTCGGTCATCAGCTTCTCCTTTTCGGCCAGTTCGTCTTTAAATTCTGGGCGATATTGATAGCCCCATTTAATGGCCCATTTGTCGTAATCATTCACGCGTGGGAACAATCCACGTTCGCTAATATTATCTTCGGGTTGTGCCACATAGTTAAATCGGGCATAGTCCATGATTGAAGCGGTGTGTCCATGCTTTTCTACCCACGCCTTATCGCGAAGCTTTTCAACGGGTGTGGCATAACTAGCGCTCATGTTGTGGCGTAGTCCAAGGGTGTGACCCACCTCGTGCGACGACACGAATCGTATCAGCTCGCCCATCAGTTTATCGTCGAATTCCATTTTCCTAGCACGCTTGTCAAGCGGTCCGCATTGCACCATATACCACTTTGTGAGCAAATTCATCACATTATGAAACCAGCAGATGTGGCTTTCGATGATTTCTCCGCTGCGTGGGTCTTTCACATGAGGTCCGTAAGCGTTCTCGGCTTCTGATGGCAGATAACGCACCACGTTGAAACGGGCATCGTCTAGACTCATTGAGGGGTCGTTAGTGGGCCATTCTTTACCTTGAATGGCATTCTTAAAGCCTGCTGCTTCGAAAGCCACATTCCAGTCGTTGATACCTTTAATGAGATAAGGCACCCACTTCTTGGGTGTTGCGGGGTCGATATAAAACACGATTGGCTTAACGGGTTCAACCAGTTCGCCACGCTGATAGCGTTTCACATCTTTTGGAACGAGTTTAAAACGCGCGATAAACATTTCGCGCTGACTCTTGCGTTGCTCGTCTGAGAAGATGGTGTAAGGGTAAGCAAAGTAGCCCACTCGTGTGTCCCATATGCGTTTACGCATAGGAACCTTGGGCAATTCCACGATAGAGGTGTTGAGCGCTAGGGTTATCGAACCTGTTCCCGAAGCCCTTACAAAACTAGGGGATGCGCCATAAGTGCGCGTTGTTTGCACTTCGATGTTGATGGGATAAGTCTTTACGGTGTCTATAAAAGTGCGGTCGGGCATCTGTCCGCCAATCTTTGTCTTTTCAAACAGCGTTCTGTTAATACCCACAATATTGTTATCGCGTACAAAAAAGCCTGTTACCTCGATGAGGTTCATGCCTTTTTGGGGATTTCCAGCCACAATAGGGAATGCAGCAACGATAGGGTCGGTGGTGCTTTGTTTCAGCGATAGGTATATTCTATCTTTCTCGTTGGCTTCTTGTGTGCGTACAAATGTGCGCAAAAGCATGGTTTTATCGTCGCGTTTTTCAAAGTAAATGGCGTCTTCGTTAACCATCTCACCGCTGAATTTTCCAAATCCTTGGGGCACACTTGCAAAGCGGGTAACGGCCATAAAGTAGCGTCCCACCATACTGTCGTGCATCTCAAAATACCATTTGTCTTTGATATGTCTCACAGTAAACAGTCCTTTCACCACCGTTCCGCTGTCTTTCATCAGTCGTTCGTAATCGGTTTCTTTTTTCGGTGGCGTAGGCTTTACGTTCATAGGCATTGGCTTCTTGGCCTTTGTCGTGTCTACTTTGGCAGTTTGTGACGTACTATCTTTCTGCACTTTTATAGCAAAAGCGCTCTTTGCCTGTGCTTGATAGCCAAGCGCCAAGGCCACCACAAGACAACCAATCGTTTTTTTAATCCCCATAATTTGTTTTGAATGTTTGTATATGTTCATGTTGATTTGGGCGAACAATCCATGTTGTCCGCCCTTTTTGTTCTACAAAGATAGCCATTTTTGTACAAACAATCGCGCCTTGCCTTGCTTGTCAAGGGATTAGGTGCTGGAGATGCTATTCGGTGCGTGGGCTGTTACTTCATTTTTTTACCACCTTGCAGCAATGGTTTTACCGATGAATTGGGCTATTTTTTGCATTCATCAAAACGGGATAAAATATAAGCTGCTGTTTTATGTAAACAATATTTAACTTTTTAAACTTGCCGAATTAACATTCATGCTGGTCGCTTGATGGCCTCTTTGGTTCTGCTTGGGTGCGATGCAGTGTTTAGATGCCAAGCATACAGGGATGGATTAGTAAAGTGACCATTCACGATGTGTGTCGCTGGCGCTTGGCTTTGGTGCTACACTTATGGGCGAGTGAGGACACAAATGGCACTGATTATGTCTTTTGGTCAACTTGATTGCTGGCAATGCACTGGTATTCTTTACACCGTGTTTGGCAAATCTGCGCCCTCGGTCAGGGTTTTGCTACCCTCTACAGCAGGGCTTTACTCGCCTTATGAGTTGTTTGCAAACGCTAGCTCTATGTATAAATACTTCTCTCGATTGGCAATAAGGGCCTTGCAGATTGTTTTGATGTTGTGGTCTAACGCTGTTTCTTTGCGGTTTATATGGTTTAATGATTGGAGGGGATACGAAGATTGTAAATTATTCAGCATAAATTTTAACATTATGAGTGGCTTTTTTCTAACCAACGGCCCACTCGACCGCAAATATTCGATTCTCGCGAGCGTTTCGTTTGGCCAAAAACAACCTAAGCCAGAAGAGGTAAATAAAACGAATTCTCGAAGAATAATACCGCATTTTGCATTAATTTTCGTGTGTTTTGCAGCAAAACGCAGTGCTAAATGCACCAAAACGCAGTGCTAACTCCTACAAAACGCAGTGCTAACTCCTACAAAACGCAAGGCTAAATGGTGCTAAACGCAGGACTAAATGGTGCTTTTTACTATTTCTGGAGAGGGCTAGAAGCATTGAAATGCTACTGATTTTACTTCTTCCTGGGGTAAAAAGTTGGCTAAAATGGGCCTTTTTAGTGGTAAAAAGCTGTTTTTGGGGCGATGAAAAATCGCGAGTTGGCGACCAAATAGAAGCGCTAAATGGTGCAAAATACCGATTTCGTGCTCAAAATTGCCGTAAAACGAAGAGGCGACAGACTAAATTTGGGGCAAAATGCATGCTTTTGGGCTGCTTTTTTGTCTAGAAGGGGTCGATTAGCAAGGTTCATTTTGTAAATTTTTATTACCTATTTAACACAAGGGGTATGCCGAAAGTGTTTTCTTTATCCTAGTTTTGGATTTAGGATGGGTTTAAACTCAACGCCATCTTGCCAGTTGAAGTACATGTTGTGGTAGGCCCAATACGCTATTTGAGGACTTTAAACTCATCAATACATACTTAAGTTGGCACGATTTCTAGAAAAGGGATGAGGGTAATACAGATAGGAGTAGGAAAAATCACCACAAAAATAGCTAAAATTTCGCTCAAACACACAACACAAAAAGGCACAAAACTACTGGATTTGGAAGCATAATTCTGCACAAAGCGCCAAATTCAAAGCGAAAAGCCTAAAAAATGCGCTTTTTTGAGCATGTTATTTAACATAAAAATCAGTAGTATAAACTCTGCTTTCTAACACCTTTTGCTTGATAAAAAATAAACGATGGAATGGTGAAAAAATATTGATTGTAGTGCGATTATGGTTATAAAAATAATAACAATAAAGGAAAACAGAACAATATGTGTTGCGAAATAATTACAATAAAATTGGCCTAAAAATTTGGTTATCAATTGAGAATAGCCTATTTTTGCAAAAAGTAGGTCGCAATCGGAACGCTACTACAAGCATATGCACCACGACTCGGCGCGATGAAACCGACTGGGAGATGTAACTTGATTACTGGTTAACTGGTCAACTCTTCCACTTGTATGAACGTCTTCACTTGCCTACCACAACCAATGCTTGTCCTTAATGGCAAAAGGGGGCGAGCAATAAGAACAAAAAAAGATGTAATTGCCACTTGAATTGCGCATGAAAGTAGGTCTTTTTACAGGAAGTTTCGATCCCTTCACCATCGGACACCAGTCGATTGTGGCACGTGTGTTACCGCTTTTCGATAAAGTGGTTATCGGTGTTGGCGTAAACGAACGCAAACAATGCATGTTCAGCAGTGAAGAAAGGGTGAATGCCATCGCCCAACTTTATGCCAACAACCCCTCCGTGGAGGTGCGTGCATTCAACGATTTAGCCGTAGATTTCGCCCAAAGGGAGGGGTCGTGGTTCTTCGTTAAAGGCGTGAGAAGCGTGAAAGACTTTGAATACGAACGCGAACAAGCAGACATTAACCGAGCCTTAGGTGGCATAGAAACATTGCTGGTGTTTGCCCAACCGCAACATGCTAGCGTTAGTTCGTCGCTCGTTAGGGAGCTTATTCACTTTGGTAAAGATGTCTCGATGTTTCTACCAAAGAAAGAAAAGTAAACCCAAGAAGAAGTAAAATTTATGATTACATATAACACTGACGGCGTTAAAATGCCGAAAATAAAAAGGAAAGAAACCTCTGCTTGGATAAAAGCTGTGGTTAAATCCTATGGAAAAATGGTGGGAGAAGTGGGATATATGTTCGTAGACGATGAGAAAATCTTGGAAATAAACAGGGAATATCTGCAACACGACTACTATACGGACGTTATCACATTCGACTACGATGAAGACGACGTCGTTAATGGCGACATCGTTATCTCGCTCGACACCGTAAGAACAAACGCTGAATTGTTCAACAAGGCGTACGAAGACGAACTCTACCGTGTTATCATTCACGGAATTCTTCACCTATGCGGACTAAACGATAAGGGTCCGGGGGAAAGAGAAATCATGGAAAAGGCAGAAAACAAAGCCTTGGAAATGAGAAATGGCGCTTTCTGATACCTGAAAAATCGCCGATGAAATGGGGGAAACCCTAGGGGAAGGACCTCCCCACAACAACACAACAAGCGCATACGTGCGCACAACAGCTAAAAAAGCAGGGCGATAAAAAAACGTAACTAATCCTTTTCGTATCGCAACGCCCTCGCATGGCGCAAAAGTGTTTCCTTGAAGAGCGCCACAAGGAAATTTATCTAAACTACGTGTCCACAAAACACGCCTAAAATTTAAATCTTTGAACGCATGAGAGAAAACAATGCAATAAGAGCATTGGGTAAAAAGGTTATCTACGTATTGCCTTTTCGTGCTTGTCTACCTCTCTCTCGTTGCCTTAGGCCTACTACTGCTCTACATTGGCTATAAATGGGCAACATCCTGGGGAGTAGGTTTGATGGAACAGGTGTTTGACAGCACCAACAGCGGGATTGTGATGCTGATAATCATAGGCATATACCTCGGCATTATCGCACTGTGCTTGATGTTCGGACTCTTCTTGTTGAAATTTATCTTCACACGCCAAAGCGACGAAGAGGATGGCAGAATACTGGTAAACGAAAACGATTGCCCGCAATTGTTCCAACTAATAAGTGAAGTGGCTCAGGCTACTAAATGCCCCATGCCTCATAAAGTGTTCCTCTCTACTGAAATTAATGCTTGTGTTTTCTTCAACACCACTTTCTGGTCGATGTTCTTTCCTGTAAGAAAAAACCTTGTGTTGGGCGCTGGCTTATTTGCTACAACTAGCACCGAAGAGATTAAAGGCATTCTAGCTCACGAGTTTGGACACTTCTCGCAAGAAAGCATGAAAATTGGTTCGGTGGTTTATACGGCCAATATCGTGCTGGGAAATCTGGTCTATGGCGAAGACGCCTGGGACAGATGGGTTGACCGCTGGAGCGGATTTGAATGGAGTCCGTTCGCTATTTTCGGCTCGCTTACACGCTTCTTCACCGTTACAGTGAGATTGCTGTTGCAGGCTGTTTATAGATATGTGAATATCGCTTATCGCGAATTGTCGCGACAAATGGAGTTCGATGCTGATAATATAGCCTGTAAAGTGGTGGGAAAGTGTGTTATGGCGTCGTCGCTTTATAAAACGGCGGTGATGATGCAATGCAGCTCTAACACGCATGTGGCGATGATGAGACTCGATGAAAAGGGCAAAAAAGCCGACCCTTTCGAAATTCTGGAGCTGCTATCGCAAATTAAAGCTAACGAGGAGGGCAAAACACTTGAGTCCACGCAACTGCTGTTGGCCGAGGTAAAAACGAATGATGAACCCACAGCGAGGTTCTCGTGCAAGGATGTTTGGGACTCGCACCCCTCGGATAGGGAACGTATTCAGCAGCTGCAAAATATACCCAGACCATCGAACGAACCACTTTTGCCAGCCTGGAGCATTATGCCTGTGAGGTTAAGACAAAATTTGGGCGAACTGATTAAGTTTGAACACAAAACAAATGAGACCGAAAAGGTGCTGATTACAGGCGACGAACTTAAGCAATGGCTTGAAAAAGAACTTGTTACCGAATTGCTAGACATGCGCTTTAGACGCTTCTTTATGGAATGCGGATGTATCGACCTCTTTAACCCTATGGAGGAAACGCCGGCAGAAACGGTGACTTATCCCTTCACAAAGCGCAATAGAAACATTGTTACGGCTTATATCAGGGCTTTCGAAGACGCTGAACAGATGATTGAAATCATTAACGGCGACCTTGAGGTTAGCGCGGCTTACTATAAGGGTAAATGCTATTCTCCCGACGAATTACCGACAGTTGAACATAGTCAATATATGGAAAAAATGCTGCCTAAACTGAAAAATGTGTATCGAGAGATTTACACTTACCTCAGAGCGGGCAAGCAAGGCGAGGTGGTTGAAAGGCTTTACGAACGCTTGTTCTTACTGAATAAGTACATAGAATCTTATCAGGAGAATATCATCGCACCGGCCGAAACAATGGTGGAGACATGGAATAATAGCAGCAAACAGAAGAAAGACGAATCGGCTTTGTTTAGTGAGTACGTGCAGATTTTCAACGAGCTGAAGGGTATCGTTCCATCTATAACTCCGCTGCTAAGCGACGATTTCATCGCTAACGAGAGCTGTGAGGGCATTGTAAAACTGGTGAACGAATGCGATGTGGCTAAGCTTGAAGCGCACAACGAAGAACAAATGGAAGATATTAATGAGTGCCTTAGATTGCTATCGCCTTTCCTTGATGTGCTGCAACAGCAATACGAGGAACTGAAATTGACTATCGGAAGGATTGCTCAGGCTGAAGAAGAGGGCGAAATGGATTGCGAAGAGAATGCGAAAGCTGTGGTGTAACAAATTGGCTGCATGCTTTGTCTCTAGCAAAATGCCACATACAGCTTAGATTTGACGCTGTTGCTTTATTGGTTTTGTAGTGGCTAATTGTACTAGAATTTGTATTAAAGGGCTTAATAACGTAAGAAATGGCGTAAATAAAGGGGTTACTGCTGGTGTATCGCCTTAGCTTGTAAGCCCTAACAGATATCATAATCTTTGGCGTTACAGCTTTGTACGTCATACCATAAATGCACTACTGAGGACGAAGGATGCTACGGCCATCCTTTTTTGTTGCACTTAATTTGCATATATGGTTTGTAAACTCTATCTTTGTAAGGCCGTTGCAATACCAAATGTCACATCTGGCATGCTTATCGTGTTGCAAACGCTTGATTTTCAGAAATAAAAGTGCTTGCAAAATATCTTGTGAGCCATATATATAACGCAACGAAGAGGCCATTTAATGACCTCTCTATTGCGCATGCACGCATTGTAGGATGCTAAATAACGCTCAAACAATGGCGAAAGGGGCTTGTACAGGGGAGGTTGTTTCCCTAACTCGACTGCTTTTCGGGATGTGTAAAACCTATAAGGGATAAAGTAACGTTGAAATGATACGGAGTAACGAAGCTAAAAGTGGTCGGTAAGATGAGACTTGCGTTTGAGTTACACTGATTAAGGAATGGGGTTAAATAGAAAAGAATTTCATCAATGCGATAAAATATTAGTAATATTGATATTGCATCGTTTCGTTGTCAATTTATTTTTCTGAAATCTTAATTGCTTATCGCTGTTCTTAAACGGGTATCACAAGAACTTCTATGCATATCGGTGAATGGGCTTTGCTGCTGGCAACGTCGACTTGGCTTAGCGTTAGTTACTACTTGTCACCTATATGTAAAGGCGTGCGAACGAGTATGCTAAGAATTGCCTACTCGCGAACAACGGCTTGTCAAATGATGAACGCAATGCCTTTGATGCGCAACGTTTTCTCATTTACTCGTCAACAATAAAATCAAGCATATACAGCAATTTATAATATGATATTTAAATACGATGTCCTTGTCATTGGTGGCGGTCATGCTGGCTGTGAGGCTGCTCGTGCAGCTGCAAAGCTAGGCGCTAAGACCTGCCTTATCACCATGGACATGAACAAAATAGCACAAATGAGCTGCAACCCTGCAGTGGGTGGCATTGCTAAAGGCCAAATTGTGCGAGAGATTGACGCATTAGGCGGTGAGATGGGTATTATTACTGATGCCACATCTATACAGTTCAGAATGCTTAACAAAGGCAAAGGTCCTGCCGTTTGGAGTCCTCGAGCTCAATGCGATAGGGCTAAATTCATCACTAAATGGCGCGAAACGCTCGATTCAACCGAGGGTTTGGATATATGGCAAGACCAAGCTGAAGAGCTCATTGTAGATAACGGCACTGCCGTGGGCGTTAAAACGCAATGGGGCGCGGAGTTCAGAGCAAGGGCTATCGTGATTACTGCGGGTACTTTTCTCAATGGCTTGATGCATATCGGTAAGACGCAAATACCTGGCGGTAGATGCGCTGAGCCGGCAGTGTATCGATTAAGCGAAAGCATTGCACAACATGGCATCTCAGTTGAACGAATGAAAACAGGAACGCCTGTAAGAATTGACGCGAGAACCGTGCATTTCGAAGATATGGAAAGGCAGAACGGAGAGGTGGATTTCCACCAGTTTAGCTATATGCCTACGCCTAGGACACTGAAACAATTACCTTGCTGGACGTTCTATACCACTGCCGAAGCACATCAAACTTTGCAAGAGGGCATTGCTGATTCGCCCCTTTTCAACGGACAAATTCAAAGTACTGGTCCGCGTTATTGCCCTAGCATTGAAACAAAACTTGTGACATTTCCTGATAAGGAACAGCATCCGCTGTTCTTGGAACCAGAAGGAGAGAATACTGCCGAGATGTATCTCAATGGTTTTTCATCGAGTATGCCCCTTGATGTGCAACTAAACGCATTGCGTAAAATTCCTGCCTTAAGGGATGCAAAGGCTTATCGTCCGGGTTATGCTATTGAATACGACTACTTCGACCCTACGCTTTTGCATGCTTCGCTCGAATCGAAGGTGCTTAAAGGACTGTTCTTTGCTGGTCAGGTAAATGGCACAACGGGGTACGAAGAGGCTGCAGGACAGGGTTTGGTTGCGGGTATTAATGCTGCAATGGTTTGTAGTGGCGGACTGCCTTTCGTGATGAAAAGGGATGAAAGTTACATTGGTGTGCTGATAGACGACCTCACAACAAAGGGTGTTGACGAGCCTTACCGCATGTTTACATCTCGTGCTGAATATAGAATTTTGCTCCGTCAGGATGATGCTGATGCAAGATTAACGGAACGCGCATATGAAATAGGGTTGGCTTCGAGAGAAAGGTTTGACCACTGGGTGCAGAAAAAAGAATGCATTCAACGGATTATTAGTTTCTGCGAGACGGCTACGGTAAAGGCTAACGATATCAATTCGGCGCTTGAACATTGGGGTACGTCTCCGCTAACTGGTACAGTAAAATTGGTTGATCTTATCGCAAGACCACAGCTTAATGTACGAAACTTAGCTGAAGTGCTTCCCGAACTAAAGTCTGTTATTACAGAAGCACCAAACAGACAAGAGGAGATTATGGAGGCTGCTGAAATAAAAATGAAGTATAAAGGCTATATCGAACGCGAGAAAATCGTTGCTGATAAAATGCGTAGACTAGAGAATATTCGCATTAAAGGCCACTTTAATTACGAAGAACTGCACGAAATTTCTACGGAGGGACGGCAGAAATTGGCACGTATCAATCCCGAAACGCTAGCACAGGCTTCGCGCATCCCTGGCGTCTCTCCGAGCGATATTAATGTATTGCTTGTGCTGATGAATCGTTAAGTAGACAACTGCAAGACAAGTAATTTGATAACAAATTACACTTGCCTACTCCACCCCTTCGCAACTGCTCTTCAAACAAACAACAAATGCAAGAGAACGCAGACAATACGCAATCAATTACGATTAGAACGAATTAAAATGAGTGCGAAAACAAGGAGTTATAGAAAAGAGAGGATACGTTCCACGTGAAACAAAAGATATATAAATAGAAACATAACTTACTGTAAATGAATAACAAACTATTGCTGGACAATCTGCGTTGTATACCAGATTGGCCGAAGAAAGGGATTAATTTTCGCGACGTAACAACGTTGTTTAAAAACCCAGAATGCATCAAGACCATCACTGATGAGATGTGCGAGATTTACAAAGATAAAGGTATAACAAAAATTGTAGGCATCGAATCGCGAGGCTTTGTTATGTCGTCGGCTGTTGCCATTAGATTAGGAGCTGGCATTGTATTATGCAGAAAGCCCGGAAAGCTACCTTGCGAAACGGTGCAAGAAAGCTATAAAAAGGAATATGGCACAGATACCATCGAGATTCATAAAGATTCGATTAATGAAGACGATGTTGTGTTGCTACACGATGACCTTCTTGCTACTGGCGGTACAATGAAAGCAGCATGCGATTTGGTGAAGAAATTCAATCCTAAAAAGATTTATGCTAATTTTATTATTGAACTGGTAAACGAAGATCTTAACGGTAGAGCGGCCTTTGATAAGGATATTGAGATTTCTACGCTCATTCAAGTATAGGTTTAATTTGGAGAAACAATCCGTATTATTCGTTTCTACTGTTAGTCCTATAATTATTCTGCGTTATAACGGGAGCATCTTAACATCTCCATACAACATTAATCATGTGGAGAATTGCTAAAGATACTCTCGTTATTTTGCTACTTGGATAACGAAACAAATGGTTCAATTCCTTATTATCGCGATTTAGTTAGGATTGTGTAGCTCTATTATCCTTAAACTAAAGAGCAAATAAACAACTACAATATATAAAAGAGGAATTAATACGGCGTAGACTCAATGCCATTTTAACAAGGTATTAGTGCAAAATAATAAGTAGCAGTGAAATAAATAAAGGGAATAAGGTCGTAGTTGTAATTATACTCTACTCTACCCGCTTTAATAAATAACGAGGAAGGCTTTCCGTTCTTGGTACTTCAAAAGGAATAAACTGTCGAAGGGGAAAAGAATGTGATGCTAACTATATATATTGTTTCACGTGAAACAAGAAAACGCGAAACACTAGTGTACAAAGGACTTTGGAAGCATGACAAAAGAAGAAAATGAAAAACGATTGGCACACCTAAAAGGTATTGTGCTTAGTCTGCCAGAGAAACCTGGTAGTTATCAATTCTATGACGAAGACCACAATATTATATATGTTGGTAAGGCCAAAAACTTAAAGAACAGGGTGTCTTCTTACTTTCATAAAGAAGTAGACAGATACAAAACGAAGGTGCTTGTTAGTAAAATCTGCGATATTTCTTATACGGTTGTAAATACCGAAGAGGATGCTTTATTGCTCGAAAATGGTCTTATCAAAAAGTATAACCCTAGATATAACGTTCTTTTGAAGGATGGTAAAACCTATCCTAGTATTTGTGTTACTAACGAATTGTTTCCTCGTATATTCAAAACCCGCACAATTAATAAGCGTATGGGCACTTATTATGGTCCTTACAGCCACGTTCCCACAATGGTTGCGCTGCTTGAATTGATTGCTAAGACTTACAAACCGCGTACTTGTAGATTTCCAATTACTCGTGAAGGTATTGAAATGGGGCGGTATAAAGCGTGTCTGGATTACCATATTCACAACTGTGATGCGCCTTGTATTGGTAAACAATCGTGGGAAAACTATCAAGAGAACATTAAACAAGCGAGAGAAATACTTAAGGGTAATACGCGAGAGGTGTGTAAAGTACTATATGAGGAGATGCTGAAGAAGGCTGAGGAACTTAAATTTGAAGAGGCTGATACCTTAAAAAAACGGTATTTATTGCTTGATAATTATTGTGCGAAGAGTGAAGTTGTTAGTTTTAGTATTGCAGATGTAGACGTTTTTAGTATTACCGACGACGAATTTAACCGTACTGCGTTTATTAATTACATCCACGTAAAGAACGGAACGGTAAACCAAAGCTTCACTTTTGAGTACAAAAGAAAGCTTGAGGAGAGCGAAAAAGACATTCTTGCATCTGCTATTCCTGAAATTAGAGAACGTTTTAATAGCAAAGCTAAGGAAATTATTGTGCCTTTTGAAATGGAATGGGCGATGCGAGAGGCTGTATTTATCGTACCTCAACGAGGCGACAAACGACGTTTGCTGGAACTTTCTGAGATGAACGGTAAGCAATATAAATTCGATAGACTGAAGCAAAACGAAAAGTTGAACCCTGAACAGAAAGCTGTTAGACTGATGAAGGAGTTGAAAGCCAAGCTGCAAATGGAGCGTTTGCCATATCAAATTGAGTGCTTCGACAACTCTAACATATCGGGAACTGATGCTGTGGCTGGTTGTGTTGTTTTTAAAGGGATGAAACCGAGCAAGAAAGATTATCGAAAATACAATATCAAAACTGTTGATGGCCCAGACGATTACGCCTCTATGAAAGAGGTTGTAAGACGTAGATACATGCGTATGATAGAAGAAGAAACACCCCTACCCGACCTAATAATTACTGATGGTGGTAAGGGACAGATGGGTGTTGTGCGCGAAGTGGTGGTAGAAGAACTACATCTAGATATTCCCATTGCTGGTTTAGCCAAAGATGATAGGCACAGAACCAACGAACTGCTCTATGGATGGCCTCCGCAAGTTGTGGGTTTGGACGTGAAAAGTGAGCTTTTCCATGTGCTCTCACGCATACAAGACGAGGTACACCGTTACGCAATTAGCTTTCACAGAGACAAGCGTAGCAAGCACGCCTTGCACTCTGAACTTGACGAAATCAAAGGTATTGGGCCCAAAACGAAGGAACTTTTATTGAAGAAATTAAAGTCGGTTAAACAGATAAAAGAGGCTTCTTTGCAACTACTTATAGAACTTATTGGTAAGGCTAAAGCGCAAATTGTGTTCAATCACTGGCACGAAAAAGATAATATAGAAGAAGATGGTCTATATTGAACTTAAAAATTTTAAATAAATAAGCAAAAATAGTAAGGATAATAGTCTTTGTATTAGGTAATAAAAGAAATATTTATAAATGTTGTTTCTATCTAAACAAAAGTTATAATACACAATTAATATCCTGATTATCAATATGTTATTATATTATTCCTGGATAAACAACCAGTATCTCTTGCACTTTATACTGATACAGAGCGATAATAACTTGTAAACTTATAAAAAAGAATTAGGCAAATGCTACGAAAAGGATGTTTTTCGACGATATAAAGTGGATTACTAGACAATAACGTTAAATTTATCGTCTGCAAATCGATTTCTTAAATCCAAAAGGTTTGTTTCGAATAAGGTTGTAAGAGTGTTGTAGAAAATCAGAAGACAACATGTAATTGTCTCCAAAAGCACAATAAATAATGTGAG
Organism: Hoylesella shahii DSM 15611 = JCM 12083; assembly: GCF_000613445.1. Taxonomy (GTDB): domain Bacteria; phylum Bacteroidota; class Bacteroidia; order Bacteroidales; family Bacteroidaceae; genus Prevotella; species Prevotella shahii. The sequence continues at coordinate 35,712 of NZ_BAIZ01000031.1, forward strand.
TTTGAGGAAGCATGGCTGTCTGTTCTCAAATTAAGAATTTGAAAATATAAGTCGACTGTTATTCAAGGCCATGTAATTGAAGACCAAAATAAGCCTCATATTAAGATTTTGGGTCTTACAAGTTTAGAAAAAAATTGGTCTTCTAAATGGTAGTGAAAAACGAAAAGCAAAACTTAGTCTGTATTTTACTGATTATCAGTACGTTATAAAAGTCACTAAAATAAGGCGTTTTTTGCAAGCTTCCGGCCGATTGCTCGCAAATATTCGATTCTCCAGGTTAATGAATGTTAAGAAAGAAAGGTAAATGCAAATTTTTGTTTAATAAAAAAAGATGTTAGGTCTTTTAAGTCAAAACGTATTTCCGTTGAAAGTTGAAGATACTTGAAAGAATTGATAGTGTAAAAACTACACAAAGTTATTATAATGTGGAGTCAATAACACACGAATAAAACATAATGAAGATTATACGCTTGATAAAAATGGAGAGTTTATGATGATAGCAGGAGAACAGAACTATGGAATAACACCTTATATAAATAATAAGTCAAAAGGAGAAATAAATGAACGCAACGAGAAGAATGAAGAAAGTTCTATCATTAAAATGTTTATGCTAACAAATTTAATTATAACACTGTGATTACTCCCCCCACTTCCTACAAAAAATAGATAAAGACAAAAAAGAGAGAACAGCGTAATAAGGACACAGTCATAAAGAAAATACTAGTGTAATAATGGTATGTAACAACATACCTAAACTATAAAATAGCAGTAAACCAGAAATTCGTGAAGCTATAGCACAGTAATAGAAATTGCTTAAGCAAAAATAAATCTGCAAAATCAATTTTGAAACGATGTTATAAACTGTTTCAATTATGTTGTAGCCACCATGTAAAAATAAGAAATACAGCTTAATTGATTGCGATAACAAAAATAGTACTTATTCTGAATTGTAGAAAGGAAGTAAAAGACCTACAGAAAGCAGAAATAAAATAAGGAAACATGAAAAAGGAAATTAAATAAAAAATATAGAAGGAATAGAAAGTATTTTTGAAAAGAATAAAAGGGATAAGCAAAAGAAACAAATCATAGTAGCAAAAAGAAATTAACAAATAACACAAGATAAAAAAACAATTACAAAGCAATAGAAATCATACAATTACGTTGATAAGAAGAGAGAGAATAAAGTATTGACTTGCGACTACAAGCTTGCGTACTAAACTCATAATACGTATAAAAAAAAGAAGTAATGTTGATGTAACAGTTGGAAAAGATGAATAATAAATTATAAGAAGAAGAGAAATTTACAGGTTTGAAAATAATAATAAAGAGTAGATTGAAAGATGAAGCCTACAAAAATAAAATTATTTTTCGCGATAATAATTTGTCTATTAACAGGTAATAAAAATATTCTTGCCCAAGATAAAACATTTGGGTATAGATGGATTATGCACCAAAAGGATTGGTATCAAAAGGTAAGCACTGACGAAATAGATGGAGAAAAATCACTACTACTTCATGCAAGAAGTAATGCTAAGGGGAAAATAGGTACTTTAATACCTGTATTTCAATTAGATAAAAATGGTGCTGAAATAACAATAACAATCAAGTATAAAAGCAACAACTGCAAAAAAACATGGTTAATGCTTAGCAAAATTGGGGAATGTGAGAGAATCATAGCCAATGATACGATAATATTGCCCACAAAAAACGAATGGGTTGAAATAAATCGAAAAGTAAAAATAAAAGATGCTTTATTGCTAAACGTTTTATTAGAAGCTGAAGGAAGTCATGAGAAAGGAAATAAACTTTGGATAAATAAATTTGGAATGTATGCCAATGGCGGGAGATTAAGAAATGAAGTCATCACTCTTAACCATAATAACACCTTAAGCAACGATAATTATCGCATAAAAACAACCGCCAGAAAAAGCGGCAATAACGAGGATAACTTATCTTCAAAAATGCATAACAAAGAACTCAAGAGTGAAAGTTCTGCATTAGAAAAATTGCCTATCATCAAACTTAACAACGCAGATTATAGTGAAATACCTAGTATGGACGCAAACATATTGGGTATTGGCGAAACCGTTCACGGAAGTAAAACGCTGGGAAACGTTGCATTTGCTATGATAAAACAACGAATAAAAGAAAATAATTGCAAATTGGTATTGCACGAATTTCCTTTAGAAAGTTCCTTATTTGTAAACCGTTATATTAAAAACGATCCGCGTTTTAAGCTTGAAGACATAGAGCGTTATATGGAAGGGAGTTTATCTTCGGAGACTACTATCGACTTTATTAAATGGCTAAAATACTATAATACAACACATAACAACACAGTTTCGCTTTGGGGGATGGATCTAGAAAGTATGAAAATGGCGGGCGGAATAGACCTCAGTGAGTTTGTTGAAACGTTGTTTAAAGAACAGAGAAATGCGCAAATAGACAGCATAGTAAACAGACTTTTAAACGGAGAAAGCAGCGTTTCAGACCAAAAAGAATTGACCGAGAGTACAGGTATAATAGGCAAATGTCTTACCGAAGATGAACGCGAGATAATAAAATGGTGTTTACTAACAAACCAAACTTATAAAGAAACCTACGACAGACTGGTGCACAGAGACATAATTATGGCCAATACATGTTACAAACTGATTGAAATGTTAACCAAAGCAGGAGAAACTACCTCCATATATGGTCACTTTTCACACCTCAACTATCTTGTAGGTGGCGACATGAGCAGACTTGATAACTATGCTATGGGGCATTATATGCGCGCACAATATGCACATAATTACCAGGCTATCGCCCTTTGCACTTATGCTGGAACCACCCTTAACGCCTTAGCCGACAAGGTTATTGGCGTGGCAAAGTTGGTTGATGCACCAGTTGGAAGCATCGAGCACAACTTACAAACTATGGCAAAGGGCATGCTCTACCTACCTACTAAATACCTTGATTGTACGTATGTGGTAAAAATGCGCGAACTAGGAAACAGCAACAACCCTCAACAATTCTTCTATATATCGCCTAAAGCGCGTGCTGAAGGCATATTATTTGTACCCTATAGTGTAGCAATAGAGAAAAGTGAAGAAGTGCTTAAACGCTATCTTAACTACGTAGATAACACCGTTAGGAGGTATTTAGAGAAAGCAAAAAAGCAAAATAAGCAGTAAGACAGAACAGTATTATTTACGTCTAGGACTTTTAGAGAGGTGTTTAAATTGTTATATAAGTAGAATTAATTAGGGATATTCAGTAAATATT
>NZ_BAIZ01000030.1 GCF_000613445.1 Hoylesella shahii DSM 15611 = JCM 12083
GAGATATGCCAATGAAATGGGGAGCAAGATATAAAGTTGGAGGGTGTATATAAAGAAAAAGATGACGGCATGATCACTCATCCCGTCATCCCAAAGAATAATGTTAACGGATGTTGGTGTGTTGCAAAGCGATAATGCTAAGAGCAGTTACGATTGTAACGCCAACCAACATCGCGATTGTTTCAAAATCTAATAACATAATCTTTAACCTTAAAATCTATCAAACTACTAACCTAATGAAAACTTATTATGAAAAGCATTCTCTCGAATACAATGCAAAGATACGATGTTTTTTTGTTCTGTGCAATAGTTTGCACGAATTTTTCCGCAATTCTTATGCAAAAATTGATTTTAATCAAGTTATTTCGCGTTTCTAAACATATTTTTAAGGTTTGCCTGCTGTCTCTAAATAAATATTCTTTATAGGTAAACAGGTGTTTGGAGTAATATTGTGGAAATAGCAACCATTGCTACTAGCAAGCTGTGGAGAGGTAAATAAGGTGTGAGGGTGTTGTGTTATTGGTGGTTAATAGGGCGAGTGTCGTGGTGGTTGATGTGCTCTTGGTGTTGAAATAGAGTTTTTTATGTGCGAAAATGGTTGTAAGGGGCTTAAAAATCTTCTCTGTTTCTGTTCTTGTTACAAAAGAATGTGCTAACTTTGCAAAGTAGCCTCCTGCCAGTTGCTCAAGGAAGTAGGGTGAACTGCAGAAATTTTGAATACTATAAACATTTTTTACATGTTACAGCGCGACTATATACAACGGCTCATACGCGAATTTATGGACGCTTTGCGTAGAGCACTCGAGAAGAAAGAATTAAGTCAACGTCGTGAGGTTATCAGGCAACTTTACGAACAATATCTAGGGCCATATAATCTCTATCATTTTGCAACAATAGACGAAGTGATGATGGGCCTGCAATCTTATCCCGAAGACCAGCGATTAGACCGATTGGCTATGCTGGCAGAACTGTATTACGCTGAAGCTGAGACCGAAGCAACTGCTGAAGAGTGCGAAATAATGTTGCAAAAGGCCTTCAACCTCTTTGATTATATCGAACGAAACGGTTCTGTTTTTTCGATAGAGCGCCGCGAAAAAATGGCTTTGCTATTAAAGGCGTTGGGCAAATAAAGAGCGTTTGCGCACGAGTCTTAATCCCCAAAAAGGTTGTTTGCAGTTAGTTGCATCACTGTTTTGTGTGATGTGCAGAGTAGTTGTGTCTTTGTAAAGTAATTAATTCTCATTTTTTGTTGCATTTGTAAGTCTTTTTAGCTACTTTTGCACGATGTGTTATTGTTCTATTTTCAATTCTCTTTGTATTAGAACACTGCTGTATGCCAATCTTGCCCATTTGGGTTTTAAAATGTTCTATGTGAATGACAATCGCCGATAAGAATATAATCGTTATTTTGCCTCCCGAGTTCGAACTTTATAAGGCCATTGATAAAAACCTACAATATATGGGTTTTGCTCAATGGCAGGTGCTTTCGCCCAAGTTCAAGCATAGTTTCAAGACAAGGGTGGCCAATTTTGTGTTCAAACATCTACTCGGTCGCAAGGAATATAAACGTAAAATTGTTGCAACCTATTATTCTAATACTATTGCACGCCATTTAAAAAGCTATCAAACGCAGAGCGTTGACTTTATTGTTGTGGTGCGTCCCGACTTGCTTCAGGATGATGCCCTTAACGAAGTAGCCCGCGTTGCTCGTAAAAAAGTGGCCTATCAATGGGATGGTTTGGCTCGTTTTCCGCGCGTTTTCGATGTTATCGCGCGTTTCGATCGCTTCTTTGTTTTCGACCCCAACGATATTACGGCATACCAATCGCAATACCCCAACTTGCTAGCTTGCACCAATTTTTATTTCGATTTCCCCATGCCCCACGTGCAAGTGAATGCGCGCGAGGTGATGTATGCTGGCGCATATCAAGCTGGTAGGGTGGCGTCGCTGGTTAAAATGGTAGACCAACTGCAGAAATATAACTACGAACTTAACATCCAATTGATAGCTGGCAGCAACTCTCACCACTTCTCGCATCCACAAATCAAGTGTATAACACGCTGTGTGAGTTTTCTCACTTACCTTGAATCGTCGTTAAAAGCAGGGATGTTGCTCGACATCAAAGCATGCGAACACAATGGCTTGTCGTTTAGAATATTCGAGGCAATGCGCTATGGCAAAAAACTAATCACTGATAATGCCACGGTTAAACGCTACGATTTTTATCGCCCTGAAAACATTTTTGTGGTAGAAAATGGCAGTTTCGAAGGCTTATCACAATTTCTAAACACGCCTTATGTGCCCCTTCCTCCCTCCCTGGTGCGCAAATACAGTTTCACCAACTGGTTGATGTATGCCTTAGATATACCTCCTTATCAAAAAACAGTAAATATAATATGAAAATCTCAGTTATTGTACCCTGCTACAACCAAGAGGCTTTCTTGGATGAAAGCTTAGCAAGTGTGGCCAATCAAACTTATACCAATTGGGAATGTATCATTGTAGACGATGGCTCAACCGACTCTTCGGCCTTGATTGCCAAAGCCTGGCAAGAGAAAGATGCACGATTTAAATACTTCTATCAAGAAAACAAACGCTTGAGCGGAGCCCGAAACACAGGCTTAACGCTGGCTCAAGGCGACCTTATCCAATTTCTTGATGGCGACGATTTGCTGCAGCCTACCAAGATGGAAGAAAGCGTTGAGGCCTTTAAGCGCGAACAATGCGACATCGTTGTGTCTAACTTCTCCGAAATTCATAAAGGCAAACAGCGTCCGCCATTTTGCGACCTGTCGCGCCATAAGTTTACTTATAAAAGTTTATTACTATATTGGGATGTTGATTTTAATGTGCCTTGCCACTGCTTTTGCTTTACAAAAAAAGTGCTGGATGGCCATCGTTTTAAAGAGTTTCTCCGCGCTAAAGAAGACTGGGTGATGTGGCTAGAGGTGTTTAAGAGTAATCCCAAGGTGTGTTTTATTAATAAGCCTCTGGGGGTTTACCGCATACACGAAGGCAACATTACGCGCAACAAGGCCCTGATGGACCAATATACAGAGGCAGCTTGCTTGTATATCCTGAAAAACGAGGATGTTTATTTCGATGAATTTTTCCATAAAACCCTGAAACCTTATAAAGACCGCCTGCACAAAATTCAGTCGCGCCCGTGGTATAAAAAGATATATCACGATATAACGGGTAAACAATAAACGTTGATGGCAGTAAACCGAAATCAGCGTCTTCATTACTTTTTAAATAAACAACAATGAAACGTTTGTTATTCATCATGTCTGTGGCATTGTTTGTTACCGCAGTGAAGGCTCAAGAAAAGCCTCGAAGAGCCTTGTTTACCGAGTTTGCTGGGGCATCGGGCCTAGTGGGCGTAAGCTTCGACTCGCGACTTAAGTCGAGCAACCATTGGGGTTATCGTGTGGGCTTATCGTATAATATGGGTATGGGAACATCTCCCAAGGACGAACCAAGTGTTCTTTACTCAGGTCCTTCCATACTGGTGGCCAGCAATTATCTTATTGGACGAGGCAATCATCGTTTAGAATTAGGCTTGGGGATGGCCTTTGGCTACTTTTGTAAAGAAGATAATGCAGACGCCCCGCCAGGATCTAGCGGATGGAACAATAATAGACGTTGGGAAATGGGGTACTACCACTTTGGCGAAGTGGGCTATCGCTATCAGCCAGCTCGAGGTTTCTTTCTTCGTATGGGCGTCGCGCTCAACTTTGTTTTCGAAAGAAAGGTGGGCTTACAGTGGCCTATCTCTCTTCCCTATTTAGGTTGTGGCTTTGCCTTTTAACGCTCTTCGCCTTCTATTTGTAGCACGCTTGCGCCTTCTTACGCATAAGATTTAGGTTTAAATTATGCGTAAGAAGGCACAGGCTTTTTGGGGCTACACGCTAATATGCGATTAATCCATGAAGCCATACCTCGAGAAGAAAAGAGGGCGAGTGAAGTTCACACCTCAAACTCGCCTTCAGAGTTAGATAAAGGATGGGTAATGCTTGCCACATTGCTGGCATCACAACATCAATAAATTGTTTTTTAGAAGCAACTTACAACTTGCGTTTAAACAGTTGAGCATCGTTGCCATAGATAAGGTAGCCCTTATAGTTTTTGTACTCGATAACAGTAGACGAGAATTTGCCTAACACAAAGGCGGGCTCTTTACCAAAAGACAACTCTGTGCCTTCCAAGAAAGCTGCCTTACTGGCCCTTTCGGGGTTGTAAACAAACTTGCCCGAGATGGTTACCGTGGTGCTTGTTGAGGTTTGTCCATCGCTAGGTCCAACGATTGTGCCAATGTGATTGTTATCGAACATACCTGCATACTGACCGCCTGCTACGGATAACCCCCCTTTCTCTGCCGAGTAAGTAACGGGGAAAGCCAAGTCGTTGGTGGTGAATTTCAGCATCAGTTTATTGCTTTCTTTCACTAGTTTCACCGCATAGTTGCGCGTAACGGGCTTGCGTTCGTCGTCGGTTTCAACCAGTTGCAAATAGTAATCGCCTAGAATATCACGGTCAAGGTCAATCTGCGTCACGTTTATCGTATCTTTTCCCATCGAACTTTCCACCACTATTTGCCCTGTGCGCAAGTGTCCTTCGTTGTTTTCGGTGGTGCTGATGCTTACTTCGCCATTTGCATAATTGGCAGTAATCCAGTTGTTAAGCGAAGATATTTTGATGCCAAATGTGCTTTTTGCCTTATACGAAACAGCGTTAGCGCTATCGTTAAAAACGATATTTTCGGGTAAGTCTATCTGCGTAACCGGGCCAAGTTGGTCTATTGCCACGATGGTAGAGTCGTTATCTGTCGCCTTAATCACCACAGCCGTGTGTCGCGACTGCATGTCTTGGTTTACGTCTACCGTAACAACCACCAGTTTCCCGTTGCTATTCACCTTAGCCCATGGCGCAAGAGCGTAGGCCTTTTTCACGTCGTTGTTAACGAGAATGGTGTCTTTGCCACCCAAAGCGTCGAAAGATGTTTTGGCCGACACCACTTTTAGGGTTTGCAGGTCAACGCTGTTGTCGTTGTTGTCGTTGCCACAGGCTGCCAAAAGTGCGAATAAGCCCAGCGCAATTATGGAGTGCAATTTTACTATCTTCATTTGTATAAATCCTTAGTTGTAATTAAATCTTGGTCATACCCTTAATCATGGCAATCTCGGCACTGCCATTAACAAGTACAGTGGTTGATTTTCCTACTTTCTTAGAGCCGTTATACTCCATGAGAATCATCGAATCGAGATTGATATAGCCCGCATACGCCGAGGTGAATGTGAGGAAAACACCTGGTTTGGTGAAGTCTTTGTTAACCACAAATCCCAGTACATCGAACTTAAATACCTGTTTGGTGTCGGCTGCATCCCACGAGCACATCCATATGCTGCGGTTGTTTGCATCGGTAAACACCTTCTCGGGTCCCCAGGTAAGCGTTCCTGTCTTCTTGTTATAGGTGAAGGTGAGCTTGAAATCTGAAGACAAACCTTCCAGCCAATAAGTCTTACCATCGCCTGCTGGAACCATCTTTACTCGTATCGACCCATCCTGATACTCAAAGTTATACGTGCCTTCATAGTCGGCATAGCGCATAAAGTCGGTGGTAAACACCACGTCGGTGGCCCCCGAATTGCTGCCCGTGAAGGTGAGATTGTCAATATTGTAGGCCATCGTTTTCACCTGTTTGTTAGCAATTGTCACAGGTTTTTGCAGTTCGATGCCACTTTCTGTGTAGCAGAAGGGCACTGTCACAACGCTGTCTTTGATGGTGAACCTTGCTCGTCTAGCCGAAGAGAGGTTTACTAATGTGGTGTCTTGGCCAGCAATATATTTGTAAGTAACCTTCACATTGTCGGCCACATTCTTCATTGCACTGATATAGTTTTGCCAGTTAACGTTGTCTTTTAATCGTGTCATCACCATTTTGTTATGGAATTTTTTGCCTTCCAAAAAGATAGAATCGTTGGTGACACGCTGAATCATAAACTCATAGTCTTGCCCTTTGCCGTTGTCGTCGCTCAACGAGGGGTTAGCCAGGCTGTGAAATATTTCGTTATAGGTGTTAACCGTTAGCACAGGGCCCATGTCTTTGGTGATGTCGTAGCTAGAAGTGGCCACCTTGTCGGCGTCAACAAGGTCGCTTGCCACGGTTACTTTGCCTTCTTTGAATTTCATCAGATAGGTGTAGCCTCCGCCCGAGTACGAAGGTTCGGTCCAAAGCTGCAGTTCCCATCCGTTGTTAGCCGACTCCAGCACTTGCTTATAATGTTCAACGGCCTTGTCTAAGCGTTGTGCAGCCGACTCGTTAAACAGCTCGTTGTCGTCGTGCAAACAAGAAACGAACACGAATGAGGCCAGAAGTGCCTGTATGTAAATCATTATTTTTTTCATAACAGCAATCCTTTCATTTTAATTGGTTCAGGTCAAGGTGATTAATCTCCGAAGCTCGGCGAAGCACAATGCTGCGAAGTTCGTCGATATCCAGTTTCCACGAGTTTTTCATATATGCGCGAACCATATCGAGTTTGGCTTGGATAAAGGGTGCACCCGTTGTTCCTGCGGTGTCCATAATCTTTTGCCATCCGCTTGGCGATGTGGTAACGTATACCGAAAGCATCTCGGCGAAGTCTTCCAAAGGCTCGCTCATGGCGTAGGGCGTAACAAAACCCTTTTTGTTAGCGGCCGAAGTGCGTTTTTGATACCAGTCACCACTCACGTAGTTTCCTTCAGAGATGTGTTGAAAATTCTCGTCGTAGGGAATTTTCTGGTTTAGGATATGCGTAAACTCGTGGTGCATTGTGTGAAAGTAATAATCGTTAACGGTGGCATAATCGGTAAGCATCTTATCGGTTAAGTTGTTCACCATGTAGAGTGTTATCACCAATCCGCCTTCTGCTGTGCCGAGTACCATTGTGCCTTGTCCGCTGTTAAAGGCTGGCGAACCAATAAGATGGATAATTCTAGGAACGTTGGCTTTAACAAAGTTTGGGCCTACACATTCGGCATAAGCATCAAACCAAAGATACTTTGCGATGATGGATAGCTTGGCCGCCTTAGCCGAATCGGCTGGAACAAGATGGTATTTCATATCGCTATATATGTCTTCCATCTTATATTTAACATCTATATTGTAGGGATAGGTGTAGCTATTGAGTAGCCATTTGTCGAAATTGTCGCGGTGTACTGCCTTCTTTGCGAAGATGCTTTCGCTAGAGGGGTTGTCTTCCGAGCAAGAAGCGAAGCCCAACGCCACGATTGCTAGTAAGGCTATTAATGTCTTCTTCATATTCTACGCGTTTTTATTTTTACTTATTTCTGGGGTTTGCTGGTAGTCCAGCGGTGATAACGTCTTGCGGCAACTGTATTGCGCGTCGTGGGTCGTTGGCTGTTAGTGAGTCTTTAACGGCCACCACGGTGCTACTTGCGCTCAGTGTGCGTCGATAAATCACCATGCCATAGCGTTTAACGTCTTGCAGTCGCCAGCCTTCGCCTGTTGTCATGATGCGTCGAAGTTGCAAGATGGCGTGCAGAAGTGGCTCTTGCGTGGTGGGCTCGATATTGAATGCCGTGTTAAAACGTTTCTTCGGTGTGGGGTCGGTGGGCGTGTAATAGCTTATCCCGTTATAAAAATCTTTTATGCCGTCCAGTGTAACGCTTAGCGCACCGCTCGAGTAGGCTTTCACTTCTGTGTTTAAGTCGGCCACGGCCTCGTTGTATTTGCCTAGCATGGCATAGGCCTCGGCGCGTACAAGGAGGGTTAAGTCGGTTGTTAACACTGCGTAAGCCGAGTGGGCATGGCCAATACCTGCTTGCACATCTGTGTACTCAAAGGAGTAAGGCACTTTGTTAATAAAAAACTTTGAGAGGCTGTTGTTGCTCCAAACGGTGTAGCCAAAGTCTGCGCTTCGCCCCCATGGGCCTCGCGATTGCAAGTCTTCTTTCTCAGATATTAATTGTCCGTGCGCATATTTGTTGCCCACGCCGTAGGTCCAAGATAAGCACCTGCTTGCGAGTAAACTGTTTGTAACAGTAGGTTGGCTTGACTTGAGGTGTTGACATAAGCATTAGGCGCAATTTGTCCATTGGCCGATAAGGCGTTGAAGGCTTTCCAATCGCGCAGCTTAGACGATGCATTCGTGCCCAAAACCTGCGATGCATAGGCCACTGCTTTGTCGTACTTTTGATAGTATAGATTGAAAAGTGCAGCAAAAGCGTAGGCCGCATTGCGGGTGAAGTGGTATTTGGGGCGCGAGTAATTGTCGGTAACAAGTGGCAAGCCTGCTTCGATGTCGCTGTTTATTTGCTTGTAGAAGGCGGCCAAAGTGCCTCGTTCGTATTTTGCTCCAACGATGGTTTCGGGCTGCAAGGGGTAGGGAAGCCCCATATGTTTGTCGGCCGTGGTGGCATCGTAGGCCATGCAGAACGTGTTAGAGAGCATAAAAGCGGCATAGGCTCTGCAAAGCAGGGCTTCGCCTTTCGATGCTTGGTAGTCGCTGCTTGTGCTGTTTCCGCTTTGTTCGATGGTTTGCAGGGCTGTGTTGGCAGTGCCCATGGCCATGTAAAGACTATTCCAAAGTTCCTGCGGCGACTCTTTGTCTTGCGTCTCGGTGATGTCTTTCCATGCAAAAGCTTGGTCTTGAAATATTCCATCGGTGCCCCAGCCCGTTACATCAAACTCGTCTGCATTGTCCGAATATAGCTCTGTCAAGTAGGCAGGGTTATGATCGGGATAGGCAGATACCAGATATTTCTGCACCTTCTCTTTGCTATTGAGATCCATTCGGTTGTCGGGGAGTTTGTCAAGGAAGTCGTCGCACGAGCTTAATGTCAGTGTTGTTACTGCTAACAACATGTATATGTAGATATTTCGCATATTCATAGTTCAATATATTTTTGTTTATAAACCTAATTTGAGGGTCATAGTGAATTGTCGAGGCAATGGCGCAGCCACACCACCAGCATTAACAAACTCGGGGTCTTGGCCATTCAGTTTCTTATCTGCATAGATAAGGAAGAGGTTGGTGGCTTGGAGTTTAAGCGAGAGATGGGTGAACGGCGTGGATTTGAGCAACGATTTGGGTAGGTCGTAGCCCAAAGATATTTCTTTCATTCGTACGAAATCGCCCTTCGCCGTGCGGTTGCTTGTGTAGTTATAAGCGTTGTAAGCAATGCGTAACCTGCGGTTTGAGGCATAACTGCGATAAGGCAGAATTCCTGGAACGTTGGTTGTTAGCTCGTCGCCTGCTTGCACCCAGCGGTTTTTAAACTCTTTGGTCATCGACGTGAGGTCGTTATAACGTGCGCTAAACACGGGGTCGAGGCGCACATAACTGCCAAACGAATAGGTGACGAACACGTTTAAACGCCAGTTCTTCCATTTCAATTCGTTGCCCAACGAACCAGTGATGGTGGGTTCGGTTGGCCCTTCATAAATAAGATAACTATTGTCGATGCGGTTTTGAAAGTCAAGGTCGGTAGACGTCAACTCGTTCTTTTCGTTTAGATATGTGGGTATGCCTTTATCGGTTAGCCCTTTGAATGGCATCGAGAATATGGCGCGATGGGGGTAACCTTTCATTGTAAAGCCACTGCTGGCCTCGCCACTAATGAGGTCGATTGTACGCGCCTGACTCATCAACGAGGTAACTTCTGTGGTTACATGCGAGAAGATGAAGTTGGTTATCCAGGTTAAATCGCGACTCTTGATGTTGGTTGTTTGGATGGATAGTTCTTGACCTTGCGACTTCATCGAGGCTGTGTTGGCAAAGCGCACAATTTGTCCGCCCCCGCCTTGAGTGGCTATCGGACCAATCAAGTCGAAGTTGTTACGCCAGAAAAGGTCGAACGTTACGTTGATGCGATTGTTGAAAAAGCCTAGTTCAGAGCCCACATTAAACTCGTGTTTCTTTTCGTATGTGAGTTTTGAGTTTTCCAATTCGCTGGTCATAATGCCCGACTCTTTATCGTTTCCGAATATTCTATACGGTGTGTACGATTTCAAAATCTGCGTTGAATTGGTGTAAGTGGAAGGGCCAGGGTCGGCAGTTAGCGAGTACGAAGCGCGCACCATGGCATGCGTAAGCGTGTTCTTGAACGTGTTTTTAAACCACGGTTCTTCGCTTGCGTTCCAGCTTCCCGACACGTTCCATGTGGGCAACCAGCGTGCACTGCGGCTTCGTCCAAGGCGGTTGGTACCCTCATATCGATAGGTTCCGGTGAGGTTGTAGCGATGTTTATACGAGTAAGTACCTGTTGCAAAGAATGCAGCCGTGCGATTATAGGTGTTGTTAAGCGAATAATACACGGCGTTGTCGTCGATATTTTTCTTAAAAAACTCGTAGATATAGAAGGGAATTTCGCCTCCATCGTATTGCATACCCACTCCATTAAAGAATGTACGTTTACGGTCTACATTAGACACATCCAGTCCGCCAAGCACGTTAAGCGCATGCGTGTGGTCGAAGGTGTGGTTATAGTTGGCTGTGGCACGTATATCCCAACTTATCTTTTGAAGATCTGTTTTATGATAAAAGCCACCGCTAGGCAAAACCGATATTGGCAGTGCGTAAGCGTTAGTGGGATCTTTGTAAAGATAGCTGTTGGCATCGCGAATCAGTGCATTGTCCATGGCTCTGTAAGCTTGGGCCTGATTGGCGTGCTCGGTAATATTGTGTTCTTGTGTTGAGGTGTCGTATTGCACAGCGCCAATAACCGACAAACGCAAGTCGTTGATGGGCTTGTAAGCCAATTCGGCTTGAAACTTTGTGTTCAATACGTTCATGCCAATCTTGTTGTTCTCCAACTCGTTAAGAATGTTGAAGGGCGCATAATTGGCATGGTAGAACGTATAGGGGTCGAGTGCGCGCGACGTGTTCAGCGCATACGAATAGGGGTTGATGTCGAAATCGCGCTTCACCTGTCCGCTCACCACATCTACATCTTGCCCCAAAGTGCCAGGAGCCTGTTGCTTACGATACGAGGCCGATGCCAAAAGCGTGACCGAAAGGTTGTCTAGCAGGCGATGGGTGGCGTTGAAGTTGGCTGTGTAGCGTTGCACTTGCGAGTCTTTATACCATCCTGGGTCGGCCATGTACGACATCGACACGTAGTAGTTGGATTTAGTTGTACCACCGCTCAAACTCACAGAATGGTTTTGCATGATGGAGTTAGAGAATAGCTTCTCAAACCAGTTGGTATTGCGCATTTCGGCGCTATACAAATAAGCATCGCGAGCCTCTTTGGTGTTCTCCAAATAAAACTGTCCCGTTGTGGGATTAAAGGTGTTTATCAGTTCGTACATCTTTCCATACACACCATAATCACTACCATTGAGCACGCTCGAGAGATTGAGCCATCCCTTATCTTGCATCTCTTGGTAAATGCCCATTTGGTCTTGCGAGTTTAGAATGTTAAACTGGCTGTAGGTGGGAATCATACGCGAAGTAAATTCGCCTGTATAATTTACGTGTGCTTGTCCCGAACGACCTTTTTTTGTTGTAACAACGATAACGCCGCTCATGGCTCTAGCACCATAAATAGATGTGGCCGAACCGTCTTTAAGGATTTGAAAGCTTTCGATGTCGTCTGAATTGAGGCCCGCAATAGCCGAAGAGATAAGCGTTTCGGCATCGCCCGACGATAGCGCATCGGCACTAATATCGGTGATGTCTTCCTGCACCACGCCATCCACCACCCAAAGGGGCTTCGAATTGCCGTAGATGGAGGTGGCTCCGCGCACGTGAATTTTGGGTGCCGTGCCGAAAGTACCCGACACGTTTTGCACACTTACACCAGCCGAACGACCTTCAAGCGAACGACTAATATCGGCCATACCGCCGATGATGGCATCGTTGGCCTTAATCTTATCCGTGGCTCCGGTAAACATTCTTCGGTCCATGTTCGACACACCCGTAACAACAACTTCGTTCAAGGTTTCGTTGTTAGGCGACAATGTAATTTTCATTGTGGGCTTAGGCGATAGTGTTTGCGTTCTCATTCCGATGTAGCTAACAACTATTTTCTTACCTTTGGGCACAGACAGAGAGAAGTTTCCGTTGAGGTCTGTCACTGCTCCAGTCTTTGAACCTTCCACAATGATGGATGCTCCAATGATGGGCTCGTTGTCTTCTGACGAGATAACTGTACCGGAAACTTGTGTTTGCGCCATCGCTATTCCTGCACTTAGGAAGAACGAGACTAGAAACAGCTTAAGTCTTTTTTTCATAAAATCTCTCATTTAATTAATAATTAGTACAACAATTAACAAGCATCTATTTGCAATAGTTTATGTATTGATATAGAAATGTTCTATTTCTAAAGAGAGTTGGCACAGCTGAGAGTAGCTGTCCTTATATGTTCGGTTGGTCTTCTTCTTGTAAGTTTGGCCTAAATGGCCTATTTTTTTGGTCTCTATTGTGATTATAGCATTGGCACAATAAATGATTTATGGTTGCAAAACTAACAATTGTTATACATAAATCCAAGTTAAAGTTGTTAATTATTGCAAATATGCCATGAAATGTTTGTTTATGTTATTTTTATGCTTCTTTGATTTGCTTTGTTTTTTTGTGGTTTCTTGGGTGCGAACTTCCGTATTTAAGGGGGTAGAGAGTTTGTTTTGTATGTCATTTATATAATATCTTATGTTCTCTTTCATTTTCTTTTCTGGCCTCTTAGTGGCTTTTGTGTTTGTGCAAATGCGTTAAGTGTTGCACAAAATTGCTGGTATAAAGGTTCAAGAACCTTGTTTTCTTGTTTTGAGTAATAATATTTTACAAACTTTGTTCGTTGTGTGCATTCTTCTAGAAGCAAAAAATGCTGTGCCAAAGGTGGGCAAATGATGCCCGTGAGGCGATTTTTGGGCTCTGTTTTAGTGTAAGTGCTTGTGTGATGGTGTATTACGTGTTTGCGTGTTTTTTGCAAACAACAGTTCGTGTGTTTGTGTGTTTTTGCCTCGTTGTTGCTCCTTATGGTGGCAAAATAGTAGGGAGAAATTGACGAATAATTGCTGGTTGTGGCGTAAATGCTTGATTAATAGTGAGTAAGTGGGCGAGGTGTAAATCTCCATGTAGTGGAATGTAAGTTGCAAGTTGGTGTTAGGAGTGTGGTTTTTTCAAAGGGTTGGTTTGCATGTTTATGATGTAATGGTTGTAAAATGCAGCAAATAGACTTGCGTTTTGTAGGAGATAGCGCTGCGTTTAGCACGAGATATCGTTGCGTTTAGCACGAGATAGCACTACGTTTTGTAGGAGATAGCACTGCGTTTTGTAGGAAATAGCAGTGTTTTGTCTTGCTTTTTACGACTTCTGCAACTATATGCAAAATACCCCTTTTAATACTCCGTTTTATGCAATCTACTGGAGAGTGGGTTGTAAAAACGTGGTGAAAATGTGTTAATTTATTGGCGGAATAATTTACAAAATAGTAACTCAGGCTGCAAAGCGTGCAAAAGCGAGACTAAGTGCTTTGCTTAAGAAAGCGGCTAGTGGTTGTGCTCAATGATGTAATGGGATGTTGCGGCTTTGTTTTGCGAATATAAAGCCGAATGTAAGTGGGTGTTTGCTTGGTATTAGCGTTTTAGTTCAAATAAGTGGTAAGCGGTTTAACCACCGGTTGGGGGGTAAAGACTTTGTTAAGGATGGGTAAAGGCTATGGTGAGGATGGTCAATGACTGGGTTGTACAAACATTCAAGGGCTTTATTATGCACAAGCCCCGCCCCTCTATACGGCATAGAAGGGTGGGGTTGGGTTGATGGTTGCTTGCTTGGCAAACAAGGGTTGCCGGGCAAGTGTTGGTTGTTTCTCGTTAAGAGATGGCTGCTTGCTTGTTAAGCTTGGGGTTACTTGCTCTGCTTCTGTTCTAGCATAGGCAGATAGGCGCCATATCCCTGTGCCTCCATCTGCTCTTTAGGCACAAAACGGAGCGAGGCGCTGTTGATGCAATAGCGCAAACCACCACGTTCGCGCGGGCCATCGTTGAACACATGACCTAAGTGGGCGTTGCCTTTTGCCGATCGCACCTCGGTGCGAACCATGCCATGCGAGCGGTCTTCGCTGTTGTTGAGCACGCTGTTGTCGATGGGTTTGGAGAAAGCGGGCCATCCGCAGCCCGAATTAAACTTGTCGGTAGAGAGGAAAAGGGGTTGGCCCGTGGTTACATCCACGTAGATGCCTTCGCGAAATTCGGCATCGTATTCGTTGTCGAAAGGCTTTTCGGTGGCGCCGTTCTGTGTTACCTCGTATTGTAGGGGTGTGAGTTTGCTTCGTAGTTCTTCGTTGGAGGGTTTGGCGTATTGCTTTTTCACCGTATTTTTTTTATTGGCATTACGAGCCATGTCGAACAAAGCCTGTGGAAGATGGCAATAGCTGTGGGATTTTTCTCCAAATAGTCTTGGTGATAATCCTCGGCATCATAGAAATTTTTTAGTGGCAGCACCTCCACTTGCAATGGTTGTTGGTGCTGTTTGGCCACCTTTTCCATTTCGGCCATAATCAAAGGCAGGTCGTTTTTGTTGGTGTAGTAAATGCCAGTGCGATATTGTGTGCCCACGTCGTTGCCCTGTTGGTTGAGCGATGTGGGGTTAATCGACTTGAAATAGAGTTGCAGTAGCAGTGTAAGGGGTAGTCGTTCGGGGTCGTAGGTCACGCGAACGGCCTCGGCAAAGCCCGTTTTGTTGGTGCACACTTCTTGGTACGAGGGATTTTTACCATGCCCGTTGGCATATCCCGTTTGTGTTTCTAGCACGCCATCTATCTGCTTAAGATAGTGTTCTGTTCCCCAAAAGCATCCGCCAGCGAGGTATATTTCTGCTTTTGTGTTCATTGTTTGTACTTTATTTTCTTTAATTTTACTATTGCCTGTGCAGCATATCACAAGCGCGCATATTGCTGTTATAGCTATTTTTAATGTGAGTCTACTCATCTCTTTGTTGTTTTTTGTTGCTACAAAGTTATACATTTTTAGGCTAAGAGTCAAAGAAAATGGCACTTTTTAAAGGTGTGCGAAGAAAAAATGCTATCTTTGCATATTAGCTTTATGGCATGGCGAGTGAGTTATGTGGCTGTGCAATGTGGCTTTTAAATCATGGCTTATGGCAGAAAACGTACTTATACGGCAGGCCACGACGGCCGACATCGACACTGTGATGCTGCTCTTAGACCTAGGAAGGCAACGTATGGAGGCCTCGGGTAATAGGCATCAGTGGACTGTGGGCTATCCGCGACGTGATACTGTTGAAGAAGATGTGCGTAGAGGGCAGTGTTATGTGATGGAGATGGCGGGGATATTGGTGGCCACTTTTGTGCTGGCGCAAGGGCCCGACCCCACTTATGCGCGCATCTGGTATGGGCAATGGATAGACAACGAGCAGCCTTACAGTGTGATACATCGCATGGCTGCACGGCCCACAATGCACGGTGTGTTTGCGCTTGTGATGCAATTTTGCAAGCGCATGGCCACAAATCTGCGTATCGACACGCATCAAGACAATGCTTCCATGTTGCACAACATTCGCAAACATGGTTTTGAATATTGTGGTGTGATACACGTTGGCGATGGCAGTGAGCGCCTGGCTTTTCAATGGATGGATAAAGATAAACCCTAAAAAATAGATAAGATGAAAAAAAAAATTATGCTTAATAAGATGCTTGTTGGACTGATGCTGATGGCGTTGGCCATGCTGGCACAGCCTGTTTGGGCACAACACGACTTTAGTAAACCGCGCAAATTGTATGGATATGGATTAGATCAGCGCTATGTTTATTTTGAAGGGCGCTTGATGAGTGGGGCAGATGCACGCTCGTTTGAATATCTAGGGCATGGCTATGCGCGCGACCGCCGGTCGGTGTATTATTGTGGCGAGGTGCTCAAGGGAGCCAATCCGCGCACGTTTCGTGTGCTGGGCGATGCCGAGGAGCAGCCCGCAGTGATTGTGTCAGACCGTGTTACGCCTAGTAACGACCAGCGCGGGATGGTCGATTGGGAACGTTTCCCGGCCGAAATGCTACCAGGTAACAACCTGGGTTTTGGCTATTCTAAAACCGATTACGATGTGTATTATCTGGGAAAGAAAATCAATGCCTCTATCGCCAGCTTTAGAGTGCTGAACTTTGGCTATGCCAAGGATGCGTTTAATATTTTCTTCCAGGGCGTAGAGGTTAGGGGTGCATCCAACAGTTCGTTTAAAGTGTTGCTCGATGGTTATGCCAAAGATTCTTTTAGTGCCTACTATTGTGGCGAAGAAATACCCAATTGCAATGTGCGACGCTTTGAATGCATGGGCAACGGAGTGGCACGCGACAATGTGAATAAGTATTATTTAGGAAAAAAAGTGGAGTGGTAACGGGGTGGCTTTGCGCCCAATCGCATCACAATGAAGGGCATGGTAGGCGCCAGGGAGCGCTGTTGTGCTGTGCCTATGTATCAAAAAATTAGGATAACAAGAAAGAAACATGAAGAAAATATTAAACATGTTGCTACCCAACGTGCAACAAAATTGCAGTACAGCCGCCTTTTTGTTGGTGGCTCGTGTGGTATTCGCGCTTTTGTTGGCCTCGCATGGCTTGCAAAAACTTGAAGGATTTGAGCAGATGTCGGCCCATTTCCCCGATCCCTTGGGAGTGGGCAGCAGCCTATCGCTCGCGTTAGCCATCTTTGGCGAATTGGTTTGCTCGGTGGCATTGGTGTTTGGTGTGCTTAGTAGGCTGGCTTTATTGCCTATGATATTTACTATGTGTGTGGCCTTTTTTGTGGCGAATGGCGGTTCGATAGCAGAGGGCGAATTGGCATTTGTTTATCTAGTGGTGTTTGTTCTGCTGTTCTTTGCAGGTCCTGGACGCTTCTCGGTAGACGGCTGGTTGGCTAAAAAGCTGGCTTAAAAAATAAGATAGCGAGGACAAACGCGAAACAAAGTATCGCGTTTACCCCCGCTTTTTGATAACAAAATGGGGTTAAGCAGGTAAAGCAAGCTTATATTGTTAACCCAACTCACAACGTAAAATCCATCAACAACGTTCTACACGATGATAGAACATCAATTAGTCTTGATCATTGCGCTCATTTTGGCCATTTGTGTATTGATTATGGTGAGTCAGCGCGTAAAAGTGGCCTATCCCATTATGCTTGTATTGGGTGGTGTGGCAATGAGTTTCATTCCCGGCATGCCCCGTTTCAATATCAATCCCGACTTGATATTCCTTGTGTTTTTGCCACCTATACTGTACGAAGCGGCGTATTACAACTCGTGGAAAGAACTGTGGCGATGGCGCAGGATAATAGGTTCGTTTGCCTTTATTGTGGTGTTTATCACGGCCCTTGTTGTGGGATTTATAGCCAACACCTTTATTCCGGGTTTCTCGGTGGCCTTAGGTTTTTTGTTGGGTGGCATTGTTTCGCCCCCCGATGCCGTGTCGGCAGCCACCATTATGAAATTTGTAAAGGTGCCAAGGCGTATATCGGCCATTCTGGAAGGCGAGAGTTTGTTCAACGATGCCAGTTCGCTCATCATCGTTAAGTTTGCCCTTATTGCCATAGGGACAGGTCAATTTGTGTGGTATCAAGCAGCAACATCCTTTATATGGATGGTGATTGGTGGCGCTGGAGTGGGCGTGCTGCTGTCGTATGTGCTTATTAAGTTGCACAAATGGCTGCCCATGGACGAGAATATCGACACGATGTTCACCATTCTTAGCCCGTATGTGATGTATATTTCTGCCGAAACCGTTGAGGCATCAGGCGTGTTGGCCGTGGTGAGTGGTGGGCTTTACTTCAGTTATCGCCGCATACTAATCGTTGGTTCGTCGTCGAGATTGCGTTCCGAGCATGTGTGGAACTTCCTTATTTTCTTGCTCAATGGTATGGCATTTTTGCTTATCGGTTTGGATATGCCCGAGATAATGATGGGTTTGAAAGAAGATGGCGTGAGTCTTTGGATGGCAACAGCCTACGGTTTGCTCATCACCATGGCACTAGTGGTTATCCGTATGGGTGCGGCTTTCAGTGCAGTGTTTATCACACGCTTTATGAGTAAGTTTATTACGGTGGCCGATTCACGCAAACAAGGCTATGCCGGACCCTTGGTTTTGGGCTGGACAGGCATGCGCGGAGTGGTTTCGCTGGCTGCAGCTTTGTCTATTCCGCTGTATATTCCAGACACGCAAATAGCTTTTCCCGAACGAAGTTTGGTGCTCTACATCACGTTTATGGTGATAACCCTCACGCTAATATTCCAAGGATTGACGCTTCCCGTGCTGCTCAAGATGGTGAAGCTGCCCAATTACGACGACCATATGTCCCACGCAGAAGCCCAACGCATCATCCGAATAGGTATGGCACAGGCCAGTCTTGACTTTCTGGAGCGCAACAATATGTGCGAAGACATACCCCATTCGGCGGTGTTAAACAATCTGGTGAACCACTGGAACGAGCTGTTGGAAAGTGAAGGGAGCGCCACACTCTACGATGAGGTGGTGCGAAAAACCTATCGCGAGATACTTGAAGAGCAACGATTGTGGTTGAACAAGCTTAACAACGAAAACGAAAGAGTGGACGAGGAACTTGTGAGACACTTTATTCATCGCATCGATTTGGAGGAAGAACGCCTATTGAAAGAGTAAAACACAAGGCACAGATGTAGAAAATAAGCTTAGAAGAGGTTGTATTTTAATGCTATTGTCCTAACTTTGCAAACAAGAAGTGGAAAAATCTGTGTTGCTTGCCATAGCATGTGGCCTTGTTTTGCTACCTGCTGTGTGGTATTGAACATCGCCATTTAAAACATTAAGATATGGAAAAAACAAGTTTGCTAAAACAATTGTCGCTACTATGCGTGGTGGGGTCGCTCGGCATAACCCTGTATAGCGTGCTTACAAAACAGGTTGTAACCTGCCATTTTGCCTTCCCCTTTGGGGTGGATTTCAACCTTTCGCCCCATGTTCTGTGGGTGATTGTGGGCATGCAGCTGTTGCTTTACCTGCTCATCACCAAAATACGAATGACCAGTTATCGCATTAACAGGAAACGATTTGAAATAGTACAGACAGAAGAAAACATGCAACTGATGCACCAATTCAGAGAAAGATTGCTCTTAACCGTTAACTTGGTGCTGCTTTATATGGTGATAAGTTTTGCAGGCATGGTGCCATTCACGATATTTTTGCCCAATTTGTTGTTGGCAATCATCGGCATAATGCTTGTAAAACTGCTATACACGATATGGAAAAATAGTCAAAATCCATAGCCACACATCCCCTTTTTATGTTATTTTGCAGCGTGGCTTAGAGCCAGTTGCACAATTTTGCGTAACTTTGCAGTCGCAAATAGGCCTTGTCTGCCCACAAACAACAGCCGTGGGCAGTGCAGGGCGCATGCGCATATATAATATTCACAGATACACAAACAATAAAATTATGGCATATCTTTTTTCGTCTGAGTCGGTTTCAGAAGGTCATCCCGACAAGGTTTCCGACCAAATATCCGACGCATTGGTAGACCAATTCTTGGCTTACGACGACGAAGCGCACTGCGCAATAGAAACATTTGTAACCACAGGTCAAGTGGTTATCATGGGCGAAGTGCGTTCAGAATCGTACATCGACCTGCAAACCATCGCTCGCAGCACCATCAATCGCATAGGTTACACCAAATCAGAATATCAATTCGACGGTAATTCGTGTGGTGTGCTCACCGCCATTCACGAACAAAGCGACGATATCAACCGTGGCGTTAGTCGCGAAGAAGCCGAAGAACAAGGCGCTGGCGACCAAGGAATGATGTTTGGTTACGCCACCAACGAAACCGAAAACTATATGCACTGTCGTTAGACCTGGCACATCTGCTGATGATTACGTTGGCCGAAATAAGAAAAGAGGGCAAAGAGATGACTTATTTGCGCCCCGACTCAAAGAGTCAGGTGACGGTGGAATACTCCGACGACGGACAACCCGTGCGCATCGACACCATCGTGGTGAGCACTCAGCACGACGATTTTGGTCCCGACGACGACCAGATGCTCGCAAAGATTAAGGCCGATGTGCTCAGTGTGCTGATGCCTCGCGTGAAAGCGCAGATAACAAGCCCCAAAGTGCTGGCTCTTTTCAACGATGATATCAAGTATTTTGTTAACCCCACAGGTAAATTTGTTATCGGTGGCCCTCACGGCGACACAGGTTTGACAGGCCGAAAAATAATCGTAGACACCTACGGCGGTAAGGGAGCACACGGCGGAGGCGCCTTCTCGGGCAAAGACCCAAGTAAGGTAGACCGCTCTGCTGCTTATGCTGCGCGCCACATTGCCAAGAATATGGTGGCAGCAGGTGTGGCCGATGAGATGCAGGTTCAGGTGAGTTATGCCATCGGTGTGGCCAAACCCGTTAACATCTATGTAAACACTTACGGCCGAAGTAAGGTGAAATTCACCGATGGCGAAATAGCACAAAAGGTGGCCGAACTGTTCGACTTGCGCCCAAAAGCCATCGAACGCACCCTTAAACTGCGCCAACCCATCTACACAGAGACAGCCGCTTACGGGCATATGGGAAGGAAAAACGAGGTGGTGAAGAAGACTTTTACCAGTCGTTATCATGAAACAAAGGTGATGGAGGTGGAATTGTTTACCTGGGAGAAGCTCGATCGCGTAGACGATATCAAGAAAGCGTTCGGCCTTTAATCGCTTGCAGCATGCCCCGATGCCCATAGCTTAACAGCATAGACGGTTAGCGGGGCATGCCTTGCCCTTATCATATAATGTATCCTTGTAGGTCAACGCTTAGTTAATGTCACGAGGCGCAAGCCACGAGCAAAGAAAAGGCCTGCAATATCATTCCTAACACATCCCAACAAGCCCACTCCGAAACGTGCTCAAACCCGTTAAAGAACAACATTATATCGCCTCTGCCGACACCACGGCAACCGAAACCGCCTTAGTAGACAGCGCAAAGGCGGCTAAACCCAAGGTGCTAACACCCAAGGAGGTGCTTAGTTGGTTGCCCTATGACGCCACTCCCGAGCAGCAAGATTCGGCCATTCAGGCGCATTTTAAGCCTGGACCCATCAATTGGAGCGAGCGTCCCGACACGCTTCACCTACCCGGACACGCGGTGGGAAAGGATGTACGCATCGTGGATTTGCCACTATATTATCGCGAATCATTTTTCTCGAAGAGCCATTTTTATCATCCCGAGCTTCCCGCTGGTAGGCCCGGCGTGGCTGGCGACCCCGTTCCTTACACCATTGCTAGCGACAATTTGCTCACCTCGTTGCTGCTAGCGTGCTTCATGTTAGGCTGTGTGGCCTTTGCTCAGTCGCGCGATTTCATCTTCCGACAGGTGAAACACTTCTTCCGAGTGCGCAACGAAGGAACATCCGAAATAGCCGAAACAACGGGTGAAATACGCTTCCAGATGTTCTTGGCCGTACAAACAAGCTTGCTCTATGCCATCCTTTTCTTCCTTTATCTGCGACACCAGCGCATCGAAACCTTTATTGCCGAGCAGTTTGTTGTTATCGGGATACTGGCCGCTTTGGTGGCAGGCTACTTCCTTTTAAAGACCTTTGCACATTGGTTTGTGGGCTGGGTGTTCTTTGGAAAACGCAAAAACACACAGTGGCTCAAGTCTTATCTCTTCCTTGTTTCATCGCAAGGCGTATTGCTTTTGCCACTGGTAATGTTGCAAGCCTACTTCGAACTGAGCATGCAAAGCAGTATAATCTATGTGGCCAGCGTGTTAGGGGCAAGCAAGTTGCTGTCGTTTTACAAGACCTACCTTATCTTTTTCCGTAAAAAAGGCCCTTTTCTGCAGATTTTTTTGTACTTTTGCGCTCTCGAAATTGTGCCTTTGTTCGCCCTATGGGGCGTATTAACAATAGCCTCCAATTATTTGAAAATCAATTTTTAAGAAAGTAGATGGTAAAAAAGATATTAATATCTCAACCCAGACCGACGAGTGATAAGTCGCCCTACTTCGATATAGAGAGAGAGTATGGCGTTGATTTGGTGTTCCGACCCTTTGTACAGGTAGAGGGCATTACGTCAAAAGAGTTTCGCCAACAAAAGGTAAGTATTCCCAATTACACGGCAATCGTGTTCACGTCGCGCCACGCAATCGACCACTTTTTTACGCTGGCCAAAGAGTTGCGCGTTACTATTCCCGAGACACTAAAGTATTTTTGTGTAACCGAAACAATTGCATTGTACATCCAAAAATACGTGCAATATCGCAAACGTAAAGTGTTTTTCGGTACAACGGGCAAGATGGAAGACTTGCTGCCCACCATGGCAAAGCACAAACAAGAGAAGTATCTCGTGCCAATGAGCGACAACCATAACGACGATATCGCCAAACTGCTCGACTCGAAGAAGTTAAATCACACCGAATGCGTGATGTATAGAACCATCACCAATGACTTTACGCCCGAAGAAATTAAGAACTTCGATTACGATATGCTCATCTTTGTGAGTCCCACGGGTGTGAAATCGTTTGTTAAAGACTTCCCTAACTTCAA
This sequence comes from Hoylesella shahii DSM 15611 = JCM 12083, assembly GCF_000613445.1. Classification (GTDB taxonomy): domain Bacteria; phylum Bacteroidota; class Bacteroidia; order Bacteroidales; family Bacteroidaceae; genus Prevotella; species Prevotella shahii. Next base: position 22,518 of record NZ_BAIZ01000030.1, read on the forward strand.
GCAGGGCGACGTTCGTATAGGCACTTTTGGCCCTGCAACGTCGAAAGCTATCGTGGATGAGGGCTTGAGACTCGACTTCCAAGCTCCTTCGAAAGAGTATCCATCGATGTCGGGGGCGCTCAAAGCCTACCTCGACGAACATAAGTAAGGCGCCTTGTTGGCATGATGACTACACTTGCCTCATGCCAAAAGGGCGTGCCCTACACACTATTGGCTCGCGTGCTTGCAACTTAAGGCTAGCACTAAAAGCCAAACCCCAACTCCAAACACCAGTAACATGCCATCAACGGTAACACAAAAGCTCAGTAAACAAGAACGTGCCTGTGGCAAAAAGCTCACCGAGGCACTCTTCTGTGGTGCTAATAGCCGTTCGTTTGCTGCTTTCCCCTTGAGGGTTGTTTATCTGGTGCAACCGCTATTGCAGGCCGAAAACCCCGAAAAAGCAGCCGCACAAATGATGGTGAGCGTGCCAAAAAGGAAGTTTAAACATGCTGTCGACCGCAATAGGGTGAAGAGACAGCTACGCGAAGCCTTTCGAAAAAACAAGCACTTGCTTTACGATAAACTGCCAGAAGGGCAACAACTCACGATGGGTTTTCTCTGGCTCGACCATGTTCACCATGCTTCGGCCGTGGTTGAGGCTAAGGTTCAAAACCTTTTACGACGCATAGGAGAAAGCTTATGAATGCTCTTCGCTCCTTTTTAGTGCTGCTTAGGCGAGTGGCCGTGTGGCTCTTGCTGTTGCCTATTCGCTTCTATCAGTTGGCCATTTCGCCCTATACGCCTCCCGCTTGTAGGTTTACACCCACTTGTTCTGAGTATGCCAAGCAGGCCATTATTAAGCATGGGCCGTTTAAAGGATTGGCCTTGGCCGTGTGGCGACTGCTTAGATGCAATCCCTGGGGTGGCAGTGGGTACGACCCAGTGCCGTGAAATACAAACCCCAAGCCTGTAACAAGGCTTCTAATTCGTGAACTAACAAAACTCGTTTACGCGTTAACTTGCGAACTAATAAACCTGTTTACTCGTTAACTTGTCAACTAGTAATAACCATTTCATAAATCCCGATGAAGAAAAATTTTGTAGAAGAACTAAGATGGCGCGGCATGTTGGCCCAAATTATGCCAGGTACTGAAGAACTGTTGCAAAAAGAAACCGTGACCGCTTATTTGGGAACCGACCCCACAGCCGACTCTTTGCACATCGGGCATCTTGCCGGTATCATGATGCTTAGGCACTTGCAGATGTGCGGACACAAACCTATCATACTCGTGGGAGGTGCTACTGGTATGATTGGAGACCCCTCGGGCAAGAGCATGGAACGTAACTTGCTCGATGCACAAACACTATATCACAACCAAGAATGCATCAAAGCGCAGGTGGCTAAGTTTCTCGACTTCAACGCTGAGGGCGATAACGCTGCCGAAATGGTGAACAACTACGACTGGATGAAGGACTTTTCGTTCCTTGATTTCGCGCGTAAGGTGGGCAAACACATCACCGTTAACTACATGATGGCGAAAGATAGCGTTAAAAAACGCCTTAATGGCGATGCTAGAGACGGTCTTTCGTTCACCGAATTTACTTACCAATTGCTGCAAGGTTACGACTTTCTTCACCTCTACGAAACCAAAGGTTGCAAGCTACAACTTGGTGGTAACGACCAATGGGGCAACATGACTACTGGTGCAGAGCTTATTCGTCGCACCTTAGGTGTTGAAACCGAGGCCTATGCTCTTACCTGTCCGCTCATCACTAAGGCCGACGGAACAAAGTTTGGCAAAACAGAAAGCGGAAATATTTGGCTCGATGCTAAGCGCACTTCGCCTTATATGTTCTACCAATTCTGGCTCAATGTGAGCGATGCTGATGCCGAACGCTATATTAAGATTTTCACTTCGCTGGATAAAGACACGATTGATGCCTTGATTGCCGAGCAGAACGAAGACCCAGGACGTAGACCTTTGCAAAAGCGTTTGGCCGAAGAAGTAACGGTAATGGTTCATTCGCAGGCTGCTCTTGAACAGGCTATGGAGGCCAGCAACATCCTTTTTGGAAAAGCCACTAAGGAAAGTTTGCTTAAACTCGACGAACAAACTCTGCTCGATGTCTTCGAAGGCGTGCCTCATTACGAAATGGATAAGTCGCTGCTTGGCCAACAAGCTATCGAACTTTTTACACGCGAGGATGTGCCTGTGTTTGCTAGCAAGGGCGAAATGCGTAAGCTGGTGCAAGGCGGAGGCGTGTCGCTCAACAAGGAAAAGCTGGCTGCTGCCGACTATCTTGTTACTGCCGACGACCTTATTGATGGCAAATATTTACTGGTGCAGCGCGGTAAGAAAAACTATTACCTGCTCATCGTGAAATAATACACCCTGGCATTGGTCTCCAACGACCAATGTGCAAGGCTAACGAACATAAAAATTGGGCATTCGCAAGTGGTATTCCACCTTGCGAATGCCCAATTTTTATGCCTTAAAGGCTAGCCTGTAGTGGCTGTTATGCCTCCACTCGACGTGTACCCATGCGAGCTTCAACCACGTTAACCACGTAGTCGGCCAGCTTTTCGCACTCGTTAATAATGTCCATATACATCGTTCCCACGTTGTAAGTGTATTCGTGGTTGTTGATGTCGAACACGTTTTGCGTACGCAATTGCGTGCGATAATTGTTGATTTCTGTTTCGATGTTAAACGAACGGTTAACGTCTAGATGCTCTTTACGTCCGCGAATGATAACATTCATCTGCGACAGACTATCGTCGGTGAGTTCAAACATCTGATGTATGCGCTCGTATTGCTTCTCAGTAAAGTCTTCTTTCGAGTTCACCAGTCGGCTAATGGTGCGTGCTAGGTTGTAACAGCTGTCGCCAATACTTTCTAACTCGGTAATCTCGCGCATCATATCGCGTATCTTAGCCTTTGTTTCGTCGCTCAAGTGGGCATCGCTCACGGCGCTAAGATACTTTGCAATTTCTTGCTCCATGCTGTCAGAAATGTTTTCATACTTCTCGATACGCGTGTAAAGCTTCACAAACTCCGATTCGTCGTGTGTGCTAAGCAGTTCGCGCACCATGCCAAACATCCGTTGCATGCGTTCTGCAAAGCTGCTAATTTCTTTTTGAGCCTCGAGCACAGAAAGCTCGGGAGTTTTCATAATGCCAGCTTGTATGAAACGCAAACGGAAGTCTTCTTCTTCGTCTTTCTTGCCCGACTTGATTATCCAACACACAATCTTCTCTATCTGGGGGATGAACCAGATAAGAATTCCCGTATTAAAGAGGTTGAAACAGGTGTGGAACATGGCCAGGATAATGGGCAATGTTTTTGCCAAATCGGTGGCGTTGGGCGTGGCTGCTGTGGGGTCGTAGCCCACAAGGCGGCATATCATGTTCACGAAGGGATAGAAGAATATCAGCACCCAAATCACACCAAACACGTTAAACACTAAGTGGGCCATGGCTGTGCGGCGAGCTTGCACGTTAGAACCAAGCGCCACGAGGTTGGCTGTTCCTGTGGTTCCGATGTTCTCGCCCATAACCAATGCAATGCCAAGATATATGGGTAGCACGCCCGTGGTGCAAAGAAGGATGGTGATAGCCATCACTGCTGCCGACGATTGCACGATAAGGGTGATGATTGTGCCTATCAACAAGAAGATGAGTATAGAGAAATAGCTGTTTACATCAAACGAACTAAAAAAGTCGATAGCGGCCTGGTTGTGTTGCAAATCGAGCGATTTGCCTGTGTCGCTAAGCAAAACAAGACTGTAAAACAAAAAGGCTATACCAAAAAGGAAGTCGCCTTTATATCGTTGTTTGCGATTGTAGATAAGCATAATACCCACCATGAAAGCTGGGAAAACAAAGCTAGTGAGGTCTATAGAGAAGCCCAACGACATAATCCAAGCCGTTAGCGTGGTACCAATGTTGGCACCCATAATCACCGATATGGCCTGGGCCAACGTGAGCAAACCTGCATTTACAAACGAAACGGTCATCACCGTGGTGGCCGTAGACGACTGAACGGCGCTCGTAATCAGCGTTCCTGTTAGCATGCCTGTAAAGCGGTTGGTGGTCATTGCACCCAAAATGTGGCGCAACTGGGGACCTGCCATCTTCTGCAATGCTTCACTCATTATCTTCATACCATAAATGAGCAATGCAAGCGAACCCGCAATCTTAAAAATAAAAACCAGATAATTGCTTGTATCCATAAATTAACTATAATGTGGTGGCTTACTCTTGTGACTTTGAAATATATTCTTTAACTTTACACTCACTAAATTCTTAATGTTGCTAAGCATGAAACAGTTCATCCAAATACGATGCAAAAATAATAAAAAAAACCGCAAAGGTTGCTATCGGAAGCACACTTTATGATGTTTTTCATGAATTAAATCTTGATATGCCTTACGGGCCAGTAAATGCCAAAGTGAATAACAAGATTGAAGGCATGCATTATCGACTTTATCACAATAAGGATATTGAGTTTCTTGATTTGCATTCGCCCTCAGCCCTGCGCACTTATACGCGCACGCTCTTTTTTGTGCTTTGTAAGGCCGTGCGCGACCTATATCCGCACTCGCGCGTGGTGATTGACATCCCCGTGAGCAATGGTTATTATGTGGATTTAGACATACAACGACCCATAACGCCCGATGATGCCAACGCCATTAGGCTGCGAATGCAAGAGATTGTGGAGGCTCGTATGCCCATATCGCGACACGAAACCACCACCGAGGCCGCCATAGAAATGTTTAAAAAGGTGGGCGACGAGTCGAAAGTGCGATTGCTCGAAACTGTTGGCTCGCTCTACACCACTTATTATCAGCTTGATAAGTATGTGGATTTTTATTATGGTTCGCTGCTAACCAACACGCGCGAACTGCGACTCTTTGGACTTGAACCTTACTACGATGGACTGTTGCTGCGCGTTCCTTCTAGTGCCGACCCCTCTAAACTGGGCGAACTGGTGGCGCAAGATAAAATGTTCGAGATTTTTAAAGAACATCACCGCTGGCAACAAATTCTAGGCATTCGCACCGTGGGCGACTTTAATCACGCTGTTGCTAATGGGTTGAGTGCCGATATGGTGCATGTGTCGGAGGCTTTGCAAGAAAAAAAGATTGCTCGCATTGCCGATGAAATTGCGGCTAGACCCAAAGTGCGAATGGTGTTGCTGGCCGGACCGTCGTCGTCGGGTAAAACCACCACCTGTAAACGCCTCTCGGTGCAATTGCTGGCCAATGGCATTAAACCTGTACAAATATCGTTAGACGATTATTTTGTTAACCGCGAACAGACTCCAAGAGACGAAAACGGAGAATACGATTACGAAAGCTTGTACTCGCTGAACATTGCTTTGCTTAATCAACACCTCGCCGCACTCTTTCGTGGAGAAGAAGTGCAGATGCCGAAATACAACTTTGTGGAGGGTAAAAGCGAACCTACTGGCAAACTGCTGCACCTGCCACAAGACAGTGTACTGGTGGTGGAAGGCATTCATGCGCTTAACCCCGAACTTACTTCGCTCATCCCCGACGAACAAAAGTATAAGGTGTATGCCTCGGCACTAACAACCATCTTGCTAGACGACCATAATTATATCCCCACAACCGACAATCGATTGCTTCGACGCATTGTGCGCGACCATAAATATCGCGGTGTGTCGGCTGCCGAAACCATTAAACGTTGGCCCAGTGTGCGCGCAGGCGAAACCAAATGGATTTTCCCTTATCAGGAAGAGGCCGATGCTATGTTTAATACGGCCATGCTCTTCGAACTGGCTATTATCAAAACGCAGGCCGAACCGCTGCTTGAGCAGGTGCCAGAAAATAGCGATGAATATTCGGAAGCCTATCGCCTTCGCAAATTCTTGCGCTATTTTGCCCCCATGCCCTTCCATCAATTGCCACCAACTTCTTTGCTACGCGAGTTTTTGGGCGGTAGTTCGTTTAGTTATTAACGCTTTAAAACTTGTGCTTTAAGGCGTAAATACTGATGGCACACAAGCAAGGACAGGCCAATTAAATTGTGCGGCTTTGTCCTTGCTTGTTTGTTTTTGTGGGTTTGTTTGCTTGTTTTTGTGTTGCATTGCTTGTCTTTATGGGATGGTTAGCGGTTGTTTGTAGTATTGTTGACTACTAATTTATAGACAATTAGTAGGTTAGCAACATTTTCTTTTCTTGAAAAAATGCATTAACGAGCAATCCTCATTGTCTAGCGAGCCACATCGACCTGTAAATAGCACCAACTCATTCGCACGCTATCTTGTTTATACAATCTTTTTTGTAAAATAATATTACTAGATTTTAACATTGTGAGTGCCAACTCCATTCACTAAGTTGGAAGTGGCTCGCTTTTTACCGCGTATTTTTTAAGTTTGTAAATGCCCGATTGTTAGAGTGTTAGTGTTGATTTTGTGTGAAATATCCCTCTTTTGAGGCATTATGCCCACTCAAAACTAAGTAAGGGCAAACCATCAACAAATAATACCGTTTTCTTAACAAGCATTCAAAAGGCTAATACAAGCCTCTAATCGTGCGGTTTTACGTTTAAATAATTGAATAGTAAGGGATTATGTGGAAATTTTGTGTTTCTTAAATCGCAAATAGCCACTAAAAACTTTGCAAAAAGCAGCAAATAGCATTGCGTTTTGTAGGAGTTGGCATTGCGTTTTGTAGGAGATAGCATTGCATTTAGCACGAGTTAGCACTGCGTTTTGTAGGAGTTAGCAGTGTAAAATGGTGCATTTAGCAAACCGTTATTTGCGCTTTATATTACATTTTGCGCTCCAAAATAGAGTAATACCATTTTTTTTGCGAAGCGAATTTTCTGCCCAAATTACCCAAATAGAACGCCCAAAAGGTGCTTTTTGCTAAAAAACTGCCCAAATGTGATGCAGAAGCTTGCCCAAAAATTGCCCTTTTCGTCCCAAAATTCTCCTTTTTGTGATGGTTGTACTTCTAGATTGGCGCTTGCTTCGATTACTGTTTGTAAAGAAAAGCTACGCTTTAGACTTTCCAAACCCTCCTTGTGTGCTTGTGTTTAGGGTATATTTATGTGGTGCGCGTTGTGTGGTTTATAGATATAATCAATACCATAATAGAAAGAATGGTTTTGTTGTATAAGGGATTATGTCTAATTTTGCAATCGAAAAGACAAGGATACATAATCACAATTATAAATATAGAAAGGAACAAAAAGATGAGTACATTAAAGTATTTAGGATTAGACGAAAAGAAGGTTCAACCCGTAGTAGAAGGTTTGTCGCAGCTTTTGGCCGACTTCCAGGTGTTTTATGCCAATCTTCGCGGCTTGCACTGGAATGTTAAAGGCAAACGTTTTTTTCTCGTTGCATGCCAAGTACGAAGAACTTTATAACGACGCCGCAGAAAAGATAGACGAGATTGCTGAACGCCTTTTGCAACTGGGAGCAACACCCGAAAACCGCTTTAGCGAATATCTTAAGGTGAGTTCGATTAAAGAAACAGGCAATCAACCTACTGGAAAAGAAGGTGTTGAGACTGTGCTCAACAATCTTAGTAACTTGATTAAGCAAGAACGCGAACTGAGCAAACTGGCTTCTGAAATTGACGATAACGCTACTGTTGGCTTGATTGACGGATTTCTTGGGGGTCAAGAGAAAACTGTTTGGATGCTTGTTTCGTTCTTAGATAAGAGCTACAAAAAGTAAAACATAGGGCTCGAAATGGGCCGAAGCCATACGCATGGCGTGCTTTGGCACCCTTGTGTATATAGGTTAAAAACGCTGGGCAGCGACCTTGTCAAAAGGGTCGCTGCCCTTTTTTGTCCTTTATAAGAACGAAAATGTGGCTTTAGCAGTGTGGATGTTTGGATGTTGTGAGCAAGGGGTCGCCAGTGTCTCATATATTGTGAGACTGGCGCCTTGTAATAAGTGTTTTTGTACGCATATTGTTGATTGATAATTGTTTACGGGTGGTTGTTGGATTATGTTAAAGGCCAGCGAGCTGGTCTAAATTTCAACATATTTACTTATCTTTGCATACCAGTTATGGCGCGTCTAATTAAGTTCCATGCTTCTACATTTTTATTGTGAAGACTGAAACAGTAGTCCAGACGCGCTAGTTTTAAATTAGAGATAGGATTAAATAATGAGAATAATCATTGTTGTGGCATCTATAATGATGCTCTTTGCCGCCTGTGGAGGCGACGATAATACAATAACGCCCACACCTATAACACCCCCAACGGAAGTAAAGACAAACGAAGTTACAGCAGACGACCTTGTGAAGTTTTTCAATCTCGATAAGCAACTCCTTGTTTATCAAGCATTGGAAAAGGCTAAAACCACTCTGGGAAAGAAGACCATTAATGGTAAAGAACTGAATGTTACGGCCGTGAGCGTGGTGAAAAGCGACAACGTGAAGGGTACATTCACATTGAAGGTTATGGGCACATGTGCCAACAAAGCCTTTGTGAAGGATGTGGACTTTAATGGCTTTGCGGTAAGACCTTCAGACTATGACATGGCTAAACGTGCCGTTGCTTCGTGGAAAGTGGGTGTAAACCCATTAACCGAGTTCGATTTTGATGAGCTTTACCGTTTGAAAGATAACAGTAAATTTACGGCACAATATCTGCAAAAGTTGATTGACTTGAAGGCTTCGGCAATCAATGGCAGCGCTAACTACACCTTTACGGCCAACGATTGGGCTAAAACCACGATTAGCGATGTGCGCTATGTGCCCGACAATAACGGGACGGGAAGCATTGCTTTCAACATAAGCTATAACGGCATAGAGGGCAAAAAAGGCGATGGCAGAAATGGTTCGCCCCGTCTATCGTTTAGCAAACGCGATTATTATACTACGAAAGTGACGGTTAAAACTAATCAAACGAAAAGCATGTACATGCGTGGTGTGTACGAGTATATCGAATTTTACCGTTCGTATGTGCTCAACTTCGATGCAAGCAAGTTCGTGCCTTACTTTGAAAGTAAACACTATAACAATAGCGAAAATGCATTTGACCTCACTGTTAGACTTGTGGCTAGGGATGGACAAGAAACCCCTTTGGCTACATTCACAATGAAAGTGGGTGGGTTTAGACCAATTTCAGATTTGTCTGACGAGCTTACAATTAGTACTTATGACAGGTTGAACCTGTTTTTTGGTAAACGTTTTAGAGGTAAGGCCGATGGCGATTACACGGCAAAGGTTAAAGCCTTGTCGCAAAAACTGTGGCTGCACCTTGCCGACTTGTATATCACTCGCGACAACTTTCAACACTTGCTCTATGGCCGCGACGAGCGTAGCGATAAGGGTAATTACAACGTTGAAGTGTGGAGGCCTAATAATGGCAGTATTTATAACCAGGATGTTTACTTGGTGGACCTGAAAATCGAGGTTCTATCGGCTAAGAAAGTGGGCAATTTCCTTGAGCTTACGTATAAGTTTGTTGCAGCCAATGAGGTTTCGTTTAATGGTAAACAGCATACTTTTAAGGTGCATCTTATGGAAGAATAATGATATTAAAAGTGCTAGCTTGCCTTGGCAGCTGGGTGTTTTTTGGCTAGGGGCTTTGGTTTTGCTAGAGCTTCTAGCCTTTTTTGCTGAATAAGGGGATAGTTTTCTAGGTAGTTTTTGGGGTTCTAGGTGTTCTAGGTATTCTAGGTATTCTAGTTGTTCTAGGTTATTTTTGGTTTTCTAGATTTTCTAGTTGTTCTAAGTTGTCCTAGTTTTTCTTCTTTTCTTGCCTTATAAGCAAAAATCCCCACAGCCCAAGGCTGTAGGATTAGTCATTATTCTATCAAGTATCCACCCGTATAAATCAGTAAAGCCTTATCGGCCCTGCATTACGGGGGGTATCATTTATTCAGCGCGAAGCGTGAAGCGCTTGAAATCAAGAACGGTGAGGTCTTTATCGGCAGCTTTAAGATACTGTCCAACGCTCAATTTAGAGTCTTGGATGAACTCTTGTTCGAGCAAGCAGTTTTCCTTAAAGAACTTAGCCATACGGCCTTTAGCGATATTGTTCACCATTTCTGCAGGCAGTGAAGCAGCTTTCTCTTCAGCAACGGTGGTTTTAATCTTGCGAATTTCTTCGGCTTGAGCCTCGGTGATGTTGCCTTTAGCAATACCTTCGGCGATGTGCTCTTCGCTTTCTGCGATGTAAAGGTTGAATCCAGCCTTCTTCAAGGCAGCTTGCACAGCCTTTTCAACTTGCTCTTCCTTGGTTTTTTCGATAGCCACTTTCAGCTCTTCGTCCTTAACCTCTTGTGGAACACTAGCCTCGTCAAGCGCAATAGGCTTCATTGCAGCAATCTGCATGGTAACAGCATGACCCTCTTCTGCAGCAGGCTTGTTGGTTTGAGCCATGGTGCAAAGCAGGTTTTTGTTCATGTGGTTGTAGGTGTAGATGTTTTCTCCCTCGATGAAGTGGTATCCATCAAGTTCCATTTTCTCACCAGTGATACCCGAACGAGCGATAACAGCGTCTTCAACCTTCGTTCCATCAGCCAATGTAAGCGCCTTAACCTCGTCGAGGTTTTTAGCCTTAGCAGCAACGGCAGCATCGATGATGTCTTGCGTAAGTTGAATATAGTCTTTACCATTAGCAACGAAGTCGGTTTCACACTTCAAGGCGATGATAGCACCGAAGCCATTTTCAGCCTTTACAAGTACGCAACCGTTAGAGGTTTCGCGGTCTGAACGCTTAGCGGCGATAGCCTGACCCTTGGCGCGAATAATCTCAATTGCCTTCTCGATGTCGCCAACGGTTTCGTCGAGAGCTTTCTTGCAGTCTGCCAAACCAGCACCAGTGAGTTTGCGCAGCTTCTGTACGTCTGCTATTGAAACAGCCATAATATTTTCCTTTGCTTAATTTTATTGTTGAGAAAAGAAGCGGCTCGGGCGGCCATTAATGCCCCTTTGCCGCTTCATATTTTATTTTTAGGCCTCTTCTTTAACTTCTTCAGCTACTTCGGCTACGGCCTTAGCCCCGTCTTTGCGTGCTTTTTTAGGAGCGCGAGCGGTTTCTTCGCTTTGTTCGGCAGCAGCCTTTTCGTCGGCTTTTTCTACCTTACGCTCTTCCAAGCCTTCGGCGATGGCAGCGCAGCAAGCGTTGAGAACAACCTCGATGCTATCTTTAGCGTCGTCGTTTGCGGGGATAATGAAGTCGATATCGCGAGGGTCAGAGTTGGTATCAACCATTGCGAACACAGGGATACCAAGGCGTTTAGCCTCTTTAACAGCGATAGCTTCTTTCATTACGTCGATAACAAAGAGAGCGCTAGGCAAGCGTGTGAGGTCGGCAATAGAGCCAAGGTTCTTCTCAAGTTTAGCGCGTTGGCGTGTTACTTGAAGCAACTCGCGCTTTGAGAGGTTGGCAAAAGTACCGTCGTTCATCAGTTTGTCGATGTTCGCCATTTTCTTAACAGCCTTACGAATGGTGGGGAAGTTGGTGAGCATACCGCCTGGCCAACGTTCGATAACGTAAGGCATGTTTACGCTAGCAGCCTTTTCGGCTACCACGTCCTTAGCTTGTTTTTTAGTAGCGACGAACAAAATGCGCTTGCCCGACTTAGCAATTTGCTTGAGCGCTTCGGCTGCTTCGTCTACCTTAGCCACAGTTTTGTGGAGGTCGATGATATGGATGCCGTTGCGTTCCATGAAGATATAGGGAGCCATTGCAGGGTTCCACTTGCGGCGGAGGTGTCCGAAATGGCAACCTGCCTGTAACAGTTGGTCAAAGTTTGTTCTTGACATGTCTTTGTTTTGTTTGGATGTTTACTTTCTTTTAAATTCTTTTTATTTAGAACCAGCGGGCAGGTAATCGTGGCTTATGCCTTAACGAGTCGCGCCCGTTTAGATGCTAAACGTTGTTCAGCTTGGGTTTTGCCAGTGCTTGGTGCCTAAATACAGCGTTGTGATACTTAAGCCACCTTTGAGATAGACCTTAAGCGCAAGCCAGTAAATGGCAAGCAGGGCATAAACACATTAACGCTTGCTGAACTGGAAGCGACGACGAGCCTTGGGTTGACCTGGCTTTTTGCGCTCAACAGCACGAGAGTCGCGTGTGAGGAAACCTTGGTCTTTCAGAGCTTTCTTGTCTTCCTCGTTTACTTTAACCAGTGCGCGTGCGATGGCTAGGCGCAGTGCTTGGCTTTGTCCGGTGTAACCACCACCGTCGAGGTTAGCTTTGATGTCGTATTTCTCGGCTGCTTCGAGCAACTGCAGTGGTTGTCTAACCACGTACTGCAAGATGGCAGAGGGGAAATATTGGTTGATGTCTTTCTTGTTGATCGTTATTTTGCCAGTACCTTCAGAGAGGTAAACACGAGCTACAGCGCTCTTGCGGCGACCAATTGCATTTACTACTTCCATTTCTTTTCCTTATTTATACTGGTTAATGTCGATGGCCTTGGGCTGTTGAGCAGCCTTGTCGTGCTCGGTTCCTTCGAATACGTAGAGGTTGCCAAGCAAATGGCGGCCTAGGATGCCTTTGGGCAGCATGCCCTTAACAGCGTGGCGGATGATGCGATCTACGCCACCCTTACGCTTGCGCAATTCGGCAGGCGTGTTAAAACGCTGTCCACCGGGGTAGCCAGTATAGCGAGTGTAAACCTTATCGGTTTCTTTCTTACCCGTGAAAACCACTTTCGCGGCGTTGATGATAATTACATTGTCGCCACAGTCAACGTGGGGAGTGAAGTTGGGTTTGTATTTGCCGCGGATAAGCTTAGCTACCTTTGAGCAAAGACGACCAACTACCTGGTCGGTAGCGTCGATAACTACCCACTCTTTCTTAGCCGTTTCCTTGTTAGCGGAAATAGTCTTGTAACTTAAAGTGTCCATTCTAATTTTTAATTGATACTACTAAAAAACATTTTTCGGTTTTCGCAGCCGATTCACTAACCGTCAGGCTCGGCCAAAAGCATGACTATTAACACGGTTGCAGCGGAGGCTCTAAGGGTTACCCCCATAATAATCGGACTGCAAAGGTACGAATTAATGTGCTTTAACTAATAAGTGCGACAGCTATTTAACTTTGTCGTTACGTTTAATTAACAAAGTTTAGTAATTCGAGATAGTCGATTGGGGGTAATGTAAATTACACCACCGTTAGGCTTGTGGCGCAGCCCCATGCGTTGTTATACTTATCAGTCACGATAAATCCATCGCCCTTATAGCCTTATTGTAAGCCCGATGCCCTTTCGCCGAACAATGTGCGATGCCTAAACGCTATGTCGCCACCCACTTCGGCCGCAAACGGTCTGCTTTCTCCTTCTCCACGCTTAAAGGTAAGGGCGATTAGTGGTGCGTTGGCTTGCATGCGTGCAGCAGGATTGTGTACAATTTCCACCCGTTCGATGCCGCTTGCAGGCATGGCGCGCAGCAACTCTTACAGTTGGTTGTAGGGAATGTTCTGCGTTTCGCCGTTGATAGACACGGCAATAGCGCGTCCGCCAAGCGTGTAAACGCCGTTTTGCACCACTATTCCAGGCAGTGTGCCAATGGCATCGTAAACGTTCTCCATGCCTTTTTGTGCCACAAGTCGTGGCAAGTCGTAGCTAACGGCATGGCTCAAATGCTGTTCTTCCGTTTGTGCTTGCACGTTAGGTGTGCTCCAGGTAGATAGTACGAGGGCTAAAAGGGCTGTCAATGTGTTTCTTTTCATTTGTATCTGTATCAAGTGATTGCTTGTTTTGGGTCGCGTTTGTTTTAAGAAAGACGTCGTTTTATTCCGCTTTCTTTCGCAACCAACCCCTGTAAATTTATCGAATTTTCGGATTTACGCCAATGTTTTATGCAGAAAAGTTTAGCGCAAACTACAAATTCTCTGCTGTTGTAAACCCTTACCAACGCTTGTTTCCATGCTTGGCAATGGCTTATGCCCATGCCCATGCGGAGAACTTACAGGCTCTTTTATCTTGCCAGTTCCTAGCGTGTTTCAATTGAATTTGTTGTCAAAAACACGATGAATGACTTGCATAAGTCCATAGAACGTCGTACTTTTGTACCAAAAGTCTAAACCAACAATCAGGCAAATGAAACAACGCGCATTGCACCTACTGTTACTCTTGCCCTTCGCGATAGGCGTTGCGGCTCAATCGAAGCTGTACAATCGGTATGGATTTATCTACGCCGATGCCATGCTGAGCACCCCAAACAAGGTCATGACCGTGCAAGCGCTTATAGATACGGGCTGCTCGCTGTGTATGATAGACTCTACTTACGCCGTAGACTCGTGCAAAATACAGTTGGACGCAACGGAGAAATTGATTCTTAGTGCAGACAACGAACATGTAAGGGCAAAACCGGTTACGTTTGATTCTATTTCGTTTTGCGGTAAAACGTATAGAAATGTTGCTTGTTTGGTTTTCAACATGGCCGAAAAGCTGCAACAGTACACGCCCCAATTCATCATCGGAGCTAACATCCTGAAACAAGACCTGTGGCTCTTTAACCTCAAAGACATGCTTGTGCAACGAAATCCCACCGGCAAATGTGCGCCCGACTATACGTTAAAATGGAAGAACCACAGGCATTATGCTGATGTTGGTCGCGACCTCATCACACTTCATGCCGAGATAAACGGCATACGGGGGAGATTTGTGTTCGATACAGGTAGCCGAAACAATTATGTTCCAAACAACATCAAGCTAAAACCGACACGCGAAGTGGAAACGGAAGTGGCCAGTGCATCTAGAAAGCTGAGCAATCAAAAGGTTAAAGAATGCGAGAACGTTGCCGTTATCTTGGGCAAACAGCACTTTGTGCTAGATTTCAGACTGTTCGACCGCAGCGTTGGCACCTTAAACTTGTCTTTCCTTAAAGACCGTTCGTTTTTGCTTGACTACAACAAGCGGACAATAACCGTGCTACGCTAACCTCACATGCTCACCACGCGCTTGTGCGTGCTGTGTTGGGCTATGGGAAAGGTATTATTTATAAGGCGAGAGAACCATTACGGCGGTTCTTTGGTCTGTTGCAACGACCGGTTAAAAGAGAAACGTGTATAACATAACAGCACATCATCATTATGGCAGCAAATATATCAACATGGTTGAAACCCGAAGTTAAGGCAGAGGGTTTAAAACAAGAGGACGGCATCTTCGTGTATATGGATAACGACTTTGTTAGTGGGGATAACCACAAGTACATGAAGATGTACGATTGGATGTCTTACGTTTACGATTTTGGAGAGAAATGGATGGGGCGGCTTAAATATGGCGGGGCTATCGACCAATTGCGTTTCCAACTGATGAGCCGTTTGGAGTGGCGAAACAACATCTCCGTGCTCTATGTCTCTATTGGTACAGGGGCCGACTTGAACCATCTGCCGCAGGGTGTCGACCTTAAAACGTTGGAGTTGGTGGGTGTCGACATTTCGTTGGGTATGCTTAAGCGGTGCAAAAAGAAATGGCAGAAGAAAACAAACTTAACGCTTGTGCAATGTCCTGCCGAACAACTGCCTTTTGCCGACAACACTTTCGACCTTGTTTTCAACAATGGAGCCATCAACTTCTTTAACGATAAGGCTCGTGCAATGAACGAAATGCTGAGGGTTGCCAAGCCTGGGAGTAAAATTCTTGTTGCCGACGAAACGGCCGACTTTGTGGAGTCGCAGTATAAGAAAAGCGTTTTCTCTAAGTCGTATTTCGATGGTAAGACGGTAGACTTGCACGAAATGGAGCAATGTGTTCCGCCACAGGCAGAAGACAAGCAAACAGAACTGTTCTGGAACAACAGGTTTTATGGCATCACGTTTAGGAAAAGCAGAGGTGGTTAGGTGGCTGCGCTACCAGTCTTGTTAATTTGTCAGCCCGTTAACTCGTCACCTTGTTAACCCATCAACTAAAATTTGTCTTGTTTTTAGTAAGAATTTTAACATTATGAGTGCCTTTTTATCCACCAATCGTATGTCAGCGTGCAAAAAATCGATTCTCGCGAGGGTTTGTCTTGATGCAAGCGGGGGGTAGTTTGTGAATGCAATAAAATGAATATTTATTTGAAAAACTCGCCATTTACACCCGTTTTAGGGCTATTTTGTGCTAAATGTGGTGCAATATGCTGCTAAATGCGGTGCGTTTTGCTGCTAAACGCATTGCGTTTTGGTGCTAAACGCAAGGTAAAAAGGTGCAAAACGCAGTGTAAAATGCTGCTACACGCAAGATGGAAAGCATAAATATTCACAGCGTTGGTATAAACAAAACCTTTTATCACCACCAAAATCATAGCTGAAAGGGTCCAAATAGGGGGTAAAAAGTGGGTTTTTAGGGGCTAAAAGCGTGTAATTGGGCTTGAAAAATTTCGAGCTTACGACCAAACTAGAAAGGCAAAATGGTGCAAAATGCAGGTTGTATGCTTAAAAACGGACAAATATAAAGACGTGTAAGGTTATAAAAAGTACAGATTTACCTACTTTGTGGCCTCTATTTTCGCTAGAACGCTGCGAAAATTAGAGCGACTTTGTAAAATAAAAGATAATAATTTAAGTTTTTAAGTTGATTAGTTTTTGAGTTGATGAGTTTTTGGGTTCGTG